>JAZQTN010000029.1:0-12943 GCA_045630825.1 Faecousia sp. | reverse complement strand
CCTTTATCCCCGGCTTCGAAGAGCAGTTGGTGGACAAGGTTGTGGGCGAGCCCGTTACCGTTCATGTTACTTTCCCCAAACAGTACCATCCACAGAACCTGGCCGCCAAGCCTGCCGAGTTCCGCTGCACCATCCGCCAGATCCGGGTCAAGACCCCCTACCAGCTGGACGATATCTTCGCCAAGGAAGTGGGCGGCTGTGAGACCCTGGACGAGATGCGGCAGAAGCTGAAGGAGAGCCTTCAGGCCTATGCGGATGAGCAGGGCGAGATGGAACTGCAGGATCAGCTGCTGCGGCAGGCCGCCGATACCCTGGACTACACCCCCGACGAGGCCGCTGTCGAAGCTGAGCTGGATCAGCAGCTGCAGACAATGCGTGCCCAGCTGGCACGGCAGGGCCTTTCCCTTGAAATGTACTGCCAGTTTATGAACACCGACGAGAAGGCCATCCGGGAAGAGGGTCGGGCAACCGCCCTGCAGCAGCTTCGCAACAAGGCAGCCATTGCCAAGATCGTGGAGCTGGAAAAGCTGGTGCCCACGCAGGAAGAGATCACCCGGATGCTGGAAGCCATCTGCCGCCAGAACGGCCTGACGATGGAGCAGCTGCGGGACTGCTATGACCAGCAGCTGGAGGACGCCGTAATGCAGAGCGTGCTCACCACCAAGGTGCTGGGCCTGATCCGGGAAAACGCAATTATCACTATTGTATAAGCTATCGGAGGGCTTCTTCGGTTGACTTATCCCTCGGCGGGTGATAAACTGATACTGTTAGGAAGTCCCGTACCGAATAATAATATTCCCCGGTGTTCAATGCCGGGCAATCTTTAAGGAGGACAACACTATGGCAATCAATTTTGTTGACGGCAAGTATGTAGACGAGAAGGGCATTGTGAAGCTTGACCCCACCGTTTACAAAGACTGGCAGATCGCTGAGGAAGCAGAAAAGACTCTGCCCCCCGTAGATTTCTTCCGGGAGAAGCTGGGTCTGCTGCCCGAAGAGATTATCCCCTACGGTAAGACTCCCAAGATCGACTTTATTAAGGTTATGAACCGCCTGAAGGACAAGCCCGACGGCAAGTTCATTGAAGTTACCGCCGTTACTCCCACCCCCTTCGGCGAAGGCAAGTCCACTGTTTCTCTGGGCCTGATCGAGGGTCTGGGCTACATCGGCAAGAACGCCGGCGGCGCTCTGCGTCAGCCCTCCGGCGGCCCCCCTCTGAATGTTAAGGGTACTGCCGCCGGCGGCGGCAACGCTCTTTTGATGCCTATGACCGAGTTCTCCCTGGGTCTGACCGGCGATATCAACGATATTATGAACGCCCACAACCTGGCAATGGTTGCGCTGACCGCCCGTATGCAGCACGAGCGCAACAACACCGACGAGTGGCTGGCCAAGAAGGGCCTGAAGCGTCTGGACATCGACCCCAAGCGTGTGGAGATGGGCTGGATCATCGACTTCTGCGCACAGAGCCTGCGTAACATCATCATCGGTATCGGCGGCCGTCTGGACGGCTTTATGATGGAAAGCAAGTTCGGCATCGCTGTGGGCTCCGAGCTGATGGCTATCCTGGCCGTTGCCAAGGATCTGAAGGATCTGCGTGAGCGCATCGGCAAGATCGTTGTTGCTTACTCCAAGTCCGGCGAGCCCGTAACCTGTGAGGATCTGGATGTTGCCGGTGCCATGACCGCCTGGATGCGTAACGCCATCAACCCCACTATGTGCTACTCCGTCGAGCATCAGCCCGTGCTGATCCACGCCGGTCCTTTCGCAAACATCGCTATCGGCCAGTCCTCTGTTATTGCAGACCGTCTGGCGCTGAAGCTGTTTGACTACCACGTTACCGAGTCCGGCTTCGCCGCTGACATCGGCTTTGAGAAGTTCTGGAACGTCAAGACCCGTCTGTCCGGTCTGACCCCCAATGTTTCCGTTCTGGTTGCTACCGTTCGCTCCCTGAAGATGCACGGCGGCGGCCCCAAGGTTACCCCCGGCGCACCCCTGCCCAAGGAATACACCGAGGAGAATCTGGAACTGCTGGAGAAGGGTACCTGCAACCTGTTCCACCACGTCAACACCATCAAGAAGTCCGGCATCAACCCTGTTGTCTGCATTAACCGTTTCTACACCGATACCGATGCAGAAGTGGCTCTGCTGAAGAAGATGTGTGCTGAGCGCGGCATCCGCTGCGCAGAATCCAACCACTGGCGTTACGGCGGCGAAGGCGCTGCTGAGCTGGCCCGTGTAGTCGTGGAAGCTTGTGAAGACCCCGTGGATGTCAAGTTCCTGTACGATCTGGATATGCCCCTGCGTCAGCGCGTTGAGCTGATCGCCAAGGAAGTCTACGGCGCTGACGGTGTTGTCTGGCTGCCTCTGGCTACCGAGAAGGCACAGCGCTTCGAAACCGATCCCAAGTACGCTGACTACTGCACTATGATGGTTAAGACTCACCTGTCCCTGTCCGACGATCCCACCAAGAAGGGCGTTCCCACCGGCTGGAAGCTGACCATTCGCGACATTCTGGAGTACGGCGGCGCCAAGTTCCTGTGCCCCATGGCCGGCACGATCTCTATGATGCCCGGTACTGCAGCTGACCCCGCATACCGCCGTGTCGATGTGGACACCGAAACCGGTAAGGTTAGCGGTCTGTTCTAAGTGATTAATCGCACCCCTAAGCAGAGGCGAAAAAACGCCTCTGCTTTTGGAGCATTATTAATAGTTGTAAGCTGAAAGGAAAACGCACTATGGATATGACAATGGAAACCTGCCGCAAATTTGTGGAGGTTCTGGCATCCGATGCTCCCGCACCCGGTGGTGGCGGCGCTGCCGCACTGGTTGGCGCAATCGGCACAGCTCTGGGCAATATGGTAGGCTCTCTGACTGTCGGCAAGAAAAAGTATGCTGATGTGGAGGCCGAGATCATCGCCCTGAAAGCAAAATGCGACGTCCTGCAGACGGAACTGCTTAATCAGGTGGAAGCCGATGAAGTCAATTTCCTGCCCCTTGCCAAAGCTTACGGCATCCCCAAAGATGACCCCATCCGGGAATCCGTGATGGAGGAAGCCACCGTTATTGCCTGCAAGACCCCGATGCGGATCATGGAGCTTTGCTGC
Organism: Faecousia sp.; assembly: GCA_045630825.1. Classification (GTDB taxonomy): domain Bacteria; phylum Bacillota; class Clostridia; order Oscillospirales; family Oscillospiraceae; genus Faecousia. The sequence goes on along the minus strand of JAZQTN010000029.1, from coordinate 9,836 downwards.
GAGGCCATCGACTGCATCCGCGTGTTTGCCGAAAAAGGCAGCCGTCTGGCGGTCTCCGATGCCGGCTGCGGCGCTGTGTGCTGCAAAGCCGCCCTTCAGGCCGCTTCTTTGAATGTTTTTATCAATACCAAGACCCTGAAAAACCGGGCAGTTGCTGAGGAGCTGAACGCCAAGGCGCTGAATATGATGGACACCTACTGCGCCATCGCAGACGAGATCTTCAATTCTGTCAAAGCCAGTTTCGGCGTTTGATCACATAGGAGGATACACAAATGGCAAAAAGATTACTGGGCAAAGAAGTAAACGAAGCGATCGTTGCCGATCTGCTGGCACGCACCACCGCTCTGCGGGAAAAGGGCGTGATTCCCACCCTGGGCATCCTCCGTGTTGGTGCCAACCCCAGCGACCTTTCTTATGAAAAGGGCGCAACCACCAAGGCCGAGCAGGTTGGTGTGGAGATCAAGAAGTTTGAACTGCCGGAAGATGCCACCAAAGATCAGGTTCTGGCGGTCATCGACCAACTGAATGCTGATACCGGCATCCACGGCGTGCTGATGTTCCGTCCTCTGCCCAAGCACCTGAAAGAGGATCAGAACGAGATCTGCAACCGTCTGGACCCCAAGAAGGATGTGGACTGTATGACCCATCTGTCCAACGCCGGCGTGTTTGAGGATCGCAAGGATCTGGGCTATGCTCCCTGCACCCCCGCCGCCTGTATGGAAATTCTGGACCACTACGGCATTGACTGCACCGGCAAAAAGGCCGTGGTCATTGGCCGCAGCCTGGTTGTTGGCAAGCCTGCCGCAATGATGCTGATGCGCAAGAACGCCACCGTTACCGTGTGCCACACCCGGACGGTGAATGTAGCTGAAACCTGCCGCAACGCCGACATCATCATCTCCGCTGCCGGCGTGCTGAAGAGCCTGACCAAGGATTATGTCCGCCCCGGTCAGGTGGTCATTGATGTGTCTATGAACTGGGACGCTGAGAAGATCACCTCCAAAGGTGTTGGCGGTATGTCCGGTGATGCCGTGTTCGACGAGGTTGAGCCCATTGTGGAGGCCATCACCCCCGTTCCCGGTGGTGTCGGCGCCGTTACCACTTCCGTGCTGATGAAGCACGTGGTGGAAGCAGCAGAAAAGATCTGATAAAATACCAAATGGGCTGCTTTGCAGCCCATTTTCTTTGCCTTTTCACCAAAAACTATTGACTTAATTTGTGTAAAGTGATATACTGCAAGCGTTTGCAAGATCGAAAAGAGGTTGCCTTTTGACACCCCCTTCCGACCAATTTTGATAAAAGAGGGTTACATATATGAACACTAGTCTGATTTGTCTGGCTGTAGCGCTGATCGGCGGCCTGATGCTGTCGAGACTTACCAAAAAATTGCATCTTCCTGCAGTTACCGCTTATCTGGTAGCCGGACTGCTGCTGGGTCCCTTCTGCATCGGCGCACTGAAACTGCCCGGCCTGGGCTTCAATTCTCTGGAGCAGGTTGGCGGGCTGTCCATCGTTACACAGACTGCACTGGGCTTCATCGCCTTTACCATCGGCAATGAGTTCCGCCTGGGTCAGCTGAAATCTATGGGTAAAGCTGCCATTACCATCGGCATTCTGCAGGCAGTCATCACCACCGCGCTGGTGGATCTGGTGTTGATCGGTCTGCACCTGTGCTTCCCCAATGTGATCAGCCTCCCCTGCGCCATTGTGCTGGGCGCCATCGCCTCTGCTACCGCTCCCGCTGCCACTTTGATGGTTGTCCGTCAGTACAAAGCTGACGGCCCGCTGACCCGGCTTCTGATGCTGGTTGTTGCCATTGACGATGCTGTGGGTCTGGTTCTGTTCTCCGTTTCTTTCGGTATTGCTACCGCTCTGTCCCAGGGTCAGGCAAGTATTCTGGGAGTTGTGGTTGAGCCCATTCTGGAGATTGTTCTTTCCCTGGGCCTGGGTGCTGTCACCGGCTGGCTGCTGAACTTTATCGAACAGTTCTTCCATTCCAGATCCAAGCGTCTGACCATCTCCGTTGCTTTTGTGCTGTTGAGCGTCGGTCTTTCTATGCTGAAGTTCAATATCGGTCCGGTACATTGCGGCTTCTCTCTGCTGCTGGTTTGTATGATGACCGGTACCATCTTCTGCAACATCTGCTCCACTTCTGAAGAACTGATGGACCGTGTAGACAGCTGGGTAATGCCGCTGAACATCCTGTTCTTCGTCATTTCCGGCGCAGAGCTGGACCTGAATGTGCTGATCCAGCCCGTAACTCTGTTGGTTGGTGTGATCTATATTATCGCCCGGAGCGCAGGCAAATACTACGGTGCTAACCTCAGCTGCCGTCTGTCCCACCAGAGCAAGCCCATCACCAACAATCTGGGCATCACCCTGCTGCCGCAGGCCGGTGTTGCGCTGGGTATGGCAATCACTGCCGCTACCCTGCCCGGTGGCGAACTGACCCGGAATGTTGTGCTGTTTGCTGTTCTGATCTACGAGCTGGTTGGTCCTACGCTGACCAAGCGCTCCCTGCTGTCCGTTGGCGAGATCAAGCCCGAGGGCCGCACCAGTGCCAGAAAGCGCAACGCCCCCGCCGAACAGGAATAAAACAAAAAGAAAAGAGCCGTGGCGATTGCCACGGCTCTTTTCTTTATTTTACTGCCGGTTCCCGGGCATCCATAATTTCGGTTGCCTTGTGGAATTGAATGATCTGGCTGGAATACAGTCCGCTGTTGCCGGACAGCACGAAGCAGATCACGCACACCAGCGCAAATAAGCTGATGTTCTGGCTTCCAAACATCTCCACGCTGAGGACGATGGAAGCAAAGGGAGAATTGGTGGCGCAGCAAAACAGGCCAACCAAACTCATTGCTGCCGCAACTCCGGGCTCAAGCCCCAGAAGAGAGCCTGCAATGCAACCGAAGGTGGCGCCGATGCAGAATGTTGGCACGATCTCGCCGCCCTTGAATCCTGCCGCCAGCGTGATGGCTGTAAAGAGCATTTTTAGGGCAAAGTCATACCAATCCGCCTTACCGGCTACAGCGCTCAGCGCCATATCCATACCTGCGCCGTTGTAGCGTTGGTCGCCCACCAACAAGGTCAATCCCATCACCAGCAAACCGCCTGCTACAATTCGCAGCCAGGGGTTTTTCACACCACGATGGGCAAGATCCTCGGCTTTGTGGAAGAAAAAGCACATAGCAATACCCAGCATAGCAACCAATACCGCCAGGACTGCGAATCTCCACAGGCAGTCCCAGGAAAGGGACACCAACGCAATTTTCGCCGTTTCTGCCTGGACGCCCAATGCACCGGAAACCGAAGCCGCCGTAAACGCCGCCAGGAAGCAAGGCAGCAAAGCAGGGGAAAACAGCGTGCCTACGGATTCAAATTCCATACAAAACAGCGTTGCTGTCAAAGGCATACCGAAAAGGCCGGCAAACACGGCGCTCATACCGCACATAACAAGAATTTTCTTGTCGTAAACCCGCAGGTGAAAGAATTTGCCCAATAAAGAAGCGACGGATCCGCCCATCTGCAACGCCGCACCTTCCCGACCGGCAGAACCGCCAAGCAGATGGGTGATGCCTGTAGAGAGGAAAACCGCAGGTGCTATTGCGGGTTTTACCTCGTTATTGTCCAACACTGCATCGATGATCTCATTGGTACCCCGGTTGCTGCGAAGGCCCAGTAGTCGATAAATTGCTACGGTAAGCAAGCCACCCAGCGGCAACAGGAAAATCAGCCAGTTGTACTGCTCCCGCAGTTGCGTAACACTATGGAGGGCATAATGAAAGCCGGCACCAATCAATCCGCCAAGGCCGCCCATAATAATGCCAAAAAAGCCCCATACAAAAAAGGTTTTGGCGTACCGCTCCGGTTTGTGGATCTTGTCAAGCCACGCCATAGCATCCCTCTTTTCTCTTTTTTCCTGATTTTAACATATTTTACGCCAACACGCAACGGCAAGTTCCGCCAAAACTTTCTGCGTGGATTGACATTTTTTTGTTTTGTTATATAATAATTGTGTTCTCACATAACTGACGGATAAACGCAGACTACTGCGGTGGAGTGTGAGAGCTTGATGCCGACCGTCTGGGCAATCCGATTTCGCAAGGGAACGGATTGCCCATTTTTGCTAAACGAGGTGCATATATGAAAAAGATCAAAAACCTGTCCGAGGGCAATTTCCTGAAACTGTTTTTCGCATTTTATGCCCTGGCCTTTCTCATCGCTGCCCCCTGTATGCCCGACCGGGCCAATATGCTTTCCGGTCTGTGGAAGATTCTCAGCCAACCCAGCAAAATATCTGCCAACTATTTTGCCATGGGCGGTTACGCCGCCACTTTCCTGAATATGGGTCTGGTAGGCGTCATTTGCCTGCTGCTGTTTGTGATTTTCAAAGGAACGCCCAACAGCGCCTCTACCCTGGCTGTGATCCTCACTGTAGGCTTCGGCTCCTGGGGCATCAACATTCTCAACATCTGGCCCAGCATTTTCGGCGTGATGCTGTACTGTCTGGTGAAACGGGAAAAATTCGGCGCGAATGTCAACGCAATGCTCTTCTCCACCGGTATCGCCCCGCTGATCACAGATCTTCTGATCCGCTATCCCCACGCCGAGGTCATCGGCTTCAACTGGCCGGGTCTGGGTCTGGCACTGTTGATTGGCTTCATCATCGGCTTTTTCCTGCCGGCAGGTCTTACCCACTCCCCCAAGGTGCATAAGGGCTTTGACCTGTACTCCGCTGCCCTGCCCGTGGGAATGACTGCCTTTTTCCTCAATGCTACCCTGTTTAAGACCATGGGTATCTCCCTGCCAATGGCGCTTTCCGATGTGGATGCCGCCACGATGCAGGTCGCATCTCAGTCCGTTGCCAACATTTTCGGCCTGAGTCTGTTTGGTCTGTGCATCATTCTGGCCTTCTGTCTGGGCTGCAAGCCCAAGGATTACTGGCAGCTGCTGCACGGACCTGAGCCGGTCAGCAATTTCTCCGCCACCTACGGTAATGCCGTGTTCCTGATGAATGTAGGCGTGTTCGGTCTGTTCATTCTGGGCTACTACAATCTGATCGGCGCCACCTTTAACGGCATCACTTTCGGTATCGTATTCTGTATGCTGGCCACCTGCAATTCCGGCTCTCACCCCGGCAACATCCTGCCCATTATGGGCGGCTATGCCGTGGCCTCTCTGGTGATTGGCTGGCTCGCGCCATTGCTGGGCGGCAACTTCGCCTTTAAGCTCAACGCTCAGGCCATTTGTGTAGGTCTGTGCTACGCCAACGGTTTAAGCCCCATTACCGACAAGTACGGCTGGCGCTACGGTTTCATTGCATCCGTGATGCACTATCTGCTGGTAACCAGCGTACCCACCCTCCACGGCGGCTTCTGCCTGTATAACGGCGGTTTTACCGCAGCGCTTATCTGCCTCATTCTGGTTCCTGAGCTGGAGCGACTCTTCCACACAAAGGACGAACGCAAAGTACTCCGCCTGAGCAAGCGCACCAAAACGAACGTATAAAAACCCGGGCGTGGCCATTGGCCACGCCCGATTCTTTATTATGTTTCCATCACTTTCAAAACTTCTGCGTACTTCTTGAGCCACTGCTGGCAGCGCTCCGCCTTCAGCGGGATATAGTAATCTTTCCACTCCCAAGAGCCATCATCCAGTGTGCGCTCTATGCTCACCACGCAGTCAAAGTCTTTTTCTGCAAACTGGGAGCTCTGCAGATGCCCCGCATTGCCGTCAGCCCAAATAGCCATCAGCAACTCGGTTTCCATTGTGTGGGCAGAAAGTTGGGTTTCCGCTGGCTTGTGAACCTCATTGTATTTCATTGCGTACTTTTCGACTTCATATCCTCTAAAGTGCACCGCTCTTACAGAATTGTACCACTCTACCCAATCGTCATCGCCCAGAATTACCTCCGGCCTGCTATAGAGCGCCTTAATCTGATCCCAAGCCTCCGCGCCCACATAAACCTTGTAGGTCCGTTCTACCTGCCGTCCGCTTTTCAGCGTATAACGAATGCTGTAGTAACGCAAGCTGCTGGAAAACCGATCCCGCTCGGACAGGATCTGCTGGTGGATCTTCCGGATCTGTTCCACAGTTTCCGGGTCATCGGCGCTAAACTCGCTGTTAGAATGGTCCCAGAACATACCCTGCGTCATCTCCACCGTCTGGATATTATCCTGGTCCGGGATATAGCGGGTAATGCCCACCGGATCCCAGGCAGTCAAGCCTACACTCAGCGCCAGCGCCAGTCCCAGAATGGCAAGGTGCGCAAAGGACTTGCCCTGAAATACTCTTACGGTCCGGTGCAGCAGCATCTGCCCACCAAACCAGCCGATAACCAATCCCACTACAAAGAAGGTCAGATATCCCTCAGCCAACCCTGTGCTTTGTCCGAATGCAGCAACTGTGCCGCCGGCACAAAGGGTGAAAATCACCGCAAACACCGGCTTCAGCTTTTCAACCGCCACAAATTCGCCGGCACATTCCAGCTTCCGGCGGCGATACAGCAGCAGCGCCAAGACCATCAGCGCCACGCCGATACCGGCGCAGATGCCCAGATATCCCCAGCCCTCACCCGGGCCCAAATATACCCATCTGGAGGACTGCTCCGGGTAGACCAGTATAGAAGACGAAGAAGTCAATTTGTCTGCCGGATAAACCCATTCAAACCGCAAAAGCTGCGTATTGCCCGCCATATTCATAACCGGGCAGGTCAAAGCAAAGGGATCCTCGCTAACCGATACGCCATACAGCAGAGGCTGGTAAATAACCGTTACAAACCAATAGACGATGATGGAGAAGAAGTTTACAATCGCATATACCGCTGCCATCGCAAACCGACTGCCGGTGCAGAATACGCACAGCACCGCCACGCCGAAGAAGAACAGGTACTCCATCAGCATTACTGCCACCCAAGCCAGCGCTACCCAGGCGTACTGTCCCAGCATCGGCATAAAGAAGATAGCTGCAACCAGATGCGGCACAACGCTGTAGAGCAAACCCGCAACAATGTGGGTGCACAGCCAGGTCTCTCGCCGCATCGGCAAGGCGTGAAGCGCATTGCACAGCCGGCTGTTATACAGATCGCCAAACAGCATCTGTGCTGTCAGCACGGCATAGAGCATATTGATCACCGCAAAGGGGCCCATCGTCGCGCTAAGTTCATAGGCCACCTGTGCCCCCTCGGTATCGGACAGTGTGGTCAGCATCACCAAAAGACCGCCGATAAGATAGATCGCCCACAGCGGCGCAAACCGGAAGATATCCTTCCGAAGCAGAGTCTTGTTACAGGACAATGTTCTTAACTTCATAGTTCACACCTCCCAGCTCGTAGATGAAGATCTCTTCCAGCGAAAGCGGCAAAACATCAAAATAGGGGCAGTCCGTCCGGGCCATTTTTTCCTCGATCTCCTGGGCGCTACCCCGGACAATCAAGGTCCGCAGCCGACCGGACTGACTTTCATGGAGCACCTCCAGATCGTGAGGCGTATCCCCCACCAACTGCAGCTTGTGAATCGCGCCCTGCATATCCGCAAGGCTGCGCTCCAGCAGCATTTTTCCGTGATCCATAATGCCCACGTGATCACAGATATCCTCCAGCTCCCGCAGGTTGTGGGAGGAGATCAGCACCGTGGTTTCCCGCTGGGCAACATCCGACAAAATGAGATTCCAGACCTGCCGGCGCATCACCGGATCAAGACCATCCACCGGCTCATCCAGCACCAGCACATCCGGCCGGGTGCAGAGGGTCAGATGAAACGCCGCCTGCTTTTGCATACCCTTGGAAAACCGGCGAATGGGACTTTTCCTGGGCAGTTTGAAAACTTCGCAAAGCCGTTCAAACAGATCGTTGTCGAAATTGGGATAAATGCCGGCGTAATATTTCCGCATTTCCTCCAGTGTCGCCGCAGGGAAATAAAAGACATCGTCGGGGACAAGTCCGATCCGGGCCTTTTTCTCCGGATTTTCGTAAATAGTCTGTCCCTCCATCGTGATCTCGCCGCTGTCCTGGCGGTAAATACCGGTCAGCACCCGGATCGCTGTACTCTTGCCTGCGCCGTTGGGGCCAACCAGACCATAGACAGTGCCCTTGGGCACAGTCATCGACAGATCATCCAAAGCTTTGAATGTGCCGAAGGTTTTGGTTACATTCTTCATTTCAAGCATTGTCGTTTCCTCCTTTGCCAAGGTGCCGGAGCAGGGTATCCCGCTCTACGCCGGCTGTAAGCAGCCGGGCCACGAGTTTATCGAATTCTTTCAAAAGGGCTTCATTTTCGGTGCTCTGGGGCACGCCCCGGACAAAGCTGCCTTTGCCCGCCGCCGATTCCACCCAGCCCTGCAATTCCAGTTCCCGATAGGCCCGCTGGATGGTGTTGGGGTTGATGGTCAGCTGTGTCGCCAACTCCCGGACGGAGGGCAGTTTATCCCCCGGTCTTAAAATTCCGGCGCAGATCTGCTCCCGGAAACCGTCGCAAATCTGGGCATAAATGGGTCTGGCATCGCGATAATCCAAAAGAATCATATGCATCCCTCCCGTAAAACCAAACTGTACTAGTACAGTTAGTATAGTGTACTATTACAGTTTTGTCAATACGCAAAATAAAAATCTCCCGGACAAAAGTCCGGGAGATCGATATGTTCTACTATAAATTACAGCAGAGTGGAGAAGTGCTTGATGGTGCGGACCATCTGAGAAACGTAGGAGTTCTCGTTGTCGTACCAGGAAACAACCTGAACCTGGGTCTTGCCGTCGGGCAGCTTGTTGACCATGGTCTGGGTAGCATCGAACAGAGAACCGAAGGTCATGCCGATGATGTCGGAAGAAACGATCTCGTCCTCGGTGTAGCCGTAAGACTCGGTGGTAGCAGCCTTCATAGCAGCGTTGATCTCGTCAACGGTAACTTCCTTAGCAACAACAGCGTTCAGCATGGTGGTGGAGCCGGTGGGAGTGGGGATTCTCTGAGCAGCGCCGATCAGCTTGCCGTTCAGCTCGGGGATAACCAGGCCGATAGCCTTAGCAGCACCGGTGGAGTTGGGAACGATGTTGATAGCACCAGCGCGGGAGCGGCGCAGGTCGCCCTTTCTCTGGGGACCGTCCAGGATCATCTGGTCGCCGGTGTAAGCGTGGATGGTGCACATAATGCCTGCCTCAACGGGAGCCAGGTCGTTCAGAGCCTTAGCCATGGGAGCCAGGCAGTTGGTGGTGCAGGAAGCAGCGGAGATGATGTTGTCTTCCTTGGTCAGGGTGTTGTGGTTGACGTTGTAAACGATGGTGGGCAGATCGTTGCCTGCGGGAGCAGAGATAACGACCTTCTTAGCACCTGCGTCGATGTGAGCCTGTGCCTTAGCCTTGGAAGTGTAGAAACCGGTGCACTCCAGAACGACGTCAACACCCAGCTCGCCCCAGGGCAGCTCGGCAGCGTTAGCCTTTGCGTAGATGGTGATCTTCTTGCCGTCGACAACAATGTTGTCCTCGCCAGCCTCGACAGTGTGAGTGCCGAAGGGAGCAGCGTAGGCGCCCTGAGTGGAGTCGTACTTCAGCAGGTGAGCCAGCATGGCGGGAGAGGTCAGGTCATTGATAGCGACAACCTCGAAGCCCTCAGCACCGAACATCTGACGGAAAGCCAGACGGCCGATACGACCGAAACCGTTAATAGCAACTTTAACAGACATGATAAATTTCCTCCATTCAAATCTTACTGCTTTTCGCAGTATGGTAGACAGATAGATCGGGATTTCACAACCCCGTACGAATATCATTATACACTACCAAATACAGGTTGTAAAGTATCAGAATTGTAAAATTCGATATTTTTTTATCGTTGAAATTGGGTGGG
>JAZQTN010000028.1:0-24310 GCA_045630825.1 Faecousia sp. | reverse complement strand
CGTTCAGTGGGTATAATGATACCCGTCGCTGAGATGTGCAAACACCTCAAGGACTGGTAAGGGAGCATAGCTCAGCTGGGAGAGCACATGCCTTACAAGCATGGGGTCACAGGTTCGAGCCCTGTTGTTCCCACCATTATTTGGCCCGGTGGTGCAGTCGGTTAGCACGCCAGCCTGTCACGCTGGAGGTCGACGGTTCGAGTCCGTTCCGGGTCGCCAATAAAGCATCTGAGCAGAGCTTAATGCTCTGCTCAATATGCCTCTGTAGCTCAGTAGGTAGAGCAGTGGACTGAAAATCCACGTGTCGTTGGTTCGATTCCGACCGGAGGCACCAGATGCGGGTGTAGCTCATCCGGTAGAGCGCCACCTTGCCAAGGTGGAGGTAGCGAGTTCGAGCCTCGTCACCCGCTCCAAAACAGATAAGGAACGCTCTGCGTTCCTTATTTCATATGGTACCGTGGCCAAGTGCTAAGGCAAGAGTCTGCAAAACTCTCATTCCCCAGTTCAAATCTGGGCGGTACCTCCAAAGAAAAAGGACATCCGAAAGGATGTCCTTTTTGTTTAGAAGAATAACTTTACCGTCAGTGATGCCACCAGGAAGCCGGTGAGGTCGGCCAGCAATGCGGCAGGAATAGTATACCGGGTCTTTTTGATGCCGGCTGCGCCGAAATATACGCTGATGGTATAGAAGGTAGTTTCCGTTGAGCCCAGCATAATGGCGGCCGTTCTACCGATGACCGAATCCGGGCCGTACTGCGCCATTAGATCTGCACCTACAGCTAATGCGGCACTGCCGCTGAGAGGCCGCACAAAGACCAAAATGGCGGTTTCCGGCGGGATGCCAAAGAATCCAAAGACCGGCGCTAAAAATGAGCTGATAAGCTCCACAGCACCCGATGCGCGGAGCATAGATACAGCAGTCAGAAGGAAAATCAGCGCCGGGGTGATGGATAACAACAGCCTTAAACCGTCGGCTGCACCGCTGAGAAGAAGATCGTATGTATTTTCTTTTCGTCGAAGAGCAAGCACCGATGCAGTCAGTAACAGTAGAGGAACAAGGTAATCAAGCATTGCGCCACACCTTTCCTATCGTAAACGCCGCTGTTAGCCCCAAGCAGACCGAACAGATGCTGGTGACCCAGACTGCCGGGAGAATATCGAATGGCGCTCCTGCACCCAGGCTGGCCCTGATAGCGGCTACATTGCCGGGAATCAGCTGTATAGATGCCGTGTTCAGTACGATGAGCCGACACAGCTCATCTGTTGCAAGGCCGGGCTGCTGAGGATCAGCGAGCCGTTTTGCGGCCTGAACGCCCATAGGGGTGGCGGCGTTCCCCAATCCCAGAATATTGGCGCTGATATTGGCGCTGAGCTTTTGGCAGAGAATATTATCCTGCCTGGAGGAGGGGAAGATCCGGATCAGCAACGGCCGCATCAGTTTTGAAAGCGCCTGCGTAATATTTGCGTGTTCCATTAGCTTGCCAACCCCCGACCATAGACAGATCGAACCAGCAATGGAAATGGCCAATGTGATGCCGCCTTGGGCACCACTTAAAACCGCAGCGCCCAGTTGCGCGCCCCTACCAAGGGCTATTGAACAAATGACGGAAACGGCCAATATTCCGGTCCATACACAACTCATTACCATGTCCAAGCCCCCTTTGCAACAATAATATGAGGCAAAGAATAGCGTATTCGTATAAATCTATAACAGAATTCGACAAAATAATAAAAAAATATTTGACAGAGTACACTCAACCTATTATAATGATGATAACTCGTTAAAAATTTCCATACTATGTGAAGGGATGGACCTTATATGAAATCCACAGGAATTATTCGTAAAGTTGATGAACTGGGCAGAATCGTTTTGCCCATCGAGCTGCGCAGAGTGCTGGATATTGCTGAACGCGACGAGCTGGAGATCTACACTGAGAACGAGCGTATCATTCTTAGAAAACATCAGACCTCCTGCGTGTTCTGCAACAGCGCCAAGGCGTTGGCTGTGTTTAAGGATAAACACGTGTGCGAAACCTGTGCCCGCAGCCTTTCCCGTATTTAACGCGCAAAGAAGACCCCCCGGTTGTCAAAGCAACCGGGGGTTTTGTTATACAGCAAATGATTTCTTCTTTGTAGCAGCGCAGGCGGCGTAGCATATGCCATAGACTGCCAGCACAGCGATAAAGAATATGATGGGATTGATGAGCATCAGCGACCATTTGGGGATGATACCGTTGGCTACCAGTCCGATGTAAAGGGCATCTTCTTCCAGGAAGAACCAGTTGCGATCGGTAAACAGATTGTTGCCCAGCTTTGCCCAGAGGGTGATGCCTACCAGCACCACGCCGCTTTCCCAACATCTGCGGATATCCGGCTTTACCTCACCCAGAGCGATGTTCAAAATGCCCCAAGCCATCAAAATGCCGTGAAAGAACATTGTTTGCAGGGCCTGATAGCACCAGGGCTCGCCTGTGCCAACGCTGGCAGGGTAGCACAGATACATCATCGGGCCGAGAATGGCGAGAATTGCTATCGGTTCTTTGAATTTATAACCATTGCGGTTAAACTGTGCAAAGCATACCAAGGGGCAAAGGACGGTGCAGATATGGAATGGGAGTTTATCGGAGTTCAAACCGCCATAGACAAATTCGTGAAAGAAGAAGTCGGAGACATAGGAAATAACCAGAGCATAGGCCAGAAGCCGCAGCAGCTTTGTTTTCGCTTCAGCAGATTTGTTGCGGTGCGTGAGCCATCCGAGGATAATGCTGCCAAAAATCAGTACGATGTAGACAATATGTGCGATGGAAAACGGGGTAATGGAGATGCCGGTATTAAAATGGGACATCTCAAACAGTTTAATAAATAGATTTCTCACTGTGTTCCCTCCAATTGTTGGTTGTTTATGGGCTTATTATACAAATTTCGACAAAGCATTTCAAGCAAAGAGGGCTTGCTTTGGGAAGACTTAAGAGAATATTAAAATATGAAAGAACCGACCGCATTTGCAGTCGGTTCTTTGTGTTGATTTAAAGTATCTGCATCAGAGCGTCAGCAAACTGAGCACAGGTTGCGCCGTTCTTGTCGCCGGTAACGGTAACTGGGCAGGCAGTCAGTGCAGCTTCCAGCTTTTCTGCCTCTTCCGTGCAGCAAATATGCCGCAGTAGCATTGCAGCTGCTTTCAGGATACTGGTGGGGTTGGCGTAATCTCCCAAACCGGCTGCGATCAGTCGGGGAGCAGATCCGTGGATGGCTTCGAACATAGCATAGCGGTCGCCAATGTTGGCACTGCCTGCTGTGCCTACGCCGCCTTGGATCTGCGCAGCCTCATCGGTGAGAATGTCGCCGTAGAGATTGGGGAGCAACAGCACCTGGAATTTCTCCCGAAAATTCTCGATAAGAAGATTTGCGGTCATAATGTCAATGTAGTAGTCTTCTACAGTGATTTCGGGGTAGTCCTTGGCAACTTCGTGGCAGATGGCGGTGAACTTGCCGTCGGTCTTTTTCATAATATTGGCCTTGGTAACTACGCTGAGATGGGTCTTGCCGTTCTGACGGGCATACTCAAAGGCTGCACGGGCGATGCGGCGGGTACCCAGATCTGTGATGACCTTAAAGTCCACAGCCATACCCGGAAGCTCTACGCCACGACTGCCCAGAACATACTCGCCCTCGGTGTTTTCCCGGTAGAAGATCCAGTCAATGTTTTTCTCCGGAATGCAGACAGGGCGGACGTTGGCATACAGATCCAGTTCCCGGCGCATAGTAACATTGGCGCTTTCCAGAGTGCCGCCCATAGGGGTCTCCGTGGGACCCTTCAGCAGAACATCGCAAGTCTTGATCTCGTCCAGAACGTCGTCAGGAATGGGCTTGCCCTGGGCTATACGGTTCTGGAGGGTCAGACCTTCGATCTTTTTCAGTACGATCTTGCCTGCTGCGATCTTGTCAGCCAGCAGGTGTTCCAGAACACGTGAGGCGTGCTGGGTGATGATGGGGCCGATGCCGTCGCCGTCAATGACGCCGATGGTGATGACCTCTTTCTTTGTGAAGTCGGTCTTTTCGCAGTTCATTTTCTCCAGTCGTGTCAGCTGCTCCTGAAGCAATACACGAAAGGCATCACAGGCCTGATTTACATCCATTATTGTCCACCCTCCTTGGTGTAGTTCAGCAAGCCGCCGCACAGCAGGATTTTCTGCTGCCGATCAGACAGGTTGCAAAGTGTGGTTACAGCCTTTCCGGTAGCCTCGTTTATCACAGTGATTTTGCCCTGGGACATACCGGTCTTGATATCACTCAGTCGCAGAGTATCACCCTGCTGCAGGATTTCGTAGTCGTCGGGATTCTCCAGCGTCAGAGGCAGGATACCTGCATTAATGAGGTTTGCCACGTGGATACGGGCAAAACTCTTGGCAATCACGCAGCGGATACCTAAGTACATAGGAACGAGGGCTGCGTGCTCACGGGAAGAGCCCTGACCGTAGTTGCTGCCGCCGATGATGATGCCGTCGCCGGCTGCCTTTGCACGCTCCGGGAACTCCTTGTCGCAGACCTCAAAGCAGAACTGGGACAGATGAGGAATATTGGAGCGGTAGGGCAGGATCTTAGCGCCTGCAGGCATAATGTGGTCGGTGGTGATGTTATCGCCGACTTTCAGCACAGCTGTAGCGGTCAACGTGTCAGCAAAGGGCTTTGCCTTGGGGAATTCCTTGATGTTGGGACCCCGGAGGACTTCAACGGTACGGCCGTCCTCAGCAGGAGGCAGAACGGCGGAGTCATCCACCCGGAATGTTTCGGGCATCTGGATGGGAGCATAGGGTTCCATCGTGGTGGGGTCAGTGATGTAGCCGGTCAGTGCGGAGGCAACAGCGGTCTCCGGGGATACCAGATAGACCTGACCGTCCTTGGTGCCGCTTCTGCCGTGGAAATTACGGTTGAAGGTACGCAGACTCACACCGGCAGAATTGGGGGAGAAGCCCATACCGATGCAGGGACCACAGGCACATTCCAAAAGCCGTGCACCGCTGGCCAGAATGTCTGCCAATGCACCGCATTCACTAAGCATCGTCAGTACCTGCCGGGAGCCGGGGGAGATAGAAAGACTGACGCTGGGGGCAACGGTTTTGCCCTTGAGCATTGCGGCAACTTTTAGCAGATCCTGCAAAGAAGAGTTGGTACAGGAGCCAATACAGACCTGGTCCACCTTGGTAGCGGTAAGGCTGTCAGCGGTAGCCACATTGTCGGGGCTGTGGGGGCAGGCGACCAAGGGCTTCAGAGCGCTCAGGTCAATATCGATGATGCGGTCATACTCGGCGTCTGCGTCGCTTTCCAAAGCAGTGAAGTCCGCACCGCGGCCCTGAGCTTTCAAGAAGGCTTCTGTGATCTCGTCAGAGGGGAAAATAGAGGTGGTAGCGCCCAGTTCCGCGCCCATATTGGTAATGGTGGCCCGCTCAGGAACTGTCAGGGTCTTGACACCGGGACCGCCCCATTCGATAATGGCACCAACGCCGCCCTTAACAGAGAGAATTCGCAGGATTTCAAGGCTTACATCTTTGGCAGTAACAAAAGGATTCAGTTTGCCGGTGAGGTTGACCTTAAACATCTTGGGCATTGTGATGTAGTATGCGCCGCCACCCATTGCTACAGCAACATCCATACCGCCTGCGCCGAAGGCCAGCATACCAAGACCACCGGCGGTGGGCGTGTGGCTGTCAGAGCCGATGAGGGTCTTGCCGGGCTTGCCAAAGCGCTCTAAGTGCACCTGATGGCAGATGCCGTTACCGGGACGGGAGAAATGTACACCATGCTTGGCGGCTACAGTCTGCAGATACCGATGGTCATCAGCGTTTTCAAAACCGCATTGCAGTGTGTTGTGGTCCACATAGGCAATACTGAACTCAGTTTTTACTCTGGGAATGCCCATAGTTTCAAATTCCAGATAGGCCATCGTACCGGTGGCATCTTGGGTCAATGTCTGGTCAATACGCAGTGCCACTTCACTGCCGGTGGTCATATCACCGGAAATGAGGTGGGCAGCGATGATTTTTTGTGCAATTGTCTTTCCCATCTTACTTACACCCCGCCAACATATGAGTTTTTGCATTTTGAATGTGCTTTTCGGTCAGTTCTGCTGCCAGCTCAGCGTTGCCGGACAGAATAGCATCACACATAGCCTTGTGTTCCTGCACTGTGGCGGCAATACGTCCGGGAGCAGACATGGAGATGCGGCGATACCGCTGGGTCTTGTGGTGCAGAGGTTGCAGAGTATCACGAATCACAGTGCGTCCGCTAAGTTCATAGATAGCCTCGTGGAAGGCATCGTCCATTTCACGCAGTCGGTCCATATCCTGCTTGCTGTAATAAAAATCCTGAAGATCGCTGATCTGCTTGAACTTTTCTGCGCTTTCGGGGGTCAGATTTTTGGTGGCGTAGTAGGCAGCCAGACCCTCAATCCGTTGGCGGATATTCATAATATCCTCCAGATCTTCGGTGGTAATACCCAAAACCAGGCTGCCCTTGGCGCAATCCTGAATCAGTCGCTCCTGCTCCAGGCGCCGCAAGGCTTCCCGGATAGGAGTACGGCTGACACCCAGCTGCTCTACCAGCTTTAACTCGGTTAGAATTTCGCCTCTGGGATATACGCCGGTGATGATATTGTCTTCCAGCTTCTCAAACACCTGATCAGCCAGAGAAATCGACTTAAACTGTGCCATATTATACCTCCTGATTCAATCTGCCGGGGGCGTATTCTTCGATCTTTGCTTCCATTTCGTCGGAAGAAATCATTGTTACGCGGCCAGCCTCGTATTCCTCGTCTACCCAAGCTTTTAGGGAGACGACCAGGGGATCATTTTTCTTCAGTTCCTGATCACCCTTCAGGCGATAGGTTTGGTTGATCCAGTAAGCAATGCCGGCAAGACCGGATGTCTTACTGATTTCGACCATAGCGGGGCGGTTCAGCAGCTTTTCGGTGTCAAAGATGGTGTAGATTTCAGCATCCTTCAAAAGACCGTCGGCGTGGATGCCGGCACGGGTGGAGTTGAAGTTTTTGCCTACAAAGGGGGTCATAACGGGAATGTCATAACCGATATCCTTGCGGAAATACTCGGCGATCTCCGTGATGACGGTGGGATCCATACCGTCCATAGAGCCCCGAAGGGAAGCGTACTCAAAAACCATAGCCTCCAAAGGCACGTTGCCCGTGCGTTCGCCGATGCCCAACAGGGAACAGTTGACGGCACAGGCGCCGTAAAGCCAGGCTGTGGAAGCGTTTGCAACGCCCTTGTAGAAGTCATTATGACCGTGCCATTCCAGACACTCACTGGGAACATCTGCATAGTGCTGCAGGCCGTAAATGATACCGGCAACGCTTCGGGGCATAGCAGCTTCTGTGTAGGGAACGCCATAGCCCATCGTATCGCAGGCGCGGATCTTAACAGGAATACCGGCCTGACGGGACAGTGCCTGAAGCTCATTGACGAAGGGGACAACAAAGCCGTAGAAGTCGGCGCGGGTAATGTCTTCCAAATGGCAGCGGGGAATAATTCCGGCGTCAAAAGCATCCTTAACGGCGGCCAGATAATGATCCAGAGCCTGCTGACGGGTCATTTTCATCTTCTTAAAGATGTGGTAGTCGCTGCAGCTGACCAGAATGCCGGTTTCCTTAATACCCAGATCCTTGACCAGTTGGAAATCCTGCTTGCTGGCGCGGATCCAGCTGGTGATCTCCGGGAACTTCAGGTCCAGTTCCATACATTTTTCCAGAGCTTCCCGGTCCTTCTTGCTGTAGACAAAGAACTCGGACTGACGGATAATACCGAAAGGTCCGCCAAGCTTAGACAGCAGCTTATAAATATTAACGATCTGGTCCACGGTATACGGTTCAATAGACTGTTGACCGTCCCGCAAAGAGGTGTCTGTGATCCAGATCTCTTCCGGCATATTCATAGGAACCCGGCGATGGTTGAACGCAACCTTGGGTACCGTTCCGTAAGAATAAATATCCCGCTGCAGATTGGGCTCAGCAATGTCCTGCAGGGAATACTTATAGGACTTTTGTTCCAGCAGATTTGTCTTGTTGGAAATCTCAAGCATAAGTCTTGCTCCTTTGCTGTGTATTATTGTATACAATTATACTATGTAGTCAAAAAATGTCAAGTCTTTTTGCGATAAAAAAATCGGTATGTCCAGCGACATACCGATTTTTATAAATTATTTAGATGCGACCAGAGATGGGGCTTTCTTTGCGCCTGCGGTCAGACGGCGGATTCCCATAGAAACCAGCAGAACCAGATATGCAGCTGCGGTGAAACCGGCAATGTAAATAATCAATGACAGCGGATACGGAACGATGCCCTGAACAATGGAATATACCGGCAAAGAAGGGGCGCAGTAGGGACTGAAATAGAACATATTGAAGGTTTCTCTTTCCAGAAGACCGGTGATGTGAGCAACCTCATTCATAGTCACTGCAATCACAACGGCCACAGTAAATACACAGAGCGCTTTCAGAATCGTTTTGTGCTCCAGCTTTACATGACCGGTGGCAAACAGGTATGCGCCAATGGGGAGCATCACACCGTGGCAGATCATCGTTTGGATATTGATGCCGACTGTGCCGATGAAGACATCACCGGGGTACACCATAACGCAAAGACCGGCGAAGATTGAAAAAGTGGCCAGATATGCACACAGCGCATCGTGGACTTTACCCCGCTTAATAAGACCTGCCAAAATTCCTACATACATAGGCGTAGAGCAGAACTGGAAGGGGAATGCGTACCACTGGAAATCGAAGGTGATCTTGCTGCCGTCATATGCAAAGCTATAGTTGACCTGTTTATATACCTCAAATAATAAAACAACGGCGGATACAATTAATACGAGTTTCCGCACCTGAGCAGCGGAGTCGTATTTGCGAAATGTGCACATATAGACCGTTGTGAGGATCATTACAGCGAGAAAAATGATGTGAAACAGACTGTAGCAGGCAGGTGTTTCCATCTGTGTGTCCAACAGCTGCAATACTTTGCTCCAAAACTCCATAAATCAGAAGCCTCCTTTACCGCCGACTAATATAGCACAGTTATATGGGTTTGTCAGTAGGTACAATTCTTAAGTTTTCTTAAAGTTTTCTATACTTTCGACAAAAATCCCCGCAGAGAAATCTGCGGGGATCGGAAATCAGTTGATCCGCTGATAAAGGTAGTAGGTGAAGTCCATACCCTCGAAATAGAAGGTGGTCTGATCTACCAGGGAGTAGTTGCTTGCGGCGGTGTACTGATTTAGTGCGTATGTGCGGGTGATGACAAAATCCACATCGCCGTTCTGGATACATTCACGCTGTATGTTCCACATATCCGGCGCATTAATATTCAGTGTGCAGAAGAACTCACAGTTGGGAAGCACATCAGCGGCATAATAGAATCCGCCGTCCAGAAAACCGAAGTTGAGGATTTTGGCATCTTCTACCTTGTTGATGATTTTTGCAAAGCGGTAGGCGGGGAGATCTTCCTTTTCATAGCCCATCAGGTATGTGTTGCCGCTTTTTTCATAGCTGGTGTTCAGCAGTACGCCGATCAATAGAGCGATGATGAGTGCGGCCAATCCGGGGGTGGCGCTGATGAGCCGATTCAGCCACTGGGGGACTTCGGAAAGCAGCAGTGCCTTTCCAATGGCGATCAGACCGAAGACCGTAAAGGCAGCCAGGATCAGACCGTAGTAGGTGTAGCCTCTGCCACCCCAGTAAGTACCAACAACCAATCCTGCAAAGCAAAGCAGTGCCATAACAAGATCCCGCCAGTTTTGGCGCAACTCCATAGCAAACAGCAGCAGCCCCAGCCAGATCATCCAGCCGTAGGAGGTGTTGAGCTTCAGGGTGCTATCCAGACATTGCTTGATCAGCTCCCACTTTGTTCCGTCAGTTTCCTGAGGGTAGAGGAAGAGGTTGTTGTAGAAATAAACCCGGATCAAGTCATCTGCGGCGCCGTGGATTAGGAAATAACCAAACACCACAACACTGAGTGCCAGTGCGCCGAAGATCACATTTGCAACTGTGTCCAGCAGGGGCTTCCACTGGAAATGATCGCTTAGATACCAAATGATCACAAACAGCGCAAGACCAAGATAAAAACCAACAATGGTGAACTTGATATACAACACGGCTGCGGCAAAGATGCCGTTGAGAAAGCCTTCCTTAAAGGTGAGGGTTCGCTTTTCGTGTAGGGCGCGCAGAACGCTGTATAAGCTGTATGCCAGCATAAACAGGCAAAGTTCCTCTGCACCGCCACCATGGGAAAAGGCTCGGGAAATTGGAATCATTGCGGCCAAAACGGCAATAATGGCGTATAGCAGTTTGGTCTTTCCCAGATAGATTTCTGCAATCTTTCCACTAAAATACAGAAAAAGGCCGAAGCTTACCACTTCCAGCAGATATACTCCGAAGAAGCTTTTGTCGCTAATCAGTGCAGCGATGGCATAGAGGAAGTACAGCACCGGTCCTTTCTGCTCGTAAAGCTCGGCGTAGGGAACGATACCGTGGAGCATGGATTTGCCGACGGTGAAAAAGCAGTGCACATCCACCCAGTCATTCATCGGGTAGAGGGGGGAACTTTTGGAGCAGACCAGCAGAAATAGTGCGGAAGTCAGAAAGGAAAACAGCAGCAGCGGATTAAATTTCAGCCGGATCGTTTTCATAAGCGCTCCTCCGTGCGTTCGCTGATGATATACCGGGGACGCTGCTTGACCTCCAGATAGATCTTGCCGATGTATTCGCCGATGACGCCCAGACAGGTTAGCTGCACACCGCCGATGAAGCAGATGATGCAGGTCATACTGGCCCAGCCGGGTACGGCATTGCCGCACATTGCAACGATCAGTGTCCACAGCACACCGATAAAGCTAAGAGCAGCAATAATGCCACCCAGGGTGGTAATGATGTGCAGGGGCTTTACGCTGAGGCTGGTGATACCTTCAAATGCCAACGCCAACATCTTGCGCAGGGGATAGTGGCTTTCGCCAGCGATCCGCTCGTGGCGCTCGTAATACACGCTGGTGCTCTTGAAGCCCACTAAGGGGAACATACCCCGCAGGAACAGATTGACTTCCTTAAAGGAGGCAAATTCCTGCAGAACACGGCTGGATACCAAGCGGTAGTCTGCGTGGTTGTAAATGGAATCTACACCCATAGATTTCAGGATCTTATAATAGCTTTGGGCAGTGAAACGCTTAAAGAAGGTGTCGGTATCCCGACGGCTCCGGACGCCATAGACGATATCACAGCCAGAGAGGTAGGCCTCTACCATTTCATCCATAGCGTTAATATCATCCTGACCATCGCAGTCGATGGAAATGGTGATGTCGCAGTGATCCTTAGATTCCATCAAACCGGCAAGCACAGCATTCTGGTGGCCGCGGTTGCGGCTCTGTCGGATACCCATATAGTGAGGATCCTGCTTGGCAAGATCTTCGATGATCTGCCAGGTGTTATCCTTGGAGCCGTCGTCCACAAAGAGAATCTTGCTCAGGCGGCTGATCTTGCCCGCATCCCAGAGGGAAGTGAGCTTGGCCAGGAACATTGGTGCGGTAATGGGGAGCACCTTTTCTTCGTTGTAGCAGGGGATCACAATGCGCAAAACGGGCTTTACCATAGCGATTCCTTTCTTACTGAATAAATTTTATTTTGGCTGCTGTTTTCTGTGTCAACCAGGAACTAATGAAGGCAAAGGCAATACCCAGACCGATGGATACCAACACATCAGTGGGGTAGTGTACATACAGATACAGCCGGGAGAATGCGATCAGACTGGCCAAAATCAGTGCAGGAACGCCCAACTTTTTATTGTGAATGGCCAATGCTGTGGCGGCTTCAAAGGAGGCGATGGTGTGGCCGGAGGGGAAGGAAAAGTCGTGGGGCGTGGCAACCAGAAGCTGCATCGCCTCGCCGTAAAAATCATAGGGGCGGATCCGGGCGCACAGGGGCTTCAGCGTCAGGTTGCATACCACAAGCCCCATCAGCAGTGCAATGCCCATACTAAGGCCTGCTTTGCGCAGCTTGGGGATCAGCAGGAATACCACGGAAACCGCGATCCAGAAGATGCCGGCATCGCCCAGTACAGTGATGAGGGGCATTACGGTGTCCAGAAAGGCGCAATGCAGGTTTTCTGCGATCCAATCCAGAACAGGCAGGTCAAAGTTTACTGCAAACCAAGCAAATATTTCAGCCATTACTGTTCCGCCTCCTCTGCGTTGAATACGGCATACAGCGTCATAGGCTTCAGCTCAGTGGAAACTTGCGCAGTGCCATCTTCGTTGGGTACGAACAGAATGTTCATCGTGATCTGTCCATCGCTTTCAACATTGCGGCTGGCCCAGCCCAGGAATGTCTGTCCGTCAGGGGTTACTGGAGTGGGGATGTTGATGGTTTGCGCAGTTTCTTCCACCATCATCGTGTCAAGGATTGTGCCGTTGCAATCGAAACGGAGCCGGACCTGCTGGGTCTGCTCCTGTAGATCCACATTGGTGATGTTGCTGACCATAAATACGCCGGCGGCGTTCTTTGTGAAGATGTAGGTGGTGTTCATATCCAGACTCTTGACAGTGCCGTTTTTCCGGGTGATATCCAACTGCAGCGTTACCCGAGCGGAGAAGATGTTTTCGTTGTAGCGGTAGAAATCGCTGATTTTGGTTGCGGATTCTTTGAAGCTGTAGGAGGCGAAAGACTGGATAAATGTGGGGGTGTTGCAGATGTCCTTATAGATCTGAGTGCCAGGGTCAAAATATTTGCGCAGATCACCGGTGCCTATGGCACGAATGGCAAACAGTCCGTTGGCCCTTGCAGCGCCCAGAATCACCTCACGCTCTGCATCCGTCATTGTGAGAAAATCGGTCATATCCGGGCTGTAGCTGTTGGTTACAGCATCAAAGACGGTCGGCACAGGATTGCCGTCGGTATCCAGCACTTCAACAGTGGGATTTGCCATCAGACCGTCAATATACAGCTCCTGAATGCTGAGACCATGGACTCCCTCCGGCAGGTAGTCTTCTGCTTTTGTGTAAATATTGCGTACGATGTAATCGTCGCCTGCTTCTTTGCCGTTGATCAGCACAGTATGACCTGGCAGGCGCTGGACAGTGACGTTTTGATTGCGTTCAGTTACCAGCTGCAGGTCAGTCATTTCCCATTCGGTCTTGTTGGTTTTAGGGTTGACACTGCCGGAGAGAATAAAGGTGGCGATCTTCTTGCCGTCCAACGCAACCAAGTATTTGTGGTCGGTGGACAGTCCAGCAGAAGTTTCGTAATAGGTGATCTTTTTGTCCGTGGCAGCATCGACTTTAGCCTGCATATAGCGGACATATGCATCACGGCCAGAAAAATCGTCATCGCCCATTTTGGACATATCGTAGATTGCGGCCCAATCCGGTTGGGCGAAAAGGGTTTCGTAGATGTGCTGACTGTATTGGTCGGGTTGGGTGGTCTCAAAGCGCACCAGCCAGTTGTGCAGGGGAACCATTAAAACAACCAATGCACACAGAACCACTGCAACACCGATGAAATAGGCGCGATAAAAGCGCCGGGCGTTTCTGCGTAGCTTTTGCTCCCGCTCGTTGACGCGTTCCCGCCGGCGCTGGGTCAGCGTTGTTGTGGAACTGGATGCCAACTCCGGCATATCCATAGAAATTGCCTTAGCATCGGAAATGATCTCATCCAGCTGAGCATCACCAATAGAAGGGAAGTTGTCCAGTTGGGTATCTGGTGCTGTTTCCAGCTTGGTTTCGGAAATATTGTCGGTACTCATTGTTATTCCTCACTCTCTGCGGGGCGTACCATAAAGAATGTAGGCATTCTTCTGGGGTCTTGCTGAAGCAGCGAATAATTGTTGATCATAGCAATGTCATTGTCCCAGTGTTTTCTGTCGCTGCCGTATTTTCCGTAGGTATCGCGGTACAGCATAACAGAAGAGGAGCCGCCGTCCAAATTGCAGGCATTGACAGCCTCGTATTCCACCATAATGTTGATTAAATCGGCGTATGTGCCGCCCAAAGAGCCAAATTGACGGCCGTCAATGCAGACAAAAATGATGGAGCCGTCAGCTCGCTGGCCAATAGCGGTGCGGGGGTTGAAGCCGGAGTTGCTGCTGTACTCAATGTTGTTGACTGCGCCGTTCATAATCAGAACGGGGCCAAAGCAGCAGCCGTCCCGGATGTTCAGTTCCTTTGCTTTGGCGGCGGTCATAGAGTTGGCAACAACCAGAATATTGTCCTGATTAAAGCCGACGAAACCTTCATAGGAATTGCCGTCATCCCATACAACCTCACCCTGAGAAACCACAAGGCCCAAGGGGAGACTTCCTACATAACTGCCACTGGTGCCATCATCGTTAAATGCGCCGGCATTGATAGCTGCTATCGCGCCTTCGGTTTCGATCTGGTTATGGATACGGGTACCGGGAATGTTGATGGAATATTCCTCGGTAGAGGTGGCCAGATAAACATCCGCAGGATTGCGGATCAGCATCACATGGGCGGTATAGGTATCGCCCTGTAAAGTTTCGATGCGGATGCCGTCGGGATAATCCTTCCAGGCATCGGCGTGGATGTTGGGGTTGGTGTTAATTGTGATCTGGGAGGGGGAGGATACATCGTCGGGCAGGGCAGTACCCGCCTTGGTACGGATTTGCTCCACTTTTTCCTGGCCCAGAAAGATACCGGGGATCCATTTTGTTGCACTTGCTTCCAGCAAAGACATCGTTAAGATGTCCCGGGCATTTCCGGAGGGACCGTTAAAAACCTTGTTTAGTGTCATAAGCAGTCCTGCGCTTGCCAGAATCCCAATGGTAAGGATAACAAGTAGGGTACGCATTAGAATACGCACCAGCGTGTTTTTGATGATCTTTCTGTTCTCTCTGTTTCTCATAGTTAGGATTACCTCTTATTTTGCAGTGGGTTTATTGGAGAAGACCCAGTGTTGCTGCGCTACATAGCTCACAACAAACAGCGCGGTCATTACAAGTACGTATATGATGCCTCTTAGGGTGATCTGCTCTTCACCGATACCGAAAAGCTGATAACAGCCGCCGGTCAACGCTATCTGTGCTAGGAAGATCACAACTGCAAGTGCAAAATAGCGTAGTATGGACTTACCGGTGGAGAGTTTGCTCTTGAACACCAGTTTTTGATTCATAAAGAAATTAATCAACGACGAGACTACCCGGGCGACGGTAACAGGGATAAAGGTGAGCCACGGGTCATCCAAAAGACTGCTGAGTGCCCACGCCAACAGCATATATAGCCCGGTGTCCACTACGGAGCTGATCAGGGAGGAGGCTGTATATTTTATGAAGTGGGTCAGTATCAACTTGTAGATCCGCCAGGAATCTCGAATGGGATGGAAATGGGAACTTTTGTTCTCTTCGATGTAAACGGTGCGGATCTTAACCTCATCAAAGGGGATACCGTTTTCTTTCAGTGCCAGCAGCATATTGGTTTCATATTCAAACCGGTCGCCCCAGACGTTGTTCAGAATCTCAAGATCGGCTCTGGGAATGGCCCGAAGACCAGTCTGTGTGTCGGAAATGGTCATTCCTACAAAAATCTTGAATACAGCGCTGGTGATGCGGTTGCCGCTGCGGCTACGCAGAGGTACATCGGGCTGGGAAAAATCCCGTACACCAAGGGTCAAAACACCGGCCTGCCGCATGTGCAATGCGCAGGAACGGGTATCCTCCGGATGGTGCTGATTATCACCGTCAACGGTAACAACGCCGATGGCATCCGGTCGGTTGACCAAGAACCAGGAAAAAGCAGTCTTCAGTGCAGCACCTTTGCCTCGGTTGAGATCGTGGTGCAGAAGATGCACCTCGGGATGAGTGGCAGCAGTTTCAAAATAATGAAGATGCGCAGGCGAACTGCCGTCATTAACAAGAATAATATCAGTAAAACCGTGTTCGATCAGACCATTGATGACCGCCAACAGTTTTTCATCGGGATTCAGGGATGGGAGAACGACAGAAATTCCGGATAATTCGGACATAAAATCACTTCCTTAGTGCAAATTTGGCATATGCCAATACACCAACATAAAGTATAGCACATTTGCGCCGAAAAGGGAAGAAACAAAAAAGTTACAAAAAAATTGGGCGCAGATGCGCCCAATTTTTGAAATATTTACTGTTGCTTGACAATCTGCATCATCTGCTCCCACTTGCTTTCCATATCCGCAACCAGCTTGAATTGGGTACGGCAGCGGTCCAGATTGTGGCCCTCGCGGTGGACACTGAAATAGTGGTCACCATCCAGATAGTCGGTGAGGAAGCGGACGCCGCACTCCAGAGTCATCAGCTTAGCACCCATCGGCAAGGTCTCCTTTTCCAGCTGTGTCAGACCGGGGCATGCTTTCAGGAAACCCTCGGTGAATATGCGGAACAGCTCCAGGCTCATTTCCATCTTGCTCAGATCCTTCTCATCTTCTGCTGCGGTGGCAGCGCCGAAGCGGATGGAATCACCGAAATCATAGGCGCACAGACCGGGCATAACTGTATCCAGGTCAATGACGCACAGAGGAGTACGGGTGGCGGCATCCAGCATAACATTGTTCAGTTTGGTGTCGTTGTGAGTAACCCGCAGGGGTATCTTGCCCTCAGAGAGCAGACGTACCAGCGTGCCGGCTTCCTCTTCTCTTGCCAGAACGAAGTCGATTTCTGCCTGAACATCCTTGGCTCTGCCCATAGGATCGGCCTTCAGTACTTCGTGGAAGATGCGGTAGCGGTCGACGGTGTTGTGGAAGTTGGGAATGGTCTCGGAGAGCGTGTCGGCGGGAAAGTCTGTCAGCTGCTGCTGGAATTCACCAAAAGCCACAGCGCTCTGGTAGAAATCTTCAGGAGTTTCCGGCTGCTGCAGGCAGATGCTGTCCTCTACGAATTCATAAACACGCCAGTAGCCCTCATCACCGTGATAGCAGGCTTTTCCGTCTGTGGTACGCACGACGGTCAGCACCCGTCTGGGGTCGCGCATCAGTGTGCGCAGGTACTCGGTAACGGAGCAGATATTTTCCATCAGGGCTTCCACATTCTTGAAAATGTGGTTATTGATCTTCTGCAGGATGTACCGGTGACCGGTAGCGCAGACAACCAGGTATGTAACATTGATGTGGCCGCAGCCGTAACGCTCACAGCTGGTAACATCGCCGTCAAGAGGGAACTGTTTCAGAATGTTTGCAAGTGTTGTATCCATATTTTAACACTCCTTGATTTGATTTCCTGCATTATAGCACCTTTTTCCAAAAAGTGCAAGCCGGATTATGCCAGGTCATCCACCAAACGGTTTTTGGTAAGATTGGATTTGTAGAAATACACCATCGTCAGAATGCTGCACAGCAGCCAGCCTGCGGGGTAGCCCATGGCTATGGGAATGATCTCGTTGCAGATCCGGGCCATACAGAACAGATAGATCTGGCGGAATACCACAAAAGAACCCACCATAATGAACATTGGCGCCCGAGTATTGCCTGCACCCCGGAGTGCACCGGAATAGATCTGGTTGAAGCTGCACAGTAAATAGAAGGGGGAGATCCAGCGCAGCAGCATAGCTCCGTAATGGACAACCTCATCCTTACTGTTGAAGAAGGACACGATGGGTGCGGCAAAAAGCACTACGGGAATTGTCAAAATTACAGTGGAAGTAACAGCGAGAATATTGGCCTGCAGAACACCCTTTCTGGCCCGGGCGACCTGATTGCAGCCTAAGTTCTGCCCCACAAAGGTGGTGGCGGCCAGAGAGATGGACTGCATCGGCAAAAACAGCAGCTGATCCACACGGGCATAGGTGGTCCAGCCGGACATACAGTCCGGGCCGAAATGATTGATGTAGGATTGGACGAAAACGTTGGAAAAAGCAGTGATGGCCAGCTGCAAGGCGGCGGGGATACCTACGGTGAATATCTTTTTCAGGAAATCCCAATGGACTTTAAGCTTTTTGACAGAAAGTTTTACGCAGTTGTTTGTCCGCAGCAGTGCGATAATGACCAGAACTGCAGAAGTAAACTGAGAAAGGATGGTGGCCAGAGCAACACCGGTAACGCCCATGCGGAACTTCAGGACGAATAGAAGATCCAACGCTGTATTCATAACGGCGCAAACCACCAGATAGTAGAACGGCCGGCGGGAGTCGCCCACGGCCCGTAAAATGCCGGCGCCCATATTGTACAGCATCAGCCCCATAATACCGGAGAAATAGATGGACAAATAAGTAACGGCATCGGGACGCACTGAATCCGGCATTTTCATCAAATCCAGCATCAACGGGGTCATCGCAAGACCTACGGCAGTGAACAGCACACCCAGTATCAATGTCATTACGATGGCGGTGTGGACTGTCTTTTCTACTTCCTCATAGCGGTGTGCACCGTAGTATTGGCTGATGACCACACCTGCGCCGGAGGAAAGTCCTGTGAAAAAGCCGATGAGGGTATTGACGATGGGACCTACGTTGCCAACGGCGGAATAGGCTTCATTGCTGGCAAAATTGCCCACGACCCAGGTGTCGACGGTATTGTAAAGTTGTTGAAAAATGTTGCCCAGCAGCAGGGGAATCGCAAAGCTGATAATATGTCGGGCGATATTACCCTCGGTCATATCTACATCCTGCCGGCGGGGAAGTGATGCACGGTGGCGGGAAAAATGACCAAAGTGCTTGGTTGGCATAGCGAACACTTCCTGTCTGTAAATGTCAAGGCTCATTGTAGCAGGTTTTAGATGCAATCGCAACTGTTTTCTGCCACTTGGGAGCAGTGAAAATAATAGTAGTATTTTGTTTTGTTTTGTGTTATAGTGGGGTATAGTTTTGAGGTTGCTTAAGGGCAGCAGAGAACCTATCTGGAAAGGATTATTAAAAATGCTGGATTTTCATAAGGCAAAAGTGATTAAGCGGCTGGCTGCTTATGTGATAGATTTGATTCTGTTGCTGGTAATTACGGCAGGCGTGGTTATGGCCATGTTCTCTGCAATGGATTACAACACATACGAAGAGAAATTTGAAGAGCGCTGTGAGAAGTACGGACAACAGTTTGGCGTGGATCTGAGTGCTTCCAGAGCGGATCAGGCGGAACTGTCGGAAGAGGAACAGGAGAAATATATTGATGCCTGGGAAGCGCTGAATGCGGATACTGAGGCAATGGATGCCGTAAAGCAGAAGATCAGAATTGAACTGGTGTCCGCCATGGTCGGTTTCTTTGTGGCATATGTTATTCTGGAGATTATGATCCCGCTGATCCTGAAAAACGGCCAGACTGTGGGCAAGAAAGTGTTGGGCCTGTGTGTGATGCATAAGTATCACGTCCGCGTGGGCGTTATGCAGATCATATACCGCACCGTTCTCGGTAAGTATTTCATTGAAACGCTGATCCCTGTAGTGATGCTCATTCTGAGCGATTACGGTGTGCTGGGAACTACCGCATCTCTGGTTTTGGCAGTGATTGCGATGGTACAGGGTTTCTTCGTTATGATGAGCCAGGCAAACTGCGGTATCCACGATAAGTTATTCAATACTGTTGTTGCGGATTTTAATGAGCAGCATATCTTTGACACATTGGATGAAAGAATTACTTTTGAAGAAGCCTACGAAGAGGAAATGGCCCGGCGCGAAGCTCGGTACGGCGGCTGATTTATAATAGAAAAGGCTACACCTTATGGTGCAGCCTTTTTTATGTATTCAAATGCAGAAGCGACTGATAGACAGCCATATCCGTCTTTTGCAACGTCAGCGGCATAACGGAGATGAAGCTGCCTCGCAGAACGGCGTTAGTATCGATGTTCATATCCTCGGTGGGAACATAGACTTCTTTGCCTCGAGGCCGCACCATATCATTCTCTTCAGGAATAAAATCGTCGGAATAATAAGGCCCACCCTGGCGTGTGATGCGGATACCCTTAACATCAATGGGAATGTTAATGTTATAAATATTATGCAGCTCCAGCAGTCTGTGTTTTTGAACAAAGTTCCAGACGGCATTCAAGTGAGTAACGGCCAAGTCATAAACTTTGGGGTCGGTAGACAGGGCAATAGCCCGGACACCCAGATTTGCAGCCTCCAGTACTGCACTTACGGTGCCGGAATAGAGCATATCCATGCCCATATTCAGACCCCGGTTGATGCCGGAGATCACCAGATCATACTTTTCCTGCCGTCCCAGAATGGCGTAGCGGACACAGTCAGCCGGTGTAGAATCCACAGAAGTGGCGGTAATACCGGGAGCAAGCTCCACGGTCTTTACTTCAAAGGCGTGGCCAAGCTCGATGCCGTGGCTTTTGCCGCTTTGCTCGTATTTGGGAACAACGGCGGTAACATCACCCAGTTTTTGCGCCCATTGGATTAAAGGCACAAGCCCTGGGGCGTGGAGTCCATCGTCATTTGTGATCAGAATTCTCATAGGCAGACCTCAAGGTTTTTTCTGTATTATACTCTAGGATTCGTTATCTGGCAAATGGAATTTTTGGTATAAAAAAAGCGCCCCTATGGGCGGCACGGTATAAAAAGAAATAACCCTTGACCGATTGTGTCTTGCAACCACGTTCAGTCAAGGGTTATTTCTGTTCTGTCTTAGTATCTAACATCATTGGTTAACCTCTCTTTCTGCAGGTTAGACGCTCCTTCGGATTGTCGAAATTCATTCTGCATCACTTCTCACTTCTTCTGTCCCGTCAGTGGGATGACCTTGTGTGTCAGAATATTTCCCTTGGTCGAAGGATGTCTTGCTTGCCTATCGCTGATTTTTTGGGATCGGGTTTACCTGTACATTGGTATCACCTCTTTGTGTCTATAATATAGCACGAAGATTATGAATAATCAATATGCAAACTTGCATAAAGTTTGGACTTTCAACTTGTATAAAACACAGATTTCCTTTTTCTGGATGCAAAAATGGTTGACTTTAAAGTAAAGATTTGATACAATAATCATGTTGGGCGGCTTCGAACCGCCCAATTTTTTTGTTGCTATTGTCAAGTGGTTTTCTTCGTGGTATACTATATTATTATAATGCAAGGAAGGGATCACTGTGGAGTTTAATGACATCTACGATGCGAACCGACAGCCTACCGGGAAAGTTCACCGTCGCGGAACGCACTGGATGCCGGGGGAGTATGGACTGGTTGTTTGTGTGTGGGTCTATGATGGCGAGGGGAAACTGCTGCTGACCCGTAGGGCACCCGGAAAGACATTTGCCGGCACGTGGGAAAATTCAGGCGGCGGAGCTCAGGCAGGGGAGACCAGCTTGCAGGCAATCCGACGGGAACTTTTTGAGGAAACCGGAATCCTGGCAGAGGAGTCGGAATTTGAACTGCTGTACTCTGATAAAGACAAATATATCTTCTACGATTTTTATTGCCTTTACCGCAAGATGCCTCTCAGGGAGATTAAATTACAGCCCGGAGAAACGGATGCTGTTCAGTGGGCCAACTTTGATCAGATCCACGAATTGATCCGTAAGAAGAAGATCTGCCATATTATTGCCAGTCAGTTTCTGCGGCAGGAGCCAATGCTGAAGCTTAAGCAGTTTGCACAAGAATAAAAGTGAATTTTTGGAAGGTTACGCCGGGATTTGTTCTTGCAAATTCCGGCGTTTTCGGTTATGATGAAAAAAAGCGTTTTGAAGCACTCCGGCGAAAACGCTTCTGCCGGAGCTTTGAAATGCTCTTTTGTTTTTTGCAAGGAGGATACTACTATGATTGAAATTAAGGAACTGCCTGTTATGCGTGGAAGTGTTCCGCTGCGGTATGCCAAGGGCCATTTTGCAACGAATCACAGCCATATCAACTACTATATTGATATTACTTATCAGAAGACCCGTCTTTCCGAGGCTAAGGCCAGCGCAAGAGAACTGGTGTCTCATTTCATTAATAATACACCCGTGGATACGATCCTGTGTCTGGACGGTACGGCCGTGCTGGGTACCTGCGTTGCACAGGAGCTGACCAAGACCGGCTTCTGCACGATGAATCAGCACCAGACCATCTATGTTCTGGAACCTGAATATAATGCCAACTCCCAGATCATCTTCCGGGAGAACGTGGTGCCAATGATTCGGGGAAAGCACGTGCTGGTCCTGATGGCCTCCGTTACCACCGGCTATACTGCGCAGCGTAGCGTTGAAGCTATCAATTATTACGGCGGCAAGGCTGTGGGCATTGCTGCGATCTATAGAGCTGTAGATGAAGTAGCTGGCCACACTGTTCGCTCTGTTTATTCTGTCAATGATCTGCCGGACTACGCCAGCTATGATTATCGTGAGTGCCCCTACTGCAAGCAGGGAGAGCGTATCGATGCACTGGTCAACAGTTTCGGTTACTCTGTACTGTAAAATGCAATACATATCAAAGGCCGCGGCATTTGCTGCGGCCTTTCTTGTTGACGAATGTACGCACCCGTGATAAACTACCGGTGAGAATAAGAAAGGTGGGCAAGCATTATGTCTGCAATTATGGATATCATCAATGCTACTCGGGGGGATTGTGCCTGCGGTGTAGTCCACGAAACCTCCATCCGGGATATTCGGATCGGCTCCGGTCTTGTGCATCATGTGGGCCGGATTTTGAAGGAGAACGGATTCCCCAAGCAGATCCTGCTGGTGGCGGACCGCAATACGCTGAAAGCCGCAGAGGGTATTCTGGAAAGTTTGCGGGATTTCTCTGTGGAGCAGCACATCTATGACGAACTCCGGGTTGCAGATATGAAGCATGTGGAGGAACTGGAGGAAAAGATCCGGGGCAGGGAAGTTGCCATCGTTTCCGTGGGTACGGGTTCGGTGAACGATCCTTGCCGTCTGGCTGCCGCACGGCAGGATAAGATGCTGTGTATTTTTGCCTCTGCGCCGTCTATGGACGGTTTTGCATCCTACAGTTCTCCTCTGGTGGAAAACGGCTTTAAGGCCAGTTATCCTGCCAAGAGCCCCGAGGTTATTATTGGCGATACGAAGATCCTTGCCAACGCCCCCAGTGAACTGAAATCTGCCGGTTTTGGCGATATGGTCTCCAAATATGTGGCGCTGATCGACTGGCAGGTATCCACGCTTATTACCGGTGAGTATTATTGCGAGAAGGTGGCTGCGCTGACCCGTGAGGCCATTGATGAGCTGATGGAGATGGCAGATAAGGTTACCCTGAACGATGAGGAAACCGCAGGTAAGATTTTTGAGGCGCTGCTGAAAACCGGTATCGGTATGAGCTATACGCAAAATTCACGCCCTGCCAGCGGTGCGGAGCATATTATTTCCCACGTGATCGAGTGTACCGAACTGCAGGACGGCATCATCCCCAATTACCACGGCGATGATGTGGGTGTCTGCACACTGGAAACGCTGAAGTATTACAACGCGCTGGCAGAAAGAGCACAAATCGAAACACAGTATGAGAATGTGGACTGGGACGATATCTACCGCTTCTACGGGCCTATGGCAGAGGATGTGCGTAAACTGAATGAGCCGGAGAATATTATCGATCTGGTAGATCCGGAGAAACTGAAACGCAACTGGGGCGAGATCGTGAAGATTATCCGCAGCGTTCCTTCTTATGAAGCGTGCAAAGCTGCAATGGAAAGGGCAGGGTGTAAGATTACTGTGGCGGACATCGGCAAAGATGAGGACTTCTTCCGTGCGTGTATGTACTATTCACCCTTTATGCGCAAGCGGATGACTTTGTTGCGAATGAAGCATATGATCCTCTGATAGTGGTAAAGAAAAGCAGGACAGCTCAGCTGTCCTGCTTTTTATCGTGCAAAAAAACAAAAAGCCGGGAAATTTCCCGGTGCAAAATGAAAAATATAGATTGACAAAGAGTGGAAAATGGTATACAATGGTTTTCCATACTGTGATAATATGCCCTTTTATGCGATTCACCCCAGCGTGGACATCGTACCACGGTATGCGGCATTTGTCAAGTGCTAAGTTGCAGGTATTTGACAACTGTGCCGAGCGTATCAAATCTTGTAGGCAACACACAATTCGAAAGAAAGGCTGTGATGATCCATATGGCAATGGTCAAGGACGTGATGTTCGGCAAGACCATGCGTAAGTCTTACGCAAAGTACGACGAGATCCTGGAAATCCCCAATATGCTGAAAATCCAGAAAGACTCTTATGAGTGGTTCCTGGAAACCGGTCTGCGGGAAGTTTTCAAGGATGTCGGCCCAATCACCGACTTCTCCGGTAAGCTGGAGCTGTCTTTCCTGGATTACTCCATGGACGAGAAGCCCAAGTACACCATCGAGGAGTGCAAGGAGCGGGACGCTACCTATGCAAAGCCCATCAAGGTGCGGGTGCGTCTGCGCA
>JAZQTN010000027.1:0-7570 GCA_045630825.1 Faecousia sp. | reverse complement strand
AACTGCCAGCCTGCCAGATTTTTTCCATCTTCAGTAGTCTTGGTCAAGGAAAGACTACCTGTGTTCAGCTTGTTGGTAAAGCTGACGGAAGCGGTGTTGCCCGCAGTAATGGTTACTTTTTGAGGGTTGGTACTGGAGCAGTAGTACAGAGCGTTGATGCTACTGTCTGTATGGCCCAGTTCCTTGACGTAGTAAGTACCTGCAGACAAGCCAGTGACAGAGATCTTACCGCTGCTGTTTGTGGTATAAGGACCAGCGACCAGAGAGGTACAGGCGCTGTTGCTGTAGATGCCGAAGCGCCAGTTGGCAAGGTTCTTTCCGTCTTCCGTGGTCTTGGTCAAATTGAGGTTGCCCAGATCGGGAGGATCGAGTCGGAAGTAGGCATTGAGATTGCCATAAGAGGGACTTGCCAGAGAGATGGTAGTCTGGTAGGAAGAACCAGACATGTACCAGATGTTATAAGTGGAATTTGCGGCGGAGGGTACATACTTGGTAGCCTTGAAAACCGTAGACTCGGAAATGGTTCCAGTCTGGTAGATGTATAGATAGTTGCCGCTCTTATAGAACTCAGCACCATTACCATCGGTGAAACTCCATTCAGAGAGGACTCCATTACTGTCATAGACAGAGGTTTCATCTCCGGTGAGGGTGATGTAAGGTGCATTGGAGCTGGAACTGCCGGTGAAGCTGGGTCGCTTCATTGCGCTCTGAACATAAGACACCAGAGTATTATAATTGGGCGCAAAGTTGGAAATTGCAGCAGTACCGGCATTGTAGAAGATGTCACCAGCTGTGCCGCACTCATTGGTAGAGTTCAGTGCAAAGGTTGTTGGATTACGCAGACCGCAGACGATCTCATAGATCAGGAACTGGGTTGCTACACGGAGAGGGACGTTGGGATTGGAATCCCGTCTTACATTAAAGACACTGATGGAATCATCCCACATCTGATCGCTATACAGCAAAATCAGACCTATGGCTTCCCGTCGTGCTGCAGGCAGTGCATACCAAACATTACTGCCGGAAGTGTTGCCGCTGCCATCCATTGTTACATCCCGGTCAACAGAGTTGCCGGACGTGCTGGCACCGTAGTTGCGCCAGGGTTCGATACAATAGAGAGGATCATCGGCATAGGGGACGTTGCCGTACCGCGCAAAGTGCCAGCCCAGGTTTTTGATGTAAGCAGTCCGGGTGGTTCCAGAGCCGTTTGGTTTATAAGAAACTGACAGCTGACTGTTCAGACGGGAAGTATAATCTCCGTTATCAGCAAAATCGAATAACATAATACTATTCTGCGTACTTGCAGCAAGCATGATGCCGTTGTCATCGGTAGATGCAGCATTAACACCGCTGGAAATAACGATATCAGAAGGAAGATCATCTTCTGGCTCTGTCTCCGGAATTGTAGCGTCTGTGGTTGGGGGTACGGATTCTTCTGTAGGCGGTGTCGTTTCCGCAGAGGTTTCCGTTGGTGATGTTTCGTCGGGGGGAGCGGTTGTTTCCGTAGTAGTCGCTTCCGTGGCTTCTGTTTCTATGATGCTTTCCGTTGCACCAATTTCAGCGGCAGATACGTTGGGGATCATACCGAAGCACAGAACAAACACTAACAGAAACGAAATGATTCCCCGTATGCGTTTAGACATAGAAAAATCCTTTCCTTTAGATTTAGAAAGGCACCTGCCGTGCTGACAGGTGCCTTGGGGTTGGATTAGCCAAACAGACCGGACAGCAGAGGCACCAGAGTGATGCCGATAAGGGCCACACCGCCGCCAGCCATGAGCTGCTTCATACCCTGGGACTTCGCACCAGGGTTATCGTTGCCGTAGCCTTCCAGAAGATTGATTGCACCCCAGATACCAAGACCTGCGCCCAGTGCAACCACCAGAGTCTGAAGAACGCCAACAGCCGCGTTGAAAAATGCCATAAAATATACCTCCAAAAATTATTTGAAGGTACATTCTCCACGCCTCTCTGAAAAGCAGTGGAACCGCCTTATGTGACGGGATCACCGGACGGGGAAATGGTGTATACCTCGAAAGCATCGTCCGGTTTTAGTTTGAGTTGAGTGGACAGAAAACGATCTATGCTTAGTTCGTTTTTCTTGTCATAGTCGGATGTGTACTTGTAGTTGGGATGCTTGGTGATGTCATACTTGTTCGACAGGAACGGTCGGACACCACGAAGCTGCAATATGCACTTGCCGCCGTCCATAACGGCCAGTTCATCCTGGCTCATCAGGTCTTTTCCCAGCTTCTGGTAGTTGAGGCTGTGGGAAACCTCCCGTCCACGGCTTTCTCCCGTATTGAACGTATCAATGGTTTCTTTCCCAAGGGCAGTGGCTAATTCTTTCAAAGTGGTCGGCTCTTTACCGCCCAGAAAGATGGAAGTGTCCATATTACCGATGATGGTATCGGCATTGTCCTTGTAGATGGCTTTCAGCTGGGACTGGGCCTGCAAGACCAGACACGCAGAGATTTCTCTGGATCGGATCGTGGCAACCAGTTTTTCCAGACGAGGGATTTGCCCGATGTTGGCACATTCATCGATCAGACAGCGGACATGAACGGGGAGCCTGCCGCCGTACACATCGTCTGCCTTTTCGCACAGAAGGTTGAACAGCTGGGTGTAGATGAGAGAGATGAGGAAATTGAACGTATCGTCCGTATCCGACATGATGAGAAACAGGGCGGTTTTTTGGTCACCCAAGGTGTCCAGTTCCAGTTCATCGTAAGCGGTCAGATCCCGCAGCTCTTGGATATCGAAGGGAGCCAGCCGTGCGCCGCAGGAAATCAGAATAGATTTCGCGGTTTTGCCTGCAGCCAGCTTGTACTTCTTGTACTGGCGGACTGCAAAGTGCTGGGGATTTTCCTTTTCCAGTTCTGCGAACATGAGATCCACAGGATTCTGGAACTCTTCATCATCTTCCCGGACTTCCATGGAGTTCAGCATCTCAATAAGGGTGGAGAAGCATTGTTCCTCCACAGGCGCTTCGTAATGGATGTAGCCAATCAATGCGGTATACAGCAGGGTTTCTGCCTTGACCCAGAAATCATCGCCAGCTTTGCCTTCACCCTTGGTGTTGGCAATGAGGGCAGTGACCAGCTTCAGAATGTCCTTTTCACTGTGGATATAAGCGAAGGGGTTATAGTGCATGGACTTCTTGAAGTTGATGGTATTGAAGATTTTAAGCCTGTACTTGAATCGCAGGAGCAT
Source organism: Faecousia sp. (assembly GCA_045630825.1). Classification (GTDB taxonomy): domain Bacteria; phylum Bacillota; class Clostridia; order Oscillospirales; family Oscillospiraceae; genus Faecousia. The sequence goes on along the minus strand of JAZQTN010000027.1, from coordinate 4,357 downwards.
CTTACCGCACTCGGTAACGATGCTGCCCTTGGGATCAGTAACGACAAAACTGACCGGGTATTTCTTGGAAGTGCATTGCATGAGATTTGGTTTCAGCCAGAAGCGGGTTTTACCGGAGCCGCTTCCGCCGATAATCAGCACATTCTTGTTTCGTGCGGTTTTGGGATCAGAAGGCCGATTGTTCATGGTCAGACTTTCCGTCTGGGTGAGGATGATGTTGTTGGCAAACACGGGGTCAACATAGGGCGCAATGTCTGCCTGGGTACCCCACCGGGCGGAGCCATATTCCATGTCCTTCCGGAATTTCTTTGCGTTCTTGCTCTTGATGTAGACTGCCAGCCGAATGGCCAGGGCAATCAGAATACCAACGCACAGGTCAATGGGATGGAAACTAGGCATGGACGATTCAAACGCCAGCACCAGCCCCTCCATGATGTGCAGTGCTTTCCCGGAAAAGTCAGATCCGGGAGCCAGCCGTACAGCTTGACCGACCTTGGTAGCAAACAGGGCGATGAACACATAGGGAATGTTGGGAAGGAATAGTTTCTTGTAGTTGACAGGTTTTATCGTTCCAACTCCTTTCGCTTGGTCCGGTCCACCACGGCGTTCTTGATGATTGCCTTGAAGTGTTCCAGTTTTGCGAGAACGGAGGGACGCTCGTTCCTGGTGATGACTTTGGCGGTGTATTCCTTGAAAGCTGCGTTCATGGCATCGGTGTCCGGTGCCTTGAAGAAAATCAGATAGCGGTTTTCGCCTTTGACCTTAAAAGGGGCATAGTCGATTCCATATTTTCGGGCGATCCGGTTGAAGGAACCGAGGGTTTGGCTGGAAACCTCAATGCTTTGCATACCTTTGTTCTGGGCTGCAAGCTGTTTCACCGTCATTTTTCCCTGGGGGAGTTTCTGGGTATGACGGGCGTTTTTCATCTGCTCCAGGAGCTTGGAAAGGGCTTTTCTGAGTTCCTGTTCGGTCAGCTTACTGCAATTCACTATCAGAGTCACGACCTTCTGTTCCACTTCTTCCTGCATAGGGATTCAACTCCTTTCCGAAGATTTGCAGGAAAGTGGGTCAGAGGTACTAGGGTGGGACCACCAAACGATGTAACAGAGCTTTATCTGTCATGAGTACACCTCCTTTCACTTAATTTTGATTTCGGAATGAACATAGTTATCTCCTTTGGAAAAACATATCCAAGAAAAAAAGCAGCCATCATAGGCTGCTGTAGGGTTGATTTTCTGAATTGTAAAGCATGGCGTAGTGATGATCTATGGTGGAAACGCTGTTGAAGAGTGCGGCAATCAGATAGGCTTTGGTGTTATATACGCGGGTTCTATTTTCTGCAATCCCGTCCATGACTTTCTCGATGTGCATGGAGTTGATTCTCTGAAATCGTTCCTGGACATAGTAAGTGGGATATTCAGCATCCCGGCCAATGCGAATCGTGGGACTTCGGTTCAAAGCCACCTCCAACATGATCTCAACCAACTCATCCAACTGATCCCGTCGATATCGCTGAGCCATAATCTCATATTCAATCTGCGCTCTGATATCTCCAGAGGTTATCCGTCTTTCTGTCTGTCCGCAGTCAGAAGTTACGTCCGCAGAAGGAAAGAATGAATGAGTATTTGATAGATCAGTATTTATTTTTTCTTTACTTGATGTATTAGTATTTAATTGTGCGGGTTTTTCCTGTTTAGGTAAATCCTGTTCAGGGATGTCCTGTCTTGGGTTCTCCAGAACTGGATTATCCAAAACTGGTTTTTCCCGTTTAGGTGATTTAACTCGTTTGGCTGCTTGTTGAACCTCTGGTGTGGAAATGGGTTTTTCGAGAATGGTGTACTCAACATTTGTGAGCCTGCCTTGAGAGTTGCGGTTTCGCTTACGCTGAACATAACCTGCATTTTCCAGCTCTTTTACTGCACCGCAAATGCTGTCAACACCATCTTTGCATATATATGCCAGTCCTTTTGTAGTGTAATCCCAGTCTTCGGGAAGGGAAAGCATTAAGCTTAGTAACCCCTTGGCTTTCAAAGAAAGTGATTTATCTCGCAAATGGAAATTGGCCATTACAGTGTAATCTTTTGTTTTATCGATTCTGAACACTGCCATGTTTTATCAGCCCTTTCAAAAGTGATTGTTTGTCAAAACTCCTATCTAATTTGAATTTGGCAGAGCCACAATGATGGCCATTATGGCTCAAAGAAAGGTGCGCCAGGATCCTCTGTGACGCCAGGAGCGGCTCGGAACAGACCTTCTACAAAGGCTTCGAAACAAAATGCATCCTCATCATAAGGCCAAACACAGCCCTTGTGGACGCGGTAGGATGAATAGTATTTGGCAGCTCTGTTTTCAATATGGAAGCACGCCGTAACTGCAAGCGTCAGATCTTCACGAAGCCATACTTCCAAAAAGTGCATAGTCGCTATACGGCCTTCGTCTGCCACATAGTCGGGCATACGATAGAGGAGGATAGCTTTACAGGGGAATAATTTTTCGCCCCAATAGTTCAGAAGACAATCATCTTTGCCGTAACTTCTGAAGGCATAAACCGGCTCTGCTTCACGGCATAGGGTTTGAAACAGAGAGTAGAAATTGATTTCCATCAGCGTGGACACAATCTCTGAACTGGGAATTTCATAATGGTTTGCAATTTCGATAAGGAAATTAGAGATGCTTTCGGTTAACTTTTTGATGGTGTTCATGGCGATTCCTCCTTAATTATTTTCTGGCATTGCGCCGTCTGCGCCGTTTTTCCGGGATAATATGTCCTTCGATAATTGCGTAGTGTTTCAGTATTTTGATTTCCCGCCGTCTGTGTGCTTCTTCTGCGAGAAAATATTCCTCTTCGTTTAGGAATAAACGAACACGCTGGCCCTTTTCGCCATAAGTGCTGTTTGGGGAATGAATGTCAAAAACAATCATGTGCTTTGTAGCGTCCAGAAAACGCTCTACACAAAGAAGATCATGACCGTGGATGATTTCAGAGTTAATGCCCATTGCTGTACTGGACTCCTTTCGGGGAAATAAAAAACCGGGCAAGTGAAACTTGTCCGGTTTGCGGTTAAGGAATATGAAGTTATCTGCTTTGGTCCCGCTGTCTTCGCTTCAACCAAACATCAAGCAGTTTGAATACTAATTCTTCGATCTTGGCTGGGGAATAGGCGCGGGGAAAATACTTGCGAAGTTTCTCTTCAGAAAGGGTGACGTCGTTTTTAACGGGCTTTTTTTGCTCTGCCATGATGTTAAGCATCGTGTCCTCATTCAGCTCCCCGGCTTGGCTAAGCTTTCGTAAACGCTGCGCCTGGGAAAGAGAGGGCGTATTCTGTTCGCTCAAAATGGTATCTACGAGAAGTATCTGTTCTTCTTCAGGTAGGGATGCGAGCTGATAAGCCGGGGTAAGGCCAATCTTTTTTTCATCAACCATCTGTAACAACTCCGGTACTAACTGGGTAAGGGAGATGTAGTTTCGAACAGTATCACCGCTGACACCGGCTAATTCGCCAACCGAATCATCAGATCGGAAATTAGCCGAAACATTCGGCGCATTTTCTTTTTCCTCTTTTCGGGGTCTGCCGGCCTTTCGTTTGATTGCATCCATACGCATTTTGTATGCGTGAGCCCGTTCGGAGGGGAGGATGTTTTCTCTTTGGATGTTGCTATCAACCATACGAATGATTGCATCATCATCGTCAAGAGAAAGGATAATTGCTGGTACAGCATCCAGACCCGCAGCAATGCAAGCGTGTTGTCTGCGAGAACCGGAAATCATTTCATAATCACCGAATTCAGTAGGACGAACTTCAACAGGGACGAGTATTCCAAACTGAGATACACTTTCAATCAGCTCGTTCATAGCTGGATCATCACGGATCTGGAATGGATTATTGGGCATAGGATGTATTGCAGACAGGGGAATGGAGTGGATGCTGCCTATGACGGGGGGAGTGTCGATTGGTACAACTGTCTCTGCATTCTGGATTTCTTTCATTGAGTAACCTCCTAATTTGGGTACAAAAAAAGCACCCGGTGATTTTTTACTATCACTGGGTGCTTTAGCATTTTGGACTATTATAATTAGGGGGCGAAATGCTCCATAAGGGCAATATAAGGGAAGAAAAAGGGATAAAGTGTAGAAGAAAGAAGTATTGTTACGAGACTTCTTAAAAGCCCTACATTAACCCATAATTTAACCCATTTTTTAACCCATAACCGAATTTAACCCCTATTTAACCCTTAAAAAACTGATTAAAACAGGTCAAAAACGGTCAAACCATTTCAAACAAAAAAGCTCCGAAATCCATCGGATTCCGGAGCTTTCTGTCGAATTTGAGTCGTAGAAGTTCGAAATTAGCGCTTG
>JAZQTN010000026.1:0-18662 GCA_045630825.1 Faecousia sp. | reverse complement strand
GGCTGAGAGGAAGGTGTGACCTTCGACCGAGAACCTGATTTGGATAATGCCAACGTAGGGATGCCTGATACAAGGATATTAGGAATAACGAAGTACATTAAGGAAGTTACCAAATCGGTAGCTTCCTTTTTTGTTGTTTTTGGAGGTGTTTTTATGGTAAAGATTAACGGCGAAGAACTGAACATTGCAGGAAAGACAGTAGCGGAGTATCTTGCAACTACGAACTATGATCCCAAGCGGATCGCAATAGAACGTAACGGAGATATTGTCCCAAAAGCGCAGTATGGCGAAACCGTTTTGAAAGACGGCGACAATATTGAGGTCGTCAGCTTTGTGGGAGGTGGTTAATCTGATTCCGACAAAAGAAGAATGGAATAAGGCTTTGTCCGAGCGACACGGCGAAGACGTGCAAAAGATATTTTCGTCAGCAACGGTAGCTTTGTGCGGCCTTGGAGGGCTTGGGTCTAATATTGCGATTGCCTTAGCCAGAGCCGGGATTGGAAAACTCATCCTCATTGACTTTGACCGCGTGGATATTACCAATCTGCACCGTCAGCAATACAAGGCAAATCAGATAGAAAAATACAAGACGGAAGCTCTTTCGGAAAACTTAAAAGAGATCGCACCGTATATTGAGCTTGAAACGCATACCGAAAGAGTTACAGAAGAAAACGCTGCCCATCTGCTGCAAGGTGCAGATATCATCTGCGAAGCCTTTGATAATGCAGAATGCAAGGCGATGCTGACAAATCTTGTGCTTGAAACAATGCCGGACAAGTTTCTTGTTGCAGCATCGGGAATGGCGGGATTTGGCAGTGCTAATACCATTCAAACTCGCAGAGTAGCAAAGAGATTCTACCTTTGCGGTGATGGGGCAAGTGATGTGCAAACAGAAGGAAGCCTTGTCGCTTCTCGAGTCATGCTCTGTGCTGCTCATCAGGCACTTACAGTCCTGCGTATTTTAGCAGGTGAATTTGAAGCTTAAAGAAAGAAGGACATAAAAATGAACAACGATAAACTGATTATTGGCGGACACGAGTTTAACTCCCGTTTTATTCTCGGCTCCGGTAAGTATTCTATGAAGCTGATTGAAGCTGCCGTAAAGGATGCAGGTGCTGAGATCATCACCCTTGCCGTTCGCCGTGCCAACACCAAGGAACAGGAAAGTATCCTCGACTACATTCCTGAAGGAATTACTTTGCTCCCTAACACCAGCGGCGCAAGAAATGCAGAGGAAGCTGTGCGTATTGCACGTCTTGCCCGTGAGCTTGGCTGCGGTAATTTCGTAAAAATCGAAATTATGCGTGATTCCAAGTATTTGCTTCCTGACAATCAGGAAACCATTAAGGCAACCGAGATTCTTGCCAAAGAAGGCTTTGTGGTTATGCCGTATATGTATCCCGATCTGAACGTGGCTCGTGACCTTGTAAACGCAGGTGCGGCTTCTGTTATGCCTTTGGCTTCTCCCATCGGTTCTAATAAAGGACTTGCAACGAAAGAGTTTATTCAGATCCTTATTGACGAAATCGACCTGCCTATCATTGTGGATGCAGGTATTGGCAGACCTTCGCAGGCTTGTGAAGCAATGGAGATGGGTGCCGCCGCTATTATGGCAAACACCGCACTTGCCACCGCAGGAGATCTTCCGATGATGGCTTCTGCTTTCAAGAACGCCATTGAAGCTGGCCGTAAAGCTTACCTTGCAGGACTTGGAAGAGTATTGACAAGAGGTGCGTCTGCGTCCGATCCTCTGACTGGTTTCTTGCGTGATTAAGAGGTAGCCAATGGAAAATCAATTTTTTGTGGATTCGGAGCATCTGTCGCCAGAAGCACTTGCGAAAAAGCACCGGCTTGAATCCGATCCGTCCTCCCGCAAGAATCATATGGAATATCTGCCGGGAATGGAAGTGATTGAATCTGATGTTTGCGCAAGCGTAATGGTGCAGATGAACTCCTACGACTATTCAAAATACACAGCCGCTGATGTAAAGGCAGCTCTGGAACACGAAACCTGCACGATAGAAGACTTCAAAGCGCTTCTTTCTCCTGCGGCAGAGCCGTTCCTTGAGCAGATGGCCCAGCGTGCAAGACTTGAAACAAGCAAGCACTTTGGCAACACCGTCTATCTGTTCACTCCTCTTTACATAGCCAATTACTGCGAGAATTACTGTGTGTATTGTGGGTTCAACTGCTACAACCATATTAAGCGGATGAAGCTTAGCATGGAACAGATCGAAAAAGAGATGAAGGTCATTGCTGACAGCGGTATGGAGGAAATTCTGATTCTTACCGGTGAAAGCAGAGGTCAGAGCAATGTGGAATATATCGGTGAAGCCTGTAAATTAGCACGCATGTATTTCCGTATGGTCGGGCTTGAAATCTATCCCGTTAATACCGATGAATACAAGTACCTCCACGAATGCGGTGCGGACTATGTAACAGTATTCCAAGAGACCTACGATACCGACAAGTACGAACAGCTTCATCTGCTCGGACACAAGCGTGTGTGGCCCTACCGCTTTGATGCACAGGAAAGAGCGCTTCGTGGCGGTATGAGAGGTGTTGCATTCTCAGCACTTCTCGGTCTTTCGGACTTCCACAAGGATGCTCTTGCAAGCGCACTCCACGTTTACTATTTGCAGAGAAAGTATCCCCACGCCGAAATGTCTCTGTCATGTCCGCGACTCAGACCGATCATCAATAATGATAAGATCAATCCGTTGGATGTGCACGAAAAGCAGCTTTGCCAAGTGCTTTGTGCTTACCGCATTTTCTTGCCTTTCGTTGGTATTACGGTATCTTCCCGTGAGAGTGCCGAGTTTAGAAACGGCATTGTGAAGATCGCCGCTACAAAGGTTTCGGCAGGTGTTTCCACCGGTATCGGCGATCACGAAAGCAAATACACAGGCAAAGAAACGGATGAAGTACAGGGCGACGAGCAGTTTGAAATTGACGATAACCGCAGTCTTGACAAGATGTATAAGGATATTGCAGAGGAAGGCTTGCAGCCCGTTTTGAACGATTATCTATATGTGTGAGGTACAGAAAATGAAAAAGTTTGATCCGAGTTTATATTTTATAACCGACAGCACCAACTACACCGAGGAAGAATTCCTCTATCGTGTTGAACAGGCTTTACAGGGCGGCGCAACCCTTCTTCAGCTTCGTGAGAAGAACAAAAGCACACGAGAGTATATCCGGCTTGCCGAGAAGGTACACGCAATCGCAAAGCGTTATAACGTTCCGCTGATTATTGACGATCGTGTGGATGTTGCTCTAGCTATTGATGCAGAAGGTGTCCATGTGGGAGCCGAAGATATGCCCATTGCAACCGCAAGAAAACTCATGGGCGATGACAAGATCGTAGGCGCAACGGCAAAGACGGTTCCTTGGGCAAAGGAAGCCTACGAACAGGGTGCTGACTATCTTGGCGTGGGAGCGATTTATCCTACCACAACCAAAGTAAAGACCGTTCTGACTTCTACCGATACACTTCGGGATATTTGCAATGCTGTACCGATTCCTGCGAATGCTATCGGCGGACTCAACAAGGATAACATTGACGTTCTTGCAGGCATTCCCATTGCCGGAATTTGTGTGGTGTCTGCCATTATGAAAGCGGATGATCCCAAGACGGCGGCGGAGGAATTGAAAGCAAGAGCGCAGGAGCTTGGCTTATGCTAAAGGGAGCCATCTTCGATTTTGACGGAACACTTTTCGACTCTATGTTCATTTGGGATACCGCAGGAGAAGTCTATCTCCGATCCATCGGCATAGAGCCAAGGGAAAATTTACAAAAGGTATTAAAGCCAATGAGCCTTCTGCAATCTGCTACCTATATCCGTGAAAAGTATGCGATTCCGTTAACGGTCGAAGAAATTATGGATGGTATCAACCACACGGTAGAAGACTTTTACTTTCATACGGTACAACCCAAGGAAGGTGTAATTACATTCCTGGAACAGATGAAAGCGCAAGGGATCAAGATGTGCATCGCCACCGCTACTGACCGTTATCAAGTGGAAGCGGCATTGAAGCGTTGCGGTATGGAGTCTTTCTTTTCTGAAATCTTTACCTGTACCGATGTGGGACACGGCAAGGACGAGCCTGTTATTTTCCAAAAGGCGATGGAGCACCTTGGGACAACAAAAGCAAACACGGTTGTTTTTGAGGATGCTTATCACGCTGCCAAAACAGCAAAGGGAGATAGTTTTATAACCGTTGCCGTATATGATTCTCACGAGACGAAGCAAATGGAATTACATTCCGTTTCGGATTGCTTCATTGAGAATTTTACACAAACAGAACACTTTTGGAAGTTTGCTTACGGTTTATAATCGCAAACTTCGAGCAGCAGATTGGGGGCACCACCTTATGCCGCTATACAAAACGATGCTGAAAAACGAAGGGAGTATTTTTATGAAAATGAAAACAGCATTGACCATTGCAGGAAGTGACTGCAGTGGAGGCGCCGGTATTCAAGCAGATTTGAAAACAATGACGATGAATGGTGTTTATGCCATGAGTGCGATCACCGCACTAACAGCACAGAACACAACCGGCGTAAGAGCAATTCAAGAATCAATACCAGACTTTTTGAAACAGCAGCTTGATTCGGTGTTCGAGGACATTTATCCCAATGCCGTCAAAATCGGTATGGTAGCGTCCAGCGAGCTGATCTGTGTGATTGCAGACAGGTTGAGATACTATAATGCAAAGAATGTGGTCATTGATCCTGTCATGGTCGCATCTGCCGGTTCTTCTTTGATAAAGCAGAATGCTGTGCAAACGCTCATCAATGAGCTGCTGCCCATATCAACACTTGTAACCCCTAACATTCCAGAAGCACAGGTTTTGTCCGGTATGACCATCGAGAACAAAGAGGATATGATTGCTGCGGCAAAGCAAATTGGAGACAGTTATCATTGCGCCGTTCTGCTCAAAGGTGGTCACAGCATCAATGATGCAAATGATCTGCTTTACGCAAAAGGCGAACTGATTTGGTTTGAAGGCAAGCGTATCAACAACCCCAACACTCACGGCACGGGTTGTACACTTTCAAGCGCTATCACATCGAATCTTGCCAAGGGATTTACCCTCGCTGAATCTATTCAGAGAGCGAAGGACTATATATCGGGTGCATTGGCGGCAATGCTTGATTTGGGAAAAGGCTCCGGACCGATGAATCACGCATTTGATCTGCAAGGCCAATGGGCGGTGAGCAAATGATGGGGCGCTGTGTGATTGTTGGCGGTGCGAACATCAACAATTATGACTTCATCCGTGAAAACCTAAGTGCTGATGACTATATAATTTTCTGCGATAGCGGTTTGAAGCACATGGAGAATTTGCGGGTGCAGCCAAGTTTGATTGTCGGTGATTTTGATTCCCATGAGAATCCGCAACTTGATGTTGAAACGATAGTACTACCTTGTGAGAAGGATGATACGGATACGGTCTATGCTGTCAAAGAAGCCATCAAAAGAGGGTACGATAACTTCCTTTTGATCGGCGTTGTCGGAGCAAGACTTGATCACACGCTTGGGAATGTGTATATCTTGTTGTACCTCGATTCCCTCGGCAAGAAAGGCTGTATCATAGATGATTTTTCCAAGATGGAAATTGTATCAAATGAGCCGGCTTATATTGAGGATTCTTATTCGTTTTTCTCTTTGTTGAACATGTCTGGGACAGCAAAAGGAATAACAATTGAAAATGCAAAATACCCGCTTGAGAACGGTGAAATCACCTGCGAATATCAGTACGGAATTAGCAACGAAGTGCTTTGTGGGGAAACGGCAAAAGTATCTGTTGATAAGGGTAGAGCATTATTGATTAAAGTTAAATAACATAAAACGGTGGCAAGGATTGTAATACTCTTTGCCACCATTTGTTTTGCATAATAAATATTGAAAAGTTAACGGTTGGGAAATCAATATTGCATTGGTGTTTGACGACAGTTGCTTTTACAAACTGTCTAGCAAAGCGTGAAGCTATCGGCAATAAAGAGTTGACAAGTTTGAAAGCTGTATTGATATTTTGCCGATAATGTGGTATAATAAGGTCATGAAAACTTACCGGGAGGTAACTATGGAATATATATCTGTTGCAAAAATGGCTGAAAAGTGGGGGCTTTCTGAACGAAGCGTGCGGAATTACTGCGCCCACGGCAGAATTGCCGATGCTAAGCTTATCGGAAAAACTTGGTACATTCCGGAGGATGCACAAAAGCCGGAGCGTGCAAATAAGAAAAACGATACACCTACGTTGCTGCAGATTCTGCGGGAGCAGAAAGCAGCCAAGATGACTGGTGGCATCTATCACAAGGTGCAGATCGACCTGACCTACAACTCTAATCATATTGAGGGTAGCCGCCTGACTCACGATCAGACCCGGTATATCTTTGAGACCAACACCATTGGTTTTGAAAACGAAGCTGTAAACGTGGACGATGTGATCGAAACATCCAACCACTTCCGGTGCATTGATATGGTGATCGACCAGGCAGGTTCTGTGCTGACCGAGAAGTTTATCAAGGAACTGCATTTTGTGCTGAAGACCGGTACCAGCGACAGCCGCAAGGATTGGTTTGCAGTAGGGGAGTACAAAAAGTTGCCCAATGAGGTAGGTGGTAATGACACTACGCTGCCGGAGAAAGTTGCTGATGAGATTCGCAAACTACTGGTGAGTTACAACGAGTTGCCCGCTAAGACCTTTGAGGACATTGTAGCCTTCCATGTAGCTTTTGAACGTATCCATCCCTTCCAGGACGGAAACGGTCGTGTAGGCCGCCTGATACTCTTCAAGGAGTGCCTAAAGCACAATATCGTACCATTCATCATTGAGGACAATCTGAAGTTGTTCTACTACCGCGGCCTTAAAGAATGGGATCACGAAAAAGGTTTCCTAATGGACACCTGTCTCACTGCCCAAGACCGCTTTAAGGTGTACCTTGACTATTTTAGAATTACGTACTGATAAGCTTTTAGATTGCTAACCATCATGCTGCCCGTGGGAGAAATCCTGCGGGCGATTTTTTGTAGCTTTTCCGAACTCTATTGACTATGTATTTTAGTAGGCGTATAATATTACAGTCCCATTTGGGACTTTATTTTTGTTTACAGAGAAGTGTAAAGATTACCGGATACCGAAAATGCAAAGAGGTGTTGTTATGGACAAAAAGAAACAGCAATTATTTGATGATGTCAATCGTGCCATCATCAAATTTCGCGGAATTTATTCGGAGTGGTCAAGCAGACATAACATTTCCTATAATGAGATGCTCGTGCTATATACCATCAGAGAAACAGGATTTTGTACTCAAAAACAGATTTGTGATAATTATCTTCTCCCTAAGCAGACAATGAACAATGTGATCGCCGGACTCCGAAAGGATGGCATTTTAGAGTGCGATGATGCCAATAGTAAGGGACGGGAGAAAGCGTTTGTACTTTCTTCCAAAGGGAATGAATATGCCGCGCCTTTTCTGGAATCACTGGATATGGTTGAATCCAGGGCGTTAGAGCTTCTTGGGAAGGATAAGCTAAAAGCACTTACAGATTTGTTGTTGGTGTATGACCAGGCATTGAATCAGGCATTAGAGGAAGTGAGGTAACAGGCAATGGAGCAAACAGAGTTATTCGGCATAGAAAAAATCAGCAAGATCCTTCTGAAGCTTGCACCGCCGGTGATGCTGGCTCAGCTGATCCAGGCGCTTTATAACATCATCGACAGCCTTTTTGTTGGACGGTATTCCGATGCTGGTCTGACAGCGCTGTCCATCGTATATCCCTTGCAGCTGCTGATGATCGCACTGGCGGTGGGAACCGGTGTGGGTATCAATACCGTTATGGCGGCGAAGCTGGGCGTAGGCAACAGGCAGGAAGCAGAAGAATACGCAGGCATTGGCGCACCGCTGGCCATCGGTTTGTGGGCAGTTTTTGCTGCAGTTTGCTATGCAATCATGCCCCTATACGCAAAACTCCAGACATCTTCCCCCGAAGTGATCGAGAATGTGGTCCTCTACGGACGGATCGTGTGTATTTTCAGTTTTGGTCTGTTTCTGGAAAGCATCTGGACCAAAGTGCTGCAGGCGCAAGGCGATATGAAAATGCCGATGATCGCCCAGATCTGCGGTGCGGTAACCAACATCGTGTTAGACCCACTGCTGATCTTCGGTATGTTTGGTCTGCCAAAAATGGGTATTGCCGGTGCAGCGGTGGCTACCGTTGCCGGCCAGGTGGTGGCCGCCCTTGTTGTTATGAAGAAGGGATTTTATCCCGCTCCCAAGATTGCAAAATATCCCCATCATATCGGAAAGATCTTCCGGCTGGGCACGCCGAACATTCTAATGCAGTCGGCATACACCCTGTATATCTTCGGTCTGAATACCATTCTGGCCACCTTCTCGGATGCGGCGGTGACGGTGCTGGGTCTTTACTACAAGTGGCAAACCTTCTTCTTTATCCCCGTAGGTGCCATGCAGACCTGTGTGGTTCCTGTGATCAGTTTTAACTATGCGGCAAAGAAGATCCAGCGGTGCAAACAGACACTAAATACAGCGCTTCTGTTCGGCGCAGGTCTGATGCTGCTGGGAACACTTTGCTTTGAACTGATTCCTGAGCCAATGCTGCGCCTCTTTTCTTCGGATGCGCAGGTCATCTCGGACGGCATTGTGGCATTCCGGATCATCGGTGCCAGCTTTGTGCCTCTGGCAATTTCTCTGACCTATCCCGTTCTGTTCCAGGCGGTGGGCAGAAGCCTTACCAGCTCGGCGCTGACGGTCATTCGCACTGTCTGCTTATTCGTACCGCTGGCATACCTCTTCTCACGGTTTGGACTTGCGTACTTCTGGCTGACCTATCCGGTGACGGATACCCTTGTTTCTGTACTTGGCTTTATCTTATCGGTTCGGTTATTTCAGATGCCGTACCGTGAACATGGTAAGAAAAAGAAGGATGCTATCCCTGCCGATATCCAGCCATCGAAACCCGGTGTTATTATTACCATTGCAAGACAGCACGGTTCTTCGGGCAAGCAGATCGGCAAGCTGGTAGCCAAGAAATTGGGCATCCCGTTCTACTACAAGGAAATGATCGCCCTTGCCGCCCACGAAAGCGGTTTGGATCAGGAATTTATTTCTGATATCCATAAGAATGCCCCGGACGCTATGCGGGATCTTTACTTAAGCTCCCACGCGGTTCAGAGAGCCATCAAAGCGCAGGACCGTATCATTCGCAAAATTGCGGATAGCGGCTCCTGCGTGATCGTTGGCAGAGCCGCTGACTATGTGCTTCACAATCGGGAAAATGTCATCCGCGTGTTCGTCCATGCCCCCAAAGATCACCGCATCAGCAGGGTGATGGCGATCTACGGCGACACACTCAGCGAAGCAAAACGCAACATCCGCCGTTCCGACAAGGCCAGAGCCTCTTATTATCGCCATATTTCCGGAAAACGCTGGGGTCATGCCAAAAACTATGAGTTGGTGGTGGATTCTTCGGATGGTGTTGAAAAAAGCATGGAAACGATTTTGCAATATTTGAGTGATCACAATACAGCTGTCAAATAAGGTATACAATACACCCCGTCTTTTCGTAAAGACGGGGTGTTGTTGTAGATGTTGTTGCATTGGATTTTTCTCGGTTGTTTCACTTTTTCCAACACCTTTTATACACCTTTTGTACACCTTTTTGGCATTGAGATGCATGGAGATACGTGAAGATACATTTTAGTCGAGATCCCGAAAGTCCTTGTGCCATAAGGGTTTATCGGGATTATATAGATTTATAAGGAGTTATGAAATTCGGCCGCTGAGCAACGATACCTAATTTCATATAAGTCTCCTTACTGTTTTTATCTTTTCATTATTTTACATCACATTATCCGTATTTGCAAGCCGGGATTTCAAAATGTTTCGTTCTGCTCTTGTAACAAAGGGCAAGATATGTTATACTTTTTCTATGAAAGGTGGCGTTGATAATGCGTACAAAATCAGCAAAACGGAATAAGATCTGGCTGTTGCCTGTGGTTGTTGTTCTGATAGTTGTGTGCTGTATCCTGTGGATCAGTTTCTCTGATCGAAGCGGCTGGGACACCAAGGACGGCATCACCCGTTATTTGGACAGCAAGGGCAATCCGCAGAACGGTTGGCAGAAAATTGACGGCAAGGATTATTATTTCGATCCCCGTGGCGGCGCAATGGTTACTGGCTGGCAGGAAATTAAGGACTGCAAGTTTTATTTTACAGACGAGGGTGTTCTCTGCTACGGGTGGCTGGAGCAGGACGGAAATCGCTACTATCTGGGCGAAAACGGCGTGATGACTACCGGCTGGCAGGAGATGGATGGCAAGCGGTACTATTTTGCAAACGATGGTCATGCAGTCTCTGGTTGGGTTGTAATGGATGGCGTGTGCTATCTGTTCCAGGAAGATGGAAGTGTTACTACCGGTTGGTATGAAGATGATACCGGACGGTATTACTTTGGCGATGACGGCAAACCCCACATTGGTTGGCTGGAGTGGGAGCAGAAGACCTATTACTTAAGCGAAAATGGCGCGGTTACTACCGGTTGGCTGACACTGGACCAGGACCGTTATTATTTCTTGCCAACAGGAAGAATGGCCATTGGCGAAGTAGAGGTAGACGGCATCTCCCGGTTCTTTACTTCGAAAGGCAAAGAGGTGCTGATGTGCAATCCGTGGCACGCCATTCCTGATGACTATGTTCTTGATTTGGTAGATTTTGAGGGGTTCAAAATTGCCAGAAACACAAAAGATGCTCTCCAGAAGATGTTTAGCGCCGGACGTGCTGCCGGTGCAGCCGTTGAGGTAAACAATTCCTACCGGTCGATTGAAACGCAGCAATATAAGTGGGACAAAAAAGTGGCTGAGCGTATGGCACAGGGCATGACGAAGGAAGAGGCCGAACGTATAACCGGCCAATCCCTTGCGATCCCCGGGCACAGTGAGCATCACACGGGTATGGCGCTGGATATCAACAGCGGTGGCGGCGCCTATGAATGGATGGCTGAAAACTGCTGGGACTATGGCTTTATTCTTCGCTATCCGGATGATCATCTTGATATCACCGGTATTATCTATGAGCCCTGGCATTTCCGCTATGTGGGCGTTGAACTTGCCCAGGAGCTGAAAGATTATTGCTGTATGGAGGAGTATATGGCTACGCTCACCCAGCAGCAGAAAGATATCGCAGACTAAACAAAACCCGACAGGTGATCAAAGATCATCTGTCGGGTGATTATTTTACTTGCGGCGATTGTAAATTCGGGCCAGTCCGCCTTCACTGGTTTCCCGGAATTGGTGATGCAGATGGATGCCGGTGTCGTGCATTGCTCGGCAGACCATATCATAGCTGATATTTCTTGAGCCTGTGAGGAAATAGCTGAGGTTGCAGGCGTTCATTGCCCGCATAGCGGCAACAGCATTTCGCTCAATACAAGGGATCTGCACTAGACCGCAGATGGGATCGCAGGTCAGACCCAGATGGTGCTCCATCGCAACTTCCGCGGCATATTCCACTTGATCCAGATCTTGACCATACAGCTCCGCCAAAGCGGCGGCAGCCATAGAGCAGGCTGTACCGATCTCGGCTTGACAGCCACATTCTGCGCCGGAAATGGAGGCGTTGCGCTTGGTCAGACTGCCGATAATGCCTGCAGCAGCAAGACCGCGAATAATCTGTTCGTCGGTAAAGCCCCGAGTGTCCTGAGCGTATTTCAGTACGGCAGGCACGACACCGCAGGCACCGCAGGTAGGAGCAGTAACGATGGTGCCGTTGTCGGCGTTCTGCTCTGCCACGGCGTAGGCATAAGCGGCAATCTGCTGGAACTCCAACAGGGCGGGGGTGTGTTCCTCCGGAACTTGCTCCTTGAGGAATTTTGCCTTGCGCTGGACATTCAGGCCGCCGGGCAGAGTGCCGGTGGCATTCAAGCCGTCCTCAATGGCCTGCTTCATATGCTGCCAGACATTCATCAGAAAATCCCAGATCTCTTCGCCCTCGTTCAGCTCTACATAGTCGCTGAGGTTGTGTATATAGCGCCATTTGCAAAAATCGGCAATTTCTGCAAAGGAGTTTTCGGGATATACTTCCGGCGGATCCAGATGCTTTTGGCCGGGAACACGGATGTCACCGCCACCTATGGACTCGACACGCAGATATGCGGTATCCTTGCCGTCCTTGACGGCATAGAAGTCCAGTGTGTTGGGGTGAGAATCGGTCAGAGTTTCGCCAGAGAAAACAATCTCGGTGGGAATGGGGGAGAAGACCTGATTCAGCACCCGGTCTGTGCCGTGTCCTACGCCGGTCTTGCTCAAGGAGCCGAAAAGAACGACACGGAAGCCGTCGGCGTCAGGGTTTTGCTCTAAAAACAGTCGGGCAGCCCGTTCCGGACCCATTGTATGGGAGGAGGAAGGGCCTTTGCCGATCTTGTAAATATCGCGGATGGATTTCATTGGGAAAACCTCCGTTTCCTTTATTTCTGTTTTCAGTATACCAAATGATAAGCACAATCGCAACGGTTTTGAAAAATTATTTCGCTTTAGGTGCGCTGCCTTCCTGCAGAGCCTCCAAACTCAGTTCACCGGCCAGCTTGAACAGGGCGTCGCTAAGCACCTCCTCCAGTGATTTTCCGGCAGAAAGGGCGATCCGCGAATAAAAAAGAGCCACACTGGGCTCTAAAGAAAGTGTGATTCTCATTATGGGGCAGCCTCCCGGGTAAAAAATCTTATACCATCCTATGCAGACGCTTGACATTGGTGCTATAATGTATAATAACGAATTATGCCAAAGAGAGGATGTATTCATCATGGCAAAAGATAAAAAAGTTGAACAGATCACAGATATGGAGGTAGACTTTGCCCAATGGTTTACCGATGTGTGCAAAAAGGCACAGCTCATTGACTATTCATCCATTAAGGGCGTATTCATCTACCGTCCCTATGGCTATGCTATATGGGAGAACATTCAGCGGATTATGGATGCTGAATTCAAGAAGGTTGGCGTCGAAAATGTTTATATGCCCCTGCTGATCCCTGAAAGCCTGCTGCAGAAGGAAAAGGATCATGTGGAAGGTTTTGCACCGGAGTGCGCCTGGGTTACTATGGGCGGTGGTGAGAATCTGGAGGAGCGCTATGCCATCCGTCCCACTTCCGAGACCCTGTTCTGCGAGCACTTTGCCAATGTGCTGCAGTCTCACAGAGATCTGCCGATGAAGTATAACCAGTGGTGCAGCGTTCTGCGCTGGGAGAAGACCTCCCGCCCCTTCCTGCGGCATAGAGAATTCCTGTGGCAGGAAGGTCATACCATCCACGCCACCGCAGAGGAAGCTAAGGAATTCACCGAAACTATGCTGAATGTCTACGCTGATTTCTGTGAGAATGTTCTGGCAATGCCTGTTACCCGCGGCCAGAAGACCGATAAGGAAAAGTTTAACGGTGCTGAGGCTACCTACACCATCGAGTGTATGATGCACGACCGAAAGGCGCTGCAGGCCGGTACATCCCACTATTTCGGTGATGGCTTTGCAAAGGCTTTTGGAATTGAGTTTACCGATAAGAACAACCAGAAGACCAATCCCCACGAGACTTCCTGGGGCGTATCCACCCGTCTGTTCGGCGGTATCATTATGACCCACGGCGACAACAACGGTCTGGTGCTGCCTCCCAAGGTTGCCCCCGTTCAGGTTGTCATCCTGCCCGTGGCACAGCATAAGCCCGGCGTTCTGGAAGCTGCCAACGAGCTGAAGACCCGTCTGCAGAATGCTGGCTTCCGCGTCAAGCTGGACGACAGCGACAACTCTATGGGTTGGAAATGCGCTGAGTATGAGATGAAGGGCGTGCCTCTGCGTGTGGAGTGCGGTCCTCGTGATCTGGAGAACGGAGAATGCGTATTGGTACGCCGTACCGACCGGGAAAAGATCATTACCAAGCTTGAGGATCTGGAAACCGCTGTTGCTGAGCAGTTGCAGGCTGTTCACGACGGTATGTACGCCAAGGCTAAGAAGAACCTGGAGGACCACATCTACGAAGCACACTCTGTGGAGGAAGCTAAGACTTTGCAGGATGCCAACGGCGGCTTCATTAAGACTATGTGGTGCGGCGAGTTGGATTGCGAGCTGAAGATGAAGGAAATTGCGGGAATGTCCTCCCGTTGCATCCCCTTCAAGCAGGAGCATCTGGGCGATACTTGCGCTTGCTGCGGTAAGCCTGCAGACAAGATGATCTACTGGGGCGTCGCATACTAATCATAGACAATAAAACCAGGGCTGGATTTCAGCCCTGGTTTTTCGTTATTTACGGGGGAGAAGCTCGTTCTTGATGACATCCACCAGTTTGCCCAATTCCTCTTGGGTGGTATCCCGGCAGAGGGAGATGCGGAAGGAACTGTCCATAACCTCCGGCGAAAGGTTCATCGCAGTCAATGTATGGCTACGGTGGCCCTTGGCGCAAGCGGAGCCTGCGGATACGCAGATGCCGGCGTCTTGCAAAATGTTGATAGAGTTTTGCGTCGGCAGGCCGGGGATGGAAAGGGAAAGAATATGGGGCGCTTCGTGAGCACCGTTGATCACTACACCTTCCAGTCCGGATAATTGCTCCACAAGTGCTTCCTTAAGCTCACCCTCCTGTTGCAGGTCGGCCTGCAAAGTGGCATTCACAGCTGTGGCCGCTGCGCAAAAACCAAAAATGGCGGGGGTTGCTTCCGTGCCGCTGCGATAGCCGTTTTCCTGTCCGCCACCCAACAGCAGTGGCGGAAAAGACTTGAGCCGGGGACTGATATACAGCGCACCGGCGCCTTTCGGCCCGTGAATCTTGTGGGAAGAAATGCTGATAAGGTCAGCGCCCAGCGTCTTGGCGCTGAAAGGCACTTTTAGAAAGCCCTGTACTGCATCTGTATGGAAGATGGCGTTGGGGCTCAGACGATGGGTCAGCTTCGCCATCTGGGAAATAGGCATAATAGAGCCTACCTCATTGTTGACCATCATAATAGACACCAGAATGGTATCGGGCCGCAAGGCTGCCCGCAGATCGTCTGCGCCAATTCGACCCGAATTATCGGGCTGCAGATAGGTAACATCAAAGCCCTGAGCCTGCAGGTCTTTCATGCAGTTCAAAACTGCGGGATGTTCAATGGCGGTGGTAATGATGTGCTTACCCCGCTTGCCGAGACGCTTAACTGTGCCGTAAATTGCCCAGTTGTCTGCCTCTGTACCACCGGAGGTGAAGAACAGCCGGTCGGTTTCCGCACCCAGAACAGCAGCCAGTTGCTGCCGGACACTGCGAAGCTCCCGGGCGGCATCAATGCCAAAGTTATACAGAGAGCTGGGATTTCCCCAATCCTCGGTCAGGGCTTTTGTCATCGCCTCCACCGCCTCCATACAAGGCTTCGTGGTGGCGGAATTGTCAAGATAGATCATAATTTCACTTTCCTACACAGAATCGTTCAAAAATCCGGGCGGTGATGTCCTCCCGGACAGTCGCACCGGTAACTTCGCCCATAGCCATCATCGAATCCTCCACATCCGTCAGCACTGCATCCGGAGTTAGACCCAAATTGAGTCCGTCCAGCGCCCGCAGCATTGCATCGTATGCGCGGCGAATGGCATCGTACTGCCGAGTGTTGGTAAGGATCGAGCCGTCGCAGGGAATATTACCGCCGAACATTTCATCAACAAGGGCGGCAAATATATCAAGACCTTCGCCGGTGGCGGCACAGACCGGGATGATATGCTTGAAGGGAAGGTCGGCAGGAGAGACAACCTGCCCCAGATCCGTTTTGTTGATCAGCGCAACTGCATTGTTGTGTCCCTGACACAGCGCCATAATGGCCCGGTCATCCTCTGTAAGGGGAGCGGAGCCTTCGCAGACGAAAATTACAAGATCAGCATTTTTCATCGCTTGCCGGGAACGCTCAATGCCCATTGCTTCAATTTGATCTATAGTTTCCCGGATGCCGGCGGTGTCGATAAGCCGCAGACGGGTGTTGCCCACCATCGCAGTTTCTTCTACCGTGTCCCGGGTAGTGCCGGCAATCTGGGTAACGATAACCCGCTCGTAGCCAACGAGTGCATTGAGCAGGCTGGATTTACCTACATTGGGTCTGCCCACAATGGCAGCAGCTACACCTTGGCGCAGAATGCGGCCTTGCCCATAGGTGTTCAGCAGGGCATTCAAAGCAGCGGCATCGGCTTTAAGCGCGTTTTCGTAGCGGTCAAGGCCGAAATCCTCAATGTCCTCATCGGGGTAGTCAAGAACAGCGTGAAAATGACTGCAAAGATTGGTCAGATTGTCGTAAATGGGTGCCAGCTTCTTCTGCAGCACGCCGCCCACCTGACCGGCTGCGTTGGCAGCGGCGTCGGCGCTATCTGCTTCGATCAGGTCAATGACAGCTTCTGCTTGTGTCAGGTCCAATTTACCGTTAAGGAAAGCACGTTTGGTAAACTCGCCCCGCTGGGCAGGCCGTGCACCTGCGATATATAGCGCATCCAGGCCTGCAGCCAGCACTGCCGGTGAGCCGTGGCAGTGGAATTCCACCGTATCCTCACCGGTGTAGGTGTGGGGTGCCCGGCTGTAAATGGCGCAGCATTGGTCAATGGTTCTGCCGTCTTTGTCCTTCAGTGTGCCCAACATCAGCTTTCGGTCCGGGGCATCGCTGAGGGGCTTATTATTTATTAATGTAAAGACTTTTCCGGCAACAGCGGCACAGTCATCACCGGTGAGCCGGATGATGCCGATAGCGCTGACGGCGAGGCCGGTGGATACAGCAGCAATTGTGTGAGCCATAAGTTTACTCCTTGTGCGGATTTTCTTTACTATATCATTTGGAACAGCAAAATGCAATTCCTATCCACATTTTCAGTGCCCTTTTGGGTAAACTAGCTGGGAGGTGGAGAAAATGAACGAAATGTACCCCGGTGAAATTACTGATCAGAATATTCGTAATATTTTTCGTGAGGCCGGCGACTTTAATGTGCGTAAAATAAAATGCAGTCAATTTACCCTCTACGGCTATGCCATTGATGGCTTGACCT
This sequence comes from Faecousia sp., assembly GCA_045630825.1. Classification (GTDB taxonomy): domain Bacteria; phylum Bacillota; class Clostridia; order Oscillospirales; family Oscillospiraceae; genus Faecousia. The sequence continues at coordinate 1,614 of JAZQTN010000026.1, read as the reverse complement.
CCGGAGGAGATATCTCAGAATATGTATTTAAGCCGATTATGGAGCAGCTGCAAGGTGAATCTATGGCTGCACTTTACGCCAATGCCTTGGATGGCGTGGTGGTCAATTCCGTGGCAAAGGCATGCCAAACCCTTACTGAAGCAGCACAACTGTTGGTGAATGGCTTTTGCGTAGTTCTGTTTCCGGGGGCAGGTGCGGTTGCCTTTGAAACCAAGACAGGGGAGAAGAGGGGACTTGCTGCACCGGATGTGGAGCATACCGCAAAGGGTCCCAAAGATGCTTTCGTGGAGACAGTGCGTACCAATACCAGCCTGGTGCGTCGTCATCTGCGAACACCGGATCTGCGGATCTATGAAACCAAGGTAGGTCGGCGTAGCCTGACCAATGTGAGCGTTGTGTGGATCGACGGACTGACCAATGATGAACTGGTGGAACGAATGAAAAAACGGTTGGATACCATTGATATTGACGGTATGCTCTCACCGGCTTCCGTGGAGGAGTATATCACCGGTTCCCGGAAAACTGCATTTCCACTTTTGCAGTATACAGAGCGGACAGATCGGTTTTGTAACGGTTTGCTGAAGGGTAGGGTAGGGCTGTTTGTGGACGGTCTGCCGTTGGGATATCTTGCCCCGGTGGATATCGGATATCTTATGAATTCTCCGGAAGATTTGGGGCGGGATTATATTTCTGCATCCTGGGTGCGGGTGATGCGTTACGCTGCACTGTTTATTGGATTGCTGTTGCCTGCAATCTATATTGCGATGACAACATTCCACAGAAACCTGATTCCGGATATGCTGCTGCAGATTATTGACGAAAGCCGGGATGGCCTACCGTACTCTGCAGTTTGGGAGGTGTTGGGACTTTTGATGGCGTTTGAATTGTTGCAGGAATCGGGTGTCCATCTACCTCAAAGTATTGGTCAGTCCGTATCGATTATCGGCGGAATCGTCCTTGGGTCCGCAGCGGTGGACGCGGGGGTGATTTCGCCAATGGCGCTTATCGTTGTCAGCATTACCGGAATCAGTGGATTTGTGCTTCCTAATCGGGATTTTGCCGCTGCAGTCCGTGTGAGCCGTTTTGCTTTGGCGGTAGCGGCGTCGATCGCGGGAATGACAGGCCTGGGGATTGGGCTTACGGTTCTTGTAATTCACCTGATTCGGTTAAAGAGTTTGGGCGTACCGTACCTTGTGTTTTTTGAACCTGCAATCATGCGTCAACGGATGGTAAAAAGTAATCACAGGGATAAATATCTACACCCAAAGGACAAAGAAAATCAGGGCTGAAAATTTGTTAAAAAAAGTAATTTTATGTATTGACAAATGGCATTTGGATTGCTATTATAGCAAAGCTGCCGCGATGGCAGCGATCAATCTAATATACGCTATCGAATTTTGCAAAAACTTGAAAAAAGTTCTTGACAAGAGGGGAGGCGCGTGCTAGAATGAAAAAGCTCACCGCTCGGTGGGTGCTCTGTACCTTGTAAATTGAATAATGTGAGACAAACTATAACACCTTGGACAATTATAAATGGATTGTTTAAGCGTTTTTGAACGAATAACAGCCAACGAAAATTCTTGAGTAATATTGCTAGAAGCAAATTATTCAAAA
>JAZQTN010000025.1:0-84904 GCA_045630825.1 Faecousia sp. | reverse complement strand
ATCTTATATTCGCTGACTCCTTCGGTCATGAGTCCTACATGATTCAGGCTGCAAAGGAATTCCCCAACGTTCAGTTCTGCCATGCAACCAGTACTCAGGCTCACACCGCTGGTGTTGCTAACTACCACAACGCTTTCGCCTCCATCTACGAAGGCCGTTTCCTGGGCGGCGTTGCTGCTGGCCTGAAGCTGAACGAGATGATCGCCGCTGGCGAGTTCACCGCTGAAGAGGCCAAGGTTGGCTACATCGGTGCATTCCCCTACGCAGAAGTTATCTCCGGCATGACCTCCTTCTTCCTGGGCGTCCGCTATGTTTGCCCCACCGCTACTATGGACGTAACCTTCACCAACTCCTGGTATGATCCCACCCTGGAGCAGGAAGGCGCTGTTAAGCTGATCAACAACAACTGCAAGCTGATCTCCCTGCACGCTGACTCCATGGGCGCTCCCACCGAGTGCCAGAACAATGGCGTTCCCTTCGTGTTCTACAACGGCTCCGCTAAGGATGCTTGCCCCGACACCTACATTGTTGCTTCCTACATCAACTGGGCTCCCTACATGAAGTACTCCATGAAGGCTGCTATGAAGGGTGAGGAAATCGCAGCTGACTGGATTGGCACCCTGGAGAACGGCGGCGTCGCTCTGAAGGACCTGAACGAAGGCGTTGCTGCTGAAGGCACTGCTGCAAAGCTGGAGGAAGTCAAGACTGCTCTGCTCAACGGCACTCTGAAGGTCTTTGACACCGCTACCTTCACTGTTGGCGGCAAGACCCTGACCAGCTACACTGCTGACGTTGACGATATGGGCGATTTCGTTCCCGAGACCGAGGCTATTGCTGACGGTTACTTCCATGAATCCGAGTATCGTTCCGCTCCTTACTTCGATATGTTCATCGACGGGATCACCAACCTCCACGCATAAGAATCACATTAAGGGAAGGCCTGTTTACACGCCTTCCCTACAGTGCTGTAAAGGGTAGCCCAGTGACCAATCTCGCCGCTGAGTTACCCTTTGCAGCATAATCCTATCGACTACATTATCATAGAACTGGAGGATGAAGCCTTTGGATACAAAAGTTGCAACCGTTAAAATGCGAAACATAACCAAAACATTTGGTTCTGTTATCGCCAATGACAAAGTCTGGCTAAACATATATAAAGGAGAGATTCTTGCTCTGTTGGGTGAAAACGGCAGTGGTAAGACTACCTTGATGAATATGCTTTCCGGCATTTACTATCCCGACGATGGCGATATTTTTATCAATGACGAAAAAGTTGTTATTCGTTCTCCTAAGGACGCTTTTGACCACGGCATCGGTATGATTCACCAGCATTTCAAGCTGGTAGATGTACTCACTGCTGCCGAAAATATTGCATTGGGTCTTGACGGCAAACTGGATCTCAAGGCAGCAAGCGAAAAGATCCGGCAGATCTGTGAAGCTTACGGCTTTGAGGTTGATCCCAACCAGAGAATTTATGATATGTCAGTTTCCCAGAAGCAGACAGTAGAGATTGTAAAGGTTCTCTACAGAGGCGCTGATATACTGATTCTGGATGAGCCCACGGCAGTTCTCACTCCCCAGGAAACAGATAAATTGTTTGCTGTTCTTCGCAATATGCGCGACGACGGAAAGGCAATTGTAATTATTACCCATAAGATGCACGAGGTTGAGGATCTGTCTGACCGTGTTGCCATTCTCCGCCACGGACAGTTTATCGGTGATATGCCAACAAAGGATACCAATGCACAAGAAATGACCAATATGATGGTTGGTCACGCCGTAGCGCTGAATATCACGCGTCCTGATCCAGTAGACCCCAAACCCCGTATTGAGGTAAATGGACTGACCGTTCGCTCTATCGACGGTGTTCTTAAACTTGAGGACGTTTCCTTTACTGCTATGAGCGGTGAGATCCTTGGAATTGCCGGCATTTCCGGCAGTGGTCAGAAAGAACTGTTAGAGGCCATTGCAGGTCTGCAACCGGTAGAAAGCGGTTCGATCTGCTATGTAGAAGATGACGGAACACGTGATGAGCTGCTTGGCTTGGATCCCTTGCGCATCGCTGATAAGGGCATTTCCCTCTCCTTTGTGCCAGAAGACCGTCTTGGTATGGGCCTGGTCGGTGGAATGAACCTCAGCGATAATATGATGCTGCGTTCCTTTAGAAAAGGCCGAAATATATTTACTGACCGCAAGAGTCCCAGAAAGCTCGCCAAGCATGTTGTAGAAGAACTGGATGTAAAGACACCCAGCATTGATACGCAGGTAAGAAAACTCTCCGGCGGTAATGTCCAAAAAGTTCTGGTCGGCCGTGAAATCGCCTCTGCTCCCAAGGTCCTGCTGACCGCTTATGCCGTCCGCGGACTCGATATCAATTCCTCCCACACCATTTACGACCTGATTAACCGTCAGAAACAAAAAGGTGTTGCTGTCATTTATGTCGGCGAGGATCTTGATGTGCTTCTGGAGCTTTGCGACCGTATCCTTGTTCTGTGCGCCGGTAAAGTCAGCGGCATCGTCCCCGGCAGAGGTGCGCAGAAGCACGATGTGGGTATGATGATGACCCGTCTTGGAGGTAACAGCAATGCATAAGACAAGACAACCTCTCTTTCATATTGTTAAGCGCGGCGAAATGCCTTGGTATTTCAGCTGGGCTATCAGAGCGGCAGCCATCGTGTTTGCCCTGATCTGCTGCGGCGTGGTCAGTACCCTTGTTACTTCTGAAAACCCCGTTCAGATCTATACCACCATCATCGACGGTTCCTTTGGTTCTCAACGCAAATTTATGGTTCTGCTGCAGAACACTGCTATGCTGCTGTGTATCGCGCTTGCGCTTACGCCTGCGTTTAAGATGCGCTTCTGGAATATCGGCGGTGAAGGTCAGGCCCTTGTCGGCGCGCTTGCAGCAGCAGCTTGTATGATCCTGATGAAGAACCAGTCCAATCCGGTGGTTATTTCCTGTATGGTGATCACAAGCATTCTCGCCGGTGCCCTTTGGGGTGCAATCCCCGCCTTCTTCAAGGCTAAGTTCGGAACCAACGTAACCCTATTTACCCTTATGATGAACTATGTGGCTACACAGCTTGTCGCCTACTTCTCTGTTGTATGGGAAAACCCCAAGGGTTCCGGTAAAATCGGTGTTATTAACCCCGGCAGCAAGATTGGCTGGTTCCCCGAAATTCTGAACTCTAAATATGCTTTGAACATCATTATTGTAGGTCTTTTGACCATCGGTATGTTCATCTATCTCAAATACTCCAAGCACGGCTATGAAATCTCCGTCGTCGGTGAAAGTGAACGCACCGCACGATACATCGGAATCAAGGTAGAAAAGGTAATTGTCCGCACCATGCTGATCTCCGGCGCTATCTGCGGTCTGGCCGGCCTGCTGCTGGTCGGTGGCACCAACCATACCCTTAATTCTGCCATCGTGGACGGCAGAGGCTTTACAGCTGTTATGGTATCCTGGCTCGCCAAGTTTAACCCGATCTGGATGATACTGACCAGCTTCCTGCTGGTATTTCTTGACCGAGGAGCCGGAGAAATCGCTACTGATTTCGGCCTCAACTCCTCCTTTGGTGATATCCTTACCGGTATTATTCTTTTCTTCGTTATCGGCTGCGAGTTCTTCATCAACTACAAGATTTGCCTGACCAAGTCTTCTAAGAAGGAGGAAAAATAATTATGCTTGAAGCTATACTTTCTTTCCTCCCTCGTGCTATTGCCCAGGGCATTCCCCTGTTGTACGGCTCCACCGGTGAAATCATCACCCAGAAGTCGGGCAATATGAACCTCGGTATCCCCGGCGTTATGTATGTCGGCGGTATCTGTGGCGTTATCGGTGCTTTTGTCTATGAGCAAAGTCTTCCCTCTCCTGATGCATTAAATCCCCTCCTGGCAGTACTGATTCCTACGCTTTTTTGCCTGGCAGGCTCCCTTTTGATGGGACTTCTTTTCTGCTTCCTCACTGTAACGCTCAGAGCCAACCAGAATGTTACCGGCCTTGCTATGACCACATTTGGCGTTGGTTTTGGCAACTTCTTCGGCGGTTCTCTGGTAAAACTTTCCGGCGCAGATATGCCCTTCCTTGCACTTTCTGCCACTTCCAACTGTTTTAAGAAAACACTGCCTTTTGCGGATAAGTTAGGCGTGTTTGGTGATCTCGTGCTTGGCTACAGCTTCCTTGTATATCTGGCCATTGCTATTGCACTTATTTCTGCCTACATTATCAACCGCACCCGTACCGGTTTGCACCTGCGCGCTGTCGGTGAAAACCCCGCTACCGCAGACTCCGCCGGTATCAATGTCAATCGCTATAAATATCTGGCAACCTGCATTGGTTGTATGATAGCCGGTCTTGGCGGCCTTTACTATGTCATGGACTACGCAAGCGGTATTTGGGCAAATGACGCATTCGGCGACAGAGGCTGGCTTGCCATCGCACTCGTTATCTTTACCATCTGGCGTCCCAATGTAGGTGTTCTTGCCTCCTTCCTTTTCGGCGGTCTCTACATTCTGCATATGTACATTCCTTCCGGCATGAACCTTGCTGTAAAGGAACTTTACAAGATGCTGCCCTATGTGGTTACCATTATCGTTCTGATCATCTCCTCTTTGAGAAATCAAAGAGACAAGCAGCCTCCGCAATCTCTTGGCCTGCCCTACTTCAGAGAAGACAGATAGCAACATTGGAGGTAAGTATATGAATTTCCTGGAAGAACGCATTTTGAAAGATGGAATTGTAAAGCCAAACAACATCCTAAAGGTCGATAGTTTTCTCAACCATCAAATGGATATTTCTCTGATGGAAGAAATCGGCCGGGAGTTCCATCGCCGCTTTGAAGGTAAAAACATTACCAAGGTCCTGACTATAGAAGCTTCCGGAATCGGCATTGCCTGTTTTGTTGCAAAGGAGTTTGGCGTTCCCATGGTGTTCGCCAAAAAATCCCATTCGGTCAATATCGATAACGAAGTATATGTCGCAGAAGTCGAATCGTTTACCCATAAAAGAAGGAACAATGTTATTGTTTCAAAGAAATTTCTGAGTCCTGATGACCGCATTTTGATCATCGATGACTTTTTAGCGAACGGCTGTGCTTTGCAGGGACTTATTGCCATCACCAAAGCCGCCGGCGCAACTGTGGAAGGAATCGGTATCGTAATTGAAAAGGGTTTTCAAATCGGTGGACAAGTCATCCGAAATCTTGGTGTTCATCTTGAATCCCTTGCCATTATTGACGGAATGGATGCCGAAGCCGGAACGGTTACCTTTAGAAAACAATAAGAAAACGAGCGAGCCATTTTGGCTCGCTCATTTTTATACTGCATATCCTTTTTGGCGAATCACATTCACCACAGAATCTACCAATTCTTCACACAGGTGCATATTCTCCGCCTCAACCATCACACGGATTTTTGGCTCTGTTCCAGATTCTCGTACCAATATGCGGCCGGAATCCCCCAATTTTGCCGCTGCTGCATCCACAGCCGCTCGCACATCTGCATCCTTTTGCGCCTGTGCTTTGTCCGTTACAGTAACATTCTTCAAAACCTGCGGATAGAACACAAATCCCTCGCAAAGCTGACTGAGTGTTTTCTTTTTTGCCAGCATAACCTCCATAATCTTCAGCGATGTCAAAATACCGTCGCCGGTAGATGCATTCTTAGAGAATATGATGTGGCCACTTTGCTCACCACCCAATCGGCAGCCGTTTTCCATCATATATTCATAGACATACTTATCTCCGACGGCAGTTTTTGCATAACCGATACCCAGTTCGTCGAAAGCTTTATACAGTCCAAAATTCGACATCACCGTGGTAACAACGGTATTGCCCATTAATTTCCCCCGCTCTTTCATATACTTTCCATAGATATAGAGGATATGGTCGCCGGTGATTACATTTCCCTTCTCATCCACACAAAGGCATCGATCTGCATCGCCGTCGTAAGCAAAACCGACATTCAATCCGTTATCCACAACAAATTTCTGCATTACTTCAATATGCGTTGAGCCTGCATTGGTATTGATATTATAGCCGTCCGGGTCCGCGTTGATCAAATAGGTCTTGGCACCCATAGCATCAAAGACATTCTTAGCAATATTCCACGCTGCGCCGTTGGCGCAGTCCAGACCGATTTTTAGCCCCTTAAACGAATAAATGCCCAATCCAATCAAATAGCCGATATAGCGGTTTCTGCCCGCCACGTGGTCAACAGACTGACCGATCATTTCCTTTCTGGCAAGAGGCAACTCCTGCCACACTTTTCCGAATGCCTCCAGATGCCCATCCAGGTAATCTTCAACAAGTCCGATTACCCGTTCATCCATCTTCTCGCCGAAGCTATTGATTAGCTTGATTCCATTATCATAGTAGGGATTATGGGATGCGGAAATCATAATTCCGCAATCAAAGTCCTCCGTTCGGCAAACATATGCCACAGAGGGTGTGGTGGTAACATGGAGCAAATACGCATCCGCTCCGCTGGCGGTAAGTCCTCCTACAAGACTGTATTCCAGCATATAGCTGGATCTGCGGGTATCCTTGCCAATTACGATCCGTGCAGGACCTTCCTTGCCATTGCGGCGCTTCAGCTGAGTGTAATACCATCCGATAAACCGTCCCACCTTGAATGCGTGGTCAGCAGTCAGATTTACATTGGCCTCCCCACGAAATCCATCTGTACCAAAATACTTACCCATTACAAATTCTCCTTCTTCACAACAACTCCGCCAGTCTTCCATATACTTCTCTCCGGAACAAATCCTCGGACGCAGGAGGTGGGATAAATGTTGGAATTACGACCAACCACAGTACCGGGGTTCAACACTGCATTACAGCCCACCTCAGTGTAATCTCCCAACATTGCACCAACCTTTTTCCTTCCGGTTTCCATTCCATTGATTGTAACCAGCGATTTATCCGACTTTACATTGGATGTTACAGCTCCAGCACCCAAATGAGCCTTATATCCCAGAATACTGTCGCCAACATAATTAAAGTGCGGAACCTGCACATTGTCGAACAATATCACATTTTTCAACTCTACAGAGTTGCCGATCACGCAATTATCTCCCACCAAAGCACTACCCCGGATAAAGGCGCAGTGCCGCACCTCCGTATTTGCGCCAATAATACAGGGCCCGCTAATATTTGCAGTTTTTGCAATCTTTGCCGATTTGTGTATCCATACCGACGGAATTACTTCTTCAAATGCGTTGTCCAAATTGTTGCTGAGCGTCTCAATCAAATCCTTGATACACGGCAGCGCTTGCCACGGGTACTCAAAACCTGCCAGGGACTCTCCTGCAAGACTATGGCTGAGATCAAACAGATCGTTGGTTTTCATCATAATAACGCACACCCTTTCTTAAACAGTTTGTGCGCCATTTATAGGAAATATTCTATTTGCCTGAGCATATAAAAACTGCCCGATCCTAAGATCGGGCAGTTATAGATTGAAATCACTTCTCGTTCTTGTAAATTTCCTTGAAGTACTTGTAGGTATCAACTTTCAGCTCGCCGCAAGCAGCCTCATCACAGGCGATGATGCCGTCAGCGTGCATCTGCAGAGCGCTGATAGTCCATGCGTGATCAACACCGCCCTCAACACAGTGGCGCAGAGCGCGAGCCTTGTTGTGGCCGCTGATCAGCAGCAGAACCTGCTTGGAATCACAAACAGTGCCGACACCAACGGACAGAGCAGTCTTGGGCACCTTGTTGGGGTCGTTGTCAAAGAAGCGGGAATTGACAATCAGAGTATCCTCGGTCAGTGCACGAATACCGGTGCGGGAGGTCAGAGAAGTGAAGGGCTCATTGAAAGCAATGTGTCCGTCAACACCACTACCACCCAGGAACAGATCGATGCCGCCGTAGGAAGCGATCTTGTCCTCATAACGCTGGCACTCAGCCACCAGATCCTCAGCCATGCCGTTGAGAATGTTGATATTTGCAGCGGGGATATCGATGTGGTTGAAAAAGTTATCGTGCATGAAGTACCAGTAGCTCTGGTCGTGCTCTCTGGGCAGTCCGACATACTCGTCCATATTGAAAGTAACTACGTTCTTGAAGGAAACCAGACCGGCCTTATTCATCTCGATCAGCTTCTTATAAACGCCCAAAGGAGAAGAACCGGTGGGCAGACCCAGAATGAAAGGACGAGCTTCCTTGTGATTGTTGATGGCGTCAGCGATGTGCTGAGCGGCCCATGCACACATTTCGTTGTAATCGTGTTTAATAATCAGTTTCATTACAGTACACACTCCAATGATAAATTAAGCGCAATGCACAGCTTGCTTCTAGTATTATACCGCCTTAAATGTAAATGTCAAGGTGGTAAAGTCTTCATACCGGAAATTGGGTTTGATACCAACATTCATCCAGGTGGCACCCAGCATTGTCTTATCCAACTCCTGAACAAAATACTTCTTATCAGGATCCAAGCCACGGACTTTCAAGCGCTTAATGGGACCGTTACACTGAATCAGCCGCTGATAAGCTGTCAGATGAGCGCTTTCCTTGTCCTTGGATACGATCATAAAGCCAAAGTAATTACCGGTATGGGGATTCTCCGTGCGGTACAGATCACCAAACAGCAACAAATCCTCCATCTCGTGATACTTTTCCACCTGCTTGCGGACTGTTTCCCGATCTTCATCGGTAAAGGCAGAAGTATCCAGCTCATAACCGGTTCCACCAAGATGGGCAATATCAGCTCTGGTTTCAATACCGGTGGTACGGCGAGTCTGGTGATTAGGCACTGCAGATACGTGGCAGGTCATTGCCATCAGCGGATATGCAATAGATGTACCGTACTGGATCTTCGTACGTTCCTCAGCGTCAGTATCATCGGATGTCCAGATCTGGGAGAAGTAGTACAGCACAGCAGGATCAAAACGGGCGCCACCTGCACTACAGCCTTCAAAGAAAATGTCGGGATTAGCCTCTACGATCCGCTCAAACAGATCGTAAACGCCCAACGCATACCGATGAGCAAACTCCATTTCCCGATCCGGTTCAAGCATTAAGGACCATGACTGGGTTACATTGGAATTGTAGTCCCACTTGACATACTCAATATGGTTTTCCTTAAGGATCTTATTCACAGCATTGACCGCAAAATCACGGACATCCTTCCGTGTCAGGTCCAGCATATACTGACCGCGGCAGGGGCTTCCTTCTCGGCCGGGAGCGATGATCGCATAATCGGGATGCGTGCGGAAAAGATCTGAATCGGGATTGATCATTTCAGGCTCAAACCACAGACCGAACTTCATTCCCCTGCTGTTGACGTGAGCAATGATCTCGCCAAGTCCGCCGGGCAGCTTCTTTTCGTTAACCCACCAGTCACCAAGGCTGGAGAATTCGCTGTTTCTGTTACCAAACCAGCCGTCATCCAGAACAAAGGTATCAACACCTGTGCCGGCAACGCCATCTACGATCTGCTTCAACCGTTCAGTGTTAAAATCAAAGTAAGCCGACTCCCAGCTATTGATAACGATGGGGCGTTTCTTGCCCACATAGCGGGGATTGATCAGATGGTTACGGTAAGCATCGTGCAGATTCCGGCTCATACCGCCGATACCCTCACTGGAATATGCGATGACCACCTCAGGTGTTTCAAAGTCTTCACCGGGAAGCAGCTTCCACATGAAGTCAAAGTCATTGATACCGCCGGTCAGCAGCAGTCGGTCATCAGTAAGGCCCTCAGCCTTAAGAACAAAAGAAGAAGAATAAATCAGGTTTACACCGTAGACATCGCCGGCATCCTCAGTCGCATCCTTTTTGACCAATGCCATAAAAGGATTTAGAGATGCGGAAGATGTGGTTCGCTTGGAATCAATAGAAATAACACCGTAATGGGCAGGCGTTCTCTGCACGTGGCGTTCGCAAGCCCAACCACCGTGTAGTGTAAGTACATCATAGTCAATTTCCGGCAGTGCAACAGAGAAAGAATACGCCCTATTCAGCATCACAGTACCGATACCGCCGTTCTTATACACAGCCCGGCGGGCAATCACGCCAGCGTCGTCATAGACGGTGTAGTAAAGGTCGCAGCCGAAGCCATTGACCCGATCTCTCAGATGGACAATAAGCGTTTCGCCGTCACGCATTGCAGGCATACCCTTAGGCATCGGCTTTGTTGCCAAGATTTCGTATCCGTCATACAGCAAGTCAGAGATCCGGTCGCCCTGCTCTGTCCGGATCTGAACAGCAGGCTCACGATAATCACCTGTTCCAAAAAATGCCAGTTCCGGTAGAAAATACTGGTAGCTGTCAATAGCTCCGTAGTTGTAGCCAACCTCCATCTTAACGCCGGGGATCTTGGGATTGTTATCCGTACCGCCACAGCCCCGGACATAGCGAATATCATCGTGTCCAATGGTCTTGCCAAAGTAAAGGTGCTCCAGATAATCGAAATCATTGACACAGAACGCGTAAGTTACGCCCTTACCGTCCAAATAGAATGTTTTCGTAGATTCCTGATAGGTAATTGCCATATTTAACCTCCTCAGAGTGGGACTTTTCTATGGCTTATTTTACCATTCAATCAACATCAAGTCAAGAATTTCATCAATTTCTGCCTTGACAGAGCATTATACTTCGTGTTATGATGTATTACGCAAGGAGGAGTATGCTATGGATATACAATTGAAGCGCGGTCTTCTGGATGTTTGCGTTTTGGCAGCCATCAAGGATGGCGATTCCTACGGCTATAAGATTATCAAAGATATGAAACCGTATATCGCGCTTTCTGAATCAACACTGTACACCATTCTAAAGCGTCTGGAAAGTGCAGATATGCTGACGGTCCGGACTGCAGAACACGGCGGCAGACTCCGTAAATACTACCATATTACGAAGAAAGGACTATCCCGCATTGAAGATTTCAAGCGTGAATGGGATGAGATGCTGTCGATATACCGGTTTGTTACAAAGGAGGATGCCGAAAATGGATAAGACTGCTTTTCTGTCGCTGCTGCGTGCAGGTCTGGCTGGCCTGCCCCAAGAAGATATTGACGAACGGGTCAATTTCTACAGTGAAATGATAGATGACTATGTAGAAGAAGGTCTTTCCGAAGAAGAAGCCACCAGTCGAATTGGCTCTGCAAATGAAATTGCCGCACAGATCATTGCCGATACCTCCCCCTCCGCGGCTGAAGAGGGCAAAACCAAGCATCGCAGGCGGCTGGGCGTTACCGCTATCGTACTGATCATTTTGGGAAGTCCTATTTGGCTTTCTCTGCTAATTTCCGCTTTTGCTGTTGTCTTCTCCCTTTATGTATCTCTCTGGGCTGTCATCGTTTCCTTCTGGAGTGTGTTCGGTGCCCTGTGCAGTTGCTCTTTTGCCTGTATTCTTGGCGGCGCTGCGATGAGTGTTACCGGCTTCTCCATTCAGGGCATTGCAATGATTGGCGCAGGTCTGGTCTGTGGCGGTCTGTCTGTTTTTACATTCTATGGCTGCAAGGCAGCAACCAAGGGCACAGTTCTTCTGTCAAAGAAATTCATCCTGGGAATTGTAAGAAAGCTTAGTAAAAAGGAGGATGCATAATGCGTAAATCAACAAAAATCTGGCTTATCTTGGCAGCCTCCATTATATTGATCGGAGCCGGTATTTTTACGGCAATGTTAGCCAAATGTAACTGGGATTTCGGAAGGATGAGCACCCTGGAATACAAAACAAACACCTATACATCTTTCGAACAATTCCAAAACATATCCATCGAAACAGAAACCGCTGATATTACATTCATTTTCACGGAGATCAACTGTTCCAGAGTCGTTTGCTATGAAATGGAAAAAGCGCCCCACTCTGTCATCTTTGATGGTGAAAAGCTGGTCATAAAACAAATTGACCATCGCTTGTGGTATGACTACCTTGGTATCAATTTTGATATGCCCAAGATCAAGGTCTACCTTCCTAAAACTGAATATGGTGCACTGGATATTATAACCACCACAGGTGATGTATCCATCCCGGCCAATTTCAAATTTGAAAGCGTCAATATTGCCGGAACAACTGGTGATATTAAATGCCGTGCAAACATCTCCGGAGCACTTAAAGTTAAGATGACCACCGGCGATATGACCCTGGAAAACGCAAGCATTGGCTCCCTTGATTTTGCCGCATCAACAGGTAAAACCGTTATCAACGATGTTACCTCCTATGGCGATATGCGCATTAATGTATCCTCCGGCAAAATGGATCTTACAAATATCAAATGCAATAGTTTCAGCACAAATGGTACTACAGGCGACATATCTATGGATAATTTTGTTGCCGGGAACCTTCTAATGATCAATAGAACAACCGGTGATGTGAGATTAAGGGACAGTGACGCAAGATTCATCCATATTCAACTCAATACAGGCGATGTTATCGGAAACCTACTAACCGGTAAAAACTTCACCGCCAAATCCAGTACCGGGAAGATCAGCGTCCCTGAAAACACGACCGGTGGCACCTGCATCATCACAACCAGCACCGGCAACATTAAGATCAAGTAGATAAAACAGAAAACCACCGACTATGCGAGAAGTCGGTGGTTTTTCTTTATTCAATATTTGCCTTGCTATAGCCGTCGTACAGCTTCAGTGACAGCGATGCATCGTTAGTATACACTGTATTACCCTCAGGGAAAACTGTGTAAATCCCCTTCCGCACCAGTTCGTTGACCTGTTGGCGATCCAGAGATTCCTGAATATACAGCGGCGCAACGGACAGCAGGAGCTCGGCACAACTTGCGTTGCGGGAATAGCTGATCATACCCGTTACTGCACTCTTTTCTGTTCCATCTGCAGGATCAATCATCAGGTTGGCTATCCGTCCGTCCTCAAAAGCATAGTAATGCCAACGGTCGGTGCCGTCAATGGGGAAATCCCGCAGCGCAACAATGCTGGATCCGCCAGAATACTCCATTGTTGCGGGAATCAGAACATCCTTTTCTACCCTTTGAAACACATTCAGACTGAAGCTCTGTTCCGAATCGCACAAATTGCGGGTAAAGCCGTCATAGCTTGTCAGATACCCATTGGTTAACCCACTATCGATAAGCACACCGGCAATATAGTCTGCGATGAATGCATTTGTCATCCAGGAAAAATCCAGAACATACCGGATCTCATATTCCTGAATATAATCCAGATATTTCTGAGCGACCTGCACCTTGATCCGCTGCTCCCCCAAAAGCTGAATATTGATCATCTCTGGATCATTAGCGAACTGGGCGATCTGGGCGATATAGGCCTTCGTTTCGTCCTGTCGCCGCGGATCATGCTGAACTGCGTCCATATCACTCTCACACACAAACAGAGACGCATATTCGGCATATACCGGAGCCAGATAGATGCTGCGATTTTCGGCCGTTACAATGGCGCTCAGTGCCTCATAAACATCAGGCTCTACTGTGATCTCCTCGTTTATGTGTTCGTTAATATAGCGGATATTATGCAGTTCATCTGACGCATAGTCATTGGAGAACAGCTGATACGCATCCTCCGTAGCCTTGGTATACAAGACCGTTAACTGCTTGTTCTCTGCCGTTGCAGATGCACTGCCGGTGCCTAAGCAGTAATTCAGTACAAATTCCTCACTGCAATTAAGGCCAACAGAATTTGACTCAATAACCTTCCAACCGGGATCCGTAGTCAGGAGTCTGGAAAAGCCGTAGCCAAACGCACCGATGGCAATAACGATTGCCAGCACCAACAGAACAATTCGCAGCGGCAGATTTTTCTGCGCAACTTCAATATTTGTAATGCGAGGCAACCCGGGAGGGTTGCCTCTTTGCTTACTATTTCTCATAACTTACAGAACTGCTCTAAGCAGAGCCAGTCCGAACAGCGCAATAATCGTGCCGACTGTTACAAAACCAGCGATAGCGCCCTTCTTGCAGGCCTTCCAGTTACGGATGTGCTTAAACTTGCGGAAGATCAGTCCACCAATCAGGCCGATGGGCGGCAGCAGGAAGGACAAAAGCGTATACCACTTGCTACCGGTATCGTGAATCGGAGTCTGCAGCAAGAATTCTTCTGCGGACCAGGGATCCTCTTCTACCTCAGTGGCAACAGATGCCTGCTCACCGGGCTGCAAAATCGTGATGGACTTCAGGGGCTCGTTCTTCTCGCGGATCGCGCGATACTCCTCGATCTCCTTCTTGTTGCCATAGATAAAGTGGCCATGGCCAATATCCACCAACTCGGGCTTATCCTCGCTGTAATCGTGAACAGAGGGATCATAGGTAAACAGAACCTTGTTCTTCTCCAGAATGGGATCCGGGATCGGAATTGCAGAAATCAAGCTGCGGGTATAAGGATGCAGAGGATAGTCAAACAATTCCTCAGCATCTGCGATCTCAACAATGTCACCCTTGTAAATAACACCGATTCTATCGGAAATAAAGCGAACAATGGACAAATCGTGAGCGATGAAGAGATAGGTAATATCCCGCTCTTTCTGGAACTTCTTCAGCAGGTTCAGGACCTGTGCGCGGATAGAAACGTCCAGTGCAGAGATGGGCTCATCGGCAATAACCAATTCAGGCTCCATGACCATTGCACGAGCCAAGCCGATACGCTGACGCTGACCGCCGGAGAACTCGTGGGGATAACGGGTCAGGTGCTCAGGCAGCAGACCAACCTCTTCCACGATCTTCTCGACCTTGCGGATACGGTCTTCCTCATTCTCATACAGGTGGAAGTTGTACAAACCCTCAGAGATGATATAGTCAACCGTAGCACGCTCGTTCAGAGACGCGGCAGGATCCTGGAAAACCATCTGAATATTCCGGATAACCTCGCGGTCCAAGCCACGGCTTGTCTTGCCGGAGATACGTACGCCCTTGTACTGGATCTCACCGGCTGCACAGGGATTTACACGGATAACAGCACGGCCGATCGTTGTCTTACCGGAGCCGGATTCGCCGACCAAGGAAAAAGTCTCGCCCTTGTAGATATCAAAGCTGGCGTTCTTAACAGCTTTGACCGCATTGTCGCCCTTACCGAAGGTGATGTCCACATTCTTCAGGCTCAGCAAGACCTCTCTGCCGCTTTCGGCAATAGGGCCATGCTCAGGCAAATAAGAGGCAGTCTTCTTCATTTTTTCTTTTGACATGACATACCCCTCCTTAAATGTTAAATGCATTCATCAGCTTCTCGTGGATATTCTCGATGATCTCGGGCTTATCCACCTTAGGTGCTCTGGGATCCAGCAGCCAAGTCTTGGCATAGTGCGTATCCGTAACCTTGAACATCGGCGGCTCCTTCAGAGTGTCGATCTTCAGGCAGTAGGGATTTCTGGGAGCAAAGGCATCGCCCACGATGCTATTATACAGAGACGGGGGCGTACCGGTAATAGAGTACAGCTTGGTGTTGCGCTGAGCGAGCTGCGGCAGACTGGACAGCAGTGCCCAAGTGTAAGGATGCTTGGGGTCATAGAAGACCTCTTCAACCGTACCGGTCTCGATGATCTGGCCTGCATACATAACAGCAACACGGTCAGCAACATTGGCAACAACGCCAAGGTCGTGGGTGATAAACACAATGGTGTAATTGAATTCCTTCTGCAGATCCTTGATCAGCTTCAGAATCTGCGCCTGGATGGTAACATCCAGAGCCGTGGTGGGCTCATCGCAGATCAGAATCTTGGGCTGGCAGGACAGTGCGATGGCGATAACGATACGCTGACGCATACCGCCGGAATACTGGAAAGGATAATCGTCAAAACGATTCTCCGCATTAGGAATACCGACCTTCTTCATCAGCTCCAGAGCACGGGCACGAGCCTCCAGTTCTGTACAGTTCTGATGCTTCAGAATAATGGAAGTGATCTGCTTACCAATGGTGATGATGGGGTTCAGAGAAGTCATAGGATCCTGGAAGACAGTAGCAATCTTGCCACCACGGATCTGACTCCAGTCCTTAGCATACTGAATCTTTGCCAGATTCAGAACACAGGTACCGTGAATCTTCTCAGGTGTCTCATCCAAGTATCTGACACGGAAGACAACGCTGTCGAAAACACTGTTTCTCTGCTCTTCATCGTTCAGGTCAACGCCCAGCTGCATTGCAGTCTTCATAGCCTTCAACAGTTTTGCGTGGCACTGGTTACGCTTACGCATACCAAAACGGCCAACAGAGAGGTAGATCTCCTTAGCAATAATCTCATTGCGGGCCTTAGTTTCGTCAGAGACGGTGCAGTCAATTGCTGCGGCATAAGCGCTCTTCAGTTCGCTCATGCGCTGGTCATACTGCTTCAAATATGCAGAATCAGTGCGAATCGCCTTCTTGTGGCTCTTGATCATTGCTTCTCTTGCTTTCTGCAGATCCTTGATCTGCTTATCAAGCTCAGCGATCTCAATGCCCATAGCACGGTAGCGCTCTTTTTCGTTCTTGGAGTCAACAGTCTGACGCTGATTGAAAAGCTCAGTTCGCTTGAAAACAAGATCATCAATCTCGGCAGTAGCAGCCTGATCTTCTTCGACACTGATGGTAGCGCGCTGCTTCTTCTCAGACTCCAGTTCCAGAATCTGCTTATAGATAGCTGCGCCAGCCTCCAGCTTGGAGTAACGGTTCAGGGCTTCCTTTGCAGCGTTGATCATACGAACTGCAGTAGCATCAAGAACAACAGAGGTATCTGCCAATTCCTCATCATAGAAGATGATGGAGCCATTGCTGATATAGCCATTCGTCTCCAGCATACCGGCAAAGGTCTTAGTAAAAACAGACTTACCGGAGCCGGACTCGCCAACGATCGCAACAGATTCATTCTCGTGAAAATCCAGGGATACACCGCGAATAGCAGTCAGAATTCTGCCACGAACGCGGAATTTTACTTCGAGGTCCTTTACGGACAGCAAAACCTTTTTGTTTTCCATATCCGTCACCTCTTACATATGGGTTCTGGGGTCAGATGCGTCGCCTAGATTCTGGCCGACAACATACAGCACCACAGCAATGATGGAAGCCACCGCAACGGGGCTCCAGAACTCGAATCCCCAACCGGGGGTGATCATAGCGCTCTTGGCAGCCTCGATCAGCTTACCCAGAGACATATCAGACAGACCCATACCGATATAGCTCAGGAACACCTCGTAAGAGATGTAGGAGGGAATCTCGGTAGCGACCAGAGTTACGATAACAGAGGTCATAAAGGGCAGGATATTCTTGGTGGCGATCCGGGTGATGGGCGTGCCCAGGCAACGGGATGCCAGATTATACTCACGGTCTCGGATAATGATAACCTGAGTACGGATAAAATACGCAATAGCGATCCAGCCAGTAACCGTCAACGCAAAGACCATAGACCAGAAACTGGCAGACATAATCAGCACGATAACGGAAATCAGCAGAATATACGGAACGTTGGCAACAACATTGTAGACCTCGGTCATAACAATATCAAACTTTCTGCTGAAGCCCCAAATAGCGCCGATAACAACACCGACAACCATATTGATGGCTGCACAGACAAGTGCCAGAGAGATAGAAATGCTGGAACCGTACCAGATAGCATCGAAGGTAGACTGACCGGCGCCACCGGAACCCAGGATCCACTTCAGACTAAAGCCAAACTTTGCAATTGCATCAGCAGGCTTCAGGTGCTTGGTAGAACCGTCCATCAGGTGAATATAAGGATCCACAAGAGCATCATAACCGATGATTGCAGGATACACATAAGAGAAGATAATCAGTACAGCCAGCAGGGACAACGCAATGATGTTAATCTTCTTGCGGAAGAACACACGGAACACGCTGCGCCAGTAGGAGTATCTGGGCGCAGTGATACGCTCGGAAGCCAACTCATCCTGAGCAACAGGGGCGAACAACTCCTCGTCAGACATGTTAAATTCATTCAGGTTGATCAAATTATCAGTCATCGCGTATCACCTCGCTTTCGCTGTAAAGGAAATTCTGGGATCCAAGGTAGACATCAGGACGTCGCCGAGGATGAAGGACGTAACGGACAGCAATGCATAGAACAATGCAACGCCAACAATAACGCCATTGTCATACTTGTTGATAGCGGTGGTCAAAACATTACCGATACCGGGCACCAAGTACACACGCTCTGTAATGATAGCGCCGGTCAGTGCTCCCAGGACGCTGCCGGGGATGCCGTGAACAACGGGGATTATGGCGTTCTTCAGAATGTGCTTGCTGAAGATCTCACCTTCGGAAAGGCCGCCACTGCGGGCAAACTTAACATAGTCGGAGTTCATCTGGTCGATCATATACCGGCGCAGCCACTTCATCAGATTGGCGATGGAGGGCAGTGACAGAGAGATGACCGGCAGAATATACATAAGCCATGTCGGATTCTGCACGTCAAATGTGGTAGGCAACTTAAAGCTGCTACCGATCGCACGGAAGATGAAGATATAGCCCAGAGAAGGCACAGCCATAATGAAGACAATATAGAATGTGCCCAGCTTATCGATAAATTTATCCTTATTCAAAGCCATCAGGACACCCAGAGGCACTGCCAACAGGTAGGCAAGAATAACGGAAATAATACCGATACTAAAAGAATAACCCATTTGAGACATACCGGACTTTGCAGTGGTAACACCGGTATAATCGTCAATATAGTACTTTTGGTTCAGAACACCGGAATCCTTGGTATCAGGAATATTCTGCAGAGAATGAATATCATCAGCAGTATTTTCAACAATGCCGCTGGGATAGGTAATGGTGCTGTACTTCTGAGGACCCTGTGCATCAGTCATTGTATTGAAAACATCAATATCTCTGTTAACAGAATAAGAGACACCCAGATTAACATTCACAAGGTTTTGATGAATGTAAGGGAAAGAATCATCAAAATACAGCAGATACTTGTGGGTGGTACCATTGCCCATAATTGCAGGAGAGAATTTTTCTCCACCGTAGGCAGGATCGTACCAGGTAAAGCTCAGTCCCCGCTCCCCTACCACATTTTCAACCTTGTGGATATTATCAATTTTAATCAATCCGGTAAAGTAGGTGCCCAAGCGACTGATCAGAGGAATATCCTTGGTTGCATAAAGCTGAGGAGAGCCACCATCTTTATACTTCTTGGTGCCAATCTTGTAGGAGCCGGGCAGACGCTTAACATCATAGCCCTGTGCTCTATACTCCTCGGTAAAAGCCTCAACAATAGCCTTGGTAGCCTCGTCATCATCCTCAGCAGTACAGCCAAGGCGGGCAGCATTTGCCTGGTCCTGAGTCAGACGGCCTGCTTTAACCTCCGTCTGGAGATAATCAGCAAATGGGATATAGTCCAGATAACCATATTTCTCCCACTGCTGCATTTTATAAACATCTTTGGAGTTAAGCAGAAGTTTCTGATACGAGGGATCGCTGGCAAAGATAGACTCTCTGTCCAGGAAAGAGTAGATCATAATCATGATTACCGCAATCACGAGGACAACAGAGAACAGTGCCCGCAGGATTCTGCTGATTAAATATTTTGTCATAGTCAGTCTCCTTCGTCTTGTCTCTTAGGATAACCCATACAGCTTAAAATATCCCGGCAGTAGAGAACACTGCCCTCAATATTCCTGGCAGAATAAACCAAACCACAAGGAACACTGAGGGCAGCATTTCCTATAAAACCGTGTTTTGCCATAGCGCCAATCGGGAGGATGGGCGAAATAACGCCCACCCTCCTTGTTATTGGAAAAATATCTAAGCTAAATCTTCAATTAGAAGATGCCCAGGGACTTGGTCATGTAACCAGCATAGTTAGGCAGCATGGTGCCCAGGTAGGTGCTGGGATCGCCGTAGTCGGGGCCCCAACCGGAACCGTCGTTCAGGTCGAAGTTAGCGTCCTTACCAACCTCAAAACGGTAGGTAGCAGCCAGATAATCATCGCGGGTAGCGTACTCAACCAGGTTGACCTTGATGCAACCGGCGGTAGCATCCTCGATGGACTGCTTCATAGCGTTCTTCTGGTTCTTGGAAACGTCGCTGTCAGCGCGGACGGGGATGTCGATGTAGATGGGCTTCTCAGCGGAGATCTCGATGCCCAGAGCCTTCATCTCTTCAACAGCCTTAGCCATCTCAGCAGCAGCATTGTCCTTGCTGTACCAGCCATCGAAGCCAGCAGAAGCAGTGCCGTTCCAAACAGTCAGCTTGATGCCGTCAGCATTCAGCTGATCCTGGATGATCTGGCCGTACATGGTGCCAGCGGGATAGGTCTTAGCGGTGCCGTTGATCTCGACGGTAACTTCGCTGCCCAGGTTGACAAAGTCGCCGGGGGTGTAGGAGTTAACCAGGGAGTTGAACTTCAGATCTTCGCCGACAGACTGTGCGTTGTAGGTGCCGCGGTCAATGGACATAGCCAGAGCCAGACGGAAGTGCTGGTTCAGCATAGCAGCATTGGTGCGAGCCTTCTCCTCATCGTTCTTGGGAGAAACGCCGACAGTTGCGTCAGTAGCGTTAGCGTAAGCAGCACGGCGCAGGTTGAAGAAGCCACAGTAAGTGGTAGCGTCGGTGTCGGAAACGTAAGCATACTTGTCGAAGGTGCCAGCGGTCTTAGCGATGGTAACACGCTCGTTGGTCATGCCCAGAGTGTCAACAACGCCGTTGAAGAAGTCATCATACATCTTCTGATGGTCAGTGCCGTCAGTGTACATGTAGGTGAAGGACTTCAGGTTGATGTTCTCAGCATTCCAGTAGGACTTGTTAGCCTCCAGAACGATGGTGTTGTTGGAAGTGAAGCTGGTGATGACGTAAGGACCGCAGTAAGCGATGCTGTCGGGGCCCTTGCCGTACAGGTAGCTCTCAGCGGTGTTGTCGTAGTCAGCACCGAACTTGCCGCCCTTGGACTCGTAGAAAGAACGGCTCATGGGAGCGAAGACGCCGAAACCCAGCATGGTGGGGAAGTAAGAAGTAGCCTCAGTCAGAGTGTACTCAACAGTCAGCTCGTCAATAGCCTTGACACCGACTTCTGCGAAATCGGTAACTTCGCCAGCGATGTACTGGTCAGCATTAACAATGTTAGCGCAGCCAGCGCAAACCAGGTATTCCAGACCGCCAGCAGCGTCCATCATGTGCTGCATACCTGCGACGAAGTCGTCAGCAGTCAGCTTAGCAACCTCACGGCCCTGGTTGTCAACCCAAACCACGCCCTCGCGCAGCTTGAAGGTGTACTTCAGGCCATCATCGGAAACAGTCCAGGACTCAGCCAGAGCAGCCTGGGGCTGGTTTTCCATATCGTACTCGATCAGGCCGTCGTAGGTCTGGACGAGGATCTCGGAGTCAGCAGCGTAGGAAGTAGCCAGAACGTCCCAGTAGGTGGGATCAGCATCGAAGTAGAAAGTAGCGGTATCTTCGATGGTGTAACCCTTATCACGCAGGTAGGTCTTAACCCACTCTTCGTAAGTGCCGGTAGCGATCAGTTCGCCCCACTTAGCCTTCATCTCTGCGATGTGGGCAGCCTCGATGGGCTCCTTGGTAACAACGCGGTTGTGGAAACGATAAGTATCGTTACCAAACTTGATGGGGGTGTTGGTGTAGGGAGCGATCTTGGTCATGGCATAGTTGCCGCCCTGAGAAGTGGTGGGCAGGAAGATGCCAGCGCCCAGCAGCTTTGCCTCAGCAATAGCCATCAGAGCAGTACGGGTAGCAACGTCCTTCTCAGCCATGGCAGCCTGGTAGTACTTGTTGAAGTCGCCCAGAACCAGCTCATAGACAGCAGCGGACAGCTCGTCGTAGTCAGCGATCTCAGCGAAGGGATCCTTGTACTCGACAGTGGTGTTACCCTCAGTGGGGGTAGTGGTGGGGGTGTTGTTGGCAGGAGCGCATGCAACCAGAGAAATGGCGATGACAGCTACCAGCAACAGTGCGAGAAGCTTTTTCATATTATTTCCTCCTAATAAAAAATAATAATCATAGAAATATGCTAATCGGACACAAACAGGCCGAAAAAGCCGAAATAACGCGCCATTTTGTTTAGGGCGAACATTTATCCGCGCTAGGCGCACACTTTTGCGTACAGCACAGGCAGCAAATAGTTGAACTTATTCTAACACTTAATGACACAAAAGTCAAACACTTTATTCTCTAAATTTCAAAATAATATCAGCTGATTTTCTGTATTATTTGCCAGTAGAGCCAAAGCCCCCCTCACCCCTTGCGGTATCGGAGAGATCTTCTGTTTCCTCATATGCGGGAGTTAGTACCGGCGTAATGATCAGCTGTGCCACCCGTTCACCGGGAGAAACCGTTTGAACAGTGTTGCTGTGATTCAGCAGCACCACCCGGATCTCGCCACGGTAATCGCTGTCAATAACACCAACCTTGTTTGCAGGAGCCAGTCCGCGCTTCACGCCCATACTGCTGCGGGCGTAGATAAGGCCGGCACAGCCCTTAGGTACTTCCAATGCAATTCCGGTTGGTACCCAAAGGACTTCACCGGGCGCAATAGATACAGTTTCCGGCAGACAGGCATACAGGTCTGCACCTGCGGCCTCATTGGATCCGTATGTAGGCAGGATAGCATCCGGGGAAAGCTTCTTTACGCGAATCGTACTCATTATAGATTCCTCTCTTTCTCTCAGGGGATCAGTTTTAGAATAGCATCCTTGGATCTTGCGCCCAATGCTTGATTAACGATCTGTCCGTCCTTCATCACGACCAGCAGCGGGATACTGGTAACCTTAAACTGCCGGGCAAGATCAGGTGCTTCGTCCACATCGATCTTACATACCTTAATATGTTCATTCTCCGCTGCGATCTCCTCCAGAACAGGCGCGATCATTTTACAAGGGCCGCACCACTCGGCAAAGAAATCCAGAAGTACTACCTTTTCAGACTTTGTAACCTCTGTATCAAAGTTATCTTTTGAAATATGTACTATAGGCATATGGAATCCTCCTTTCAATTTTATAATACTATACACGCATTTTTCGGTTTTGGCTAGACAAATTTCTTTATTGACTTATCTTTCCTGAATTCTATAATATATATAGATATATCTGCCCGAACCGGGAATACTGAAATTACGGAAATGAGGAAAAGCTATGTTTTCTCAACAGCCAAGGTGCATTTACCGCAAGAACCCTCTGGATAAGGTGATCTGTCAGCTCAGATTTAACGAAATTCTGTCCATTGAAACGGGCCTTCCTGCCGAGTTTCAGGATGCCATTCGTGATGAATTTCCCCAGTATGTCTGCCGCAGGGAGTTCCCCGCCCCCAAGCTGATCGGCACTCCGGGAAATCTGCGAATGGAGAAACAACCGGAGTGTAACAATTATCATTTTGTCTCAGCTGATGGCGTCTGGCGCGTAAACCTGACCAGCAAGTTCATTTCCCTTGCCTGCAGCAAGTACACCTGCTGGGAGGACTTTGCCCGGAAACTGGATAAACCGCTGGCTGCATTCATACAGATCTACAAACCTGCGTACTTTGAGCGATTAGGTCTGCGATATGTGAATCTGATCTCCAGAGATGCTTTGGAACTGAGCGGAGTCCCCTACCGTGATCTGATCAATTCCTGTTGGTTGGGGCCCATTGCCGAAGACGATGTAGCCGAGGCAGCAGCCACCAGAAGTGCCGTGGATTCTGAAATCGCAATCCGGGGCGGCTGCCGTGTTAAGATCCACACCGGACCTGTTCTGGTCAACCGGGGTGGCAAGACCGAACCGGAGCCCAAATTTGCCTTTGACCAGGATCTGTTTATGACCGGCAAGATTCCCGTGAATTATTCTGCCGGCTCACTTGAAACACTTCACAGCCAAGCCTATCCCATCTTCCGGGGCGCAATCACCGATCAGCTCCACGAAGCGATGGATCCGGAAACCATTTAAGGAGAATATTATGTTTTTTGACTGGACCTATCTTGTGATCGTTCTTCCCTGCGTACTGCTTTCTCTCTGGGCAAGCAGCAATGTCAATTCCACGTTTAATAAATATGCCAATCAGCATTCTATGCGCCGCATCACCGGTGCACAGGCTGCCCAGAAGGTGCTCAGCGCCAACGGCATTACCGGCGTGCGAATCGAGCGGGTAAGCGGTAATCTGACAGACCATTATGATCCCAGAACAAATGTGATCCGCCTTTCAGACAGCGTCCACGATGCCACCTCCACAGCCGCCATCGGTGTCGCCTGCCACGAGGCCGGACACGCCGTACAGTATTCACAGAGCTATGCCCCCATTAAACTGCGGGCAGCGATTGTTCCTGTTACCAATTTTGCCAGCAAGCTGGCGATGCCGCTGATCCTGCTGGGCCTGCTTCTGACATTCTTTGAAAATTTCTCCTTTACCCTTGTGTATTTAGGTATTGCCTGCTTTGGTCTGGCGGTTATTTTCCAGCTTATCACCCTGCCGGTAGAATTCAACGCCAGCCGTCGCGCAATGATAGCTATTGAGCAGTCAAACATCCTGACAGAAGAAGAGCAAAAAGGCGCCCGCAAAACTCTCACAGCCGCAGCACTGACCTATGTTGCCGCCACGGCGGTTGCCCTTGCACAGCTGCTTCGTTTGTTGATTATCTTTGGTGGTCGCAGAAGACGGGACTGATACTGAAGAAGAGTCTGAAAAGGGCTCTTCTTTTTTTGTCTAAAACCTTGACAAGATTTTAAGTTGTTATTATACTGTCTGGTGTGAAAAGTATGAAAAATATGAATGGAGGGCAACAATGGCGGTTGGAAAACACATTTTAGGCAAACAAAGCGCACAACGGGTATTCGGCACAGCCAAAGTCGGCGACCGGGGACAGATCGTAATTCCCAAGGAAGCCCGGGAGCTGTTCCAGATCAAGCCCGGAGATACCCTCCTGATTCTGGGTGAATCCGAAACAGGGTTGATCATCTCCCGTCCGGAAGTGCTCAATGACCTTGCTAACGAACTTCTGAATAATGTAAAAAAAGAGGGCTGAAATTATGGAACAGTTGCTGGAATTATACAATAGTATGGGCATTTCCCCCGCCGTATACAATTACGGTGAGAAAACTCTCAAAAAGCTTGCTGAACGTTTTGCCGCTATCGATCGAATCGCTGAACACAACCAGGCGAAAGTCATCAACGCTATGCAAAAGAACCGGGTGTCTGCCGCTTGCTTTGCAACCACTACAGGTTATGGCTATGATGATGTAGGTCGGGACAATCTGGAGCGGGTCTATGCTGATGTATTCCACACGGAAGCCGCCCTTGTCCGTCCTCAAATCACCTGCGGTACCCACGCACTGACAGTTGCGCTCAGTGCCAATCTTCTTCCCGGCGATGAACTGCTTTCCCCTGTGGGTCTTCCCTACGATACATTGCAGGAAGTCATCGGCATCCGACCCAGTCCCTGCTCTTTGGCAGAGTACGGCGTTGCCTACCGGCAAGTAGATCTGCTGGAAGACGGTACATTCGATTACGAAGGTATCCGCACCGCAATAAATGAAAAGACCAAGCTGGTTACCATTCAGCGCTCCAAGGGTTATGCAACCCGTCCTACTTTCTCCGTCAAGCAGATCGGTGAGCTGATTAAGTTCTGTAAGGATATCAAGCCTGACGTCATTGTAATGGTTGACAACTGCTACGGCGAGTTTGTAGAGACCGTTGAACCTTCCGATGTGGGTGCGGATATGGTGGTTGGTTCGCTGATCAAAAATCCCGGTGGCGGCCTGGCACCCATCGGCGGATATATCTGCGGCACGCAGACCTGTGTGGACCGGTGTGCCTACCGGCTGTCTGCACCTGGTCTGGGTCAGGAGGTTGGCGCCAATCTGGGATTGATGACCAGTCTGTACCAAGGTTTCTTCCTTGCCCCTACGGTGGTTGCCGGTGCGGAAAAAGGCGCGATTTTTGCCGCAAACCTCTATGAGCCCTTAGGTTTCCGCTGCGTCCCCAATGCTACTGAAAGCCGCCACGACATTATTCAGGCTGTGGAATTGGGTAGTGAAGAAGGTATGATTGCCTTCTGTAAAGGTATTCAGGCAGCCGCTCCAGTAGACAGTTTTGCCACTCCCCTGCCCTGGGATATGCCTGGCTACAATGACAAGGTCATTATGGCCGCCGGTGCTTTCGTACAGGGCTCTTCCATTGAGCTGTCTGCCGACGGGCCCATCCGCCCGCCTTACGCTGTATACTTCCAGGGCGGTCTTACTTGGTGCCATGCAAAACTGGGCATCCTGATGAGTCTGCAAAAAATGGTCGACGCAGGCCTTGTAACTCTGTAATTAAAAACATTTAGATAGAGAGGTAAGCATTATGTCTTGGTTGTTCTTTTCCATCGGAACCGCCCTTCTTTGGGGTATTGCAGAACTTTTTTACAAAAAGGGCGCACAGCCCAACGAAAAGTATTCCCATTTGAAGATCTGTGTGTGGGTCGGCATTGTTATGGGCGCGCACGCTGTTTTCACCCTGCTGACTCAAGATATTAACTATAATCCCGTAAATATCATCCGTTATCTTCCCGTTTCTCTGTTTTACATCATCTCTATGGCTTTCTCCTATTTCGGAATGCGCTTTTTGGAGGAATCCATATCCGATCCCATTGAGAACACCGCCGGCGTTATTTGCATTATTCTGTTTGTCCTCTTTCTGGGCGAAACATACAGCGCCCTCACCTGGATTGCTGTTGGCATCATTACCGTAGGTGTTTTGGGTGTCAGCTTTTTGGAAAACCGCGGTGAAACTGTAAGAAAGAAGAAGCTGGGCAAGCCTTTGGCTATCATCTCCTTTTGTATGCCCTTTGTGTACGCCCTATTGGATGCCTTTGGCACATTCCTGGATGATGCCTACTTCCTGATTGAAGATGCTGCAAGTTCTCCTCTGGTGGATGTTACCGCCGATAACCTCGAAGCAGTTGCCAACACCAGCTATGAGCTGACCTTTGCACTGTTCGCCCTGTGTCTGTTCATCTTCATGATGATCAAGAAGGTTAAATTCGGTCCTATCAAGCAGAGCAAGGACAAGATCCTTGCCGCTGTGTTTGAAACCGGCGGTCAGCTGACATATGTCTATGCCCTTGGCGGGAATGATGCCGTTGCAGCGCCCATCCTCTCCTCTGTTTGTGTCGTTTCCCTGTTGCTTTCCCGCATCATCCTGAAAGAAAAACTCTCCTGGAAAACTTATGTCTTTATTGCCATTGTAATCATTGGCATCCTGCTACTCGCCGTGAGCGAAGAATTGTAAGGCTTCTAGGACATGTAACACAAAAAATCACCGGGTTTCCCGGTGATTTTTTACGTAATTTTCATTGACAACATTATCAAAATATGGTATTATTCCGAAGATGAATTAAATTGTATGTTTCAACAGGAAAGGAGCGCACTATGGCAATGAATAATCAGACTTCCGGTTTTGATCTTTCCGCTTTTGCCCCCAGTGTTCGTGCCTCTGTTGCTGAACGGCTTTCATCCGTTGACCTGTGTGCTTTCAATTCCAACGAATATGCTGTTTTTCCCGGCTTCTGTGATGTGCATGTGCATTTCCGTGAGCCGGGTTTTTCTTATAAAGAAACCATTCTGAGCGGATCTTTGGCTGCCGCTCACGGCGGTTACACAGCAGTGTGCACAATGCCCAACCTGAATCCTGTTCCCGACAGCAAGGCTAATCTCAAGCAGCAGTTGGATATTATCCGCAACGACGGTCTGATCCGCATCTACCCTTACGGCGCCATTACTGTGGGGCAAAAAGGTCAGCAGCTTTCCGATATGAAGGGCATGTCGCAGAATGTAATTGCCTTCTCCGATGACGGCAAGGGCGTCCAGAATGCCGATATGATGCGTGCTGCGATGCGTAAGGCAAAGGAGCTCAAAAAGCTGATCGTTGCCCACTGTGAGGACGAATCCCTCCTGAACGGCGGCTATATTCACGACGGCGAATACGCCAGAGCCAATTCTCACCGTGGCATCTGCTCCGAAAGTGAGTGGAAGCAGATTCAGCGGGATTTGGAACTGGTCAAAGAAACCGGCTGCTCTTACCATATCTGCCACATATCCACAAAAGAAAGTGTGGAATTGATTCGTAAAGCAAAGGCAGACGGTCTGGATGTAACCTGCGAAACCGGTCCCCATTACCTGATAATGGATGACAGTTTTCTGATTGAGGACGGCAGATTCAAGATGAACCCCCCCCTGCGCAGCCGGGAAGACCGGGAAGCACTGATTGCCGGCATACAGGACGGAACAATCGATATGATTGCTACCGACCACGCACCCCACAGCGCAGAAGAAAAGAGCAAAGGTCTGGACGGCAGCAGTTTCGGTATTGTCGGTCTGGAAACCGCATTTCCCCTGCTGTATACCTACTTGGTAAAAGAGAATATTATCACGATGGAGCGGCTGATGCAGCTATTGGTCTATAACCCCCGCAAACGTTTCCACATCCCTGTGGGCAATGACTTCTCCATCTGGGATATGCGGCAGACTTATATCATTGAGCCTGAAGATCAGTTCCTGTCTATGGGGAAATCCACCCCATTCTCCGGCTGGAGAGTCTGGGGCAAATGTCTTGCCACAGTTTGCGACGGCAAACTGGTTATGATGGATAAAGTACGGAAATAATAATTGATGAATCAATTTTGGAGGCATAAATATGGCAAAGCGTAAAGATTTAAAAAAGATTATGATCATCGGTTCCGGTCCTATCGTCATCGGTCAGGCAGCGGAGTTCGACTATGCCGGCACCCAGGCCTGCCTAGCTCTGAAAGAAGAGGGCTATGAGGTTGTGCTGGTAAACTCCAACCCTGCCACCATTATGACGGACACCACCATTGCAGACAAGGTCTATATGGAGCCCCTGACTCTGGAATATGTGGCAAAAATCATCCGTTATGAGCGTCCTGATGCTATTTTGCCGGGCATCGGCGGCCAGACCGGTCTGAACCTGGCTATGCAGCTGGAAAAGAAGGGCATTCTGAAGGAATGTCAGGTGGAACTGCTGGGCACTTCCAGTGAGTCCATTGAACGCGCTGAGGACCGTGAACTGTTCAAAGAGCTGTGCCAGTCCATCGGTGAACCCGTTATTCCCTCCGAGATCACCTACTCTCTGGAAGAAGCCAAGGAAGCTGCAGCCCGGATCGGTTATCCCGTTGTTCTGCGTCCTGCGTTTACCTTGGGTGGCACCGGTGGCGGCTTTGCTTACAACGAGGCCGAACTGGAGGAGATCGGTGTCAACGCTTTCAATCTCTCCCCTGTTCATCAGGTGCTGATCGAAAAGTCCGTCAAGGGCTATAAGGAAATCGAATTTGAGGTTATGCGTGATACCACCGGCCACGCCATCACCATCTGCGGTATGGAAAACATCGACCCCGTCGGTGTCCACACCGGCGACAGCCTTGTTGTGGCTCCCATTATGACCCTGAATGACCACGATCTGAAAATGCTTAATGATTCCGCCATTAAGCTGATCAAGGAGCTGAAGATCTCTGGTGGCTGTAACGTACAGTTCGCACTGAATCCTACTACCAGTGAGTACTACCTGATTGAGGTCAATCCCAGAGTTTCCCGTTCCTCCGCACTGGCTTCCAAGGCATCCGGCTACCCCATCGCCCGTGTAACTGCAAAGATCGCCGTCGGTATGACTCTGGAAGAGATTAAAATCGCCAATACAAACGCGGCATTTGAGCCCAAGTTGGATTATGTCATTGCCAAGCTGCCCCGTTTCCCCTTCGACAAGTTTACCTCCGCCACCAACAAGCTGGGCACCCAGATGAAGGCAACCGGTGAGGTTATGGGCATCGGCTCCAATCTGGAGGAATGTCTGCTTAAGGGTATTCGTTCTTTGGAGAACGGTGTCAACCACATCTATCATCACAAGTTCGATGATATGCCTGATGACGCAATTTTGGAATACATCAACGAATATCGCGATGATAACATCTTCGCCGTTGCTGAACTGCTGGCACGCGGTGTCAGTGTAGAAAAGCTCCACGCGATCACCCAAATCACCTCCTACTTCCTGGAGGCCATTAAGCGCATCGTAGAGATGGAGGAGACCCTGAAGCAGAACGTCCGGAATCTGGATATCCTGAGGGCTGCCAAGAAAATGGGCTTCAGCGATAAGTATGTGGCAAGAATGTGGAAATGCACCGAGCTGGATGTCTATAACTTCCGTAAGGAGCACAACCTCTTCCCTGTATTCCGTATGGTCGATACCTGCCACACAGGCGCATATATTCCCTATTTCTACTCTTCTTATGAAGGTGAAAATGCCTCTGTCCTGACTGACAAAAAGAAGATCATCGTTTTAGGTGCAGGCCCCATCCGTATTGGCCAGGGTGTAGAATTCGACTATTCCACTGTCCACGCAGTTATGACCATTAAAAAGGCTGGCTACGAGGCTATCATCATCAACAACAACCCCGAAACCGTTTCCACCGACTACACAACCGCGGACAAGCTGTACTTTGAGCCTCTAACCCCCGAGGATGTTATGAACATCATCGAATTCGAAAAGCCTGAAGGTGTCATCGCTTCTCTGGGCGGTCAGACCGCCATCAATCTGGCACAGCCTCTACATGACCGTGGCGTGAAGATTATCGGTACTGACTGCGCTGCCATTGACAGAGCAGAAGACCGCAACGCCTTTGAGAACCTGCTCAACGAGCTGGATATTCCCCGTGCAAAGGGTCGCGCTGTTACCAAGATTGACGATGGCATTGCCGCTGCGGCCGAGATCGGATATCCCGTTTTGGTGCGTCCCAGCTTCGTTCTGGGCGGTCGTGCTATGCAGATCGTTGCCAATGAAGAACAGCTGCGCCACTACCTGCGCACTGCAGTTGAAATTGATGAGGACAAGCCCGTTCTGGTACACAAGTATATCCAGGGTCGTGATGTAAAGATCGACGCTATCTGCGACGGTATCAATGTATTCGTTCCCGGTATTATGGAGCTGGTTGAGCGTACCGGTGTCCACTCCGGCGACTGCATCTCCGTATACCCCCCCTTCTCTATTTCCGATAAGGTCAAGGGTATTATTCTCCAGTACGCCAAGAAGCTGGGTCTGGGCATCGGCATCGTTGGTCTTTACAACATCCAGTTCATTGTTGACAAGGATGACAATGTGTTCATCATCGAGGTCAATCCCCGTTCCTCCCGTACCGTCCCCTTCCTTTCCAAGGCTACCGGCTACAGTCTGGCCGACATTGCAACTGAGGTCATTCTGGGCAAGAGCCTGAAGGAACTGGGCCTGTTCGATATCTATCCCGACGAGAAAGAGCGCTGGTATGTCAAGGCTCCCGTATTCTCCTTCAACAAGATCCGTGGACTGGATGCCTACCTGTCCCCTGAGATGAAGTCCACCGGTGAAGCTATCGGCTATGACCGGACTATGACCCGTGCACTGTTTAAGGCTCTGCAGGCATCCGGTATGCACCTGCAGAACTATGGCACAGTTCTGGCCACTATTTCCGACAGCGACAAGGAAGAGGCGCTGCCTCTGATCCGTCGGTTCTACAACCTGGGCTTCAACATTGAAGCCACCACAGGCACTGCCAAGTACCTGAAGGAGCACGGAATCCGCACCCACGCACTGAACAAGATCAGCAGTGGCAGTGAGGAAATCCCCAACGCCCTGCGCCAAGGTCATATCGCCTATGTCATCAACACCAGAAACCCCGGCGACCATGAAAGCGACGGCGCACAGATCCGTCAGGTTGCAACTGAGTACAATGTTACAATGTTCACCGCTCTGGATACTGTCCGCGTTCTGCTGGATGTTCTGGAAGAAACCACTCTGACCATTTCTACAATCGACGCCTAAGGAGTCAATATGAAGCAGAGCATTTTTACAATTCTCAGCAATACTGCCCTGACTGACAATGTCTATAAGATGGTGCTTGGCGGCGACACCTCCGCCATCACCGCCTCCGGACAGTTTGTAAACATTCAGCTTGACGGCCTGTTCCTGCGCCGCCCCATCTCCGTCTGCGACTATGATGACAGTACCCTGACCATTATCTATAAGGTGGTTGGCAAGGGCACTGAGGCAATGTCTAAAATGACAGATGGTGAGCTGGATATTCTCACTGGCCTTGGCAACGGCTATGATCTTAGTGTATCCGGCGATGCGCCTGTTCTGGTAGGTGGCGGTGTTGGTGTGCCTCCGATGTACAACCTCGCAAAGAAGCTGGTTGCACAAGGCAAAAAAGTTTCCGTTATTCTCGGTTTTAATACCAAAAACGAGATTTTCTACGAAGAAGAATTCAAAAAACTAGGCTGTAAAGTCTATGTTACCACTGTCGACGGCAGCTATGGGATCAAGGGTTTTGTTACCGATGCGCTGAAAAGCATTTCGTATACATATTTCTATTCCTGCGGCCCTGAGCCGATGCTGAAGGCGCTGTACAAAGCATCCTCTACTTCCGGTCAGATGAGCTTTGAAGAGCGGATGGGCTGCGGCTTCGGTGCTTGCATGGGCTGCTCCTGCAAAACCCTCACCGGATATAAGCGCATCTGCAAAGATGGCCCCGTTATGCGGAAGGAGGAGATCCTATGGGAAAACTGAGTGTAAACTTATGCGGTATCCAGCTGGATAACCCCATAATCCCTGCCTCCGGCACCTTTGGCTACGGATATGAATATGCCGAGCTTTATGACATCAACGAGTTGGGCACATTCTCCTTTAAGGGCACAACCAAGGATTCCCGGTTTGGCAATCCCACGCCCCGAATCGCAGAATGTTCCAGCGGTATGATCAACGCAGTTGGCCTTCAGAATCCCGGTGTGGATAAGGTCATCTCCGAGGAACTTCCCAAGCTGAAACAGTGTTTCCATAAACCCGTAATGGCAAATATTTCTGGTTTTTCCGTTGAGGATTATGCCTACACATGCGAAAAGCTGGACAAAGAAGAGCAGATTGGCTGGCTGGAAGTCAATGTCAGCTGTCCCAATGTTCATGGCGGCGGTATGAGTTTCGGCACACAGCCGGAAGCTGCAGCCGAGGTTACGAGAGCTGTCAAGGCCGTAACTCAAAAGCCGGTTATTATTAAGCTCAGCCCCAATGTTACCGATATTGTATCCATCGCAAAAGCCTGCGAGGACGCTGGTGCCGATGGCATCAGTCTGATCAATACTATGTTGGGTATGCGCATTGACCTGCGCAGCCGTAAGCCCATTATCGCAAATAGGATGGGTGGCTTCTCCGGTCCTGCCATCTTCCCTGTTGCAGTCCGTATGGTCTATCAGGTTGCCAATGCTGTTAATATCCCCGTAGTTGGTATGGGCGGTGTCAGCAGTGCGGAAGATGTGATTGAAATGATGCTGGCCGGCGCTACCGCTGTCGAGGTAGGTGCGGCCAACCTGGTCAACCCCTACATTTGTCGTGATATCGTCCGGGATCTCCCGGTCGTAATGGAAAAGTATAATATCAGCACCTTAGAAGAAATAATAGGAGGCATAAAGTAATGGGTAAGGACGTAATCGTAGCTTGTGATTTTTCCTCTGCGGAAGCTACATTCGCATTTCTGGATAAGTTCACCGGGAGAAAGCCCTTTGTTAAGATTGGTATGGAACTGTATTATGCAGAAGGCCCTTCCATTGTTAAGCAGATCAAAGCCCGGGGTCATAAGATCTTCCTGGATCTGAAGCTGCACGACATTCCTAACACCGTTAAGAAAGCTATGGCAGTCCTCAGCAATCTGGATGTTGACATCACTAATCTCCACGCTGCTGGCACGACTGCAATGATGCAGGGCGCACTGGAGGGTCTGACCCGTCCTGACGGCAGCCGTCCTCTGCTGATCGCAGTTACCCAGCTGACCTCCACTGATCAGGAGGCTATGGAGCGTGATCTGCTGATCAACCACCCCATTGATGAAGTGGTTATGCACTACGCAGCAACCGCCAAGAACGCCGGTCTGGATGGCATCGTCTGCTCTCCTCTGGAGGCTGGTAAAGTTCACGACCGTTGCGGCAAGGATTTCCTGACCATCACCCCCGGTGTCCGCTTTGCTGACGGCGATGTGGGAGATCAGAAGCGGGTTATGACTCCCGCCGCCGCCAAGGAGATCGGCTCTGACTACATCGTGGTTGGCCGCCCCATCACCGCCGCTGCTGACCCCGTAGCCGCTTATGAGCGCTGCGTTGCAGAGTTCTGCGATTAAAATGTTTCATACTATTCTGTTTGATCTCGACGGCACGCTGACAGATCCGGGAGAAGGAATCACCAATTCTGTCGCATATGCACTGAAACATTACGGCATTACGGTTGAAGACCGCAAAAAACTTTATCCCTTTATCGGGCCTCCGCTCCCCGAATCCTTTATGCGCTATTTTGGTATGAGCGAAGAAACCGCATTGGAGGCTGTTGAGATCTACCGTGAGTATTTCTCCACAAAAGGTCTTCTGGAAAACCGTCCATATGACGGAATCGAAGACCTGCTTAAAAAGCTGAAGGATGCCGGCAAGCGACTGATCGTTGCCACATCCAAACCGGAAGAATTTTCTGTTCGAATTCTGGAGCATTTTGGTCTTGCAAAATATTTTGACTTAATCTGCGGTGCGCTGATGCACCCACCCAAGGGTTACGGCAAAGCAGATGTTATCCAAGATGCTTTGACGCGTTGCAATATCACGGATCTTGACAGCACCATTATGGTGGGCGACCGTTTGCACGATGTAGAAGGCGCCCATAAGATTGGACTCCCCGCTATCGGAGTGCTCTATGGCTATGGCGACAGACAAGAGCTGGAAACGGCCGGTGCCGATTATATTGCAGAGAATATTTCCACCCTCAGCGAGTTGCTTTTGAACATAAATTAAGATATAGAAGGAGACGACTATGGAAAGTTACAAGAGAGAATTTATTGAATTCCTGCAGGGCGCAGGCGTACTGAAATTCGGAGACTTCACCGCCAAATCCGGCCGTAAGATCCCCTATTTCGTCTACGCCGGTATGATCAAGACCGGCGATCAAATCACCAAGATGGGTGAATTTTATGCCCGGGCATATATGGAAAAGTTGGGCAAAAAGCAGGCCGTTCTGTACGGACCCGCCTACAAAGGCATTTCCTTGTCTATTTCCGCTGCCGTTGCTCTTTCCAAGGAAGGTTTGGATCTCCCCTTCTTCTTCAACCGTAAGGAAGTCAAGGACCACGGCGAGGGCGGCACATTTGTGGGCTATGTTCCGCAGGCCGGTGAGGAGATCGTCATCATTGAAGATGTCATCACCGCAGGCACCGCAATCCGTGAGAGTATGGATATCCTGAAGCATTTGGATAACACCAAGGTCATTGCCACTTTCATTATGGTTGACCGCAAGGAAAAGGGGCAGACGGAAACCGGCGCGATGAAAGAGATCGAAAATGAGTTTGGTTTCCCCGTGTACTCCATCGTAGATGTTTACGATATCATTGAATATCTGGAAGAAGACCCCGCCAACGAGGAAAATGTCACCCGGATAAAGAACTATCTGGCCGTAAACGGAGCAAAGAGATGAGAAGTTTAATCAGTATTTTGGAGTTTTCCGTTGAAGAACTGGATCAGCTGATCACTACCGCAAAAGATATCATCGCCCACCCCGAAAACTACTGGGATCGCTGCGCCCACAAAAAGCTGGCAACACTGTTTTTTGAGCCCTCTACCAGAACCCGCTTGAGTTTTGAGGCCGCTATGATGGAGTTGGGCGGCAGTGTTATTGGCTTCTCTCAGGCCAGTTCCTCCTCCGCCTCCAAGGGCGAGAGCATGGCTGATACTGCCAAGATCCTCAGCTGCTACGCTGACATTATGGCAATTCGCCATTACCAAGAGGGCGCACCCTTTGTTGCTTCCCGCAATGCTTCCATCCCTGTCATCAACGCAGGCGACGGCGGCCATCAGCACCCCACCCAGACTCTGGCTGACTTGCTGACCATCTCCCGTGAGCTGGGCCGTCTGGACAATCTGACCATCGGCTTCTGCGGTGATCTGAAGTACGGAAGAACGGTCCATTCCCTGATTGAAGCTATGAGCCGCTACACGGGCATCAAGTTTGTACTTATCTCCCCTGAAGAACTGAAGCTGCCCAACTACGTACGCTTCAACACTCTGGAAAAGCATAATATCCCTTACGAGGTTACCACTTCTTTGGAGGAAGCTCTTCCTCAGCTGGATGTGCTGTATATGACCCGTATTCAGCAGGAGCGTTTTGACGACCTGGACGAGTACAACCGTCTGAAGGACAGCTATGTACTGGATACCGAGAAGATGAAGCTTGCTAAAAAGGATATGTGTGTGCTGCATCCCCTGCCCCGTGTCAACGAGATCAGTGTAGCTGTTGATGACGATCCCAGAGCCGCTTACTTCCGTCAGGCACTGAACGGCAAGTATATGCGTATGGCATTAATCCTGAAGCTTCTGGAAGAAACCAAGAATCCTGCTAAGGAGCAGATCGTAACAGATGATCTGGTTTACGATCACCCCTGCACCAATCCCAAATGCATCTGCCAGACAGAGCAGGAACTGCGCCACACCGCACGAATCACCGATCCGAAGGAAGGTATCCTGCGCTGCATTTACTGCGAGAAAAAGGTATAAAAGTTACGCCCCAGCCGTCAGGCTGGGGCGTTTTATTATTCGTTCCATTGTTCACACAGCGCGACTTTTTCGCTTCGCTTTAATTGTTTGATGGCATATTCCCGCTGGTAAGCGGAGACCTTGTCCTCACACTTTTCCGTATACACAAGTTCCAGCGGACCTCTGTTGCGTGTATATTTTGCGCCATTACCGGAGCGATGCGTTTCCAACCGTGCGGCTACATCGGTAGTAACGCCGGTATAAAGCGTGCCATCGCCGCACCGCAGGATATAGACCCACCAGTTTTTCTCCATACCACACCTCAAATCTTAAATCTGACAGACAGCAATCTGTCCAGCAGAAGAAATGTAGCATTACCCAGTAACAGTGTAACAACGGTCAGCGCAGTTCCCATTTCCTCAAACTCCTGTAAAACCTGCGCCATACCGAAAATGTGCATCAACGCCCAATACATCAGCAAAACGGCAATGTTGAACAAAAGTACTTTCCACAGCCATTTCAGTGGCAGCGTGTCCAGTTTTGGCTTCAAGATTGGATAATAACCCAAGAATACAAATACCGCCGCAGCTTCCTTGTCAGGGCCCAGCAGAATACTCAAAATCGCCACTGCACCATACCACGTCCAGGCGATTCTATTTCCGCAACGCTTCAGCACCAACGAGAGGATCAGCATAGAAAGCATCGGGCAGACAAACGTTGCAGCCGGAATCAACCCGCCAAGACAAGTGATTCCTACCGCCAGCGCCGCAAACACGCCGCCGAAAGCGATATCTGCGGCAGAATTACGTCTTGCCATGCCGCTTCAGAAGGCCGTACTTAATATCCCACAGTTTCTGGGAAAGGTCCACATAGTACTTATGAGGATTGTCAAAACGCTTGACCTCATCCCACAGCGTGTCCACTTGCTCCAGGCAGTAGGCTCTGACCTCTTCCAGACTGGGACGCATGTAAACCAATTCACCGTTTTGGAAGATGGGCACCTGCAGTTCCTTGGCAGTAAAGTTATACACCGTCTTGGTCTTCCAGGTTGCATCGGGATCGAAGATCTCAAGATCCCTGCTGTCGTCAATTGTTTCATCATAAACGCACAGATAGTCAGCAATCGCCTTTCCTGTATCGTTACCGAAGAAGCGGTACAGCTTCTTGAAGTGAGGATTTGTAATCTTACCCACGTTCTCCGAGATCTTGATCTTAGGCACGATCTCACCGGCATCGTCCTCCACAGCGGCCAGTTTGTAAACACCGCCGAAGATGGGCTCACTGCGGGCAGTGATCAGCCGTTCACCGACACCGAACATATCGATCTTTGCGCCCTGGCGCAGCAGATCCTGAATGATATACTCATCCAGGGAATTGGATGCAGAGATCTGGCACTCGGTCCAGCCGGCATCGTCCAGCATTTTCCGGGCCTTCTGGGTCAAATAGGCAATATCACCGGAATCCAGGCGGATGCCGCACTTAGTGATACCCTTGGGCTTCAGCACCTCATTGAACACCCGGATAGCATTGGGAATGCCGGATTTCAGGGTGTTATAGGTATCAACCAGCAGGGTTGCATTGTTGGGATATATCTCGCAATAGGTCTTGAATGCTTCATATTCACTGTCAAACATCTGCACCCAGGCGTGTGCCATCGTGCCGCCGGCATAAACGCCGTAAAGCTGATCGGAAATGGTGCAGGCCGTGCCGTTACAACCGCCGATATATGCCGCTCTGGAGCCTAGGATAGCAGCATCTGCGCCTTGGGCTCTGCGGGAACCGAATTCCAGCACAGTCCGACCCTGAGCCGCACGGACGATACGATTAGCCTTGGTGGCGATCAGGCTCTGGTGATTGATGCACAGCAGCAAATAGGTTTCAACCAGCTGCGCCTCGATTGCCGGCGCTCTGACAGTAATGATCGGTTCATGAGGGAAAATAGGTGTACCCTCAGGAACAGCCCAGATATCACCGGTGAACTTAAAGTTTTTAAGATATTCCAAAAAGTCCTCACTAAACAGCTTTCTTCCCCGGAGATATTCGATATCCTCGGCACTGAAATGAAGATTGCTGATGTAGTCAATGACCTGATCCAGACCGGCTGCAATGGCAAAGCCGCCGCCATCAGGGCAACGACGGAAAAAAAGATCAAAATAAGTAATGCGATCCTTATATCCATTTTCGAAGTAACCGTTACCCATAGTGAGCTCATAAAAGTCGCATAACATGGTCAGGTTCAGTTTATCACTGTTCATAGGAATTCGCTCCTTTGTGTAGATTGGTGCTATTATAACCCCCTTTTTTGCAAATAGCAACCCATAATTATTGACACACTACTCCCTATCGGTTATATTGAAGGAAACAAACGAAAGGAAGTATACCCAATGAATGTATCTGTGGGAATGAAAGGCACTGTTGAGAATCTGTGTGAGCGCGAGGATACCGCCCTGGAGGTTGGCTCCGGCAGTCTGTTAGTGTATGCTACCCCCTGTATGGCTGCTTTGATGGAAGGCGCTGCCTGCGCCGCTATCGAGGAAACCCTCAGCGATGGCGAAACAACCGTTGGTATTGAACTGAACTTGAAACACACTGCAGCCACGCCGGTTGGTCTGGAGGTCCGGGCAGAGGCCGAGGTTACTGCCGTAGAGGGCAAGATCGTATCCTTCCGGATTACTGCATATGATGAGGCTGGTATCATCGGTGAAGCCACCCATAAGCGCGCATGCGTGAATACCCAAAAGTTCCTGGACAGAACCTACACAAAGCTGTAAATAATACCTTTTGAAAGAGGGATTTCTATGAAAAATCGCTTTATTCTCAGAGCATTCCTGGTGATCGTACTCTGTGCGTTCTGCTTTACTCTCACTGCTCCTGCCCAGGCCGCAGCAGTGATGAAAACCGGTACTTGCGGGGAAAATCTGACCTGGACCTTGGATGATACCGGTCTTTTGACTATCTCCGGCACCGGTGATATGCTGGATTATGATGTGGGCGAAGGCCGCTGGTTTCCCTATTGGGAGAGTATCACCGCCGTAGTTATCGAAGAAGGCGTTACCAGTATCGGTACGCAGGCATTCGCCGGTTGCTCAAACCTGGTTTCCGCAGCTATTCCTGAAAGCGTAACGAAAATTGGCGAGAAGGCATTTATCGACTGCACCAGCCTTACATCTGTTATCATTCCGAACAGCGTTACTACCCTTGGTAAGCGCGTATTTCAAGGTTGCAGCAGCCTGACAGCGGTTACTCTGCCCAGCAATATCACCATCATCCGGGAATTCTCGTTCTCCGGTTGCAGTTCCTTGGTAAGCATTATAATTCCGGACAGTGTAAGTGTCATTGGCGAGTGTGCTTTTGAAAACTGCACAGGTCTGCTGTCTGTAACTGTTCCTGTGGCAGTTGTCCGCATTGGTCTGCGGGCGTTTCACAACTGCAAGCGGCTGTGGCACGTGTTCTACAAGGGAACCGAGCAGGATTGGGAAAAGATCAACATCCATACCGATCAAAATGAATTCCATTGGGCAGGCCGTCATTACACCTGCAACGGATATGAGAAAATCGACCCTGCCACCGGAACCTGTGAAATCTGCGTTGAACGGTGTGAGCATAACTGGAACACCGGCACGGTAACCAAGCAACCCACTGCTACAGAAGAAGGCGTTCTGACCTATACCTGTATTGACTGTAACTCCAAAAAAACTGAACCCATCGAAAAGTCTAATACGCCTCCTGTGGACAACGAAGACCCCACCGTCCCCAACGATTCTGCGCCTGTTATTCAAGATTACACCAATGACGCATCCGGCATAATCCCCTGGTGGTGGCTGCCGGTAGTCGCAGGCGTTTGCCTTGTAGGTAACGCAATTCTCATCTTGATTTTGCTGAAAAAGAAAAAGTGATACAAATAGTACAAGACCACCCGGTTGGGTGGTCTTTTTTGAGAAGTAAGAGGGTTTATTGTATGCTTGCTTCGCAGCGGAGTGAGAGGGATTTATTGCATTTTCGCTTTCAGCGAAATAACTGTTTTGCTCGGTCAAGCCCTCGCAAGCAACAGTCCACCGGACCGTTGCATTTAGTTCTTCAAATCCCTCTTCTCAACGAAGCCAATAAAAAGGACCATCCAATTGGATGGTCCTTTTTATTGGCGGAGTGAGAGGGATTTGAACCCTCGCGCGCTTTTTAGACGCCTACTCCCTTAGCAGGGGAGCCCCTTCGGCCTCTTGGGTATCACTCCATAAACAGCCGAAAGCAATATTTGATTGCCAAAGTATTCTAGCATACCCCCTTAGGTTTGTCAAGCCATATTTCCCCTCTCCTCTTGACAAATTTGCTATAATAAGATGGAAAGGAAGTGTTCTTATGGCAGTTCGTCTTAACGAGGATAAAGAAATGGTGGCAACCATCCGCAAAGGGTTGGAACGCACCGGCGGCTACTGCCCCTGCAGACTGGAGCGCACAGAAGAAAACAAGTGCATCTGCAAAGAATTTAAGGAGCAAATTGCCGACCCCGAATTCAAAGGATATTGCCATTGTATGCTCTATTACAAGGACTAAAAATTTCCTGAAAAAATAATCAAATTTCCTGTTGACAAATCGAAAATATCGTGCTATGATACGGGGGCTGTAAAGAGCAACTACATATGGGCGAGTGGTGGAATTGGTAGACTCGCTAGATTCAGGTTCTAGTGTTCACTGCGGACGTGCGGGTTCAAGTCCCGCCTCGCCCACCAAAGATCCGAAGGCACTCGCCTTCGGATTTTCTTTTTTATAAATTTTCTAAGGAGGCAAAGTTATGGCAATTATTTCTCCTTCTATGCTGTCTGCTGACTATGTGAATCTGCAGCGAGATATCGAAATGACAGAGGCCGCCGGCGCCAAGTGGTTGCACGTTGATGTTATGGACGGTCATTTTGTCCCTAATATCACCTTTGGCTATTCTATGGTCAAGGCGCTGCGTCCTATCACAAATATGGTA
Organism: Faecousia sp.; assembly: GCA_045630825.1. GTDB lineage: Bacteria > Bacillota > Clostridia > Oscillospirales > Oscillospiraceae > Faecousia. The sequence goes on along the minus strand of JAZQTN010000025.1, from coordinate 43,520 downwards.
CTGGATGTACACCTTATGATCGATACCCCCATTCGCTATGTAGACGAGTTCTGCAAAGCCGGCGCTGATTATCTGACCATTCATGTGGAATCCGATACACCCGAAAACATTGATGCCACTCTCGACAAGATCATTGCTAACGGCGTCAAACCCGGCATCGTTGTCAAACCCAAGACACCGGCAGAAGCAGTCCTCCCCTACCTGCACAAGTGCGATCTGGTGCTGGTGATGACGGTTGAACCCGGTTTTGGCGGGCAGAAATTTATGGCAGATATGATGCCCAAGTTGAAAGCTTTGCGGGAAATGATTGATACCCACAAACCCGGCTGTCATTTGGAAGTAGACGGCGGCGTGGATACGGTTACCGCAGAAATTTGCAAAGAGAATGGCGCCAATGTGCTGGTTGCAGGTTCTGCCTTCTACAAAGCAGAAAACAAGCCTGCCTTCGTCAAATCTTTGGAAAGCTAATAAAAACCTCCAACGGAAATCCGTTGGAGGTTTTCTTATTTTATAGCTGTGCGATGATCTTATTGATCCGCTCCAATGAGCGCTCCTTGCCCAAAATCTGCATCACGGTGTAAAGATCCGGGGAGTTGGTCTTGCCGGTAACCGCCTGACGAATGAAGGTGGACACATCCGCTACAGTTCCAGGGAATGCGGTCGGATCGGCCTTGTAAGCCTTCATATCGGTGGTAAAGCCGATAGCATTGGTGATATCCTTGACCTTCTCAAACCACACTGCGGAGTCGTCAGCGGCGTCATAGGTAGCAATAAACTTCTCAAGCACTGTCTTGATGACAGCCTTGTCGAATTTCTCGTCAAACACAGGATTTTCCAGATACTCGTCATAGAAGAAGCCCATATAAGGTTTAGCCTCCTTCCAGGTAGCCAGATCCTTTCTCGGCTTCTTACCGCCACGGCCGATAGCAAGAATCGCCACGGCAAAATCCTTATCGGCTGCAAGCTTTTCAGCAAAATCAGCGTCAAATTCATTAGCCCACTCCAGCAAAAGTTCATACACAATTTCCGCATCCATCTTGGAGATGACATTCTTGGAAACATCGGTCAGTTTCGCATAGTCAAAAAGGCTGCCGGCAGGATTCAGCTTCTTGGGGCTGAACTTGAACTCCGTTGCCTCCTTATCGGGCTCGGCTCTGCGCCAATCCTCAAAGTTGGAGTTCAGAATGGTCATAATATACTCATAAACCGCCTTCACCGGGAAACCCTCTGCCTTATAGAAGGTCAGTGCCAGCTCCGGATCCTTGCGCTTAGAAAGCTTACGCTTGGATGTGCCATCCATCTTCATCAGCGGTCCGATATGGAGATACTTGGGCAGCTTGAAATCCAGAGCCTTAAACAGCTGAATGTGGAACGGCAGGGTTGCCAGCCACTCATCACCACGGACAACGTGGGTGGTGCGCATCAAGTGATCATCGACAGCGTGAGCAAAGTGGTAGGTAGGAATTCCGTCGGACTTCAGCAGCACGTGATCCACATCATTTTCTGTAATCGTCAGCTTGCCCTTGACCAGATCGTCAAACTTAAACTGATTGGAGATAGAGCCCTCGGAGCGGAAACGCAGTACCCAGGGTGCGCCTGCAGCCAGCTGTGCCTGGATCTCTTCCATAGAGCGATCCCGCCACATAGCATATTTACCGTAATAGCCGGTGGTCTCCTTGTTGGCTTCCTGCTTTTCACGCATTTCAGCCAGTTCCTGCTCGGTGCAGAAGCAAGGATATGCCATCCCCTGCTCTACCAACTTCTTTGCATAGACGTGGTAAAGATTTGCACGCTGTCTTTGACGGTAAGGGCCATAAATGCCGTTATCGCCATCGTGGGTAGCACCCTCATCGAATGCAATACCATAATGCTTCAATGTGTCGATCAGCACCTCAACTGCGCCGGGAACTTCCCGCTTGGCATCGGTATCCTCAACACGGAGGAACAGCACACCGCCGCTCTGGTGAGCCATACGCTCAGCAGTCAGACCCTGCACCAGATTGCCCAGATGGACAAAGCCCGTGGGAGAAGGTGCCATACGGGTTACGACCGCACCCTCCGGCAGGTTTCTGACGGGATACTTTTCCTCCAGCATCTCGGGAGTATCCGTAATATCCGGAAAAAGCAACTGCGCCAGCGCTTTATAATCCATAGTGATTACCTCAATTCTCAAAAATTCTCCGTTTACTATACCATCTTCCGGCAATAAAGTCAATTTTTGATTGCGTTTTTCTGGCGGCTGTGTTAAAATGCGAATAATGAACGGAAAATAACGAGGTGATCCATTATGGAAGAAACTGTTGTAAAGAAAAGAATGCTATCCGGCATCAAGCCCTCCGGTGATCTGACCCTGGGCAGCTATCTCGGTGCCATTAAGAATTGGAAAGAGCGGGCAGATGAATTCGACTGCTTTTACTTCATGGCTGACCTGCACGCCATTACCGTCCGGCAGGATCCCGTATCTCTGCGGCGCCGCACTCTGGAGCAGCTGGCCCAGTACATCGCCTGCGGCTTGGACCCTGAGAAGAACACCCTCTTCATCCAGAGCCATGTCCACCAGCACGCAGAGCTGGGTTGGGTGTTGAACTGCTACTCTATGTTCGGCGAACTGAGCCGTATGACCCAGTTTAAGGACAAGTCTGCCAAGAATGCAGATAACATCAACGGCGGTCTGTTTACATACCCCAGCCTGATGGCAGCAGATATTCTGCTGTACCAGCCGGATTTCGTGCCCGTTGGCGAAGACCAGAAGCAGCACGTAGAGCTGTGCCATACCATAGCCCGCCGCTTTAACGGCATCTACGGCGATGTGTTCAAGATCCCTGAGCCTTATGTCCCCAAGGTGGGTGCCAGAATTATGAGTCTGACCAACCCCGTTGCCAAGATGTCCAAATCCGAGAACGAGGACACCGGCCGGGTCCTGCTGATGGATCCTCCTGAGGTTGTTATGAAGCAGTTTAAGCGCGCCATCACCGACTCCGACACTGAAAACTGCGTCCGCTATGACAAGGAGAACAAGCCCGGCGTCGCCAACCTGATGACCATCTACAGTGCCGTTACCGGCAAGACCTTTGATGAGATCGAAACTGAGTTTGCCGGCTGCGGCTATGGCAAGTTCAAACCCGCTGTTGGTGAAGCAGTTGTGGAGATGCTCCGTCCCATCCGAGAAGAGTCCACCCGACTGATGAAGGACAAAGCCTATCTGGAGAGCGTATTCCGCGAAGGCGCACAGAAAGCATCCTATGTTGCCGAAAAGACTGTTCGCAAGGTATACAAGAAAGTTGGTTTCGCTGCTAAATAATGATTATGCCCGTCGAACATTCGACGGGCATTTTTCACATAAACAGGTACAGCGCCAGGGTCAGCAGTGCTGTATTTTTATCCTCAACACAATCTCCCGCCATTAACAGCAGTAAAATGATCACCATCAGATCTCCGGTGTCCAGGTTCTTGGGCAGCAAACGGCGCAGGAAATCCCCTGCTCCGGTATTTTGTTGGCAAGACTGTCTGCGATGCTCCGGAGGATGATATCCTTTGTCCGGAACGGGGTGTGAACACTCCGGAATCGGTGGTGGAGGTGACGGCGGACATTCCGGCTCCGGTGGCGCCGGTCTGCGTGGTGGCGGATCCGGAATATGATCACGACGGAAAGAGCCGTCGGGCTGTGGGATGTAGCGGTTATACATAATTTCACCTGCCTGATAGTAATGATATGCCCGAGCCCGACAATGCCGTGGATGCAATACCGGCAATTTTCGCCGCACGCATAGCTTTTTCCAGCTTTGCAATCCGTTCACGGCTAAGGTAGGGACTCAAAGCCTTCAACAGATTCTGCTGATTTCTGTCGATGCTGGACTGCTTTGCAATACCACTTAACTTCTGGATCATCGCTAAGTCCAGTCCTCCGCCACTACTTTGCTGTGGCGGCTCCGGTTTCGGCTCTTCTTTCCTGCCAGGCTCGTCTTGCTGGCCCATAGCCTGAGCCATAGACATTATCTGTTGCATCATCTGGGGATTTCCCAGAATCGCATTCAGTTTTTCTTCCATTCCATCCATAGCTTCACTCCTGCATTTTCTTCAGCAATTCCTGTGCCTGCTCAGAAGCCATCAGTTTCTGCATTGTTTCTTTTACCTGAGCAAAATCCCCTGCCCTTGCCTGCGCCATTGCAGTTTGCAGTTGATCTGCATACTCCCGCTGCAACAGACCCAGAAGTTGCTGACCTGCATCGCTTTTAGCCATTGCTGCGGCCTTTTGTACAGAAAATTCTGGAATTCCCTCAGTTTTTTTCTGCATATCATTGCCTCCTGTCCATTTTCCTGCTATAATATAAAAGTTATGTTATACTATATGCAATGGCGAAAGGGTTGGTGAACTATGAGAATTCTCGTTATGTCCGACTCCCACAGCGCCAAGCGCTTTATGCGGCTGGCAATCTCTACAGTAAAACCCGATGCAATTATCCATTTAGGCGATCATTTTGACGATGCCACAACTATTGCTGAAGAATACAGCCACATTCGGTTTCACCAGGTTCCCGGCAACTGCGATCGCTATCGCTGTCCGGAAGACGCGCCGCACATTATGCATTACCGTATTGGCGGTGTAAAATTCTATATGACCCACGGGAATTTGCACGGTGTAAAATCCAGCCTCGCACGATTAATTGCCGATGCTAGAGAAAAAGATGTCCAGGTAGTTCTTTATGGGCATACACACATTGCTGACTGCCGGTGGGAGGGGGATCTTTTGATTCTGAATCCCGGTGCCTGTAACAGCACAGATGGCAGTGTTGCTGTCATCGAAACCGATGGCAATGCGATATGCTCCTGTGAGATTCTGCTACTGAAAGATATGGAGGAATAATATGATCCTGACCGTTGATATTGGCAATTCCAACATTGTTCTCGGCGGTGTTGCCGATGACAAAATCATAATGGAAGCCCGGCTTCGCACCGATGCCACCAAGACATCCGATGAATACTGCATCGACCTGAACATGATCCTGGATGTGTATCACATTGCCGCGGAGGATATCGAAGGCGCCATCATCGCTTCGGTTGTTCCGCAGGTTCTGAATTCTATGCAGACAGCCATCAAAAAACTCACTGGCAAATCCAGTCTGGTTGTCGGCCCCGGACTGAAGACCGGATTGAATATCAAGGTAGAAAATCCCTCCCAGACCGGTGCAGATCTTGTGGTCGGCAATGTTGCTGCCCTGCGGGAGCATAAGCCGCCACTGATTGTCATTGATATGGGCACCGCCACCACGATGACCGTGTTGGATGAAAACGGCGCACTCATCGGCGGCTGTATCTGCCCCGGTGTCAAGATTTCTTTGGATGCATTGACGGAACGCACCGCACTGCTCCCCGGTCTGCAGTTGGATCAGCCAAAAAAGGCCATTGGACGCAACACCATTGACTGTATGCGAAGCGGCATTATGATGGGCAACGCCTGTATGCTGGACGGCATGGTGGAACGTATGGAAGCCGAGCTGGGACAAAAATGCACCGTCATCGCCACCGGCGGAATTGCAAAATTCATCGTTCCTATGTGCAAAACACCGATGATCTATGACAAGGATCTGATTGTCAAGGGTCTTGCTGCCCTCTACCGGGATAACAAACGCTAACACTTGCATAACCGCATTGAATGTGGTAAAATCTATTTAATGCAACTGTACCCTCGGAGGTATTATATGAGTTTTATGGAATCAATTTCTGAGAAATGGGATACCCTTGTGTCTAAAGCTACTCCGGCTTTTCAAAAAATGGGCGGATTTTTCCGCAAATCCGGCGACGCCACCGCAAAAGCCTGGGATTTTACTGTAAAATTCAAGCAATTTATTCTGGCAATTCCTGTTGCGACCGGCGCAGTAATTCTGGCAATCCGCAATTTGGGTGCTCTGCCCAAGCAGGTTGGCTTCGGACTACAGCTGGACGGCACATATAACTTTGTTGTAGCGCGGGGTATTGCTGTTCTTGGCCCTATTGCGGCAACTGCATTGTGTTTGCTGCTTATGTTCTGCTCCAAGCGTGTGCTGACCCCCTGGTTGGTCAGTGTATTCAGTCTGGTGCTGCCGATTCTGATCTGGATCACAAACTGCTATCCTGCATAGTTATTTCCGGGAAGTTTTTTGACTTCCCGGATTTATTTTTTCTTCCCTTTAGCCAAGAAAAGTGCTATAATAACAAAAAACTATCGGAGGGTCGCTATGAGTTTTCTTCCCATTTGTAAAGAGGATATGCTGGCACGGGGCTGGACACAGTGCGACTTTGTCTATGTCATAGCCGATGCCTATGTGGATCATCCCTCCTTCGGCCACGCCATCATCAGCAGAGTGTTGGAAAGCCACGGCTACAGTGTAGGCATCATCTCCCAGCCTAACTGGAAAGATCCCAAGTCGATCACTGTCTATGGCCAGCCCAGGCTCGGTTTCCTCGTATCCGGAGGCAATATGGATTCTATGGTGAACCATTATTCCGTCACCAAGCATAAGCGCAAAACTGATGCCTTTACCCCAGGCGGTGTGATGGGCAAACGGCCGGACTACGCTACCGTGGTCTATTGCAATCTAATACGGCAGACATATAAACATGTTCCCATTCTTATTGGCGGTATCGAAGCCAGTCTGCGGCGGCTTGCCCACTACGATTATTGGTCCGAATCGCTGAAGCGTTCCATATTGCTGGACAGCCAGGCTGACCTGCTGATGTACGGAATGGGTGAAAAGAGCATCGTAGAAATTGCCGATGCCCTGAATTCCGGTATGGATGTCAAAGACATCACCTACATTGACGGCACAGTGTTCAAAACAGCTGAATTGGATGAGTCCTTACCCACCGTTATCCTGCCGCCTTACGAGCAACTGAAAACCAACAAGCGTAAGTATGCCGAATCATTTAAGGTGCAGTACGGAAACTGCGACCCATTTACTGCCAAGCGTCTTGCTGAGCCTTATGGCAGCTTCTACGTAGTCCAGAATCCGCCCCAAAAGCCATTGACAACTCAGGAGATGGATGCAGTCTATGATCTGCCTTACGAGCGCACCTGGCATCCCAGCTATGCCAAAGCCGGTGGTGTTCCTGCCATTGAGGAAGTTAAATTCAGCCTTGTCAGTAACCGGGGTTGTTTCGGCGCTTGTTCTTTCTGCGCACTGACCTTCCATCAGGGTCGCATTATCCAGACCCGCAGCCACGAATCCATTCTCAAAGAAGCGGAAATGATGGCCCGGGATAAGGATTTTAAGGGCTATATTCACGATGTAGGCGGTCCTACTGCCAATTTCCGCCACCCGGCCTGTGAAAAGCAGTTAAGCAAGGGTGCTTGCGGCGGCAGGCAATGCCTGTATCCTACTCCTTGTAAGAATATGAAAGCCGATCATTCCGACTATGTTTCATTGCTGCGGAAACTGCGGAAAATTCCGGGTGTAAAAAAAGTCTTTGTCCGCAGCGGCATCCGCTTTGATTATCTCCTGGCAGATAAAAAAGACACCTTCTTCAAAGAATTGGTGCAGTACCATATTTCTGGTCAGCTGAAAGTAGCTCCGGAACACGTATCCGTCGCTGTTCTCGACCGTATGGGCAAGCCCAGAAATGCGGTATATAACCGCTTTGTGGACAAGTATTATGCACTGAATAAGCAGTACGGAATGAATCAGTACCTTGTCCCCTACCTAATGTCCAGCCACCCCGGCTCCACACTGAAAGAAGCCATTGAGCTGGCAGAGTATATCCGGGAAATGGGTTATAATCCGGAACAGGTTCAGGATTTCTATCCCACTCCCTCTACTTTGTCCAGTGTAATGTACTACACCGGCATTGACCCCAGAACGATGGAAAAGGTGTATGTCCCCACGGACCCACACGAAAAGGCTATGCAGCGGGCACTGATCCAATACCGGAATCCCAAGAACTATTATCTTGTTAAAGAAGCGCTGATCAAAGCCCACCGGGAAGATCTGATTGGTTCCGGTCCGAAGTGTCTGATACGGGCGATTCCGCCCAGAACCACCCATTCTTCTCCCCCGCCCCGAGCTGCGGCAAAGAAACCCCTTCCCCGTCCGGGAGGCGGCAAGCGACCCACCAAAAAGCCGGTAAACAAGAAAAAGCGATAAAGGACAATTTATAATTGCGAGATATACCGGCTGAACACTTGAAAGCGCCGATAGACTGTGATAAAATGGAAATATAAATATATATTATGGAGGCTCAGCCATGGAAAAACTTATGGATGCCATCGTAAAACCCATCGCAGGTCCCGGTCTGGAACTGCGGAAAGTACCTGTCCCCACCCCTGGTCCCGGTGAGGTGCTGATCAAGGTACACAAAACCGCTATTTGCGGCACTGATGTACACATTTTCAACTGGGATCCCTGGGCACAGGAACACATTAAGCCCCCCATGACCATCGGCCACGAGTATGTGGGCGAGATTGCCGCTCTGGGCGAAGGCGTTACCAGTGTTAAAGTCGGCCAGCGTGTCTCCGGTGAGGGCCACCTGACCTGCCTACACTGCCGCAACTGCCTCACCGGCAACATTCAGTGGTGCAAGGACACTGTCAGCGTTGGTGTTGACCGGGACGGCGCATTTGCTGAGTACCTGTGTATCCCCGAAACCAATGTGGTCCCCATTGACGAATCTCTGCCCGAGGATGTTGTTGCATTCTTCGACGCCATCGGTAACGCCACCCACACTGCCCTGATGTTTGATCTGGTTGGCGAGGATGTTCTGATCACCGGCGCAGGTCCTATCGGCATTGTGGCCGCAGGTATCTGCAAGTTTGCCGGTGCACGCCGGGTTGTCATCACCGACGTGAATGACTACCGTCTGGAACTGGCTAAGAAAATGGGCGTTGACGCCGCTGTCAACACAATGAAAGAAGACCTGCAGCAGGTTATGACTGAACAGGGTCTGATTGAAGGCTTCGATGTTGGTCTGGAGATGTCCGGCAACGGTATTGCTCTGGAGCAGATGATCGGCGCTATGCGCAACGGCGGTAAGATTTCTCTGTTGGGCATCAGCAACAAACCTGTCAGCCTGAATATGAACACCATCATCACCAAGGGTCTTACCCTTCAGGGCATTTATGGCCGCAAGATGGACACCTGGCATCAGATGAGTTATATGGTTCAGGGCGGTCTGGATCTTTCCCCCGTCATCACTCACCGCTATCACTACACCGATTTTGAAAAGGGCTTTGAAGCTATGAACAGCGGCCGTTCCGGCAAGGTTGTTCTGGACTGGACCAAGAAGGGAGAATAATTATGAAGTCTGCACTCACTGCGATCCAGCAAGAGCTGGAAGCCATCCGTGAAGCTGGCACCTGGCGTGATGAACGTATCATCACCACTCCCCAGCGCTCCCGTATCGACACCACCAAGACCAATGGTGTTGTCAATATGTGCGCCAATAACTACCTGGGTCTATCCAACCACCCTGAGTTGATCGCTGCCGCCAAGGCAAGCTACGACAATTGGGGCTTCGGCCTGAGTTCCGTCCGCTTTATCTGCGGCACCCAGCAGATCCACAAGGATCTGGAGAAGAAGATTTCAGCCTTTGTGGGTATGGATGATGCTATCCTCTACTCCTCCTGCTTCGATGCCAACGGCGGCCTGTTCGAGACTCTGCTGAGCGCTGAGGACGCTGTCATCTCCGACGGGCTGAACCACGCCTCCATCATCGACGGTGTTCGCTTGTGCAAGGCAAAGCGCTATCGCTACAAGAACAACAATATGGATGACCTGCGCCGTTGCCTGGTTGAAGCCAGAGAGAGCGGCTGCAAGAAGATCCTCATCGCCACCGATGGTGTCTTCTCCATGGACGGCTACATTGCCAACCTGAAGGCTATTTGCGACCTGGCAGATGAGTTCGACGCACTGACAATGGTTGATGACAGCCACGCAGTTGGCTTTATGGGTGACCACGGCCGCGGCACTCCTGAGTTCTGCGGCGTAATGGATCGCATTGATATCATTACCGGCACCTTCGGTAAGGCTCTGGGCGGTGCTTCCGGCGGCTATACCGCAGCCCGTCAGCCCATCGTAGACCTGCTGCGTCAGCGCAGCCGTCCCTACCTGTTCTCCAACACCGTGGCTCCCGCTATCTGTGCCGCCACCATTCGCACCATCGAGCTGCTGGAGGAATCCACCGCTCTGCGAGATAAGGTGCACGAGAACGCCCGTTACTTCCGTGCCGGTATGGAGAAGCTTGGCTTTGACCTGCTGCCCGGTGAACACCCCATCGTTCCCGTTATGCTGTACGATCCCAAAGTTGCTCACGAATTTGCCCGTCGTATGCTGGAAAAGGGTGTCTATGTGGTTGCATTCTGCTACCCTGTTGTCCCCAAAGAGCGCGACCGCATCCGTACGCAGATCTCTGCCGGTCATACCAAGGAAGATCTGGACTTTGCTATCCGTTGCTTCGGCGAAGTCAAGACCGAAATGGGTCTGTAAATTCTCATAATAAAAGACCGCCTGTTACGGGCGGTCTTTTTTCTGTATTCAGGCATAGAATGTTCCATACATCTGAACTTGAGGTGGTACTATGGAACATTCAGTTAATCAAATCACAGTCTGCGGCAGTCTGCGGGAGCTCCCCATATTCTCTCACGAGAACCACGGGAAGCGATTCTACCGCTTTACTCTGGACATTCCCCGGCTATCCGGCGCTGTAGACACTCTTCCGGTAATTGCCTCGGAGGCGATTATGAACAGCATTGACCTGTCAGGCGGCGAAATGCTTACGGTAACCGGTCAAATCCGCTCCCACAACAGTCGCACAAATGGGGTAAGGCATCTGCTGATCTTCATTTTCGCATCCGGCATTGTTGCAGAAGATTCGGAACCTGTCAATGAGGTTATAATCACCGGTCTTCTGTGCAAAGAGCCAATCTTTCGCCGAACGCCATTGGGCAGAGAAATCTGCGATGTGATGCTGGCGATTCCAAGGGCATTCCGCCGGGCGGACTATCTGCCCTGCATACTCTGGGGCAGAACAGCGCAGGAAATCTCCCGCTGCCACGTAAGAGATCAGATCTGTATTCACGGACGCCTGCAAAGTCGAATATACACAAAGCTGACTGAAGATGGTACACAGGAGCGCACTGCCTATGAAATCTCCGCTCTCAGTGCCGAGATTATCGAAGAAACGACATAATTTGCATCTTTCCATTCTCCGTAATTTATGGTATTATGGAGAAAAGGAGGTGCACCCTATGCAAAAGAAGGTTAGCGCCATTATCGAGGCTTTGAAAGCAAAATATCCGGATCCCGTCTGTGCTCTGCACTACAGCAAGGACTACGAGCTTATGATTGCTGTCAGACTATCTGCACAGTGCACTGATGCTCGGGTTAATCTTGTTACCCCTGCCCTGTTTGCCGCATATCCCACGCTGGAAGCAATGGCAAATGCAGACATCTCTGATATTGAGAAATACGTACATTCCTGCGGCTTTTACAAGCATAAAGCACGGGACATTGTTCTGGGATGCCAAATGCTCCTTAGCAACTATGGTGGCAAAGTTCCGGACGATATGGAATCGCTGTTAAAGATTCCCGGCGTTGGGCGTAAAACAGCAAACTTACTGCTTGGGGATCTGTATGCCGTTCCCGGCAGTGTGGTCTGCGACACCCATTGCATCCGCATCTGTGGACGTTTGGGGCTGACCGAGGCTAAAGACCCGGAAAAGGTGGAAATGCAACTTCGAAAGATCCTGCCACCGGAGGAAAGCTCTGATTTCTGCCATCGTATCGTGCTCTTTGGCAGAGAGATTTGCACCGCCAGATCGCCTCGCTGCGCCGAATGTCCGCTTGCATTTTACTGCAAGGAATTTAACCCCTGATATGCACATATCTCCCTCCCTGTCTGCATAGAGTGTGGACAAGGAGGGATTTATCTTGTCCAGAAAACTACCTATTTTCTACAGTGCTCTGCTGCTGACCGGTGTGAACCTGCTGCTGCGGCTAGTGGGGACATCCTTCCAAGTGTATTTATCCTCTCGAATCGGTGCAGAGGGCATCGGTCTTCTGCAGCTTGTTATGAGCGTGGGCTCAATGGCACTTGTCGCAGGTATGGCTGGTATTCGCACGGCAACGATGTACCTAACAGCCGAGCAAATCGGAAAGAAGCGTCCGGGAAACATCACTTGGATCCTGTCCGGCTGCATCACGTACAGCATAATTTGCAGTGTATTTGTTGGCGGTGCAGTATATCTTTTTGCTCCCCAAATTGCGCAGAATTGGATTGGAAATCCCGAAACAGTGTCCTCTCTGCGGCTATTTGCAGCATTTCTGCCGGTAAATTGCTTAACCGGTGTGATGGTGGGTTATTTCACCGGTGCAAACAGGATTGGTACACTAGCTGCCGTGGAGGTTGCGGAGCAATTCTGCTGTATGGTCTGCACCGTTATATTGCTTTCTGTATGGGCGGGCAGCGATGCGGCCAGATCCTGCCAAGCCGTTGTGCTCGGCAGCGCTATTGGCGCTTGCATGACGCTGTCAAGCCTTGTTGTTTTAAGAATATCAGAACATCCCAAGCAAAACAAACGGCTCCCCGTTACCCGCCAGCTGACCCAGACAGCCATTCCTCTGGCACTGGCAGACGACCTGCGCACAGGAATCTCCACCGTAGAAAACTTAATGGTTCCCAAGCGGCTGGCACTGTATCCAAGTGCGATTTCTCCGCTGGCAGCATTCGGTACAGTATGCGGTATGGTGTTTCCTATTCTCACCTTTCCTATGGCAATCCTTTTTGGACTGACGGAGCTTCTCATTCCCGAACTTGCCCGGTGCCGGGCCGCTGGCAGCACAGAACGTATTCACTATCTCGTGCGGAAAAGCCTGCGTATTGCCCTGCTATACGGCACCATATGCGGTGGTATTTTGTTTCTTTCGGCAGACGAGCTATGCCTTAGACTATACAAAAGCGGAGAAGCCGCCACATATCTTCGCTGGTTTTCTCTGCTGGCTGTGATGCTTTATTGCGATGGCGTAACTGACGCGATGATTAAAGGCCTTGGAGAACAAAAGGCCTCTGTTCGCTATAACATTCTGACTAACACGATGGATGTTACATTCCTCTACTTTTTATTGCCAAAATACGGAATATCGGGGTATTATATCAGCTTTCTCGTAACACATATTATCAATTTCTTTTTAAGTCTGCGCAGGCTTCTGCTTATTACATCGCAAAAAATACCCTATCATATCCCACTGCTGACACTGGGTGCAGCAGTTGCTTCCCTATGGCTATGTAACTTCGTAACAGGTGCAATTATCCGGTCAGTTTTCTATGTAACTATTTTGCTGTGTCTGCTGTTTTTAATGAGAATCCTCAGCCGGGAGGACATCCGGTGGATCAAGGGATTGATACACAAAAAGTGACCCACAAATGTGGGTCACTTTTATTACAGCGCTTTCAAAATTTCCAGGAGGAATTCCCAAGTACGGCGGGTAGATTCGATTTCCAGCCGCTCCCGGCTGGTGTGGATATCGTGCATATCCGGGCCAATGGAAACGCAGTCCAGACCCGGCAGCTTATCACTGAGAAGTCCGCATTCCAGACCGGCGTGGATGGCAACCACCTCCGGACCCTTTCCAAACTTTTCTGTATAGATCTTCACCATCAGATCGCGCAGCTTGGAATCCTTCTTAAACTCCCAGGCCGGGTAATCGCCGGTATCGCTGTAGTTACCGCCAAACATATCGGCAATTCCCCCGAGCTTTTCCAGCAGATCACGCTTCTCCTGGTTGACGCTGCTGCGCACCGCAAAGGTCATTCGCACTTGATCGTCTAATCGCAGCACGCCCAGGTTCAAACTTGTCTGCACCAGTCCGGGAATGTCGGCACTCCAAGCCTGCACGCCGTTAGGTACACAGTTTAGAAGCGAGATCACCTCGGAGGATGCCTCGGTGGTCAGAGCATTGCCGCCCAGCGCATCTACATCGTCGCCCCAGATTCGGACATCCGGCTCATCATACTGCTCCCGGATCTCCTTTTCAAGCTGGGCTGTAACCTCATTGATGCGCTCAATATACATTCCCAGCGCCACAAAAGTAGCAGAGCAGGTTCGGGGAATAGCATTATCCTTGGCGCCGCCCTCCAGCTTGGTAATGCACAGGGGCATCAAATTCTGCACCCGGCTGAGGAGCTCACCCATCACTTTATTGGCGTTGGCCCGTTTCTTGTGGATCTCCACGCCGGAATGACCGCCCTGCAGGCCGTCAACCGTCAGTCTCACACAAGGACCGTACACGGCTCTGCGCTCAACCGGCAATGTAATGGTAGCTCTTGCACCGCCAGCACAGGCAACAGTGAAAATGCCCTCGTCTTCAGAATCGAGATTGATCAGTGTTCTTCCCTTCAGCATAGAAAGGTCGATACCTGCCGCACCATACATTCCCGTTTCCTCATCCACGGTAATGATGATTTCCAGCGGCGGATGCGGAATGTTCTTATCCGCCAGCAGTGTCAGAGCAAATGCAACGGCAATACCGTCATCGCCACCCAAAGTCGTACCCTTGGCGTAGATGCATGTATTATCACAGGCAATATCCAGTCCGTCCGTATCCATATTGATGGAGCAATCCGCATCCTTCTCGCAGACCATATCCATATGTCCCTGCAGGACTACCGGCGGATGATCCTCATAGCCACAAGTGCCTTCACCAAATAAAATCACATTGTTCAGTTCATCCTGAATATAGCGGACGCCCTGTTCCTTTGCAAAGGACACCAGGTAGTCGCTGATTTTCTTTGTGTTGCCGCTACCGTGGGGGATGGCACAGATCTCTTCAAAATAACGAAATACTGCCTCAGGCTGCAGCCCGGCAAGTTTATACTTATCCATAACAATCACCTTTCTGCTTGGTTTCATTCAGCATACCACAGCGCAGTTGAAATGTCTATAAAAATAACCGCAGGGATATTCCCTGCGGTCATATTTAATAAATCAGGGGAAAAGGTGCAGAGTCAGAGTCAGAACAGCCCAAGCCAGAACGATCCACTTTGTAGCAGAAGCCAGAACCTTATCCATGCTGCCAAACTTGCTCTTGCTCAGGTATGTCTCATTCTTACCGGTAATCGCGCCCATACCGGACTCTTTGCCGGACTGGAACAGAACAACCAGGATCAGAGCAATGCTGCTCAGAACTACCAAGGTAATATTAACATACTTCAAAATGGTCAACATTTTCCTTTACCTCCCTCCACGGGTGTATTACATAGCCAGTGAATTATAGCACAAGAAAAACTAAAATTCAAGTTATTTTTTATTTTTTTCCAGATTTTATTTTGCTACCCAGTTTCCTGTGGCCAGACAGTTCAGATAACTCTGGATAAAGGGATCCAGCGCGCCGTCCATAACTGCGTTGACATTAGCGGTCTCGCAGCCGGTGCGGGTGTCCTTAACCAGGGTATAGGGCATAAACACATAGTTGCGGATCTGGCTGCCCCACTCGATTTTCTGCTGGACACCCTTGATATCCGAAATCTTATCCAAGTGTTCACGCTCTTTGATCTCAACCAGCTTAGACCGCAGCATACGCAGACAGTTTTCCTTGTTCTGGAACTGGCTCCGCTCGGTCTGACAGGCAACAACAATACCGGTAGCCTTATGAATCAAACGGACAGCAGAAGAAGTCTTGTTGATATGCTGACCGCCTGCACCGGAGGAACGGAATACCTGCATCTCATAATCATCAGGCTTAATCTCCACATCATTGCTGTCATCCTGAATCTCAGGAATAACCTCAATGGCAGCAAAAGATGTCTGCCGACGGGCATTCGCATCAAAGGGCGATACGCGAACCAGACGGTGAACGCCGTTCTCCCCCTTCAGGAAACCGTAGGCATTGGTGCCCTCTATCAGAATATCAGCAGACTTGAGCCCGGCTTCATCGCCCTCAAGATAGTCCAAGATCTTGTAGGAGAAACCATGCCGCTCTGCCCAGCGGGTATACATACGGTACAACATCTGGCACCAATCCTGTGCCTCTGTGCCGCCTGCGCCGGCGTGAAAGCTCATCAGCGCATTGTTGGCATCATAGTTGCCGGTCAACAGGGTTTCCAAGCGGCAGGATTCCATCTCGTTGGTCAAAACAGTGAAACCCTCAATCAATTCCGGCAGCATAGAGTCGTCATCCTCCTCCGCTGCCATCTCGCAGATGGTCATCAAATCTTCCCAAGTAGAAACCATTTTGGCATAGCGCTCAACCTTGTTCTCCGCTTGCTTGGACTTCATAACGATCTTCTGGCTTTTTTCAGGATCGTCCCAGAAACCGGGGGCTTCCTGCATAGCCTGATAGCGCTCCAGTTCGTTACGCAATCCGTCCAGATTCAAAGAATCTGCCAGAGCATCCAGTGCTGGCTTAATATCGTTAAGCTTTTGCCGATAGCTGTCAAATTCGATATTCATACATCTATACACTCACTTCGTAGATTTTTACATATTCGCCAGATATTATATCCGAAAAATCCCTCTATGTAAAGAGGATTTCGGAAAAAGCCGTAAAAGTAAGTGATAAATGTTACCGTTCGCTGGGCCCACCGTCATCCTCATCAAAGATCAGGTCATCCAGATCGGCATTTGGATCGTCAGATTCGTGCATATTTTGTCCCCCCTTTCCATAGGTTTTCCTGCCAGTATATGCTCTTTGCTACTAAAATACAACTGAAATTTATTGACAGTTTCTTAAATATTCGTTACAATGTTCCGGTAATCGTATGCACCAGTAGCTCAGCTGGATAGAGCATCCGCCTCCTAAGCGGAAGGTCGGGGATTCGAATTCCTTCTGGTGTGCCATAAACGGACGAAACTATGATACAAATTCGTAGATTCGTCCGTTTTCTTTTTGTGCGCAAACCTTCTGGCAGCAACATAAAATCTTTACCCCAAATTTCCTTGACAACAATGGATTTTGGGGTATCATAATTTTAAGAACACCTATTTTGTTTTCAAGAGGTTTATATGAACGAAACTTTTTATTTGGAGACCGGATCAACTGATCCAGCCTACAATCTGGCATTTGAAGAATATGTGCAGACCCACCGGCGTACCGGCAATTATCTCATTTTATGGCAGAACCGAAATGCTGTCATCATCGGCAGAAATCAAAACGCCGAAGAGGAGATCAATGCCGCTTTCGTAAAGGAACACGGCATCAAGGTCATCCGCCGCAACACCGGTGGCGGTGCTGTGTACCACGATATGGGCAACCTGAATTACTCCTTCATCACCGATGCCGGAGATATTGCCGAGCGCACCGTCACAGCATTCACTGAACCGGTTGTTAAGGCCTTAAAAGCCTTAGGCCTTGATGCAGAGGCCTCCGGCAGAAACGACATTCTGGTATCCGGCCGCAAGGTTTCCGGCACAGCGCAACACCTGATCCGGGGACGCATTTTGCATCATGGTACGCTACTGTTTGAGTCCAATCATGAGATGATCGCCGGCGCACTAAATCCCGATCCCACAAAATTTCAATCCAAGAGTGTCAAATCTGTCCGTAGCCGTGTGGGCAACATCCGCAGCTTTCTTCCTGCCGATATGCCGTTACAGGGCTTCTGGGATTATCTAAAGATTGCATTGACTGCCGATGGCATTAAACCCATTTCCCTCTCCGCAGAAGAGTTGGCAATAATTGACCAACTGAAAGCAGAAAAATATGACACCTGGGAATGGAATTTCGGCCGTTCTCCCAAATTCCAGCGCAAATGCAGAAATCGCTATAGCGGCGGTGCTCTGGAAATCAGTCTGTCCGTTGCCAATGGCAACATTCAGGAGATCCGCATCCTTGGCGATTTCCTGGGTTTGACGCCCGTGGAGCCTTTGGAGGACGCACTGAAAGGATGCGCCTACCGGGAGGAATCTGTCGCCGCTGTTCTGGATACATTTGATCTTCAGGAGATCTTGGGTGGCATTGAAAAGCAGGAGTTTTTGGAAACTATTTTTGCATAACAAAAGGGCGTGTCTTAGACACGCCCTTAAATATTTACAATTTCTGTTTGTAGCGGCTCGGAAAGCAGACGCAAGTCCATTTCATCAGCAAGCAGTCGCGCATTTCGCTGCGCAGACGTACGAAATCCGCCCACATCATCTTCTGCAAACGGAAGGTGGCACAAAAGGATATGCTTTGGTTTTAGCTTCCGGATTAAATAAGTCCTTCCTTTAGAAAGGGTTGCCCAAGGGAAGTTCAAAACAGCCAAATCAATTCTTCGCTCCCCTATTGCCTGTTCCAATGCAGATGACGCTGTTTCACAATCACCGGCAATCAGGATATTCTTCTGCCCTATCCCGATCAAAATTCCGTAGTGCAACACATTCGCATACTGCGCTCCCTCGTGTGGCAGGCGAATAAATTCCAGCGAAAGCTCCCCATTTCGGATTTTATGGGCTTCCTGCTCCGGCAGGCACAACTTCGCTGCAGGCCAACGTTTTTTCGCCTCCTCCACCAACTCTTTTGCGTAATGGTCAGGATGGCAATGGGTTACGCATATATAGTCCGGCGCAACAAAAGCCTCGCTTTTCATAACCCTCTGATACAGTCCGGGTGTAACCGCAGAAAAGCCGGGCTGTTTTTCATTGTGCAAGGCATCCACCCAAATACGGTTCTTATTAACTTGAACCGATATGCCGGCATTTGCACTGAGAGTAACACGGATATCCGCCAACGGGTATCGCCTCCTTAAATTTTTCTATATTATAAGACAAAATTTGCATTATTTCAATGCAATTCTATACAGAAATTCATTAAATGTTTATATATTATTCAGACGGAATGTGGTATAATATATTCTGGAAATTTACGACAAAGGATTGTCAGATTTATGGAAAAATTGAGTGTAAAAAAGCCGTTTACCATATTGGTAGCCGTCATTAT
Source organism: Faecousia sp. (assembly GCA_045630825.1). Classification (GTDB taxonomy): domain Bacteria; phylum Bacillota; class Clostridia; order Oscillospirales; family Oscillospiraceae; genus Faecousia. The sequence continues at coordinate 24,642 of JAZQTN010000025.1, read as the reverse complement.
GGTTCTGGTACTGGGCGTCGTAGCTGTTACTAGGATGACCACCGACCTTTTACCTAATATGAGTCTTCCCTACCTTATGGTAGTTACGACTTATCCCGGTGCCAGCCCGGAGCGGGTGGAAAACGATGTGGTAAAGCCTCTGGAAAGCACATTGGGCACAATCAGCGGTGTGGAAAATGTCTTCTCCACATCGTCGGAGAACTATGGTCTTGTTCAACTGGAATTTGCTGACGGCACCGATATGGAATCCACACTGGTCAAAGTTTCCAGTGCCTTGCAGGAGATAACACCAAACCTGCCGGAGATGTGCGGCACTCCGTCCATTATCGAACTGAGTATGGATATGATGGCGACAATGTACATTTCTGTCAGCCGTGAAGGCTACGATATCTTTGAACTCTCTGCCTTTGTAAAAGACACCGTCCAGCCCTATCTGGAACGGCAAAGCGGTGTTACCAGCATATCAAGCATCGGTCTTGTAGAGCAAAATATACATGTGCAGCTGGATCCTGCAAAGATCCAAACCCTGAATGACAAAATTCTTACCTCTGTCAGTGATCGTCTTGCGGATGCCCTTGCCGAACTGGACAAAGCCGAAGCAGAAGTTGTTTCCGGAAGGAAAGAACTTTCAAAAGCGCAGTCCAGCTTTGGTCAAACAATGGCAAGCGGGATCTTTGACCAACTGAGCAGCAGCGTCCTGGACTCTGCAAAACAAATAAAAACAGGTGTAGACGACCTCCTTAACCAACTGGAAATCCTGCGCAGTGAGCTTGACGGCGCCGATCTGACAAAGATTTTGGATTCCTTGATTAGCAAACTGAAAGACATTTCTGCAAAACTGGATCAGGCAGATCTTTCTCTTGAGGATTTGCTGCAGCTGTCCGGAAATCTGGAAGCCATAGCAGAAAATATTCAGCTGCTGATTGATCAACTGAGGAGCAGCTTACCGGCCGGCGCACTCACCCCATCTGTCGAACAGATTTTCAAAGGCATCACCGACAGACTTAACGGACTCGCAGGTGCTGTAGGGGCTGTTCCTGAGGTTTTGGCGGGATTGGAAGATGCCTATGCGGGTATGACCCAAGCTCAGCTGGAAGCCGCTGTAGGATTTGCCACAGCCAGCGCCCAGCTTACTGCTGCGGAAAGTCAGCTCGCCGCTGCCCGGCAGCAGTATGAGTCTGCCCGGGAAGACGCTTTGGCTAAGGCAAACCTTGATCAATTGCTGAATATCAACACCCTTTCACAGCTGATCTATGCCCAGAATTTCTCTATGCCTGCAGGCTATATCGATGACGCCAATGACAACAGCTGGCTGCTGAAGATAGGCGAAGCCTATCACTGCGCAGAGGACATCTCCAATACCCTTCTGGTTTCTATGGCTGGCATTGGCCAGGTGCGCATCTGCGATGTGGCGACCGTTACTGTATTGGACAACGCAGAATTTAGCTACGCGCGGCTGAACAGCGAGCAGTCAGTTATTCTGAGCATTTTCAAAGGCAGTACAACCGGTACCAACGAAACCGCAAAAAACTGTCTTTCCGCCTTTGAAGAATTGGAAGGAAAGCATCCCGGAACAAAGATTGTAACCCTGATGAACCAAGGTAGCTATATCGACCTAATCATCGAATCCATTCTTTCCAGTATGATTCTGGGTGCATTGCTTGCCATCATCATCCTTGCACTGTTCCTGAAGGATGTTAAGCCCACTCTTGTGGTAGCCATCAGCATTCCGTTATCTGTTCTGTTTACGCTGGTGCTGATGTATTTCACCGATATTTCGCTGAATATGATGACCCTGTCCGGTCTTGCACTGGGTATCGGTATGCTTGTTGACAACTCCGTTGTTGTTATCGAAAACATATACCGTTTGCGTGGACGCGGTGTCAGTGCCGCACGGGCTGCAGTTCAGGGCACTAAGCAGGTGGCAGGTGCAATTATTTCATCTACTTTGACCACTATCTGCGTATTCCTGCCGATGGTATTCACCCAGGGAATGGTCAGAGAATTGCTATTGCCGTTGGGTCTTTGTATTGGTTTCTGTCTGATGGCATCCCTTGTGGTGGCATTGACAGTTGTCCCGGCTGCGGCATCCACACTGCTGCGCAATTCCAAGCCCAAAACCCATCATCTTTATGATAAGATGCTCAATGTTTATGGCAGATTCCTCGACTGGTGTTTGAACCACAAGCTGGTTCCCCTGTTGGTGTCAGTGGCTCTGCTGGTCGGCTGTGTATGGGCCGTATTTAACACCGGCATCGTCCTGCTTCCGGAAATGACCGGCGACCAGATTCAGGTCAGCGTTTCCACACCGGAGGGCCTGACCAGAGAAGAATCCTATGCAATGGCCGATGATGTGATCAATCGCCTGCTAGAGGTAGATGGTGTGGAAGATGTTGGCGTTATGAACAATGAATCGTCTGCCGGCATGCTGGGTGGAGCATCATCGGACACCACCGCATACGGAAATTACACCTTCTATGTTATTGCGCCAGATAGAAGTTCCGTTTCCGAGATCAAGCGAATCACTGATGAGATCAACAGAATCTGCGCAGACCTACCCTGCAGTGCAGAAGCCTCTGCCGGCGGTATGGGTGATCTCGTATCCATGCTGGGCAGCGGGCTGAGCCTGAAAATTTATGGCAATGATCTGGAAACCCTCAACATGATCTCGGGTCAAGTTGCAGAAATTGTTGCAACTGTCCCAGGTTACACGGACATTTCCACCAGCTTTACCGATGGCGACCCCACCATTCACCTGCAGATCGACAAAGATAAGGCTATGGAGGCCGGACTGACAGTTGCACAGATCTATATGGCCATTTCCGAAAAGATGACCACCTCCACCAACGCCACCACCGTTACCGTCAACGGAACGACTATGAATGTAACCGTAGTTAACAACGCTGACCCTCTGACGGTGGAAAACTTGCTGGATATTTCACTTGAATCTACAACTATGGATGAAACCGGCGCGCCGGTAACAGCTACTCATACTCTCTCGGAGTTTGCTTCCGTTGTGGAAACCACAACGATCGGTTCCATCGACCGTGAAAACCAGACCCGCTATGTAACCGTATCGGCCGGTGTTGCAGAAGGTTATAACGCTACACTGCTCTCCCGTCAGCTGGAAGACAAGCTGGAAGATTTCCAGAAACAGCTTCCCTATGGCTACACACTGGGCTTCGGTGGAGAAAGCGAAACCGTAAATGAGATGGTATCGCAGATGCTCCTGCTGCTTCTGTTGGGTTTTGTGTTCATCTACCTTGTTATGGTGGCCCAGTTCCAGAGTCTCAAGTCCCCGTTCATTGTTCTGTTCACGATCCCTCTCGCCTTTACAGGCGGTATGATTGGCCTGCTGATAACCGGTCAGCATCTGAGCCTGCTGTCGTTGATGGGCTTCGCTATTTTGATGGGTACTGTCGTTAACAACGGCATTGTCTTTGTTGACTATGTCAATCAGCTGCGGATCGGCGGTATGGATCGGCGCAGCGCACTGATCGCCGCCGGTAAAACCCGTATGCGCCCCATTTTGATGACCACTCTGACCACCATTCTCGCAATGCTGCAAATGGTATTCGCCGATGATATGTCCGGTCAGCTGGGCGGCGGTATGTCCATCGTCATTATTTGCGGTCTGCTGTACGCCACGCTGATGACGCTGATCATTGTGCCCATTATGTATGATATGCTCTTCAAGCGCAAGCCCAGAGTTGTGGATATTGGCAGCGAAAATCTGGACGATGTCCCTGATGATGCCGCAGAGTTTATTGCCCAGGCACTGGCGGAGGAAGAAACGAAGAAAGCCTTAGATGTCCCTGCAGATAATAGCTAACAACAAACCGGCTGTCCTATCGGACAGCCGGTTTTGCATATATATTTACTTCTTTCTCTTGCGTGAATAGTAGTAATCCAGCATTTCCTTGACATTGTCAGGGATCTCACGGCCCACGGGGCAACACTTAGCATTTGCCATCCGGTCGGTAAAGGCGGTGATAAAGTCAATATCCTCCGCCAACTGCTCACCCTTCATAATGTCCATCGTATCGTAGCGGTTGTGAATGGGGGCAGTATTATTCGGCGCAATGCGGGCCAAAGACAGCGCAGGAACGCCCTTATCCGCAAAGGATGTTGAGTCGCTGTAATAGGTGTCCTGATATGCATTGATCGGCATACCGTACTCCAGGCCCATATACTTGATGTAGTTGATCAGCTGCTCTTCCGCAGTAACACAGGCGATAAATCTGCCCATAATACAGCCGATCATATCCAGATTGATATTCAGGGCAAACTTCTTCAATTCATCGGCATGGGCAATGCAGTAAGCCTTGGAGCCGTTCTCACCCTGCTCCTCAGCGCCGGTCCAGACAAAGCGAAGGCCATAACGGTGAGGATGCTTTGCAAAGTGCTCTGCGACAGCCAGCAGGCCAACCGCACCGGACATATTGTCGTAAACGCCTACAGAAATTGCAATAGAATCGTAGTGGGCACTTAATACGATGTACTCGTCGATCTCGCCGGGCATATCCAGCACAACATTGTGGGCCTCGCCCTTGAATTCATCCTGCTCCAGAACGATCTTCAGCATAGGCTCACCCATACGAGCCAGTTCAACAGCCGTCTTGGCATTGACGTGAACGCCGGGGATCTTTACGCCACGGCTGACAAAGGGGCGCAGCTCTCTCTGATCGATGTCGCAATCGGCATAATAGGGATTTCCGTCATAGGTGATGAAGCCAACAGCGCCATTGTTCAGCAGATCCTGATAGACCCAGTAATCCATATAGCAATCTACCAGAACGATCTTGCCCTTGCACTTGGCCAGATTGTAATCTTCCATAGAGCGCAGATAGTAAAGCGGTGCTTCTACCTCACCGGAACCTGCCAGGAAGTAACCCTTACAAGGCATCTGCACACCATCGGCATATAGCTCCGCTTTCTTAATGGTAGCCAGTTCCACCTCAAAAGGTTCCAGTGTAGCATTCAACCCCATCTGTGCGCACTGATCCTGAATATACTTTGCCGCTTTTGTAACCTCCGGTGTACCAGTAAGCCGGATATAAGCGGTATCTTCAAGAATCTTCATCATTTTCTTTGCTTCCATAAACGTTCCTCCTATTGTATCTCTTCTAAAATGGCATCCATAGATTTGCCACAAAATTCACAGTATGCAGCCACAACACTTTCGTTACCGCCACCGCAGCCGCACTCCAGTGAGAAAAAACCATCGAATCCGATCTTCCTCAGACCTGTAACCGCGTCTTCCCAATCTATGTTACCGATAGCCGGCGGCAAATGCGAATCCCGGGTACCGTAGTTACTGTGTGCGTGGACGATCTTTAATCGGCTTCCCAACATCAGCAGCAACTCCTGCTGACTTTTGTCTTTATGCTGAATATTGAGATTGGCATGACCGAAATCCCAGCAAGCGCCGATCAACGGATGGTCAACCGCATCAATAAGCTCGCACTGATCCTCAATCCGGGATGAAAAGAAGGGCGCATCCGGCCGGTCCGGGAAAGTAGGCAGATTCTCCACAGCAATACCAACGCCGTACTTTTCTGCAATACCGCACAAACGCTTCAACCAACGGGTATTATCTGTCAAAGCCCGTGTTCGGTCAAATCCGTCATTGACTGCGCTGCGGACGTGTGCCGCCGCCCAGTGAGCGTTAAGCTTTGGCATAGCGCCCAACACAGTTTCGATCTGCTTTTCGGTTTTGGGATCGTCTATGGCGCTGTCCGTAAACAATCCGTATGTAGGAAGGTGCACTTGGGCGCAAGCGAGGTCTGCCTTATGCAAATTCTCGCAGATCGTTTCCACCTGTTCCTGCAGGAAGAAATCACCGGAGAAGTTCAAATCAACGCCCTCAAAACCGCACGAACGCAGCATTTTCAGAAAATTGAGGTCTAGGCATCTGTCTGTCGCAATATTCAGCGACTTGCGCCATTTCATTGAATCCCCTCCTCCCCGGTTTTCTTGAATCCCAGTATACCACGGTTGTTACCAAAATGCAATAAACAAACCCTATGGATTTGTTTGACACCGGTTGGCGGATATGGTAGAATTATTAGGTTAAGAAGATTTTCTATTGGAGAGATACATATGAAAGAGATTTTTATCAGCTACAGTTCTGTTGACCTGCCCCAGGCAGAGACCGTGCGTAATGTTTTAGAGAAAAATGGTCTTTCCTGCTGGATGGCACCCCGGGATATTCCCGGCGGCTCCAACTACACCAAGGAGATTCCCATTGCCATCCGTAACTGTAAGGTCTTCGTCCTGATCCTTTCGGGCAATGCGCAAAGCTCTCCCTGGGTACTGAAGGAGTTGGATTCCGCTGTCAACTGTGGCAAGGTAATCCTGCCCTTTATGCTGGAAGACTGTGCCCTGAACGATGAATTCAACTTCCTGCTCACCGGTGCCCAGAGATATTCTGCCTACCAGAAGAAGGCGGAAGCAATGGAGACCCTGATTGGCCGCATCCGTGGCATTTTGGATACCCCCTCTGCGCAGAAAACTACGCAGTCAGAGGAGACTCCCCAGCCCGAAACTGTTGCGACGCCGAACGCTACACAGAAGAAGTCTACAGCAAAAATTGTTGTTGACTATTTTGACGACGCAAAGTGTCCGGCTTGCGGCGGCGACAATTTGAAAGAGCTGAAGGGCAAGGTTAAATGCGCCAGCTTTGCCGAACATTTGACAAAGCTATGGATTCCCGCGCTGATGTTTGTAGCCGCATGTATCGCTCAGATTCTTGCAGATTTTCTGCTTCCATACGATATGTATATGTACGAGGATCATTTCGTACTTATCGGCTTAATTCTCGGCGCTGTGTGGGGCACCAAGGTCTCCCGTAAGGCAGTCAAGCGCAGCCGCCTGCGCCACGGTTTTTCCTCCACATGCTATCGTTGCAACCGTTGCCAGAAGGTTTTTGACCACAAAAAACCGCTGGATAACTGAAAATGAACGAAAAGGGGCGGCTTCGCCCCTTTTTCTGCAGAAAGAAGGCACACACTGTGATCTCCAAATACCGTTCCCTCACCACCGGATCCATCTGGAAATCTATGCTGCTTTTTGCCATGCCGGTATTCCTGGGCAATGTGTTTCAGCAGCTTTATAATGCTTTTGATGCCTGGTGTGTGGGCAATTACATAGGCGACGACGCCCTGGCCGCTGTCAGCTCCTCCGGTAGCCTGATCTTTATGATGGTCAGCTTCTTCAACGGTGTCGCTATGGGCGCAGGTGTTATCATTGCCCGTGCCTTTGGCGCAAAGCAGTATGATTCGATGGACAAAGCCATCCACACCTCCATCGCCTTTGGTCTTGTAACCGGCACGATTTTAACCGTCGCCGGTGTCGTACTGACACCCATCATTCTGCAATGGATGGGCACCCCCGCCGAGGTGCTGCCTCAGTCGATTCTGTATTTCCGCTATTACTTTGTAGGTGCGATCTTTACGGTAATGTACAACATTTTTGTTGGTATTCTCCACGCTGTTGGCGACAGCAAGCACCCCCTCTACTATCTCATTTTCTCCACATTTATCAATATTGCATTGGATATGCTGTTTGTTGCTGCACTGGGCTTCGGCGTCGGCTCTGCTGCAATCGCCACCACCCTATCTCAAGGTGTCAGCGCATTCATGTGCTTTTGGCACCTGCTGCGCATTGATGCACCCTATCGGGTCAGTATCTGCAAGATCCGCTTTGATAAAGAAAGTCTTGTGCAGATCATTCGATACGGCCTGCCCTCCGGCGTACAGAACAGCGTAATTGCCATTGCCAATGTATTCGTCCAAACCAACATCAACAGCTTTGGCAAGGCCGCTATGGCCGGCTGCGGCTCTTACTCTAAACTGGAAGGCTTTGCATTCCTGCCCGTAACCTGCTTTACACAAGCGCTCTCTACATTTGTGGGACAGAATTTGGGTGCTGGTCAGCATAAGCGCGTAAAAAAGGGCGTTGCATTTGGTGTTATCTGCAGCTGCGTAATGGCAGAAGTAATTGGTCTGCTTTCCTACATCTTTGCGCCGCAGCTGATCGGCTTCTTCAGTGAAACAACAGAAGCCATCCATTACGGAACACAGCATATGCGTACTATTTGTCTTTTCTATTTCCTGCTGGCATTTTCCCACTGCATCGCAGGTGTGATGCGTGGCGCAGGCAAGGCATCCGTACCGATGTTCACAATGCTGGCCTGCTGGTGCATCTTCCGGGTAACCTACATCACCATCGCCGTCAAGTATATCAACCGGCTCACCACCGTTTCCTGGGCTTACCCCATCACCTGGACACTCAGCAGCATCATTTTCCTCATCTATTTCCTGAAAGCTGACTGGATCCACACTTTTGATCGGGATTCGAAACTACAGCGTGAGGTGTAGCATATGAAAAAAGTCTTTGATTATTTTCACATCATTTTAAGTGCGGTTTTGTTGTCATTCGTTTACTATATCTTTATCGTTACCAACAATTTTGCACCTGCCGGAATGAACGGCATCGCCACGATGATTCAGTACAAAACCGGTTTTAGCATCAGCTATATGTCCTTGCTGATCAATGTTCCCCTGTCTGTACTTGCCTACTTTTTCGTGCAGAAAAATTTTGCCGTTAAAACACTGGTTTTCTCTATTGTATATTCCATCTCATTTTTGATGCTGCAAAATTCCGGTTTGACATTCATTCAGTACAACGCATTCGACCACGATACTATCTATCCTGTGATTCTCAGCGGTGTGCTGGCAGGTGTAGTTTACGGAATTTGTTTCCGGCATAACGCTTCCACCGGCGGCACTGATATCATTTCCCGGTATATTAACAAAGTAAAACCGGAAACCAATTTCTTCATTGTTACCTTCACATTAAATGCAGTTGTTGCCATTGCCTCCATCTTTGTGTATTCCGAAGTCAATCTGAACTACAAGCCTATGGCGCTGTGTATCCTTTATTGCTTCATTTCTACATTTGTAGGTAATTTGTTGCTAAAAACCACCAAGACAGCCTACAAATTTACCGTCATAACCACTCACAAAGATGAATTTGTAGAAGAAGTTACCCGCAAGCTCCGGCACAGCTGCACCGAGATCGACGCCATCGGAACTTATTCCAGGGCAAAACGCACAGTCTTGATCTGTATTATCAACAAGCATCAGCTTAACGATTTCCAAAAGATCGTGTCAAAATATGAGGATACCTTTTCCTATTTTGAAGTGGTTAATGAAACCTACGGCAATTTTAAGCATATCAAGCAACATAAAAACAAGGTCTGAAAAAGCAAGGTGTTATTATGAATCCATCTATCTATGAACAGACAAGTACAGCCATTGCAGAGCTTTGTGAAAAAGCGAATCTCAAAAGCGGCAATATTGTAGTGGTCGGCTGCTCCACCAGTGAGGTAGTCGGTGCTAAAATAGGAACAAACTCCAATCCCGATGTAGCCAGCGAGATTTTTTCCGCACTTTATGATTATACCAAGAAAAAGGGTCTTTTCCTTGCCATTCAGTGCTGTGAGCACTTAAACCGCGCAATTATTACAGAGCGCAAGGCAGTCACCCTTTCTGAGCCGGTCAATGTTATTCCTCAGCCAAAAGCGGGTGGCTCTCTGGCCACCAAGGCATATGAAGGCTTTGATGATCCCGTGGCTGTAGAAGAGATTAAAGCCGATGCCGGTCTGGATATTGGTTTCACGCTGATTGGTATGCACCTGAAGAAAGTTGCTGTGCCCCTTAGACTGGAAAACAACACCATTGGCGCAGCAACGGTACTTGCCGCCCGGACACGCCCCAAATTCATCGGCGGCGCAAGAGCGATGTACAACGAAGAGTTGTTATAAGGAGAACCTTTTGATGACTGAACTCGGCTTTTCTCTGCAAGCGCAATATGATTGCCCTTGGGAGCAGGTTATCGAACTACTGCACGATTCCGGTTTCTCTGCGGTTTCTCCCCTGTGGTCGTCGGATCTTCCTCTGGAATCTCTGGCCGTGTCCGTGCAAAAGCATAATATGACTGTTCAATCCCTCCACGCACCTCACGGCGGTCTTGCCTACCTCTGGAATTCCAGAAATCCTTTATCCGTCAAGGCCGAGAAGAAAATTACAGATTGCATTACCGCCTGCTCCGAATACGGGATTCCCATGACCGTTGTCCATGGTTGGCAGGGACTGGATTATGTATTTCCGAATACGCCCCTGGATTTTTCTGTTTTTGACCGCATTGTGGACTATGCTGGACAGAAGGATGTGTCCATCGCCTTTGAAAATCTGGAGGGTGAAGAATATCTGGAAGCGTTGCTGACCCGCTATCAGGATTTGCCCTATATTGGCTATTGCTGGGATTCCGGGCACGATCATTGCTATCCCCACAAAACGGATTTCCTTGCAGCATATGGTAATCGCCTGATTATGACGCATATCAATGACAATCTGGGCCTTCGGGATCCCGCCGGTATCCCCACCGGAGATGATGACCTGCATTTTTTACCCTACGACGGGAATATCCGTTGGGAACGCGAAATTTTCAGATTAAAGGGTCTGCCGAAGCAGAAAATCTTGAATTTTGAGATCAAGAAGCGCTCCAAATCTACCACTCCCGAAGATTTAATTTACGCAAATCTCTCTCCAGAGGCATTTTTCCTTCTTGCCGGCCAGCGTGCAAAACAAATCGCAGATTTGTATGACCAAATAACGTAGGAGGATCATGCGATGACAAAGTTATATAGGAAGAACGAGCTAGGCTTCGCCCTTGTGTGGATTGGTCTGTATGTCGTCGTAATGAATATTGCTTTACAATTTTGCGGCGGCTTTGACAATCTTGATAATAAGACCGTTACGCAGATGCTGGTTCCGGTAGTTTGTATTTTTGTTCTCGCAGTGGTCGCAACCCTATGGATTATCCGAAACGGATTAACCGAGAAATTCGGCTTGCGTACTTTTAAGGGCAATATAGAACAATTTATATGGTTTTTGCCACTGATCGTTATGTCCTGTACCAACTTAAAGAACGGACTTGCCCTTTCGGCTCCGATCGGTGTAACATTGCTGATGGCCGTCAATTTAGCGCTGGGCGGATATGTGGAAGAAATCATTTTTCGAGGTTTTCTGTTCCGGGCTATGGCAAAGGATAATCTTCGCAGCGCGATTATTGTCTCAGCCATAACCTTCGGTGCAGGACATATCGTCAATGTGCTTAATACAGCAGACATTTTCGGCGTGCTGTTACAAGTAGGATATGCCATTGTGATCGGTTTTCTTTACACTGTGGTCGTATATAAAGGTGGTAGCCTTTGGCCCTGCATCGCAAGTCATATGTTCGTCAATGGATCCAGCGTGTTTGCACGGGAAGAAGGTCCATTTAGCAGCTTTGTTGCTGTCATCTTCGGATCTGCATCCCCCGCTTTGGCAGAAACCTGCAGTGCGGTGCTGATTATCCTCATCTCCGGTGCCTATGCCCTCTGGTTATGGAAGAAAGAAAAGGCTTGACCGAATCGGTCAAACTATTAAATGGTAGCATTTCAACCACCTTGTTGGTATAATGGGTAATGAAACAGGCCAACAATCAGACAGGAGTTAATTATATGAAACGGTTCACAGTTTTATTCTTCGTCATCTGTCTCATTTTCACTTTAGCCGGATGTAACACCTACAAACCTAATCATCAAATTAATGCCACCTTATATTTTGGTGGAGTGCAAGAGGGCGACAAGCCAGACCTGACCCAAGTTCTTACCGAAGAAGAAACGAAGAAAGCAAAGGAATATCTTTCATCCGCGGAACTTATGGGGTATGAGCCAAAGTGTCTTTTCAATGAAAATATCTCCATCACATTAGACGGCAAGGTATATGCCATTGCTTATGACAGCTGTCCCAGCTTTTGGCTTGTAGATACGAATGATTATTATACTATGAGCGAAGAAGGAAAGAGCTATATCGTATCATTATTCACCAAATATGTCGGTTACTTCCCCTTTCCATAAAATTTTAAGGCGTATGCATCAGCATACGCCTTATTCTGTTAGAACAAGGTGAAAATCCAATAGATGAATCCATATACCACACTCGCACTTACGCCATATACTATTACTGGCCCAGCAATCTGGAAAATTTTGGCACCAACCCCGAGAATGAAGCCTTCGGTTTTGAATTCCACAGCCGGGGCGGCGATGGAATTGGCAAAGCCGGTGATGGGTACCAGCGTGCCAGCGCCTGCGAATTTGGCGATATTATCGTATAGACTCAGACCCGTCAGCAACGCAGAAAGCGCCACCAATGAGATAGACGCCGCTGTGGACGCATCCTTTTTATCTAATCCCAGCGCCATATAACCGTTGGTTGCCAGCTGACCCAGCACGCAGATCAAGCCGCCGATCCAGAATGCGTTGATACAGTTCTTCTTGATCGGGGATTTGGGGCTCATACTCCCCACCAATTTTCCGTATTCCCGTTCTGTCATTTCCATCCCTCCGGATTTAGGTTGTCCAAAAATGCAGATTTTACACATTAATACGCCCGGATGGCATACCATCCGGGCTTTCTTTATGATAAATTTCCGGGGAACAAAGCTTCAATCGCTGCCTGCGCAGCAGCCTGCTCAGCTCGCTTTTTACTACTGCCGACGCCCATACCCACAACCGCATCATTGAGCCGAAGCTCCACAGTGAATTGCTTATCGTGGTCCGGACCGGACTCTCCAACCAATCGGTAGGAAAGTACCTGATTTTTCTTCTGCTGCACCAGTTCCTGCAGCGCGGTTTTATAATCGGCGTTGTTCATCCGCTTTGTGGGGACATTCACAAGAACAAACTTCTCCACGAAAGCAGCAGCCGCCTCCATACCGCCATCCAGGTAGCAAGCCGCGATAACAGATTCTACCGCGTCCGCCAAAATGGAATTGCGGGTCCGTCCGCCACCCTGCTCTTCGCCCTTACCCAGCAGAAAATACTTACCCAGTTCCAGCCGATTGGCAATCACAGCCAGTGCAGTTTCACAGACCATATCCGCACGCATCCGGGTAAGCTCACCCTCGGGGCGATCCGGGAAGGTCCGGTACAGATAGTCCGCCACCAACATACCCAGTACAGAATCGCCTAAGAATTCCAGCCGTTCGTTGCTCATCAGGCTGTTATGGTAGCGCTCATTGGCGTAAGACGAATGGGAAAGCGCATTCTGCAGCAAACCGATATTGCGGAATCGGTAGCCGATAGCAGCTTCCAGTTCATTCAGCATTTTCGTTTTCCTCCTGAGCAGTCAGTGCGCTCAAGCCCTGCTCCAGCTCCTGAGCAACATTGCAGGATGCTGCCGCCTCTGCCTGACGTATAGCATTGCAGAATGCCAGCGCATCGGAAGAGCCGTGAGCCTTGATTACCGGTTTGCGAACACCCAGGAATTGGGTGCCGCCAATTTCCCGGTAATCCAGCATCTTGACCAGATCTTTTACCCCGGACTTGCTGAACAGATAGCCGATCATCGTAAGTATATTCTTCTTGAACATCCGTTTCATCAGGCTACCCATAAACATAGCAGTACCCTCAATGGATTTCAGCAGAACATTTCCGCTGAAGCCATCGCAGACAACCACATCCACAGCACCCAGAGGTACATCGCGAGCCTCAACATTACCCACAAAATTCAAAATACCGCGCTCAGAAGCCGCCTGCAGCAGTGCATAAGCCTCTTTTTGCAGAGGGGTACCCTTGGAATCCTCTGTGCCGATATTCAACAGACCTACTCTGGGGTTTTCGATACCTAGAGATTTTTTGGCATGTAACGAGCCCATCAAGCCGAACTGCAGCAAAAAATCCGGTGTGCACTCGGCATTCGCGCCGCAGTCCAGAATCACAGTTTTGCCGCCGGCCTTGTTGGGCATTGCCGGACCCATAGCCGCACGGCGAACACCCTTTACACGCTTAACTACCAATGTTGCACCGCTAAGCAGTGCGCCGGTGCTGCCAGCAGATACAAAAGCATCACCCTGGTCCTCTGCGAGCATCCGCAGACCAACTACCATAGAGGAATCCTTTTTCTTTCGGATCACCTGTGCGGGATCGTCGTGCATATCCACAATGTCATCTGCATTTGCGATTTCAAGACCCTCTGGCAGGTCTGCAATATTATTTTTGCGAAATACATTCAGGATTTCTTCTCCCCGACCAACCAAAGTGATGTGGGAGCCAAATTTCTGTGCCGCCTGAATTGCACCCAACACAGGTGCTTCGGGAGCATGATCGCCGCCCATTGCGTCGAGAATGATTTTCATAGCGCACCTCTTTCCTTTACAGTCCCTGTGCAACCATTTCATCAATGATCGCCAAGGAACGGTTAGCTATGGCAAGATTCTTCTCTGCCTTTTTACGAATCCGCTGTTCCAGCGGAGAAATTATGCTGAAATTGATGTTCATCGGCTGGAAATTCTCGATGCTTTCATCGCTGATATACCAACCCAAAGCACCTATCGCGGTGGTCTTGGGGAACACCGGTACTTCCCTGCCCGTAACCTTAGCAGCCATCGCAACCGCTGCCAGGAAACCGGAAGCTGCCGATTCCACATAGCCTTCCACACCGGTCATCTGGCCGGCAAAGGCCACCAGAGGATTCCGCCGGTCTGCGTAATAGCGATCCAGCAGTTTGGGACTCTGCAGGAATGTATTCTGGTGCATCACACCATAGCGAACAAACTCTGCATTGGCAAGGGCAGGAATCATCGAGAATACCCGCTTCTGCTCGCCAAATTTCAAATGAGTCTGGAAACCCACCAAGTTGAAAATACTCTTTGCAGCATTGTCCTGACGCAACTGAACAACCGCATAGGGCTCTTTTCCTGTCTTGGGGTCCCGCAGACCAACAGGCTTCAACGGGCCGTAGCGCAGCGTGTCGAAGCCACGGCGGGCCATAACCTCCACCGGCATACAGCCTTCAAAAACATTCTGATCCTCAAAGCCGTGTACCGGCGCTTCTTCTGCGGAAACCAATTCCTTAAGGAACGCCTCGTACTGCTGCTGATCCATTGCGCAGTTGATATAGTCCGGAGTACCGCGATCATAGCGGCTCTGCCACCATGCCTTATCCATATCAATGGACTCCGCTGTTACCAACGGCGCGGCAGCATCAAAGAAATGCAGATAGCCCGTACCAAAATATGCGCCAATCGCCTCAGACAATGCATCAGAGGTCAACGGGCCGGTAGCGATGATCACCGGTCCTTCAGGAACTTCCGTAATTTCCTGGGAAATAACAGTAATATTGGGATGGTTTCTCAGCTTTTCAGTAACGGCTTTCGCAAAGCCCTCTCTGTCAACCGCCAGACAGCCACCGGCTTCCACACGGGTCTGCTCTGCACACGCCATAATCAAACTGCCGCAGCGTCGAAGCTCCTCTTTCAAAAGACCAACTGCATTCTCCAGTCGATCTCCACGCAGGGAATTGGAGCAAACCAATTCTGCAAAATCATTGCTGTGATGTGCAGGAGTCATCTTGTGGGGCTTCATTTCGATAAGTTCTACAGAAATCCCCCGCTCCGCCAACTGCCAAGCAGCTTCCGATCCGGCCAGACCCGCACCGACTACTTTTACTTTTGTCATTGGTCTGCCTCCTATTTCTTCGCTGTTTTCTTGGCCGCGCCGCTCTTTTTCTTACCCTTGCTCTGGGTATCGTCTGCCTTCTTTTGGTAGTAGCCCCGCTTGTCTTCAGGCAGGAAGTTGGGGCACTTCTCATTGATGCAAAAAGCTTTCATTCGGCCTCTGCCGGACTTTTTGAACATCGTATTGCCACACTCCGGGCAATCCAACTCGGTAGGCACATCCCAGCTCATAAAGCCACACTGTGCACCCTTCTCACAACCATAGTAGGCATAGCCCCGCTTAGACTTCCGCTTCAGGATTGTACCGCCACACTTGGGACAACGGCCGGGCATCTTCTCCACAATGGGCTTGGTATTCTTACACTCCGGCCAACCGGGACAAGCTAGGAATTTACCAAAACGGCCTGCCTTGACCACCATCTTCTTGCCGCAGATATCGCAAATCTCATCGGACTCTTCGTCAGGCACTTTCAGGCGGGTGCCCTCCAATGCGGCTTCTGCTTCTGTAAGTTCCTTATGGAAACCGGAATAGAAATCTGCAAGAACTTCCTTCCAGTTTCGTTTGCCTGCTTCCACATCGTCCAGACGATTCTCCATATTGGCGGTGAACTCCACATCAATGATGTCCACAAAACGCTCCATCATCAGACTGTTGACTACCTCGCCAAGGGGTGTGGGTGCAAGGCGCTTGTCGACCTTTACCACATATTCTCTGTCCTGAATGGTAGAAATAATGGATGCGTAGGTAGAGGGTCTGCCAACGCCCTTTTCTTCCATTGCCTTGACCAAGGTAGCTTCGGTATATCGGGACGGGGGCTGGGTAAAATGCTGTTCCTTTTTAATATCTGCAATATTGGCCCGATCGCCGATCTGCAGATCCGGCAAAGCAAAACCATTTACCTCTTCTTCGTCGTCCTTACCCTCTTCATAAACAGCAATAAAGCCGGAGAATTTCAGGTTCTGATTGCTGCTGCGGAAGGTATGGCCGGCGCACTGGGTATCGATGGAAACAGTGTCATACACTGCGTTTGCCATCTGGGACGCCACAAAACGGCTCCAAATCAGGCAGTACAGCTTATACTGTTCCTTGGTCAGGCTGCCCTGAACCCGCTCCGGATCCAGTTCCACATGGGTAGGACGAATGGCTTCGTGAGCATCCTGGGCGTTCGCCTTGGTTTTGAACGTATGGGGCTTTCCGTAATAATACGCGTTGCCATAGCGGTTCTTAATATAGCCCGCTGCAGCCGCCAGAGCCTCATCAGAGATGCGCAGAGAGTCAGTACGCATATAGGTGATCAGACCCAATGTGCCTTCCCCTGCTACATCTACACCTTCGTACAGTTGCTGTGCGATAGCCATTGTGCGTTTGGGAGTCATGTTCAGTTTCCGGGAAGCCTCCTGTTGCAAGGTAGAGGTGGTAAACGGAGGCGCAGCAGTGCGCTTCTTCTCCGCCTTCTTCACATTGGTTACAACGAACTCTTTTCCGGTGATATCCCGGATGACTTCATTGGTCAGCTCCTCGTTTTGAAGTTCCCGTTTTTTGTCCGTGCCATAATAGTGGGCAACAAAAGACCCGGGCTTTCCGATTCGGTCCAACTTCACATCCAAAGACCAATATTCCTTGGGTATGAATGCACGGATCTCATTTTCCCGATCCACAACCAACCGAGTTGCCACCGATTGCACACGGCCGGCAGACAGACCCCGGCGAACTTTCTTCCAAAGCAGCGGGGACAACTCATAGCCCACGATCCGATCCAAAATACGCCGTGCCTGCTGGGCATCTACAAGAGAATAGTCGATATCTCTGGGCGCACCGATAGACTCCTTAACAACCCGCTCCGTGATCTCATTAAAGGTTACACGCCGTGCTTTGCTGTCGCTCAGGCCCAAAAGTTCCTTCAAATGCCAGGAAATAGCTTCACCCTCCCGGTCCGGGTCAGTTGCCAGATACACGGTTTCGGCCTTCATTGCCGCCTTCTTCAATTCCTTAATCAGATCCTCTTTTCCGGCAACAGGAACATATTTCGGCGTAAAGTCGTGTTCCAAATCTACACCCATAGTGCTCTTGGGCAGATCCCGAAGATGACCCATACTGGCTTTCACGGTATAGCTAGGTCCCAGATATCTGCCAATGGTCTTAGCCTTGGAAGGCGACTCTACGATAACAAGGTTTTCCATCTAATCTTCCTTTCCTATTTGAGTGCTACCCGCTTACCGGGCTTTCTGACGACGATGCTCTGAATCTCCATCAATGTCAGCTGGGACAACACATCACTGGCCGGCAGACCAGTTTGTGCGATCACATCGTCTACCAACTGCTCACCGCTAAGCAAAAGCTCAGCGATTCTACGCTGGTTGTCAGGCAGATTCTCAAATGTATTACGATTGTCATAATAAGGTTGTGGGCGCAGATTGTCAATGCTATCTTTCTTCTCTTTTTCGCCGGAATCATTGCTTTTATGCAGTCTTTTAGGCTTTTGTGCTACTTTTATTTCCGGTTTCTCTTCACCCATAAAACCAGCCGGCTGTATAGCACTTCTGTCTGTACGGATCTTGTCCGGATACAGGTTAAGATATTCGCTGACCACAGCCCAGCCGTTGCTGACAGGGATTGCACCCTCACGCAGCAATGCGTTGCTGCCTGCGCAACTGGGCACATCCACATTTCCGGGCACAACGAACACATCACGACCCTGATCGGCCGCTTGCCGGGCAGTGATCAGCGCACCGCTACGCTGGGGTGCCTCTACTACCAACACGCCGTTGGAAAGACCGCTCATAATACGGTTTCTACGCGGAAAATTCCACTTAAATGGCTCCGTAGCGGGAGGAAACTCAGACATTAAACAGCCGTGGCGTTCCACATCGGCAAACAAACCCCGGTTGCAGGCAGGATACACTCTATCAACGCCACAACCCAAAACGCCAACAACCGCTCCACCGGCGCTAAGCGCACCGGATGCTGCAACTGCATCAATTCCCTCTGCCATACCGGAAACCACGATTGCACCACAACGGGCCAACTGTCCGCCAATCCGTTTGGCTACATTCAAACCATAAGGCGACGCCTTTCTCGTACCCACTGCAGCAATTACAGGCGTACCATCCAGATCCGGCAAGTGTCCTACATAATACAGCACCATCGGCGGATCGGCGATATTCTTAAGTCTGCTGGGATAGGCACCGTCGTTGTATGTGCAGATATGGATACCCAGATCCACACACTCGCGCAAAATATCCCCCGCTTCGTGCAGATCCTTATCCTGCAAGGATTCAGCAATCTGCTTTGACATACCCGGAATATCCGAATAGGCTTCGCTGTCCGCAAAATAAATATCCTCAGAATTTCCGAAATGCGACAATACAGCCAGCCTGTCTCTGTCATTCATATGAGGCCGAGAGGCCAGCCATATCCAGTGTATCAGCATTTCGTTTTCCTTCTCTCTATCTCTCTATAGTTTTGTCATCTGCCACATCACAATGGTGGCAGCCACCGCGGCATTCAGCGATTCGCAATGAGAATCCATTGGAATAATCAGCTGGGCATCAGCGCTGTCAAGGATCTGCTGCCGAACACCTTGTCCCTCGCTGCCGATCACAACAGCCATCTTTTGCAATTCGGTCATTCGCAGGTCCTTTGCCCGATCAGAAAGTGCGGTTACACCAATAGGGATTCCAGCCTCCTTACAGGCAAATTCAGCCTCTTCCCAGCTAACGCTGACAACGGGACTGCGGAACACAGCACCCATAGACGCACGAACAACCTTGTGGCTATAGGGATCTGCACAACCTTCCAGCAATGCAACCGGAATCTGCAAGGCGTCCGCTGTCCTGAGAATTGTACCCAAATTGCCCGGATCTTGAATTCCGTCTAAAAACAGCATTCCGGATTTCGGGGTAAAAACTGTCTTACCCGGTAACCGGCACAGAAACAGCGCACCCTGGGGTGTCTGCATCGGCGAAATGGATTCCATTACATTCTCCGGCACACGGACAACACGAACATTCTCGGGAACATCCGCATCAATGCCGTCAGATAGAATCACTGTATCCAGTCCCGGCCAATATTGCACTGCCTCTTTCAGCAGCTTCGTTCCGTCAGCCACAAACAGTCCCGCAGCCTCACGCTCCTTCTTCGAGGAAAGCAACTTTCGCACCTGTTGCAACAGCGGATTTTTCCGGGCTGTAATTCGAATTTCTGTCATAAGAAAAAGCCCTCCAAAAAAGGCATACTATCGGATGATACATTATATTATAACAAATAATGCCATCAATGCAAGAAAATTTTATTTTGCATAAAAAAACCACTGGCAGAGCCAGTGGTTTTCCTTGTTCAATTAGTTATCGCGGGTAACGCTGATGACCTTCATATCATAATGGCCTGCGGGGGCAGAAACGGTGAAAATATCGCCTGCAGACTTGCCAACAACAGCACGGCCGAAGGGAGAATCGTCAGAGAGCTTGAACTCCATAGGATTGGCTTCCTGAGAGCCGGTGATGCGGTAAGTGGTCTGCTTACCGGTCTTTACATCCTCTACCAGAACCGTGCAGCCCAGGCCAACACGACCGGCGGCTGCGTTTTCATCCTCGATGATAACAGCGTGAGACAAAACATCCTCAATCTCAGCAATACGGCCATACAGCTTAGCCTGCTCGTTCTTCGCGGCATCGTACTCAGAGTTTTCGGACAAGTCACCGTAGGAGCGGGCCTCTGCGATCATTGCAGCGATCTCACGCTCACGGGTGGTCTTCAGATAATTCAGTTCCTTTTCCAGTTCTGCCAGACGCAGACCAGTAATCTTAAATTCCTTTGCCATATCAAAAATCCTTTCTCAGGTTGTTTTTTCCATTTAGCTACACCATTATAGTGGATATATTTCTATCAGTCAAGGTATTTTTAGAACTTTTTATGATAAAGATTCCCACAGCCCGGGTTTGGGCTGTGGGAATTAAGAATTATCCAATGTAATTCATGGGATTGACCGCTGCACCGTTGTAGCGGATCTCGAAATGCAGGTGCGGGCCGGTGGTGCCGCCAGAATCGCCCACATAACCGATAACCTGACCAGCAGTAACGAAGTCACCCTCAGAAACGATAAAGTGGGTCATATGCATATAGATGGACTTAAAGCCATCCAGGTGATCGATCATTACAGTCCATCCGCCGGAGCCGTACCAACCGGTGTAGGACACAACTCCCTCACGGGTGGCATAGATGGGCTTGCCGTAAATGCCGGCACACCACAGGTCAACACCGTTGTGGAACTTCTCAACGCCGGAGATGGGATGGATTCGCCAGCCAAAGGGACTGGTAACCATCGTGTAATCGCAAGGAATGACCCAAGTCTTACCCAATTCATCCTTGGTAGGTGTACCGCCGTTGCCATTGCCGGCAGGCTTTGTGGGCTGCGTTGCGGTTGCCATATGCTCGCGGTACTTGGCTTCGTCGTATTCGACCTTCTTATTCGCCAGTGCGTCGGCATTTGCTTCCTGCTCTTCCTCCAGCTCTTCCATCAGAGCGTCAAACTCTTTGCCCTTGGCGATCAGCTCGTCCAGCAGTTTCTGTGCTTCGGCGGCCTTCTTTTCCAATTCCGCCTGAGCCTGTGCCAGCTTATCCTTAGCGGCTTTCATTTCATCCCGCTCTGCCATCAGCTCTGCCTTGGCAGCTTCCACTTCCTCAGCGGCCTTGCGGATTTCCTTCAGCCGGCGGCTGTCTGCCGCGGCGATTTCTTCCATCATTGTCAGCCGGTCCAGGAAATCAGAGAAGCTGTTGGCCTCAAATAGAACGGACCAGTAGGACAGTTCGCCATTCTCTTCCATAGCGCGGATACGCTCTTTATGCTTTTCGTTCAGTTCTTTCAGCCGTTTCTCTGCATCGTTCAGCTCTTCCTGCTTATCTGCAATCAGGACGCTGTATGCAGCAATCTGCTCATTGATATTGCTGATCTGGGTGTAGAGAATGCCGATCTGCTGATCGATGACATTCTTCTGCTCCATAATCTCTCTGATCTCGCTGACATTTTCATCCTGCTGCTCCCGCAGGCCTTCCATCTGTTCTTCCAGCGCAGCCTGCTCTTTTTCCAGCTCCTCGATTTGCTCTTTAATGGCACTGGAGGAAGCGGCGCGTGCGTTGGTAGGCAAAAAGTCCGAGGACAAGCCCAAGAGCAATCCGCAGATAAGTACCAGCGCGATTGCAGAAAATCTTACTCTTTTCTTCATTTCAGACTCCTTACACGTCCATAAACTTACGGATGGATGTCCAGCTGCCAATCACGCCTACAAAGAGGCCCGCGCCGGCAAAGGTAACCACCATCGGCATCAGCAGCTCCGTAAAAGGAACGAAGTTAAACAGCAGCTTCAGCGTGCTGACAGAATCCAGCTGCACAACCACCCAGTCATACAGCAGCCACATCAGGCCAAAGGACACAGCAGCGCCGATCATACCCAGGGTAAAGCCTTCCACCACGAAAGGCAGCCGAATAAACCCGTTGGTAGCGCCCACCATCTTCATGATGGCGATCTCGTCCCGGCGGTCATACATCGCAAGCTTGACCGTGTTGGAGATAATCAAAAGGCTGACCAGCAGCAGAACTGCCACAACCACGACGGATGCCACATGCAGCACATTCTGCAACGCAGAGAAACCCTCTGCCAGCTCGAAGTTGGCCTTGACATCAGCAACGCCATCCACATCCCTGATCTTCTCAACGGTTTCGTGGATCAGGTTGTTGTCCTCCAGGGTCACCACATAGCGGTGGCGCAGGTCCTGGGCATCCACACCCGTAAAAGCATCGTCGCCTTTGTGATCAGCGACAAAATTTTCCAGTGCTTCTTCACGGGAAACGAACTTGGCATTGTAAATGTTTTCGACCTGATTCAGTTTTGTGCCCACGCTGCGTGCCTTGGCATCGGACAGCGTTTCATCCACATAGACCATAACCTCGTTGGTCTTGTTCAGGTCCTCCACGATGACATTAAAGTTATAAGCAAGGCAGGAAAAGCTGCCCACGATCAACAGACAGGCAATGGTAACGCACACAGCCGCAAACGACATAAATCCGTGGAGAAAAATGCCGCGGATGCCCTCTTTGATCAGATATGCAAAATTATTGATCTTCATAGCGATAATACCCGTCCATTCCGTCGCTGACAACCAAGCCGTTGTCGATTACAATCACTCGCTTGGGGAATCTTTCCACCAGATCCTTCTCGTGGGTAACCACCAGCATAGTCGTTCCCAGATTGTTGATTTCCTGCAGAAGGCTCATAATTTCCAGGCTTCTTGCAGGGTCCAGATTGCCGGTAGGCTCGTCGGCAATAATGGTGGAGGGGTTATTCACCAGGGCACGGGCAATGGCCAGACGCTGCTGCTCACCGCCGGACAGCTCTCCGGGATGGCGGCGGCTCTTGGTCTCCAGACCGACCAGGTCCAGCACATAGGGCACACGCTCGCGGATCTCCCGCTCTCTTGCGCCGATGACGCGCATAGCAAAGGCCACATTGTCATACACCGTCTTGTTTTCGATCAGGCGGAAATCCTGGAACACAACGCCGACAGTACGGCGCATATAGGGAATTTCGCGCTTACGAATGCGCTCTAAGGAATAACCGTTGACATGAACTGTGCCGGAAGTGGGCTTCAGCTCACCGGTGATCAGCTTAATAATCGTGGACTTGCCGGAGCCGGAAGGTCCCACTAAAAAAGCAAATTCGCCGTCCTCAATCTGCATGGAAACGCCTTTTAGCGCCTTGGTGCCGACGGAGTACGACTTAATAACATTGGTAAATTCAATCATGTTGAACAGCTCCAGAATCAGTATGTAGAAATTGTAACATATTGTAACATTTGTGTCAATATACCGGCAAATTTTTACAAAGGAAAAAACAGGGCTGTACCCGGGGTACAGCCCTGCAAAAATTCATCAGCGTGCTTCCCTGGAGGACAGATACTTGCGCACCATCAGCGCCACCTTGAAAACGATGGCGTGATCAAATTCACGCAGATCCAGACCGGTCAGCTTCTTGATCTTCTCCAGACGGTAGACCAAGGTGTTGCGGTGCACAAACAGCTTACGGGAAGTTTCAGATACATTCAGATTGTTTTCGAAGAACTTATTGATGGTGAACAGCGTTTCCTGATCCAGAGAGTCAATGCAGTTCTTCTTGAATACTTCATCCAGCAAAATGTCGCACAGTGTAGTGGGCAGCTGGTAAATCAGGCGGCCGATACCCAGGTTTTCGTAGTTAATGATGCTGCGCTCGGTATCAAAAACCTTACCCACATCAATGGCAGTCTGGGCTTCCTTGTAGGAGTCAGCCAGATTGCGCAGATGCTCTGCTACGGTGCCGATGCCGATAACAGATTTGACAAACAGCTCGTTCTTCAAGGAATCTGCAATATTCTGGGCAAAGTTCTCCAGCTCGGCAGCGCCGGTATTATTGGTGATCTGCTTGATAACAGCAACATCGGTCTCATTTATGCTCAGAACAAAATCTTGCGCCTTGTCCTGGATCAGATTGGAAATCACATTCACGGTAGCAACATCACCGTGACCCAGCTGACGCACCAGGAACACAGCTCTGGGAGCCTCAGTCGCAAAATGCAGTTCCTTTGCACGGATATAGATATCACCGGGCAGGATATTGTCCATAATGATGTTCTTCACGAAGGTGCTGCGATCGTGCTTCTCTTCGTAGAAGGTCTTGGCATCATTCAAGGCAATAAAAGCCATCTGGCAGGCCAGCTTTGCAGCCTCGTCATCGCCGGTGCAGAACACGGCATAGTCCAGAGCATTGTTATTGCCGAAAATAGGCTTAAAAGTTTTCTGATTGAAGGTTACAACGCCCTCATAGCAGTTTGCTGCCTTCAGGGCTGCATCATGCCAGCGCTCACCCAGCAGGGCGGCATCGGTGCTGGAAATAACATAGCCATCGGTATCGATCACACCAAAGGTACGATCGGAGATTTCTTTCAATTGGGAAATGACACCTTGAAAAACGCTGTTAGACATTTTACAGACCTCCCTAAAATTATGCACAAACACGAATTTCACAAAATTGCACGATTAGTAT
>JAZQTN010000024.1:0-3188 GCA_045630825.1 Faecousia sp. | reverse complement strand
TGCATCAGACCCCAACCGGACCAGTTCTCATTCTGTTGAATCTGTGCCCTGAGATCATGGTTTTCCTGCTTATCCAATTCCGAGAAATCGAGAGAGAACATTTTATGGATAAACAGAATTTCCTTCCGACCATAAAGATCGTTGAGAAGTGAGTTATAGCGACGGTAAAGCATGGCTTTAGCAATGGCCGCAACACCCACACTCAAAACACCAGCAATTACCCATTGCCACAGAATATCTGCCCGGCGCAAAACTGCCAATTCCTTCAAAATCTGGGCTGAGAAGAAGACAGTAACATAAGGAGTAATCGCACTAAAAATACAATACAAGGTCAGAACCGGGAAAAATTTCGGTGTAACGGAATGGAGTTCTTTAATGGCACGAATATGCATCACAAACGCGTTGCGCATACTTACTTTTTCTTTCATAATCAGAACTCCTTTCCTTCTTGATAGTATCGGCTTTGCACTTCATAGAGATTAGCATATTCACCGCCAAGTGCCAGCAGGCTTTCGTGGGTTCCTTCTTCCTTAATCCCACCGTCTGCAACAAAAATGATCCGGTCACAGAATCGGGTAGAAGCCAACCGGTGTGAAATGAACATGGAAGTTCGCCCATGGGTCATTTCACTGTAATTCATGTAAATGTCATTTTCAGCAATAGGATCGAGGGCTGCAGTCGGCTCATCCAGCAACAGAATAGGGCCATTCTTATATAAGGCTCTTGCCAACATCAGCCGCTGGGTCTGACCGCCGGAGAACAACACACCATCCAAATGAACTTCACGGCCTACATAGGTTTGCAGTCCTTTTGGCAGTTTCTCAATCATGGCAGTAAGTCCTGCCTTTTCAATACAGTCTGCGATTCTGTCATAGTCAATGTCAACTGTAGTTTGGGCAATTTCTTCTGCCACAGTAACATCCAGAACGGAGAACTCTTGGAACACTGCACTAAAGAGGTCATAGTAGTTTCCGCGGTTAAATTCCCGGATGTCCTTTCCGTTCAAAAGTACCTTACCTTCTGTGGGATCTAACAGGCCACACAGGAGCTTCACCAAGGTTGTCTTACCGGCGCCGTTCAAACCCACAATAGCCAATTTCTCACCGGGATAAACAGTTAAATTCAAATCGTGGATGATGTCTTTCTCTGCACCTGGATAACGGAAAGATACATTTTCCAGTTCTAGTTCGTAAGTGTCTGCATTGGGAATATTTTCACCCTCATCAAATTTGAAGGGTTCCGGATACTCCAGGAACTCGCGGAGGCGGGAAATATCCAAGCTCTCCTTATGCAGGGCACTCATTTCCTGCAAGATGCCCATGACCCATGTTGTGAAAGTCGTAACCGCTGTGAAATACAAAAGGAACTCAGATACACTCAAGCCTTCGTTCAGTGCCATATTGATCAGGTACACATAGGCAATGCCGTTTCGCGCCATGGTCAGAATAGCTTCCGTAATATCTGCAATTACTTCTACTCGCTCACAGCGAAGAGTAAAATCCAAATATAGATTATGAATTTGGTCGAGTAACTCGTTGAGCCAATTTTGTAGACCGAAAATACGAATATCTTTCGCCAGTTCTACAGACTCGGATTTTGCCCGGAGATAGTATTTCTTTTGGAAATAGCTTTCTTCCTCATCCCGTCGTGTATAGCGCCAATTGTTAGTATATCGAGAAACCAGGAAACCAGCGACACAAGTTGCAATGACCACAAGCAACAAGACAGTATCCATGCGGGAAAGAATTGTTAAATACACGATCAAGCCGCCGATATTTTTCAGAAGCATCGTTAAGGTCTGCCAGATATGCTCTGCCGCCTCACCATTGCTACTGCATGACAGGTGTGCTTTATCGCGTAGTTTGATGAAGTTTACATCCAGTGTGTTGGGGTAGGATGTCATATTGCACTTTCGGGCAAGCTTGCCAATAATGACAGAACGAACATCTACTCGGGCAAACAGAGTGTTTTGTTTTACATATTCCTTCAAACCATTTGTAAGGAACAATGCCGCTGTAAACACACCAATGGTTGTCAACAGTTCCCACAAAGGTGCTTTCTGCTCCACCCGTGCAAGAACTTCCGGTGCAATGTACAATTGCGTCAAATTCAGCAGCACTTCGAACAGTGCGGTCAACACGCAGAACAGCATAACGCGCTTTCTACTGCTCCAAGCTATTTTAATCATCCACCCAACATTCTGGAGGGTATTGTATTTGGGTTTTTCTTTCAATTTCATTTTTGCCTCACCTCGTGAGCATACAGTATCATAAAAATTCGTCCCCGGATCATTCTGGGGACGAATCGTTAAACTACGGTGATGAATTGCAAATTTACACCTGTGGAATGAGAATTTCCGTGGTGAAAGCGCCGTCCTCGGAGTTGCGGCTCAGGTATCCATCCAGCCGCTCAATGATGTTATCAATCCGCACAAGGCCGAAACCATGGCCGTCACCCTTGGTAGTCTGGAACAGGCCTCCGACCTTCTCCATCTTTTTGCCGGAAGTGAAATTGGTGAAGGAGATATAGAGCTGAGTGCCTTTCATATCCATGTACACACGAATCTGCCGCTGGTCTTCCGGCAGGGGCAAGCTGGCTTCGATGGCATTATCAAACAGATTGCCGATGATACAGCACAGATCCAACTCGGACATTTTCAGCTTCACCGGGATATGGGCATCGCAATGGACGGTGATGCACTTGGACTGTGCCAGGGAAATCTTGCTATTCAGGATAGCATCCGCCATGGCATTGCCGGTCTTGACCACGGTATCCACGGTATTCAAATCGGTGTCCAGCTCGTCCAGGTATGCCTTGATGGCATCCATATCACCGTTGGCAGCAAGTACCTTCATGGTCTGGATATGGTTGCGGTAGTCATGCCGCCAGCCACGGATCTGCCGGTACATATTATCCACTTCCCGGTAGTGGGTCTCGATCAGCTCCCGCTGATAGGCGGCGATCCGCTTGTCTATCTGTTTTGAAAAGAGGGACATACTCATTCTCCATCGTAGTAATCTACTGCTTCGTCTTGGGGATAAAGCTGATTGATACCCATACCCCACACTCCGATTTTTTCGGAATCGGGATAGATGGTAATATCTACATCATGCACAACATCGAAATCAATATAGACAAGGTTCTCAGTATCGGAACTGTTGGTCAGCTTATGCGCACCTGCAGGACCA
>JAZQTN010000023.1:0-3117 GCA_045630825.1 Faecousia sp. | reverse complement strand
GGTAGAGCAACTGATTTGTAATCAGTAGGTCGGGGGTTCGAGTCCGTCTACCGGCTCCAATCGAGCCAATTGAATATGGGGGAGTTCCCGAGTGGCCAAAGGGGACAGACTGTAAATCTGCTGCGTTTCGCTTCGATGGTTCGAATCCGTCCTCCCCCACCAACACGTGTGGTCTAAATGACTGCAACCCGAAAACCGCTAGAGTCTCTAGCGGTTTTCCTGTTTTTATACCTAAAATAATCGCTCGATTTTCATAGATGCAAAACACCTACATGGTGGATTCGAACGACCGAAGTTAGCATTTGAGGGCTGGTTTCGCTGATTTTTCAGCGGAGCCAGCCCTCTTTTTTCGTTTTCAGAAGAAATATTCAAAAAATATCTTGCACAAATTATTACAATCCGTGTTGTGTACTTTCGCAGCACTAAAATATTGGAGGTGATCCCTATAGCAATTCTATTTTCCCAGGTAAAAGTACAGTCCGCTGATCAGTCAGAAACTTTCCTCATCAGCGGCATCCCCAAGGAGTACGAAGATCTGACGGAATCCGTTCAGCTCGAATGGTTCCTCCAGGACATCGACTCTGACGAAACCGTCCAAGCCCATGCAGATGCATACCTCTATGGCGAGGGCGAAGTCGTGAACGCAACCCACGCAGAGCTCTGCTACTTCCTGGACCGCATCCGGCTCAATCCCAACTTTTTGGAAAGCCGCTGCCAAAGTGCAGGCAGCAGCGACTTTAGCTTCGACTGGAGTCCCGGCGAATTATTTGACCAAAGCCTCGGATCGTAACCATTGCTAAAATGCAATATCGGCACCTTACATGGGTGCCGATACAGGCTGTTCGACTAACTGGGTTTATTCAATTCGTACTTCTACATTTTCGACATTGATGACCACAATGATATCTTCATCTGTTGGATTCTGCACAGCTATACCAATTCTGTACCATGCCCCTTTTTCCGCATAGACTATCATTGGTTCTCCTTTGGTGAAAAAAGTAGAAATGTCTTCTATCTCAGTCTCGACAGCTTTCAAAACCACACCTGTTCCGTCAGAAACATCAATAGATTTCATGGTCAACTGATTATCTAGCGGTGAAATTTCCTCTTCGGAATAAACCATCTCTGCTTGGCTTCCCGCCGGGATTACAATTCTAATTGAATATTCACTCTGGGTAGAACATCCAATCAGTCCAACAATGAAGAACAAAGCGAGTGCAAATGCTGCAAACTTTTTCATTTAGTCATACTCGGCAACCGGAAAGTTCAAGTTGTTGAGCTGCAATAAGCGCCTGCTTTTTGTTTTATTGTAAATTGCTGAAATGCGATCACCATGCCGTAAATGGATAGTTTTCCAATTATGGCATGGTGAAATTTCTTCGTATGGACTTGCAAAACTGCTGTTTGCAACTTTTTACTCTGTGTGATATGATGAAAAAAAAGCAAAGGAGCGAAAACGGATGAAACGCTGGGTACGTGTTTTACTTACTGTGGCGCTGGCTGCTTCCATGGCTGTCGAGGCATTGGCTGCGGCGCAGCCTCATGACCATGAGCTGACCTATGTCGTGGCGAAAGATGCCTGCATCGCGCGGCAGGGTAATGCGGAGCATTACTACTGCGCAGCCTGTGACAAGTATTTTTCAGATGCGGAAGGCACAAAAGAGCTGCAGAAGGAAACGGTTTTCTTTGATCTGTCCTGTCACGCATCCAATGATTCCGATACCGGAAAAGGCAATGATTTCAGCATTGAAACGCTGATCGATCTGGACGGCAGTATGCAGGGTACCGCAATTTACGGTGAATATTTGTTCGTCGCGAATAATGAAGCCGTGCTGAAGGTCTATGACATCCCGTCCGGAAAGCTGCTGGATACTTATCAGCTGGCAAGCGACACCCCGGATCTTGCCAAGAATGATCCCCATGCCAATCATGCCAACCAGATGATGTTCGGTGCGGAAAAATGGGCGGAATCCGATCCCTTCCCGCTTTTGTATATTTCCACCGGCAATACGGGGGATTTCTATGACGATGACGGAACCTATGTAGCCAAATGCGCTGTAGAGCGTATTGTTGTCACGGAAAATGCGGACGGCTCGGTCAGCTTCTCCAATCAGTTGGTGCAGACGATTGCTTATTCCGACAAGGATTTTGTACGGATCGATAAAAAGAAGTACAATGACTCCGTAGAGACTTTCACGGGGATGTACCGTGACGGCAGATTTACCTACATTGGCAACGGTGAATGGGCCAATACGGAAAACTACCAGAAGATCGGCTGGGGCTGGCCGGCTTCCTTTGTGGACAGCGATCCTACCCATAAGACCGCAGGGAAGTTCTATCTCCACGGAGCCCGTTTCCGCACCACGGAAAAGTGGGAAGGCCTCAATCGGGAAATCTACACCGGCAGCGATACCGGCATCCAGTATAAGGAATTCAATTATTACGACTGCAACGCATATATCATTACGGAGTTCCGGATGCCTGCCTTGCCCGCTTCAGAAGCGGAGTTCGGCAAGACGGTGGTTCTGACACCGAAGGATATCACGGATCAGTTCGAAACGGAGTTTGATATCTATTTCACCCAAGGCGGTACTCTGTATCAGGGGAAGATCTATTACTCCTTCGGCAACGGTGGTAAATACGGTTCTCCCACGGCCAACGGTATCCGTATTTTTGATATCGAACAGGAACGGATCGTTGCCCGGGTGGATCTGTCGGCAGACCGTGGCGGTATGGGCTCCAAAGAACCGGAATGCTGCGCCATTTACGAGGGAAAGCTTTGCATGAGTGCGGCATCCAAAACCGGCACTACGACAGATGCGGTCCATATCTTCGGTTATGTTGCGCTGGACGATGGTAAGGGCGGCACGGTATGCAGCATGTGCGGCGAGCGCCTGAGCGACGCAACAGATGCCTATCCTGATCCGTCGCAGCCCTCTGAACCGGATAAAACCAAACCGCAGGACGAAGAACAAGAGGAGAAATTTGAGCCGGATCCGTTCTGTATTTTGATGGGAACCGGTGTCATGGTGGTAGTTGGCACCCTGCTATTGGCAATGAAGCGCAAAAGAACTGATTGATTCACTATATTAGCATAACAAAACAGCTGATACCGAA
>JAZQTN010000022.1:0-6962 GCA_045630825.1 Faecousia sp. | reverse complement strand
CGTCGCCCTTTCCAAAAAACTTACTTACGGATGCCCAGCTTGGCGATGATGGCACGATAACGGTTGATGTCCTTCTTTGCCAGATAGTCCAGCATCTTGCGGCGCTTACCAACCATCATCAGCAGACCACGACGGGAGTGGTTGTCATGCTTGTGTACACGCAGGTGATCGGTCAGCTCGTTGATGCGGGCGGTCAGGATGGCGATCTGGACCTCAGCGGAACCGGTGTCGCCCTCATGGGTTGCGTTGTCCAGGATAACCTGGGTCTTCTTTTCCTTCAGAATCATAGTTTTTTCCACCTTTTCTTAGTATTTCCCGACAGCCAAGTTGAGGCCGGTGAAAGGTCCTGCAACTGAGCAGTGGGCATAAAAATATCGTCCGGCACGAAGCCAGCCTGAGTATCTTATCATAAGTTTTCCCAAATGTAAAGAAAAACTTTCACTTTTTTCATTTTTTTGCCGCGGAATCCATAAAAATGGCCCGGGTTTGCTCTGCATTGCGGAAAATTTCCTGCTGCAAAGCGGCCAGAGAATCGAATTTTTGCTCTGGGCGCAGGAACTGATGGAATTCAAGACAAATCTCTTTTCCGTACAAGTCGCCGGCAAAATCCAATATCCAGGGTTCCACGGTGATGCCTTGCCCTTCCACAGTGGGACGGATACCGATGTTGGTTACAGCGGGGTATTTTTCACCGGCAAAGCAGACCAAAGTAGCGTATACGCCGAATCTGGGGGTCAGCAACTCCCGGGGCACAAGCAAATTGGCGGTTGGAATACCAATGGTGCGACCCAGCTGTTTTCCCGGCACTACAGCGCCGGAGAGAATATGGGGATGTCCCAGAAAACGGTTGGCAATTTCGATATCGCCACTTTCCAGCAAGCTGCGGATATGGGACGAGGAGATGCGTATGCCGTCCAGGTTTTGCTGCGGAACGATCACGCAGGGGAGATTTCGTTCCCGGCAAAAGATCTGCAATTTTTCGGCATTGCCCTCACCTTTACTGCCAAAGTGAAAATCATTGCCGCAGACAAAACCGGCGGCACCTTTTTCTGTAAGTTGCAGCAAAAAGTCTTGCCAATTGGTTGACATAACTTTGTTGGTAACGGGGAGAGAGTGGATATTTTCAATGCCGAACTGATGCAGCAGAGTTTCCCGGTCCGGGGCGGAGTTGATCAGCAACGGCGGATCGGCGGTAAAGGCAGACAGCGGATGCCGCTGGAAGGTGATGGCACTTGTCTGCATATTCAGTTCCCGGGCAAGACGGCAGCACTCTTTTAGCAATGCTTGATGTCCTAAATGGACACCGTCGAAAAACCCGAGGGCATAGATGGATTTCGTCATATGGTTACCTCTGAAAGGCCTCCCTCTGATGAGGGACGCGATTGGGGATTATACTTCGAAAAAGCTTTTGATGGTTGACATAACATTGTCCTCTACTTGGGACAGTGCTAAAAACTCCCCGTTTTGGCTGTAGACCCGGTAGCGGCCGCTGGCTATTTTCAGGGTAAAACTGCCACCGTTGCGGCAACGCTGTTCCTGCTTTTCTGTCAGGGTAATGGCGGGGTGTTGGGTGAACATTGTGTCCACGCCCCGCAGGTATTTCTCCGGCTGGTCAGTTTCCAGCAGTTCTTGCAGCGGCACAGCATTTCCAATGCCGTATTCGCCGGCGATGACCCGGCGCAGAGCAGCCATACAGCCGCCGCAGCCCAGCGCTTCGCCGATATCTTTGCACAGCGTGCGGATATAGGTGCCCTTGGAGCAGCGCACCCGCAGTTTAGCGGTATCACCCGCAAATTCCAGACATTCCAACTCAAAAATCGTGATGGGACGGGGCTTGCGCTCCACCGCTTTGCCCTTGCGGGCCAGATCACACAGCTTTTGTCCGTTGACTTTCAGCGCTGAATACATCGGGGGCACCTGCAGGATCTCACCCCGGAATTGGTCGAGGATCGCCAGAAATTCCGCTTCGGAAAAGGCAACCTGTTTTTCCTGCAGCACAGTTCCGGTGATGTCTTCGGTATCGGTGGAAAGACCCAAACGAAGGGTTGCTTCATAGGTCTTCTCTGCGTGCTCGAAAAACTCCACACCCCGGGTGGCGCGACCCACGAATACCGGCAAAACGCCGGTGGCCATAGGATCCAGCGTGCCGCCGTGGCCGATTCTGCGGGTGTTGAATACCCGCCGCAGCCGGGCAGTTACATCCTGGCTGGTCCAGCCCTGAGGCTTGTCTACAATTACGATTCCGTTCATAGCAGCCTCATCTTCCCAGCAGTCGGTCAATGGGCAACCGCTTTTGCAGAGCGTCCATAGAATCTACGGTGTCGCGCAGCAGCTGATCCCATTCCGCTACAGTCATATGGCCGTCCATACCGGTGGTGAGATAGGGGCATTCCGGCAGACGGGCGTTGCCAAACCGCCGTGCAAACGCGCGGTCAGCATCCAGAGCCAGCGCATAGGGCGCCAGATCGTAAAAATAGTGGGGATTGGAATCGGTAATGCGCTGCAGTTCGTCCTGAGTAGCGGTGTGCATAAATCTGCGCAGACCCAGAATTTCAGACATATTCTGCTGGCCGCATTCTGTTCTGCGGCCGCCAAAGAATGTGGCCAGACCTGCAAGCAGCTGGGAGAGAACGACGAACAGACCGGTGTGCCATTCGCCGGCGAGCAGGCTCAGCAAAAACCAAACAAGACTGCAACCCAGTCCAATGAACAGGGGCAGCCTATTGCGGCTATACAGACCCCTTGCAGTGGATTGCATCTGCCACGCAGCAACAGAACCCAAAATTCCCAGGAAAATGGACAGAACGATCTGCCAGGCGGTTGTGTTGGCAAAGGCATAAGCCATAGATACGCCGCCAAAAGTTCCGATAGCAGCGGCAAAAAAACGGATGATCCGGGGGTTGCCGGAGCCCCGCTTGTAATTAAGGGAGATGCCACTGCGGCAGGACATAGCTTTGCGGCACAGTGTAGCATAGCGGTAACCGGAGGCATCGGCCATATTCCGCTTGCCAAACAGACTGCGGAACAGGCGGTTTTCCACCTCGGAGCGCTCGTTGCCCATATCCATCCGCTTGTGCAGCAGCACACGGCCGTTATCATCGGACTGAATCAGCAAATAACCCATCTGGGCCCAGGAGAGAACAGCCATTGTAAGGTCTATGCCCTGACCGGTGAGCCGACAGGGAATTTCGCCGGCGTTCAGACCGGGAGTAGGCAGGGATTTGCGGCACCGGCGGGGCGGCAGGCAGCGCATAACAATCAGCCAGCAGACCAGCGCCAGAATGAAGAATCCTGCCATAATCGCATCTACGGTGTCCAGCGACCAACTGCCGGTGGTCACCTGAGGGAACATCTCTTTGGAAACTCGCATAGTCATCGTCAGGCTTTCCTGATCCAGCAGTCGCTGATTGGTAACGCCGGAGATGATATTGTCCTGAATGGTAAGATCAATGGCAGACTCTGCAATTTCCAGATAGGTACTGGTAAAGTCCGGGTTTCTTTCCGGAATATCCGGCAATGTAATGGAAAACGCCAGCTGCTCAATGGGCAGGGCGAAGCCGGACAGCAGGGGAACAGCCAGAATCAGATTGTCATTCTCGTCTGCGGTAACCGCATCGGAAAGGGTATAGCGGAAGGTCAAAGTATAGGTTCCTGCACTGCCGACGATGCCGGAAATGTCCACATTCCGGGCATTGTTGCCCCGGGAAACCTTGGCGTGGGTGCCGTTTACGGTGATACTGCCGGCGTTTTCTGGCAGGGGAAATGTAGAAACGGAGGCAGAGTTCAGCTGCAGTGTGGCGGTCAGTGTTACCTGGCATGTGCCGTCGGAATTGACAACAGTCTGGCTCTGGGCAGATGTGATGCCGTCAAAGGCAAATACCGGCAAAGCCAGCAAACATAAGCAAAGAAAAAGAGAAATGAGTTTGCGCACCAACGCCACCTCCTTTGGTAAAAAATATTTCCACTATTTTATCACGGCTACAGGTAAATTGCAAGGTTACAAAAAGGAAAAGAGAGGAGCGGACGCTCCTCTCTTTTGAATCAGGTTTAGTCCAAGTACCGGCAGGCGGCCATTGCGGCTACTGCGCCGTCGGCAGAGGCAGTTACAACCTGACGGATCCGCTTGCTGCGGCAGTCGCCGGCGACGAAGACGCCGGGAGTCCGGGTGCAGCAATCTTCTCCGGAATCAAAATAGCCCCACTCGTTCAGTTGGGCAAATTCTGCAAAGGCATCGTTCTCGGGAACAAGACCAACTGCAAGGAATGTGCCGTCCACGGCAATTTCCTGCTCTTCGCCGGTTTCAGTGTTGCGCAGCTGCAGACCGGTCAGTACGCCGTCACGCTGGATATAGCCGGCAACCACGGTGTTAAACAGGGCGGTTACATTATCTTTTTCCAGCAGGGCATCGGCAAGCTTCTTCTCACCGGTGAAATCGGCAAGATTCTGTACCACGGTAACCTTGTTGCAGACCTCGCTGAGCAGCAGCGCCTCCTGCAGAGCGGAGTTGCCGCCGCCGATCATCGCTACATTCTGGCCGGTGTAGAATGCGCCGTCGCAGACTGCACAGAAGGAAATGCCGTTGCCGATCAGCTCATGCTCACCGGGCAGACCCAGCATCCGGTGCTTTACGCCCACAGCCAGGATCACAGCGCCGCCTTCATATGTACCGCCCTCTTCGGTGGTTACCTGGAAGGTGTCGCCGGTTTTGCTCACCTTTGTGACAGTTTCCAGCTCCACATCTGCGCCCAGATTCAGTGACTGCTCGATGAGCTGCTCGGCAAACTGTGTGCCGCTGATCTGGATGGTGCCGGGGATATTTTCCACCTTGGGC
Organism: Faecousia sp.; assembly: GCA_045630825.1. Taxonomy (GTDB): domain Bacteria; phylum Bacillota; class Clostridia; order Oscillospirales; family Oscillospiraceae; genus Faecousia. The sequence continues at coordinate 2,131 of JAZQTN010000022.1, read as the reverse complement.
GAATAGGCGATCTGACCGCCAAAGCCATTCTTCTCGATGACCAGAACAGTCTTACCGGCCCGCAAGGCATAGGTAGCAGCCGTGAGTCCGGCAGGACCGCCGCCCACAATGATAATATCATGCATAAAATGTTCCTCCAAAGGGATGGGCCGGGCGATGCCCGGCCCATTTGATATTACAGGGAAGCCAGATACTTCTTGATCTCGGGCACGCTGTAGTAGCTCTGGTAGTTCTCACCGTCGGTGATGATCAGGGTGGGAGCACCCTTGATGCCGTACTCGCGGCACAGTTCCAGATTTTCTTCAGCGATCTTCTTCTCGTAAGCAACGCCGGCTTTGGTCAGCAGGCTTTCTGCGACACGGCAGTTGGGGCAGGTTACCCGGGAAACCAGGATGGCCTTGCCGGTAACGGGAGCTGCCTCACAAGCGCAGGTTTCAGCGGGTGTTTCCTCAGCAGCCACAGTGGTCTTCAGCACGGAATTGCCGATATCGTAGACCTTACGATCCTTGTATTCCTGGCTCTTGCCGTCATTCCAGTTCTGCACGGGACGGTAGTAACCGGTGATACGGCTGTAGACCTCGGTGGTATTGCCGCACAGAGGGCACTTGTAATGCTCGCCGGTCAGGTAGCCGTGCTCAGCACAGACGGAATAGGTGGGGGACATGGTGTAGTAAGGCAGCTTGAAGTTCTCTGCGATCTTGCGGACCAGAGATGCGGCAGCCTTCCAATCCGGCAGCTTCTCGCCCAGGAAGGCGTGGAAAACAGTACCGGAGGTGTAGCGGGTCTGCAGGTCATCCTGCACTTCCAGAGCGGAGAAAATATCCTCGGTGTAGCCAACGGGCAGGTGAGAAGAGTTGGTGTAGTAGGGAGTGCCGTTCTCGTTGGCGGTAATGATGTCGGGATACTTTTCCTTATCGTGCTTTGCGAAGCGGTAGGTGGTGGACTCGGCGGGAGTAGCTTCCAGGTTGTACAGATCGCCGTAAGCCTCCTGATAGTCAGAAAGACGCTCACGCATATGATCCAGAACTTCCTTGGCAAACTCCTGAGTCTTCTTATTGGTCAGGTCAGCACGCAGCCACTTGGCGTTCAGACCTACTTCGTTCATACCGATCAGACCGATGGTGGAGAAGTGGTTGGCGAAGGTGCCCAGATAACGCTTGGTGTAGGGATACAGACCGGTTTCCAGCAGCTGGGTGATAACGGTACGCTTGGTCTTCAGGCTGCGGGCAGCAATGTCCATCAGCTTGTCCAGACGGGTGTAGAAGTCCTGCTCGTTCTCAGCCAGATAAGCAATACGGGGCAGGTTGATAGTAACAACGCCGATAGAACCGGTGGATTCGCCGGAGCCGAAGAAGCCGCCGGACTTCTTGCGCAGCTCACGCAGGTCCAAACGCAGCCGGCAGCACATAGAGCGCACATCGGAGGGTTCCATGTCGGAGTTGATGTAGTTGGAGAAGTAGGGAGTGCCGTACTTGGCAGTCATTTCGAACAGCAGCTTGTTGTTCTCGGTCTCGCTCCAGTCGAAATCACGGGTGATGGAGTAGGTGGGGATGGGGTACTGGAAGCCACGGCCGTTGGCGTCGCCCTCGATCATGATCTCGATGAAGGCCTTGTTGACCATGTCCATTTCCTTCTTACAGTCGCCGTAGGTGAAGTCCATCTCCTTGCCACCCACGATGGCAGGCAGGTCCTTCAGGTCAGGAGGACATACCCAGTCCAGGGTGATGTTGGAGAAGGGTGCCTGGGTGCCCCAACGGGAGGGGGTATTGACACCGTAGATAAAGCTCTGGATGCACTGCTTAACTTCCTTCTGGGTCAGGTTATCTACCTTTACAAAGGGAGCCAGGTAGGTATCGAAGGAGGAGAATGCCTGCGCGCCCGCCCATTCGTTCTGCATAATGCCCAGGAAGTTGACCATCTGGTTGCAGAGGGTGGACAAATGGGTTGCGGGAGAAGAGGTGATCTTACCGGGAACGCCGCCCAGGCCTTCCTGGATCAGCTGCTTCAGACTCCAGCCTGCGCAGTAGCCGGTCAGCATAGAAAGGTCGTGCAGGTGCAGGGCTGCGGAGCGGTGTGCCTCCGCGATCTCGGTGTCGTAAATTTCAGACAGCCAGTAGTTGGCAGTGATGGC
>JAZQTN010000021.1:0-8219 GCA_045630825.1 Faecousia sp. | reverse complement strand
CCGGTGGACTCACCGGAACCGAAGAAGCCACCGGACTTCTTACGCAGCTCCCGGAGGTCCAGACGCAGACGGCAGCACATGGAACGAACGTCGGAAGGCTCCATATCGGAGTTGATGTAGTTGGAGAAGTAGGGAGTGCCGTACTTTGCGGTCATTTCAAACAGCAGCTTGTTGTTCTCTGTCTCGCTCCAGTCAAAGTCACGGGTGATGGAATAGGTGGGAATGGGATACTGGAAGCCCCGGCCATTGGCATCGCCCTCGATCATGATCTCGATGAAGGCCTTGTTGACCATGTCCATTTCCTTCTTACAGTCGCCGTAGGTGAAGTCCATCTCCTTGCCGCCGATGATAGCGGGCAGATCCTTCAGGTCGTTGGGAACGGTCCAGTCCAGAGTGATGTTGGAGAAGGGAGCCTGTGTACCCCAACGGGAGGGGGTGTTGACACCATAGATGAAGGACTGGATGCACTGCTTGACTTCCTTCTGGCTCAGGTTGTCCACCTTAACGAAGGGAGCAAGGTAGGTATCGAAGGAGGAGAATGCCTGTGCGCCGGCCCATTCGTTCTGCATAATGCCCAGGAAGTTGACCATCTGGTTACACAGAGTGGACAGGTGGCTGGCGGGGGCAGAGGTGATCTTGCCGGGAACGCCGCCCAGACCCTCCTGGATCAGCTGCTTCAGGCTCCAGCCTGCGCAGTAACCGGTCAGCATAGACAGGTCGTGCAGGTGCAGAGCAGCGCTGCGGTGTGCCTCAGCGATCTCCTCGTCATAGATCTCAGACAGCCAGTAGTTGGCGGTGATAGCGCCGGAGTTACTAAGGATCAGACCGCCGACGGAATATGTAACGGTGGAGTTTTCCTTAACGCGCCAGTCGTTGATCTTCAGATAGTTGTCAACCAGATCCTTGGAGTTGAGCAGAGCGGCGTTGACATTGCGGATCTTCTCTCTCTGCTTACGATACAGGATGTATGCCTTGGCAACATCGGAGTAGCCGGCATTGGACAGGACCTGCTCCACGCTGTCCTGAATGTCTTCGACGGAGATGACATCGTTCTTGATCTTGGACTCGAAATCGGAAGCGACCTGCAGAGCCAGCAGGTTGATGACGCTGGGGTGATACTTGCGATCCTGGGCTTCGAAAGCCTTGGTCATAGCAGCGGAAATCTTGGAAATATCAAATTCCACAGTGCCGCCGTCTCTTTTTTGTACGCGATACATAAACAAACCTCCATATATAGAAATACAGGCATTGCCTGAAATGCGACAGCGCCTGTATTATAACTACATATTGTGGGTTTGTCAATAGATTTTTCCAATATATTGTGTGGAAATTTCAAAATAAAAACTATATCTTGTGGTTCAGTCTGCTCCGCGAATGTCGACAAATTCCGTGTAAGGCACCAGAATTTGCTTAAAACGGCTTAATTTTTCGGCAGAGGGCGTATGCAGACCTCGTGCCAAAACGCTGTCCCGGTCGGCGTAGGGCTGCAGGAACAGCCGTTTTGCCTTGCACTTGGAGGAAAGGTTTGCAAGCCATTGACCCATAGCCAGAATATCTTCTTCTGTGTGGAGCTCGTCCACCACGGTGGTGCGGAATTCGTAGTCCAGATCGCCGTCCATCAGGAAGGTCGTACTCTCCTGAAGCTTATCCTGCATAATTTGGGGCAGACCCACGGTTTCTGCGTAACGATCGGGGCAATTTTTGATATCCATCGCCACATAGTCGATAAGACCGTCTTTAACCAGTTCTTTCAGCATGGCCGGCCGGCTGCCGTTGGTATCCAATTTGATGGCATAGCCCATATCCTTGATTTTCTTCAACAGATGAGGAAGATCTGCTTGTAAGGTAGGTTCGCCGCCAGTGATGCACACGCCGTCCAAGATGCCAATGCGTTTTTGCAGGAAGTCCAGAAGCTCTGCTTCGGGAATGGGATCGTCTTGTGAAGCGCCCAAAAGACCGCTGTTGTGGCAGAAGGGGCAGCGGAAATTGCAGCCTTGCAGGAAAACCGTGCAGGCCACACGGCCGGGGTAATCCAGCAGTGTCATTTTTTGCAGTCCGGAAATGATCATAGCGTCCTCCAAAAGGTGTTTTTCTTATTTTACTATCCGGTTGCGGTGGTTGTCAATGCCCCAACGCTTGGTTGCATTTGGGAATTGTTGGTGATACAATAAATATATATGACACAAAATGGAGAGGAAACGGCTATGGCAACTACCATAAGACCAATGACGGCAGAAGATAAACCCAAAGTTCTTGAGATGATGCGTGTGTTTTATGCTTCCCCGGCGGTGCTGAGCAATGGGTCGGAGGAGATCTTTACGAAGGATATCGAAACCTGTGTCAGCAGTAGCCCCTATTTAGAAGGCTACATTATGGAAGAATCCGGCGAAATTCAGGGCTACGCTATGGTAGCCAAGAGCTATTCTACTGAATTTGGCAAGCCCTGCAGTTGGATCGAGGATTTGTACATTCGCGACGGATTCCGGGGTCAGGGGATCGGCAAACAGTTTCTGAATTTCGTTACGCAGATGTACGCGGACTGCATTTTTCGTCTGGAAGTGGAAGAGGAGAACAAAGCGGCAATGGGGCTGTATGAGAAATGCGGCTTCACGGTCTTGCCCTATATGGAAATGAAAAGGTAGAGGTGTCGTTATGAAATACACCCTTGCAACGGAAGCGGATATTCTGTTTATCAGCAAGGTTTACGAAGAGAATATCGAAAGCCTCCACGGCAACCACCGGGAAACGGAAATTTGGCGGACACTGCTGAAAAAGGAGCAAACCGAGTATTATATCGTTCGGACGCAAGAGCGCGTTGCCTGGTTTCGTGTAGATCTGGAGGACGGTGGCTTCTGGCTGGGCATGGTGCAGGTAAAGCCCGACTTTCAGCGCCGAGGTGTCGGCAAATACATTTTGTCTGTGGCGGAAAAAATGGCAAAGGAAAGAGGCTTTTACAAAGTCGGCATCCACACCACGGAGGATAATCTTGCCGCCCGGGCAATTTATGCCGGTGCAGGCTACGCTGTAACGGAGATCGGCCCTTGTACCACTGCCGACGGTGTGGAGCGGGTTGGCTATACATTTGAAAAGGAACTGTAACAATGGACTATCAACAAATCAACGCCGAGACCATCAGTAGATGGTGCCGGGAAGGCTGGGAGTGGGGTCAGCCCATTTCTCACGAGGAATATGCCAAAGCCCTGCAGGGTGATTGGGGCGTGTACCTGACACCCACGAAATTTGTGCCAAAAAACTGGTTTGGAGAATTGGCGGGGAAAAAGGTGCTGGGACTTGCCAGCGGCGGCGGACAGCAGATGCCTGTCTTCGCCGCCTTGGGTGCAAAATGCACTGTATTGGATTATTCGGACGAGCAGTGTAACAGCGAAAGATTGGTTGCCCAACGGGAGGGGTATACCATAGAGATCGTGCAGGCGGATATGACCAAGCTTCTGCCGTTTGCAGACGAGAGTTTTGACCTGATCTTCCACCCTGTTTCCAACTGCTATGTTGAAAAGGTGGAGCCCATCTTCCGGGAGTGCTACCGCGTCCTGAAAAAGGGCGGCATATTCCTGGGCGGCTATGATTTGGGCATCAATTACCTCTTTGACGAAGATGAAAAAGAGGTCAAGTATTCTCTGCCCTTCAATCCGCTGAAGGATCCCGAGAAATATGAAATGCTTATGAAAAATGATTTTGGCATCCAGTTCTCCCATACCCTGGAGGAACAGATTGGAGGTCAGCTGAAAGCGGGCTTTATCCTGACAGATTTATACGAGGATATCAACGGAGAGGGACATCTTCACGACCTGAATGTGCCCTCCTATATTGCAACCCGTTGTGCAAAATAATGGAAGCTGTTACCCGGACGGGGGACTGTACTCCGGTTGACTTTTCCGGGGGTCAATGCTACAATGCTCTTAAGGTTTTTCAGAGGAGTGAGCAATATGAGTGAAAGAGAAAACAAGAAGAAACATAAGCATAAACGTATAAGTAAAAGACGGCTGCGCCGCAGATTAAAAATAGCTGCGCTGGTTGTTGTGACTCTAGCTGTATTATTCCTGACCGCATGGATCGGCAACCGTATCAGTATGTACGGTACAGTCATCCCTGAAGATACAAAACCGGTATCCTCTATGCAGTTCTCCTCGGAGAGCAGCGAAACCTTGTACCGCATGGTGGAGAAGACCTATCCTGCCTCGGTGGCGAAGGACTGCCTCAGTGCGCTGAAGGAAGCGGGCTTTGCAGATGTTCTCAAAGACATCACCATGGATGCAGACGGTGTGCTCCACGCAACGACCGATGATGAATATACCATTGATGTTTTTGTTCAGTTTGATGTGCAGCAGCAGGTGCAGGTCTATGTTTCCCACATTTCGCCCAAGGCGATCCTGACGATGGCATCGGATATCCGCTTTACCAAGGATCAGGATCATTATACCGCCTGTGTCTTTAAGAATGAGCTCTTTGGTGTCTATAACACGGAAGAGGGAACGATTACAGATGTTTCGGAAAAGCAGTTGGTAATAGCCTTTAACGAGAGCTTGCAGAACCCCTCTGCCGATATTTCTCAACCCGGCTTTATTAAGGACAATCCCATTGTAATTGCGGCGGATACGCTTGTGGAGGAGATCAAGACAGATATCAATGCTGCAAAAGCAAAGTACGACGGAAAATACATTAAAGTAACGGCCGAAATCAAGCAGGCTGTTTCCGGCGGAACGATTACCAAGTATTATATTTACGGAAAGCAGGAAGATACCGGCCTTCGTATTGTATGCTGGCAGGAGGGCGCCCCTCAGGAAAATATCAGAGAGGGCAGAACCTATTCTTTCCTGGGCAGAATCCGGGGAATCTCTGAGGAGAATGTAACAGAAATCACAGAGTGTGAAATTCAGCTGGACGAAAGCGCCAACAGATCGGCAATCGAGATCAGCTCTCCGGACCAGATTTATGCATTGGGCAGAATTCTGCAGTCCAGCGCAGTCCATATGAACTATATTTCCAAGGATATTACTTACGATATCCTGAATGATTTTGCTACATTTACCTATCCTGAGGATGTTGTAACCGTGGCGGAAAAGACGGAATATCTGCGGACAGCCTCCTATAAGTTAGTGGACGACATTGAGATCAGCCTGCAAAAGAGTGCCGGCGCAGAGTATTTTACCGGCATCGGCAGTGCGGATAAGGTGTTTACGGGAATATTTGACGGTAACGGAAAGACCGTTACGATGAAAGCCAAGGGCATTTTTGATTTCACCGGCGTTTCGGACTATGGCACGGGCCTGTTCGATGAAACCGAGGGCGCAACGATCCGTAACCTCAATGTCAATGTTGTCAGCGACATCAAGGTAACCGCCACCACGGGTCTGACCAATGTAGGTATCATCGTCGGTGATGCGGACCAGACACTGATCGAAAACTGCAAAGTTACAATCACCAATGCGGTTGTGGGTGCGGAATATACAAGCACCCAGAATGTGCCTACAAATATCGGCGGTATCGCAGGTATCAGCACATTCTCCACAATTAGAAATTGCCAGGTGATAATGGAAAACGCTACTCTGAAGGGCACAGGTACCACAGCAAATCCCGCCAGAGATTATGGCGGTATTGCCGTTGGCGGCATCCTGGGCTTCTCCGGTGCCGGTTCTAACAATTCTGAGAACATCGGCAAGCTGGGCAATCAGCTGTATAACTGTACAGTAACCTCTAAGAACGATGTACAGACTGATGTGATCATTGCCTCCGTGGAAACGGGTAAGGAACTGACCGTTGGCGGTATCGTTGGCTGTACTTTTAACAACATTCTGATCGACAGCTGTACAGTGGATGTTGAAAAAGGCAATATTTCGGCAGTGAAGACCGGCGCAACCGACGGTGCGATTTTCGGCGCCCAGGCCGGTGGCATTATCGGTCGAATGGAGCATACCGGCGAAGTAACCGGCTGCAATGTTCTGGGCAATTATCTGACGATCCTGTCCAAATCTCCGAATAACGTAACCTGTGCCGGTGGCATTGTGGGTATCGACATGGGCCCCTACCACAGAGATATCCATACCATAAACCGTTCCTATTTTGACGGCGCCGGAACATCCAATATCCGGGTGGAAATCACATCCACCGATACGCTGAGCCGGGATAAGATCATTGCCGCCGGCGGTATCGTTGGCAGCGGTTCCTATATCATTTCGGATTGCGCGGCAAAAAATGTAACGGTTACCAACAATACCGCAAACATCGGAAACCCCACAACTTATGTGGGCGAGATTGCAGGTTTTGTATCCCTGAAAAAGACCAATGATATTTACGGCACGGGATATAACTGGTTCTACAACACCTATTTCAAGAAGCGCAATCCCGGACTGTACGATTGCTTCAGCGAAAATGTGAATGTTGTTAAGACGGAAAATGTCCAGAATCTGATGTACTAAAAAGAAAAGCCCCCGGAATTTACCGGGGGCTTTCTTGTACGCATAGGGTGTCCGGTTTGGACAGGCAAACGATGGATTCCACATGGGCACACCGGGGGAAGAGGTCTGCTGCCAGTGCCTTTTGCAGGGCATAGCCCCGCGCTTTCAGCAGCGCCACATCCCGGGCCAGGGTCGCCGGGTCGCAGGATACATATACAATGCGCCGGGGGGACATCCGGGTGAGGGCCTCGATGGCATCAGCGTTCAGACCCTTTCGGGGCGGATCTACCACGGCAACATCGATATGGATGCCCTTGGTCGCCAGCTCCAATGCCGCTTGTCCGGCATCGGCGCACAAAAACTCTGCATTTTCAATGCCGTTGCGCCGGGCATTGTTCTTGGCATCCTCCACTGCCTGGGGAATCACTTCTACGCCGATGACCTTGCCTGCGGCGGCTGCCATTGCCAGGGTGATGGTGCCCACACCGCAATAAAGATCCAGAACAGTGTCTGCCTTGGTGATGCCGGCAAGTTCAATAGCGGATTGGTACAGCCACTGTGCCTGATGGTGGTTGACCTGATAGAACGACCGGGGAGAAAGGCGGAAATTCAGCCCGCAGAGGGTATCCTCAATATATCCCGGTCCGTAGAGCGTGATGAATTCGTCACCGAGAATGATATTGGTGTCTTTTGTGTTGACGCTGAGCACCAATGTGGCAAAGCCGGGAATCTTCTTCAGTCGGTCGATGAGCTCCGGGGTGTGGGGCAGCTTTTTGCCGTTGACTGCCAGACAGACTAAGATCTGTCCGGAAACCTCGCCCCGGCGGACATAAATATGCCGCAGCAAGCCCTTGCCGGTCTGCTCGTCATAGACGGAAATACGATACTGGTTTACATAATCCAGAACGGCGTCCTTGACCCGGTCTGTAATTTCCGGCAGGATCAGACACCGTCCGCTTTCTACTACACTGTGGGTGCCTGCCCGGTAAAAGCCGGTGTAGGCCTTTCCCTTTTTGACGGCCACGGGGTATTGGGCTTTGTTGCGGTAGCCGTGGCAGGTGGGGGCGGAGAGAATGGGGATTTCTTCAAAAGATTCACCGCCGATGCGATTCAGCGCCTGCAGTACCCGGTCGGCTTTCAACCGGGTTTCCTCGGCGTAGTCCATATGCCAGAAATCACAGCCGCCGCACAGCTTGGCAACAGGGCACTCCCGGTTGACCCGGTGAGGGGAACGCTCTAACAGTTCCACAATCTTGCCGGAGGCCCAGGTCTTCTGGGCTTTTTCAATGCGGACAGTGCATTTTTCTCCCACAATGGCGTTGGGAATGAATACGGCACAACCTTCGATTTTGGCAACGCCCAAACCCTGGGCAGTGTAATCCACGATTGTGGTTTCGTAAATTTGGTTTTTGATCAGCATTCTTATTCCTCCAGAGGAATTTCCATCATAATATGCCGTGGCTTCATTCCCATCTGCTCATAAAAGTTCATAGCACCCTCGTTGCCGCACCAGACATTCAGAGTCAGCATATCGCAACCCGTGTTTCTGGCGTAGCTGACGGCGTGGTCATACAGTGCCCGGGCGATGCCCATACGGCGGTGGTTTTCATCCACGCACAGATCATCGATATAAAGCTCGGTGTGATCGACAATCACCGGATCCAGCTCATATTTTTTGAACTGGCAGAAGCCATAACCCAAAACGGCATCCCCCTCCACCGCCACAAAAATGGCGGTAGCGGACTGATCCAGCATAGCAAGGATCTGGGAAGCACCGTATTTTTGCGCATTGGTACGGAAAATATC
>JAZQTN010000020.1:0-44579 GCA_045630825.1 Faecousia sp. | reverse complement strand
CGGATAGCGCCAGCCTGGCCGGAAACGCCGCCACCAGCGACGGTAACAGCAATGTCAACCTTGCCAACCAGATCAGCGGTGACCAGAGGCTGATTGACGATCAGCTTCAGGGTGTCCAGACCGAAATAGTCGTCGATCTCGCGACCGTTGATGATGATGGAACCGGTGCCGTTCTCATAAACGCGAACACGGGCGACGGAGGACTTCCGACGGCCGGTGCCGTAGTAATACTTCTTCTTGCTCTCGTACATTTTCCGTTACCTCCAATTACAGGGTCCAAGCTTCGGGCTTCTGAGCAGCGTGGGGATGCTCAGCACCCTTGTACAGGTGCAGACGGCTCATAGAGTTGCGGCCAATGGAATTCTTGGGCAGCATACCCTTGACAGCCAGCTCCATAGCGTAATCGGAGCGGGTTTCCATCATGGTGCGGGCCTTGGTTTCCTTCAGACCGCCGATCCAGCCGGATACACGGTAGTAGGACTTCTGATCCAGCTTCTTGCCGGTCAGGATGGCCTTGTCGGTGTTGATGACGATGACATAGTCGCCGCAGTCAACGGCGGGGGTGAAGTCGACCTTGTGCTTGCCGCGCAGCAGGTTAGCAACAGTAACAGCGGTACGGCCCAGAGGCTTACCGGCAGCGTCGATAACATACCACTTGCGCTCCAGGGTCTCCTTCTTCAGAAGAGTAGTGGACATTATGCTTTCCTCCAATAGGTAAAATATTTTGACAAATTCATATGCTTGAAGTACAATGTCTTCAAGCTGCTAAATAGGTATATCATATAGAAAAAGATTTGTCAAACGATTTTTGAAAGAATTTTATGAAATCCTATATAAACTCATAAAAACTCGCTTATTCTCTCTGGAACTCTCAAATACTCGCTTGCCATTTTCTTTTGTTTTCAGGAGGAAACCGAACAATGCAGAAGCTTATGGGTCTTGTCCGCCGCTGCGTAGAGGACTACAATATGATAAATCCGGGAGACCGGGTGGCTGTGGGCGTGTCCGGCGGTAAGGATTCGCTGGTGCTGCTGCAGATTCTGGCAGGTTTGCGTCAGTACAGCGATTTTGAATTGGAGGCAATTACCATTGATATGGGGCTGGGAATGGATTACAGTGCAGTGCAGGAATTCTGCGATAAGCTGGAAGTGCCCTATACTGTTGTTAATACCCAGATCGGACCGATCATTTTTGATCATCGCAAGGAGAAGAATCCCTGTTCAATGTGCGCTAAAATGCGCCGTGGCGCGCTGAATCAAGCCATCCTGGACCGGGGTATCCGAAAAGTGGCATTGGGACATCATTTCGACGATGCGGTGGAAACGTTCCTGATGTCGCTTATCTACGAGGGCCGCATCAGCTGCTTTCAGCCGGTAACGGATTTGGACAGAATGGGCGTTACCCAGATTCGGCCGATGCTGTATGTCCACGAAAAGACGGTGGACAATTTTGCTACGCGTATGGAACTGCCGGTGATAGAGAACCGCTGTCCGGCGGATAAACACACCAAGCGGGAGGAAATCAAACAGCTGGTCTATGATCTCAGTAAGACCTATCCCGACCTGAAAGAGCGGGTGTTCGGCGCAATGCAGCGTCTGCCATTGCCGGAATGGGAACCCAAGGGCAGATATAATCGGCCGAAGGATGAAGAAGAATAATAAAAGGGTGCCGTGAGGCACCCTTATTTATATATATCGTAGAAGGAAACGCCGTTTTCGGTGAGCTGGATCTCTCCGAAGGAAACGGAAATGTCGAACAGATGGGTTTTGGAAGATTTACCCTGGGTAGTGGTGCGGATGCGTGTGATGCCATCCTCGCCCGTTTCAAAGGAAACCTCATATGTCATTGAAAAATCGGCAGGCTTTTTCGACAGGAAAACACCTTGATAGTACTGATTTACGTTATCATAATCCCGTACACTCAGCTTGAAGTTCACCGCTCCTGTGGTGGGCGTGTATTGCAGGATGCAGGATTCTGTCTTGCCGTCGCCGTCTATGTCAAAAGAAGCGGTTTTATAGGCGGACAGTGGATCGGGCTGGGGAACCGTGGACCAGAACAGCCTCTCCAGATTCTTGCGATAGGCATCGTCGATGGTATAGGCATAGCTGGAAACGAAGCAGGTGATCGGCTCCAGCCGGACCTGCTCCCGGCTGATATTGTAAGTGCTCAGGATCATCTGCATCTCGCTGATGGAGGCAGCCGGATTAAGCGTGAACTCCTGGGAAAGGGAGTCGCTGGGAGCGCCGCTGGCCAAATGGCAACAATAACCGTTTTTCGACATCTGCCATACATAAACGGTCAGACCAGAATCGGTGTTCAGTCCGAAAAACTCGGGATAACTTGCTCTTAGCGCCTCCAGCGGCGCTGCTTCGCTCAGCTGGAATTCAATCCAGGTGCGATAGGTTTTGCTTTCACCGTTTTGATTTACAGTGAAGGGGACACTCAGACGGAATGTGTTACTCCGGGTCATATCAAAGCCCTGCGTGCTATAGGTATGATTGTGCTCTTGTCCGCCCTGCAAAACATACGCAACCGTGAGGAAACCAAGACCGTCTTCCTGCGCGCTGACCCAGGAATCGCCATCTTTGTATTCAATGGTGTAGTCTGCGCCATATGTGATATCAGTGTTGGATTTGTTGCGTAAAGTTGCGTTGAAAAGGATGTAACCGCTGTCGGTTGTTTGGATAGAATTGAATTGGATATAGACACCATTAAACTCAGTGTAGGACTGGCCGGCAAGGTGCAGAGGAAAGTGGGATATGACAGATTGGGCAGCTTGATGAGGGCCGGTGGGTACAGTAGGCGAAGTTGGCGCAGAGGTGGGATCAGATTCCCGGCTGGGCGGATTGGTCAGAAAGCAAACTGCCACTGCAATGCAGGCGACAATGGCGGCCAAGATCAGCCAAAAGGCCGGTTTTTTATAGTTTAGCACAGATTTCACCCTTCCTTTCACGCCTACCTCGCCAAAGGCCAGGGGGCAGGCGGCGATCATTTGTCTGGTTACACTGCAACTTAGAAGTGCCTGGGAATAGTCTGCCCGGGCATCCCGGTCAAGGGTTTTGATAACCTTTTCGTCGCAGGCAAGCTCAATGTCCCGGCACAGAAGCACATAGCCCAGCCACATCAGCGGGTTAAACCAATGCAGCGTCAGCAGGAGAAAGCCCAGAGGTTTCCAGATATGATCTCTGCGGCGGATGTGGGCATTTTCGTGAGCAACAACGTGGGTCATATTCTGCTCGTTCATATAAAACGGAAGATAGATCTTCGGTTTTATCAGACCCAACACAAAGGGGGAGATCACCCGCTCACTTTGGTAAATATTATCCCGGAATAGGATGGCTGTTCTGATCTTACGCTTTATCCTGAAATAGCTAACTGCGGTATAGATGAGTAAAATCACCGCGCCAACCAGCCAAACGGATGCTAAAATGGGTATCCAAATCTGCAGGGGATTGGCGCTTTCACCGGGAGTGGAAGAAAAGGACTCGCCGATAACGGGATTTACCGCATTGTTGATGATCGGAATGCCAACGTTGATAACGGGTGTATTTTCCGTCATAATTTGGGGGTTGATGGTTTCGGCACTGGGGATTAGGCTCAGTATACTTTCAATGGTAAATGGGCAGATCAGCCGCAGCGCCACAATGCCCCAGAGGACAACGCTGATCCATTTGGGTGCTTTGCTCAGCAAAAGGCGCAGCAGCAACACCACCAGCACAATCCAGCTTGCCGATATGCTCATATTAACAAGGGATAAGAAGAATTCACTCATAATCATTCTCCTTTCCGGTAGCGGTCGATCATCTGCTGAACAGCGTCCAGCTCCTCCTCGGATATCTTCTGATGCTTGGTAAAGGCTGCGATGAATGCAGGTAGAGAGCCTTCGAAGGTCTTTTCCACCATTTCACTGATTTCTGCGGCCTGCACCTGATCTTTGCTGACCAGAGAGGTAACTACGGTGTTCTCGTTTTTCAGAACACCTCGCTCCGAAAGCCGCTTGATAACGGTATAGGTGGTGGTAGGTTTCCAGCCCAGATGCTGTGCGCAGAGATTCACCAGTTCGCTGCTTTTGATGGGCTCGTGCTCCCATAATATCAGGCAGAAGCGGTATTCACTCTCAAACACTTTTGGCGTATCCATAAGCATTAGTCCTTTCTCTAATCTGTTAGAGTTCATATTTACTCTAACACAGTAGAGCGCGTTTGTCAAGCACCCTGAATGAAAAAACTTCCATCCGGGTATGATACTCCCAAAGGAGTTGGTAGTATGGTAAAGGGAATTTCCCGGCAGGTGATCGTGGTACAAAACCCGGATAAAAAACTGTTTGAACAGGCGATTTTTATTCTGAAAGACGATGCTGTGGGCGTTACGGAAGAGGCACTTATGAAAGAAGCGCAGCAGGCCATTCGCAATCCCAAGGCAGATGGGAAGCGGAAGCTCTACTATTTTGGCCCTGCCTGGGCCTGCGCCGGGGCGGTGCTGACCGGTATTGCCTGGATCATTACTGCGTTGTTTTGACTTGCGCGGTGTGCATATCTGTGCTATACTGACGGTACGATTTGTTAGAAAGAGAGAGCACCTATGCGTATCGGCGAAATGGAAGTGAATAATCCCATTGCCCTTGGCCCAATGGCAGGTGTAACGGATTGGGCATTCCGCACGGTTTGCGCCGATTTGGGCGCAAACATCACTGTTACGGAGATGGTGTCCTCCCGGGCACTGGTGTATCGGGACAAGAAGAGTGCAGGTCTGCTGAAGAAGAACGAAGGCAGCCTCTGTGGCGCCCAGATTTTCGGCAATGACCCTGCTATTATGGCGGAAGCTGCTGTTCTGGCGCTGGAGATCTCGGGTTGTGATTTTCTGGACATCAATATGGGCTGTCCGATGCCTAAGATCGCGAATTCCGGTGATGGGTGCGGTTTGATGCGGACCCCGGAACTGGCTGGGCAGATCGTGGCGGCGGTGGCAAAAGCTGTAACCGTGCCTGTAACGGTGAAATGCCGTTTGGGCTGGGATAAGGGCAATATCAATGTGCTGGATTTTTCCAAGCGAATGGAGGATAACGGCGCGGCGATGATTGCTGTTCACGGCAGGACCCGGGCGATGCTCTATACCGGTGTAGCAGACTGGGATATGATCACCAAGGTTAAGCAGAAACTGTCGATCCCTGTCATTGCCAATGGCGACATCGTCGATGCGGAAACAGCGCTCAAATGCCTGAAACGCACCGGGGCTGACGGTATTATGATCGGTCGGGCAGCTTTCGGCGATCCATGGATCTTTGAACAGACGAAAGCGGCACTGGAGGGAAAACCCATTCCGGAGCGCCCGCCGCTGAAAGAGCGAATCGAACTGGCCGTCCAGCAATTCCAGCTGTCGGAGCAGGATCACGGCGAGCATATCGCCTGCTTGGAGGCCAGAAAGCATTTTGCCTGGTATCTGCGGGGTGTTGCCCATAGCAGTTTCTATAAAAATCAAATATCATCGATGAATACGATGGAGGATATTTACCGCATTGCCAAGGATATCGTGCGGGAACTCCAGTAATTGGCATACATGAATTGACCGCCGTTTCATACCCTAACCGAGAGGTGAATGGGATGAAACGGCGGATTTTTCTGTGCTTTTTGTTGGTTTTTGGTCTGATTTTACCGGTGCGGGCAGAGCCCATAAAGTGGGTGGAATTTCACGTGCCCTACGAGTCTCTGAATTATGCGCTGCAGCAGGATATCCAAACTTTTGAACAGGAGAAGCATATCGGTTGGATCGATATTTTGGCTCTTGCCGCCTGCAGGACCGGCGGCAAATGCCCATTATCCTCAGTGAAAAAAGCATCAGTAGATTTGAAAGGGGAGAAATCTCCGGAGGAACTCCTAGGCGCTAACAGCAAATATTATGACTATTACTTGAACGCCTATACCGCCGCTCTGGGCGGCCTGGTGGGCAGCTATGCTATCAAAATCAACGGCGAGTGGAAATCCCAATACGGGCTGAAAGCCTTTTCTCCCGTGGCGGCGGGCTATGGCTATAGTCACTGCGACGATTTTGGCGTCAGCCGCTCTTTTGGTTTTAAGCGAAAGCATTTGGGCAACGATTTGATGGGCAGTTTGGGAACGCCCATTGTGGCGGTGGAGGGCGGCGTTATCGAGGCGATGGGCTGGAATCGCTACGGTGGCTGGCGCATTGGCATCCGCTCCTTTGATTCCAAGCGGTATTACTACTACGCCCACCTGCAAAAAGATCACCCCTTTGCCGATGAATTGCAGGAGGGTGATATGGTGCAGGCCGGTGATCTCATCGGTTTTATGGGCCGCACGGGATATTCTGATAGGGAGAATGTCAATAATATAGAAACCGTGCATCTGCATTTTGGGCTGGAACTGGTGTTTGACGAGAGCCAGAAAGAGTGCAATTCCGAGATCTGGATCAATGCCTACGACATCGTCCGTCTGCTCAGCGCCCATCGCAGCAGTATCAGCAAAACGGCAAGTGGCTGGCAGCGGGCATACCCCTATCAGGATCTGGATATAGAAGATTTTCCACAAGAAAAAACCTCCCCGGTGTAAGGGGAGGTTTTTGTTACATTTTTTCTACAGCTATAACAGTAAGCAGATTGTCTTTCACGGTAAAGCGAATATCAAAACCGGCAAAGGCGATACCATACACTCGGTCGGGCTTTTGCTGATAAGACGGACGGGGGTCGTGGGACAGGATGCCGATGGCGGCTTCCTGCTTGCCTTCAGGCAGCAGTGCCAGCAGATCAGCGGGGAAGTCCACCTGCAAGAGAAACTCTCCGGCAGTGTCCGTAAAGCCGCCTGTGGCGGCTGTGTGGCAATCGCTATAGGGAATGTAGGGCTTGATGTCGAAGATCGGGGTGCCATCCATCAGGTCTGCGCCGCCAACATGAAGCACTGTGCCGTACTGATCGGTATGTTCCACGCCCAAAAGCTTTACGCTGGACAGTCCCAAATTATTGGGGCGGAAGGGGGAGCGGGTGGCGAATACGCCCATACGGGTGTTGCCGCCAAGCCGGGGCGGGCGGACGGTGGGCGACCATTCGCTGCGCACAGCCTCGGAAAACTGCCAGATAAGCCACAGATGGGAATACCCCTCAATGCCCCGCAAGGCGTCGGCGTTTCGAAACCCCGGCTCGAAAATGATGGTGGAGCGAAGCTCCTCTACCAAACCGCTTTGCCGGGGGATGCCGAATTTTGTGGGGAAATCGCTTTTCATCCGGGCGATGACTTGAATCTTTACATCATCCATATCAGCCTTTTCCTTTCCGGAAACAGAAACTCACGGCAAAGATCAGCGCCAGCACCAGACAGATGGCTGCACCGGCAGAGCTGCCAAGATAGTAAGAAATCGTAAGACCGCCGATGCAGGCAATCAGCGCAAACAGTACAGAAAGAAGATGATATTGCTTCAGATTCTTTGCCACATTCCGGGAAGCTGCGGCCGGCAGGATTAAAAGAGAGTTGAGAATCAGAAGGCCTACACTGGAAAGGCACAGTGTTACCACTACGGCAATGGCCACAGTGAATACTGTCTGGGAAAGTCCCACTCGAATGCCCCGGGAGGAGGCCAGCTGGGGGTGAATAGCGGTCAGCGCCAGACGGTTGGAATGGAAGAACCAGAAAACAAGGATCAGCACCAGAGCAATAGCCAAATTGCCGATCTGTGCCGGGGTTACGGAGAGAATATCGCCGATTAAGTACTGATTGTACTTTGTAAAGCTGTCACCGCCTAAGGTGGCGATGAAAATGCCCAGAGCTACCGCAGTGCTGGAAAAGACACCGATAAGGGTATCGGCGGCGTGGTTGCTGCGACTTCGGACGAAAGAAAACAGCAGAGCAAATACCACACTGAAGATCACAGCAGCCCATACAGGAGCACTGATGCCGCAGATGCAGCCAATGGCGATGCCGGTAAATGCGGAATGTCCCAGTGCATCGGAGAAAAAGCTCATTCGTCCCGTAACCACCATTGTTGACAGCAGACCAAACAGAGGAGCCATCAGTAAAATCGCCAGCAGGGCGTTCTTCATAAAGCCCCAGTGGAGCATTTCAATGGGCAGGGCATCACAAATAGCATACCAAATATTCATTCCCGCACACCTCCTGCCCGATGGAATAGGTTCGAGAAGGCGTCGCAGGACAGCACCTCATTCGGTGTTCCTGCGGCGGCAATGCCGCGGTCAATGAGAACCACCTGATCGGCATACCGGGGAAGTAGGGAGAAATTGTGGGTAGTCATTAAGATAGAAAGATCGTAGGTATCCCGGATCTCATCCAGCATATCCATAAGGTCGGTCTGACCTTCCACATCCACGCCGGACAGGGGCTCGTCCAAGATCAGAATATTAGGAATGGGCTCCAGGGCCAGCGCCAACAAGACACGCTGCAACTCGCCGCCGGAGAGAGTGCCAATCCGCTTGTCGATCAAGTCTTCACCGTGGACACGCTGCAGACACTCCAGAATGCTCTTGCGCATTGCCTTGGAATGGCCCAGAAATGCCGGCCGCTTACTCTGGCAGCAGACGAACAGATCCGCAACCGATACAGGATCGCCGGGGTCAAAGGTGGGACTCTGGGGTACGTAGCCGATCTTGGGCTTATGTCCCCGCTGACCGGGGGAGGAGAACACGATGATACCATCGTGATCCTGCTGGCCCAGAATTGCTTTAAGGAAAGTGGACTTGCCTGCACCGTTGGGGCCGATCAATGCCACCATTTCTCCGCAATGGACATGGAGATTGATGTCGCTGAGAATTTTGTCATTGCCGATCTTTACGGACAGATTCTGTACCCGCAGGCAGCAGGAATCACCGCAGCCTGCACCGTGAAGAGAAGTTCTCATCCCAGCGCCTCCTTTAATGTGTCGATATTTTGGTACATAGCGGCGAACCAGCTGTCGCCGGACATCGCCATATCCAAAGCGTAGATTTTTGCGTCGGTTTCCGCGGCGAGGATATCTGCGGCGGAAACGCTGCCGTTGCGTTCGGTAAAGACGGCGGGCAGGTTATGCTCCCGGACAAGCTGGATCAGGTGCTTCAACTCTGCTGCAGAGGCCTCGCTGCCGGATTCTTCTTCCACAGCTGTCAGAATATGCAGATCAAAAGCGTGGGCCAGATAGCCGAAGCCGTCGTGGAATGTGATCAGTTCCCGGCAGGCAAGCCCCTTAAGTTGCTCGACAGCGTAGTTCTGCAGTTTGTCCACATCGGCAAGCAGTGCCTGCAGATTGGCTTCAAATGCGTTTTTGTGTTCGGGGTGTTTTTCAGCCAGACTGACGCAAATATTGGTTGCCATTTGCTTGGCGTTTTTCGGGCTCAACCAGATGTGCGCATCTTCAGCGTGTTGATGGCCGTGGTGGTGCTCCGCTTCCAGTGGCTCGATGCCGGTGGAACTGTCGATTACGGTTTTATTGGACAGAAGATCATCCATAAAATCTTCAAGACCTGCACCGGAAATGACAATCAGCTCAGCAGCTTCTGCAGAACGGGCTTGCCGTACATTCAGCGAATAATCGTGGAGACAGGATATATTTTCAGTTATCAGCCGGGTAACGGTAAGTTCTGTGCCTGCACACAGCCGGGAGGTGAACTCATATACCGGCAGGGTAGTGGCGGCAATGTCAGCCGGCGCTTCCTGTCCGGCACAGCCGGCTAGCAGGAACAGTATCAGCCCCAAAAGGGCAAAAAATCGTTTCATTATGATCAATCCTTGGGTTAAGCAGTAAAAACTGCATTTTTACCCTTATATCATACCACATTTGTCAAGAAAAAAGGCGGCTGCAAATGCAGCCGCTTTAAGATGTACGGATCAGTTGGCATCCATCCAGCTTGCAACCTTGGTCTTAGCCAGGCGCAGGATGTCCTCGGTGGGGTAGACAGAGGCTTCGCCACCATTCACATACAGAAAGTACAGTCCACCAGGAGTCTGGAACAGAACCTCCTCGTAGCCTGCGGGATCACCGTAATAGCCGTAAGTACGCTTTGCGATAAAGGTTGCGGTTTCGGTGTCGTATTCCTTTTTGCAGATGATCTTTTTCATAGGATGAACCTCCTTTCAATCGGACGATATGCTTATTATACATATTCTTCGGGAAAAAGCAAACGGTTGGGAGAAAATACGGAACTATGTTGTTAAACCCGGGAAAAAGCAGGGTACACCCTTGGATAGGTTGCACAAAATGTAGTAGTATGCTATGATGTGCTCAGGAGATGATACGATGAAAGACATTCCGGTTTTTACAACGGAAAACGGTGCTGCCAGCCTGGTGCTCAGAGAGATTCCCTATCGGGGAATTGCCTATATAACGATCCAATCCAGTTTGGCTCCGGAGGCACTTATTGATGAATGTGCTGAATTCTGCACTGCTTGCGGTGCAGAAAGAATTGTTGCCACCGGACACCCGGCACTGGAAAAATACCCCTTCCAAAACGCCGTGATTCAAAGGAGGCGGCCTCTGGCGGGTTTGCCCGACACAGATGCGGCCTTATTCCCGGTGCAGGAGCAGACCCTGAAACAGTGGCTGGAAATATACAATAAAGGGATGTATAGTGTTGCCAATGCGGCTTGGTTGACAGAAAAAGACGGTATGCAAATGCTTCAAAAAGGCGATGGATATTTTGTCCATCGGGGCGATGCACTGTTGGGTATAGGAAAAGCATCTTATGATAAGATTGGCGCTATTGTGGCGGTACAAAAGGGTGCAGGTGCCGATGTAGTGCTGGCGCTGTGCCACGCACTGACAGCTGATACGGCAATGCTGGAGGTAGCATCCAACAATGAACGGGCGGTGCGGCTGTACGACCGGCTGGGTTTTGTGCCTACGGCCGAGCTGTCCCGATGGTATCGGATAAAATAATTTGCGTCTGTCAAGGAAAAATACTTGACAATGGGCAGGGGATGGTGTATGATACGGAGGATGTCAAGGAAAAGACCTTGACAAAGGAGGCACGCCATGGATGCATTGGAGATGACACTTCTATATGATTACTATGGCGAACTGCTGACCGACCGTCAGCGGATGTGCTTCGATCTTTACTACAATCAGGACTATTCCCTCAGCGAGATCGCGCAGGAACTGCAGGTCAGCCGGCAGGGCGTGTACGACAACTTGAGCCGCGCGGAAGCGCTGTTGCGTAATATGGAGGAAAAGACCGGTTGTGTGCAACGGGATCTGAAGAACCGTAAGGTAATGCGCACCATCGGAACTGCCGCCAAGCAGCTACAGGAACACAGCGACAGTCAGGTCCGGGAACTTGCCCGGACCATTCTTGATGCGGCCTTGTTACTGGAGGAGTAAACTATGGCATTTGAAGGTTTAACTGAAAAGATCTCTGCTGCCTTCAAAAAGCTTCGCGGAAAAGGCCGCTTGAAAGAGGCCGATGTGAAGGAGGCTATGCGGGAGATCCGTATGGCGCTGCTGGAAGCGGATGTCAGTTATAAAGTTTGTAAGGACTTTACGAAAGCGGTTACAGAGCGCTGCATTGGCGCAGATGTGCTGGAGGCACTGAGTCCTGCCCAGATGATCGTTAAGATCGTCAATGAAGAGCTGACTAAGCTGATGGGCAGTGATGCAAAACACATTACTATCAATCCCAAGGGCCCTACCGTGGTTATGCTGGTAGGTCTGCAGGGTGCAGGTAAGACCACAAACGGCAGTAAGCTTGCCGGCCTTATGAAGCGGCAGGGCAAGAATCCACTGTTGGTCGCCTGTGATATATATCGCCCGGCTGCAATTACGCAGCTGAAGGTCTGCGGCGAAAAACTGGGCATCCCGGTGTTTGAAAAAGGGCAGACCGATCCTGTTACCATCGCTAAAGAGGCAGTTTCCTATGCCCGTCAGCGTGGCCACGATATGGTGTTCCTGGATACCGCAGGCCGTCTGCATGTGGATGAGCAGCTGATGGAGGAACTGAAGAATATCAAGGCTGCCGTCACCCCGGATGAGATTATGCTGGTGGTGGATGCGATGACCGGTCAGGATGCAGTAAATGCTGCAGAAAGCTTTAATGAGTGGCTGGACATCGATTCCGTTATGCTCAGTAAGCTGGATGGCGATGCCAGAGGCGGCGCAGCCCTGTCTGTTCGTGCCGTTACCGGAAAACCCATCAAGTTTGCCGGTATGGGCGAAAAGCTGGAGGATATTGAACCCTTCCATCCCGATCGGATGGCATCCCGTATTCTCGGTATGGGCGATATGCTGAGCCTTATCGAAAAGGCAGAACAGGCATACGATGCTAAAAAAACCGCTGAATTGGAGGAAAAGCTTCGCTCCAATCGCTTCACACTGCAGGACTATTACGATCAGTTGGTGCAGATGAAGTCGATGGGCTCGCTGGAGAGTATTCTGGCACAGCTTCCCGGCGGCGCAAACTTAAAGGGTGTAAAGGTAGACGACAAGCAGATGGCCCGTATGGAAGCCATCATTCTGTCTATGACACCTAAGGAGCGTGAAAACGCTAACATTATCGGCGCATCCCGGAAAAAACGGATCGCTGCCGGTGCAGGTGTCAAGGTGGAGGATGTAAACCGGATGCTCAAGTCCTTTGAGCAGATGCAGAAACTTATCAAACAGTTTTCCGGCCCCGGTATGGGCAGGAAAATGAAGCGTATGAAGGGGCTGGGCGGCTTCGGCGGTTTCCCCGGATTCTGATGTGTTCGCTGAAAGCAAAAAGCTTTGCGATATAGATTTACGAAAGATTATTAATGGAGGTGAAACCCATGGTTAAGATCAGACTGAGAAGAATGGGCGCAAAGAAGGCTCCCTTCTACCGTATCGTTGTTGCAGATTCCCGTTCTCCCCGCGATGGCCGCTGCATCGAGGAAATCGGCACTTACAACCCCCTGCTGGAGTCCGACAACATCACTATCAATGCTGAAAAGGCTCAGACTTGGATCAAGAACGGCGCACAGCCCACTGATACCGTTCGTGGTCTGCTGAAGAAGGCCGGCGTGCTGTAAGAACCCCTAAGGAGTTAGCGCAATGAAAGAACTTTTGCTGTATATGGCAAAGAATCTGGTGGACGATCCCGAATCCGTCACTGTCACCGAGCTGGAAGGCGAGGATGGCAAGGTGCTGGAGCTTCGTGTTGCTAAAGGCGACATGGGCAAGGTTATCGGTCGCCAGGGTCGGATCGCCAAGGAGATCCGTACCATCGTTAAGACAGTTGCACAGCGCTCCGGCGAGAAGGTAACTGTCGACATCGTGGATTGACGGATATGCGTGGCGGATATCGCCACGCATTTCCCCGTTTTAAGAGGAAATTTCCAACATTTGTTGTAGAATATAAAGGAGAAAGTAATATGAAACTTCCGTTTATCAAAGCCGGTGAGATCGTTACCACCCACGGTGTCCGGGGTGAGGTCAAGGTACTGCCTTGGCTGGACAGTCCGGAAGATCTGTGCGATTTTGATCGCTGCCGGATCGACGGAAAGGAATATACCATTGAAATTTGCCGCGTTCAGAAAACCTGCAACCTGGTGAAGCTGTCCGGAGTGGATACTATGGAGGCTGCTCAGGCAATGCGGGGCAAGGTTTTGGAACTGTATCGGGAGGATATCGACGACGAGGTGATCTTCGCCGATGAACTGATTGGCATGCAGGTTTTGTGTGATGGCGAAGAGCTGGGTGAGATTACCGATGTTCTGGACTATCCCGGAAACAGTGTGTATGTTGTCAAGGGTAAGTATTCGTATATGATCCCTGCGGTCAAGCAGTTTATTCTGTCTACCGATATGGACGCCAATGTGATGCAGGTGAAGATCATCGAAGGGATGCGCAGCGATGAGGATTGATATTATGACCCTCTTCCCGGAATCTCTTGGAGATGTGCTGTCGGACAGCATTCTGGGCAGAGCCCAGGACCGGTGCATTATCCGCATTGAGACCCACCAGATTCGGGATTACACTGCCAACAAGCAAAATCAGACAGATGACTATCCCTACGGTGGCGGCCGGGGCGCGGTAATGACCGCAGATCCGCTGTACCGCTGCTGGGAGGCTATCTGCGAAGAGGCAGAAGGACCGGTGCATACCATTTACCTGTCGCCTTGCGGCCATACCTTCAAGCAGGCAGATGCTATCCGGCTCAGTAAGATAGAGAATCTGGTGTTGGTATGCGGCCATTATGAGGGTATCGATCAGCGCTTCATCGACGAATGTGTGGATGAAGAGATTTCTCTGGGCGATTTTGTCCTCACCGGCGGTGAGATCGCGGCAATGGCGGTTACCGATGCGGTGTGCCGTATGGTGCCCGGGGTGTTGGCAGATCCGGAGTGCTTCGAGGACGAAAGCCACTATAACGGCCTTTTGGAATATCCTCAGTACACTCGCCCTGCAGTGTGGCACGGACGGGAGATTCCCCAGATCCTGACTTCCGGCAACCACGAAAAAGTACGGCAGTGGCGACGCAAGCAAGCTCTGCGTCGTACCCGAGAGCGCAGACCCGATATGTACGAAAAACTGGACCTCAGTTCTAAGCAGGACAAGAAACTGTTGAAAGAAATGGAAGAAGAGGACGTATAAGAATAATAGCCCCGTTTTGCGTGATAAGCACTTGCAAAACGGGGTTTTTTGTACTACAATAACGAAGAGCCAGAAATTGGTTATCCAATAAGACAACCCTAGGAGGTACTTATGAGAAATATCGGGACAAAGCGGCAGTTCTTTTTCAACCATGCGCTGCTGGACGCAGAGAAGACAACTGCCACCATCAAGGTGGGCGATAAGCCCATCAGACGGGAAAAAGTTATGACCTTTGAAGGCTTTTGGGAGAGTTATAGAATTTCTTATCCTACCTTCTTTTATGACGAAGATATAAAGAAGTACAGAATGTACTACTGCGGAAGCCATCGTATCAATGAAGAGAGCCTGAACGCAAAGGAAATGGATGAGCCGGATATGCGGTTCTGCTATGCCGAGAGTGAAGACGGTATCCATTGGGTCAAGCCGAATCTGGGCATTATCGAAGTGAATGGTAACCGTAACAATAACGTCATTATCGATAAGACCTCTGGTAATACCTTCGATAATTTCTTTGCCTTTAAGGATACCAACCCCAACTGCCCTCCTGATGAGCGGTATAAGGGTATTGCTTATGATACCCGCGGTCCGGAGACCAAGAGAAGAAGCGGTATGGACAGCAACCGCGTGCTGCTGTACTTTAAGTCTGCTGATGGCATCCATTTTGATCCTGTTGGTGAGATTTTGGATCTGGAGGGTCGTTTCGACACCCACAACACCGTTTACTGGGATCCTCAGGACGAGCTGTATCACATCTTCTTCCGCGATTTGACGGTGGGTTATTGCCATCCGGATATTGAGCAGAAGGTTTGGGTGCGTTTGGTAGCCCACTCCACTTCCAAGGATTTCCGCAACTGGACCTATCCGGAGGATATTCGCTATCAGGAAGGCGCACCGGAAGTGCAGATGTATACACCCGGCGTGATGCCTTATTATCGTGGCGACGGTCTGTGGATCGGTATTCCCACCCGTTATTTTGAGTATCCCACCTGGACGCCTAATCACGATCACCTGCCCGCTAACAAGCAGAGAAAAGATCTCCATGGCGTCATGTCCCGCTGCGCTACCGCGATTACAGACTGCGGCTTTATGTACTCCGAGAACAAGTCTGACTGGTATCGTTTTGACGAGGCACTGATGACCCCCGGAGCTGAGAATCAGGATAACTGGTTTTATGGCTGCTGCTATCCTGCTGTGGGTATGATGGAAAATGTCAATGAGTTCGGTGAAAAAGAACTGGCACTGCTGATGCCTATGTACACATGGAATCGGGAGAAGGGTTTCCTCAACAAGCACACCAATTTGTACCGCTATACCATGCGCGTTGACGGATTTGCCTGCGCCCACGCTGATTACAGCGGCGGCGAGGTTGTAACAAAGCCCTTTACATTTGAAGGCAGCAAGCTGGAGATGAATTTCCGCACCTCTGCCGGTGGTTACATTGAGGTTACGCTGACCGACGAGAATGGCACAGCACTGGAAGGCTTTGAAAATGCCCGTATCTTCGGCGACTCTTTGGAGCGTCCTGTGGACTTTGTCGGTGATCTTACCAGCTTGAACGGCAGACCCGTTCGTATGAAGTTGAAGCTGTCGGATGCGGATGCATTCTCTTTCCGTTTCTTCTAAAACAAAAAAGAAAACCGGAGGCTATTTGCCTCCGGTTTTTTGTATTTATTTCTTCTTTCGGCGGACGGTGATAATCCGTACGGTAGTGGATACCAGCAGAATACCCAGCGCCATAATGCCTGCAATGGCGATGGTGTGCATACCCTCGCTGGCAAACAGCTCTGTATTGCCCTGCACGGCGTAGTTCATCGTGTAGTATGCACCGGCACCGGGGATCAGCGGGAAGATGCCGATCACAAGATAGGCAATCGCGGGGCGCTTGCGAATTCGTGCCATAGCTTCGGAATGAGCGGAGGCCACAATTGCGCCGCAGAAATAACCAATTAAGTCGCCATATCCCAAGCGGAAAAGCACAAGATAAGCAATCCATGCGAGCACACCGCCTAAACCGCACAGTGCGATATCCGGCCCGTGAATGTTAAAGAAAATGGCGAATCCGACACAGGCAATAAAGGCTGCAATGCAGTGAACGAAAATGTTGTGATCGATGACTGGTGCCTGAGCAGGTGCACCCCACAGCCAGGCGGAGACATTAAGTGCGACAGCCGTACCCAGTGCCGTGGCAACGGCGATCAGCAGCACTTGTACAATGCGGTTAACACCGGAGTTGGTATCTCCAAATATGATGTCGCGCATTGCGTTGGTAAACAGCAGACCCGGCACCAGCAGCATCAGTGCGCCGATGATGACACAGTCAATATTGTTCAGCAGGTGCAGCGCTTCCATGCCGCCTGCCAGCAGTGCCATAGGGAATGCTGCTGCCACGGTGCGGAAGAAGGGATTGCCCCCCAAACTGTTGATCAGATAATTGACAAGGAACACCATAAGACCGCACAAACCGGAGCATACTGCATCGGCAAGGTTGCCGCCAAACAAAAAGGCAAATCCGAATGCTCCCAGAAAATGTCCCAGCATATGTATCGGCATACGGAAAGAACGGCGCCGCTGTTTTTCCTCCGCCAACCATTTGGCGGCGATCTCCGGAGCGGGACGCTCCGCGCAGATCCTGCGGCTCAGGCTGGACAGCCGTTCCACAGCATCCAGATCACTGCCGTGGGTACCAATCCGGCGCATACGGGTCAGGGGCCGACCTATCACCGGCTCAATGCTGATGTGCATACAGTTGGGAATTGCAAAGACCTCGGCATCAATATCATAGGCTTTCAGAACCAGGGAGATGCTCTCCTCCACACGGAAGGTTTCTGCACCGTTCATGGCCAGCTCATAGCCCAGATCCGACACCAGATCCAGAAGTTTTGAATACTCCATTTTGGATCCTCCAAGGGAAGTTTCTGACGCAGATTAGTATAGCACAACGGTAAAAAAATACAAGAGGAAATCCTATAAGATACAAAAAACGGCCTCCCGAAGGAAGCCGTTTTGCTGTTTACTTGCGCACGAAGAGGACACCCAGAGTAGCCGGACCGCAATGGCAGGAAACGGTACAGCCTGCTGTGGTCTCATAGACGGTCTCAAAATGACCATATTCTTCGATGGTAGCTTTAACTGCGTTTAGGCACTCGTCAGTAACGGGGGTGTAGGTCAAAAACAGCTCATTCCGGACAATATCATCCCGGTCAGCCAGACGGTCCTTGACATAGGAGCTGAGACACTTTGCGTAGCTGCCGCGGTACTTCTTTACAACGCTCATCTTGCCGTCCCGCACCTCGATGCAAGGCTTCAGATTTAGCAGGTTGGCACCCAGCGCAGCAGCGCTGCTGCAGCGGCCGCCCTTTACCATATACTTCAGCTGATCCAGCAGGAAGCTGGCTTCGACACGGGGAGTGAAAGCGTTCAGTCTGTCGGCAATCTCGTCCAAATCGTCCAGTTCCTTTGCCAGACGGCAGGCTTCCAGGACAACATGGCCCTGACCGGTGGAAAGATTTTTGGAGTCAATGACACGGACATTGGGATAATGCTCAGCGGCCAGACAGGCGTTCTGGTAGCAGGAGGAGAAGCCGGAGCCAATGGTAATCAGAATAACGCCGTCATAGTCGGCACTGAATTTGGCAAACAAGTCCGCGTAATCGCCGATGTTATTGGCGGTGGTGGAGCACAGATCGCCGCCGGCTTCCACATGGGCAAAGATATCTGCCGGAGTGATGGTCAGACCATCGACAAATGCTTCACTGTCTTTGATAACGGTCAAACGGGCAAGGCCAATGTTATGTTCGTTCAGCTGCTCGGGGGACAGATCACAGGTGCTGTCGGACAGAATTTTGATGTTCATAATTTTTCTCCTTACAGTATCCGAAAATGCGGTGTAATACCAATAGTGTATGCTTGAAAAATCGAAATCATATGTTAAAATAGTAGCATAAACACCTGTTATTGTCAAGGTAACCCTTCGGAAGGAGTGGCGTGTATGAAACTGAAATTTAATGTTACCGGTATGACCTGCGCAGCCTGCTCTGCCCGAGTGGAAAAGGTTACGAAAGCTGTCGAAGGCGTGGAAAACTGCGAAGTAAATCTTTTGGGCGGTACGATGACGGTGGAAACCGGAAATGAAGGCGTAAAAGAAGCTGTTATCCGCGCGGTATCCGATGCCGGTTACGGTGCATCTGTGGCAGGCGAGAAAAAGCAGGAAACAGTTCCTGCTGACAACGCTTTGCAAGAAATGAAAGAGCGAATCATCGGCTCGGCGGTGTTCCTTGTGATATTAATGTACTTCACAATGGGACATATGGTTGGCTTGCCAATGCCCCGGTTTGTACACGGCAGAGAGAATGCTGTGGTGGCGGCACTGCTGCAGTTCGTCCTTACTTTGCCGGCGGTATATTTGAATCGGATCTATTACAGCCGGGGATTGAAGGCACTGTGGCACTGCAGTCCCAATATGGATTCGCTGATCGCAGTGGGCTCCGGCGCAGCGTTGATCTACGGTATTGCAGCGCTGTTTCGTATGGCCTATGCGATGGGTCAGGGGAAATGGGAAATTGTAGCGTTTTACAGCGAAAATCTGTATTTTGAATCGGCGGCGATGATCCTGACGCTGATCACCTTAGGCAAATTCCTGGAAACCAGAGCCAAGGGCAAGACCGGTGATGCCATCAAAGCGCTGATGGATCTGCGGCCGGAAACAGCAACGGTACTTCGCAACGGCGTGGAGGAAACGATCCCCGCCGATCAGGTCCAGGTGGGCGATACTGTGGTGGTGCGCTCTGGCGGTCGGATCCCCGTTGATGGTACAGTCCTTACCGGACGGGGCAGTGTGGATCAAAGTGCTCTCACCGGAGAAAGCGTACCGGTGGAAGTTCACGAGGGCTGCCGTGTGGCGGCGGCTACCGTCAATACGGAGGGGTATTTTACATTCCGTGCGGACAAGGTTGGCGAAGATACCACCTTGCACCAGGTCATTCATATGGTGGAAGAAGCCGGTGGTTCAAAAGCGCCTATCGCTCGCCTGGCGGACAAAATTGCCGGCGTGTTTGTGCCGGTGGTAATGGCAATCGCTTTAGCGGCGTTCATACTGTGGATGGTACGGGGAAAAGGTTTGGAATTTTCCCTGACTACGGCAATTTCTGTGCTGGTAATTTCCTGTCCCTGTGCGCTGGGCCTGGCCACTCCGGTGGCCATTATGGTTGGTACCGGCAAGGGCGCGGCCATGGGCATTCTGTTTAAGAATGGCGCTGTATTGGAACATTTGCACAGCGTAGATACTGTTGTGTTGGACAAGACCGGTACGCTGACTGTGGGAAAACCCGGGGTAACGGATGTTGTTGCCGCTGTTTCGGAAACGGAACTGCTGAAAATTGCGGCGGCGTTGGAAAAGCCCTCAGAGCATCTGTTTGCAAAAGCAATCTTAGACCGTGCAAAGGGAATGGAGATTCCCATTGTTTCAGAATTTGAAACAATACCGGGCTCCGGTGTTTCCGGAATTGTGAATGGTGTTCGCTGTTTCGGTGGCAATCGTCGACTGATGGAAGAAAAGGGGATTGCTGTTCCAGAATACCCGGAAATGACTGAAATAGGTAAAACACCCCTGTATTTTGGTGATGAAAGTGGAAAATTCCTGGGCGTGATTGCTGCTGCAGATGTGCTGAAGGCTGACTCTGCGGATGCGGTGGCGGCTATGCAGAAACAAAAACTGCGGGTGGTTATGCTGACCGGCGATAATGAAAAGACAGCAAAAGCCATTGCCGGGAAAACGGGGATCACCGAGATTCTTGCGGATGTTCTGCCTACGCAAAAGGCAAAGGCTGTACAGAATTTGCAATCTGAGGACCGGCGGGTGCTGATGGTAGGCGACGGCATCAACGATGCTCCCGCTCTGGTAACTGCGGATGTGGGTATGGCCATCGGAGCGGGCACGGATATTGCTGTGGAATCGGCAGATGTGGTACTGATGAACGGATCTCTTGCCAATGTAGGCCATGCTATTGCGCTGAGTAAGGCGACGATCTGTATTATCCGGCAGAACCTGTTCTGGGCATTTTTCTATAACTGCCTGGGTATTCCGGTGGCGTTTATGGGTCTGTTGAATCCGATGATCGGTGCAGCGGCGATGAGTATGAGTTCCGTGTTTGTGGTGAGCAATGCCCTGCGGCTGCGCAGATTCCGTCCGGGAGAAAAAGCTAAGGAGGAAACGAATAAAATGATTGTGATCAAAGTTGAGGGAATGATGTGTACCCATTGCAAGGCAATGGTGGAGAAGGTGTGCAAAGGCGTAGCGGGCACAGTGGATGCTGTGGTGGATCTGCAGGCGAAGACCGTTACTGTAACCGGCGAAGCAAGCGTTGATGCACTGAAAAAGGCCATCATCGATGCCGGTTATGAAGTCATTGGGTAAAACTATGCGAAACATTCGGTTGGATATATGCTATGACGGCACCCGGTACAAGGGCTGGCAGCGCTTAAGCGGTGTGGAAAATACCATTCAGGGCAAGCTGGAGCAAACCCTGAGCCGGATTCTTGATGAAACTGTTGAGTTGTCCGGGAGCGGCCGTACCGATGCCGGTGCTCATGCCAATGGGCAGGTGGCGAATTTCCACACGCACAGCGATATGCCCTGCGAGGACATTCTTTCTTCCTTGCGACGGTATTTGCCGGAGGATATCGGCATATACTCCTGCAAGGAGGTAGCCGAGCGGTTTCACGCCCGGCTCAATGCCAAGACGAAAACCTACACCTACCGCATCTGGAACAGCGATATGCCTTGCGTATTTGACCGGCGGTTTGTGTATATTTTCCCGGAAGCCTTGGATTTGGACAAGATGAATCAGGCAGCGCGGCTGTTTCTGGGCGAGCACGATTTTTCTGCGTTCAACGCCAACAAGAAGATGAAAAAATCTACGGTTCGGCGCATTGATTCCCTGGATATCCGTCGGAAGGGGGAAGAAATCCGCATCACCATAACGGGGGATGGATTTCTCTACAATATGGTGCGTATTATTGTGGGCACTTTGATTGAGATTGGTCTTGGTAAACGGGAAATTGACAGTATTCCGGCACTTTTTGGCGCAAAACGGGAGGAAGCAGGCTATCTTGTCCCTGCCCATGGACTTTGCCTGATGGAGGTAACCTATTGAACATTCAGATATTTGGAAAAAGCAAATGCTTTGACACGAAAAAGGCCGAACGCTACTTTAAGGAGCGGCGTATCAAATACCAGATGGTGGATCTGCTGCGCTTCGGACTGTCGGGTAAGGAGTTCGACAGTGTCCTCCGAGCTGTCGGCGGCATTGATAATCTTATCGACTGGGACAGCAAGTCCCCGGATATCACACTGATGAAATATATGGACGATAAGACCGCCAAGGAAGATAAGGTCTTTGACGATCCGGGACTTATGAAGACGCCCATCGTCCGCAACGGCAAACAGGCCACGGTAGGCTACTGCCCGGAGATCTGGGCCACTTGGGAATAAAGGTACGAAAGCAGTTTCTCAAACGAGAAACTGCTTTTTATTTACCTTTGCAATTTTTTTCTTGCAACGCAACCGAAAAAGTGCTATGCTAGGAGGACATAATGACCAAAGTGTTGGAATCTGTAAACAGCATCGTCTGGGGCGCACCGGCGCTGATCCTGATTGTGGGTGTCGGCGTGTATTTGAGCTTTCGCACCGGATTCGCCCAGCTGACTTTATTTCCCAAAGCTTTGCGGGAGTTTTTTGCCCGGCTTCAGGGGGGGAAGGCAGAGGACGGGGCGGTTACACCTTTTCAGGCACTATGCACTGCACTGGCGGCTACTGTCGGCACGGGTAACCTTGCCGGTGTTGCCGGGGCTATGGCCATCGGCGGCCCGGGGGCGATTTTCTGGATGTGGGTCTGCGCTCTGCTGGGTATGGTTACAAAATTCGCCGAAGCCACCTTGGCTGTCCACTTTCGGGTGAAAGAGAGTGGTGAGATGGTTGGTGGCCCGATGTATATGATCCGTGAGGGTATGGGGCGCCGTTGGCTGTGGCTGGCAAGCGTGTACAGCTTTTTTGGCGTGGTTGCCGCATTTGGTGTTGGCAATGCAACCCAGATCAATGCGGTGGTTACCGGCGTCAATTCCGCTCTGACTGCTTTTGGCGGCAGGGAAACGGTGCTGGGTAATGTGCTGATGGGCATTGTTTTGGCGGCTGCGATCTGTATGATGCTGTTGGGCGGCGCAAAACGGATCGGCGTTGTGACGGAGCGGTTAGTTCCTTTCATATCTGTGGCATATCTGCTGCTGGGACTAGGTGCTCTTGTTGCACGCGCGCAAATGCTGCCTGAGGCATTTAAGGCTATCGTGTATGGCGCGTTTTCACCCCGGGCGGTTACCGGCGGCATTGTCGGTTCAGCCTTTATTACGCTGCGGATTGGCGTTTCCAGAGGGGTATTTACCAATGAAGCCGGTATGGGTACGGCGTCCATCGCCCACGCATCGGCGCAGGTGGCCCATCCTGCTGAGCAGGGGCTTATGGGCATTATGGAGGTCTTTCTGGACACTATCGTCATCTGCACGATGACAGCGCTGGTGATCCTGGTTAGCGGCGTAGCGATCCCCTATGGGACAGATGTTGGTGTTGCACTGACAACGGATGCGTTTTCTGCTGTTTACGGCGATTGGGTCGCCGTGTTTATTGCGGCAGCGCTATGTTGCTTCGCCTTTGCTACGGTGCTGGGCTGGGGGCTGTATGGCGCCCGGTGCGCCCAGTTTCTGTTTGGCAACAATGTGTGGAAAAAGTTTGCGATTATACAATCGGTCTGCGTGGTTTTGGGTGCGGTGCTGAACACCGGAACGGTGTGGGTACTGTCCGAAACCGTCAACGGCCTGATGGCTATACCGAATCTGATCGCATTGGCGGTGCTTAGTCCCAAATTGAGCCGCCTGGTTAAGGAATATAAAAATAGTTTGGCGGCCTAGCTGCCAATGGAGGTACCTATGAAAGTTTCTATCAATGCAAACCGCTGCGAGCCCTCTCCTATGCGGAAATTCCATCCGCTGGCAGTGAAGGCAGCGCAGGAGGGTAAGAAAATCTACCATCTGAATATCGGTCAGCCTGACCTGAAGACCCCGGAGGCCTATTTTGAGGCGATCCGTGCCTTCGATCCCGGCACGCTGGCTTATGAGGCATCTCCCGGTATGCCTGTGCTCATCGATGCTATCCGGAATTACTACAGCAAGATCGGCGTGGACCTCGAGCCTAACGATGTGCTGATCACTACCGGCGGTAGCGAAGCCCTGCTGCTGACCTGCCTGAGCATCCTTGACCCCTATACCGAGGTCATCGTTCCCGAGCCTTATTATCCCAACTATACCACTTTTGTTCACGCAGCTGGCGGTCGGATCCGTGCGCTGCCCACCCGTCCTGAGGAGGGCTACCGCTATGCAAACCGCAAGCGTATCGAGAGTTTGATCACCAAGAACACCCGGGCCATTATGATCACCAATCCCGGCAACCCCACCGGCGTTGTGCTGACGGAAGAAGAGATGCGGATGATCGCTGATGTTGCCAAGAAGCACGATCTGTTCCTGATCTGCGACGAGGTCTACCGGGAGTTCTGCTATGACGATAAGTTCGGCGTGCCCTGTATGGGCAGATTCCGGGATATCGATGACAATCTGGTCATCATTGATTCCGTTTCCAAGCGGTTCTCTGCCTGCGGCGCCCGTGTGGGCTGCGTGGTTACCAAGAATAAGGAACTGCAGCAGGCTCTGCTGAAGTTCTGCCAGTCCCGTCTGGCGGTGGCAACCATCGACCAGCTGGGTGCAGCGGCGCTGTACAGCGTGGATGAGGAATTCTACCGCGCCAGCAAGGAAGAGTATCGCAAGCGCCGCGATCTGGTCATCAACAAGCTGCGCCAGATTCCCGGTGTGGAAGTTGAAGAGCCTATGGGCGCATTCTATGTAATGGCAAGTTTGCCGGTGGACGATGCTGACAAGTTCCAACAGTGGCTGCTGGAAAGCTTCGACCACAAGGGTGATACTGTGATGTTTGCCCCCGGTGCACCTTTCTATGAGACTCCGGGCAAGGGTTTCAACGAGGTGCGTATCGCCTATGTCCGGGAGTGCGAAGAGCTGGAGCGGGCTATGGACCTTCTGGCAAGAGGTATCGCAAAATACCGCTACGAGGTTATGGGCGAGTAAATAAGATAAAACAAAGACGACGGATTTTCCGTCGTCTTTGTTATTTTGTTATCTACATAATGAATTCACTATTTTCACTTTTCATTAACCAAAATCCCCTTCTCCTGTTACAGAGAAGGGGATGGGAGATTAACTCAGTTACGAACAACCATGTTCGTAGAATACATGCTTACCGTTTTCATTAATTCCCTCATAAGTGAGAACCATTTTTCGATAACCGACAAGCCACCATGAATGGAAACCACCTTCTGCATTTCTGCGAGCAGTACTCCATGTCAAATCTGACTCTGAAAGTGTGAGAACCAAATATCTTGTGGCAACATAGTTTGTATCCATTCCGTTTGCATTTACAACACCATTATAGGCATTAACAAACTGCTCAGGAGTCAATAATCCCGAACCAGGATTGCATTCATAATCAGCCTTCACGGTGATATTATAAGACTCGGAAACATTACCATCAGCCGAAGTAATAGTTACCTTGGCATTGCCAGCCTTCTTGAAATTCAGAGTGATATGATTAAAACCGCTCTTGAATTCACAAGATATAGATACAACACTTGAATTACTGGAGAATACGTCGACATATGGATTGCTTTCATATGGCTTAGTTGTCACCTTGAAATTCATATAATCGCCTGCATATTTAACAACGCCATCGTAGAGTGGAGCATTATGTTCCGATGGGTAAAGTGATGTCGCCTTAGGTGCATCCGAAACAGTGATGAGAACGACACGAGTAATATTACCGTCCGAAATAATTACACCAGCAGTACCAGCAGCTTTACCTGTTACAACACCTTTGCTATTAACGGTCAGTTTTGAAGTGTCATCACTGAACCAAGTTAACTTAGACTTGTCACCAGAATAGGTGTAATCAATTTGAAGAGTATCACCGACATAAATTGTGGTAAAAGACTTCGTGTTGATTTTCAAAGTCTGAGTAGCAGGTGCAGTAATAGTCACTCTGCACTGAGCAGTCAGTGTACCATCAGTAACACTAATAATAACCTGTTCAGTGGCAGCCTTTGCTGTAATCTTACCATTGGAAACGGTAGCTTTGGTTTCATCACTACTTTTCCAAACGATAGTGCCAGTACCTGTGTAGTTAACAGTCAGATTACCAATCTGACCAACTTCCAAAGAAAGACTGGGCTGAGAAATTTTCAGAGTATAATCCTCAGGCACGGTGCCTTCAGTCGGTGGCACCGTCGGCGGCTGTGTAGGCTTCTGTGTAGGCGCTTCGGTGGGAGCAACCGTAGGTTTCTGTGCGGGTGCTTCGGTAGGCGCTACAGTGGGCGCTACAGTCGGTGCAACGGTAGGTGCAACCGTCGGTGCGGTGGTGGGCTTCTGTGTCGGAGCGGGGGTTGGTTTCTGGGTCGGCTCGGTTGCCGGATCAGTAGGCGGCAGCGTTGTGGGCTGCGTTACCGGGCTCGTAGTTTTGGTTTCTTCGGTGGGATCGGTGCTGGGTTGCGTTGATGGGGTAGTTGTTTCCGCGGTGGGGATTTCCGTCGTCGAGGTTGCAGTTTCTGTAGGCGTGGTGGTTTCCATCGGCGCAGTAGTGCCGGGTTGGGTTGCTGCGGGAGGATCGCCTGTTTCCCCGGTGGGTTTACGCAGTAAAAGCAAAAGGAAAACGCCAAGCAGCAAAAAAGCCGCCAGTACCAGTGTTATACGCTTTTTCATAAACTGCAGAGCCTCCAAATGTCAATGTGATTATTCTTTGAAAAATACCCGTTGCTTTTCTTCCTGACCGGCGGGGGCAGGGGAGTTGGCGCGCAGAAGAGCATACAGGTCGGCGGTGCGCTGTTCCAGCGTCCAGTAGGAATCCTCCACAGCCTCGCCTGTGTGGGGGAATACGCCGTGTAGCCGGGCGTGCTTCAGGGCAATCCGGCCTTTATCGTTCAGCGCCAGTACCCGGGTATAGGGGACGTTCTGCTCCAGTATCTGTTTTGTGATGCCCAGATAGGCGCACATCAGCATCCGGTCGATCCGGGTGCGGGTGTAGCGCTTGGACTTGGTTTCGGCGATGATACTTTCGATGCTGTCACAGCTGCGGCAGGCGTGCATAAACTTGCGCCACAGGCCCTCCGAGCCGTAGGGGAGGGCCTCAAACTCCGCGTCGGTCATACAACGCAGCCGGGCAAGAACAGCCCGTTCACCGGCGCCCAGGGAATAGGTGTCTGCGCCGCCGAAGATATCCTTGGCAGCGTCAGGAACGAAATTTTCCCAATCTTCGCTATTGTACATCAGATTCCGGATGGCGGTGGCAGAGGGGTTCTCCGCATCCGGGGCGGTATCGTGATAATCGCCCTGCCGGAGAATGGGCATCGGCAACATCGTGCTCTTTTGCGACAAAATCGCCTTGCAATACTCTACAGCCAGAATATCATTGGGGCGCTGCAGAAGTTCGGAATGTTCCTTCAATGCGGCAGCCCGGGCTACGGGGAAGGAAACACCCTTATCCAACTGCGCGCGCAGTTCCTCCCGGAACTCCGGGGACAGGAGCGCTTCTGCCGCGGCGATCAGTGTGGCCAGATTGCCACTTTCCGTACCAAAGCATAGCACATCGCAAAAATCGCTCAGAATCTTTACGCCACCGGCGGGAAAACCCTCGGCAGAGGACAGCGCGTAGGTGATCGGCAGTTCCAGCACCAGATCCGCACCGCAGGAGATGGCGGCCTGAGCCCGGAGGGATTTATGGAAAATCGCCGGTGCGCCCCGCTGGACAAAATTGCCGCTCATCAGGCAAACAATGGCGCAATCCTTACCGAACCGGGCCCGAACAGCGTCGATTTGCTTTTTATGGCCGTTGTGAAAGGGGTTATACTCGCAAATAATGCCGACTGTCTTCAAAAATATCCCTCCTTTTGAAAAAAATCCTTTTTTTGGCTTGAGAATTTTGAAGAAATACTATATAATAGCATCAAGTTATGGCTATCATACCATAAAGTATGAAAAAAGAAAATATTATTTTTTAGGAGGCATATTCCAATGAATGTTTTGATCATCAATGCCGGCAGTTCCAGCCTGAAGTATCAGCTGATGAACCCTGAGACCGGTGAGGTTTCTGCAAAGGGTCTGTGCGAGCGTATCGGCATCGACGGCCGTCTGAACCACAAGGTCGGCGAGAATAAGGTCGTCAAGGACATCCCCATGCCCACCCATTCCGAGGCGATTGCCGCTACTCTGGACATTCTGGTTGACCCCGTTGAGGGCGTTATCAGCAGCGTTGACGAGATCGATGCTGTCGGTCACCGCGTCCTGCACGGCGGTATGGAGTTCTTCGCATCCTGCATCATTAACGATGATGTCATCGCCGCTATCGAGAAGTGCATCCCCCTGGGTCCCCTGCATAACCCCGCTAACCTGATGGGTATCCGCGCTTGCCAGGCTGTTATGCCCAAGACTCCCCAGGTCGCCGTGTTCGACACCGCATTCCATATGACTATGCCTCCCAAGGCTTACCGCTATGCTATCCCCACCCAGTACTATGAAGAGGATTCCATCCGCCGCTACGGCTTCCACGGCACTTCCCATAAGTATGTTGCCCGCCGTACTGCTGAGCTGGTTGGCAAGACTGAGTTCAAGATGGTCAATTGCCATCTGGGCAACGGCTCTTCTATGTCCGCTATCAAGGATGGCAAGTGCCAGGATACCACTATGGGTCTGTCCCCTCTGGCCGGTGTGCCTATGGGTACCCGCTCCGGTGATATTGACGCCTGCGTGGTGCAGTTCATCTGCAATAAGTACGGTATGAGCGTTGACGAGTGCCTGAATATGCTGAACAAGAAATCCGGCGTTTTGGCTATCTCCGGTGTCTCCTCCGACTTCCGTGATCTGGAGGCCGGTGCTAAGGAAGGTAACGAAAACTGCGCTCTGGCACGGGACAAGTTTTGCTACGAGGTTGCCAAGTATGTTGGCGCTTACGCTGCCGCTCTGAACGGCATTGATGTTCTGACCTTCACCGCCGGTGTTGGCGAGAATGACTGCGCTGTTCGTGCTGCTGTCTGCGACTACCTGGGCTTTATGGGAGTCAAGATCGATCCCGAACTCAACAGCAAGCGCGGCAAGGAGATGTGCATCTCCACTCCCGACTCTGCTGTGCAGGTCTGGGTTGTGCCCACCAACGAAGAGCTGATGATCGCTCAGGATACTGCTGAGCTGGTCAACGCCGCTAAGTAAATTGCAAGGAAATGAATTCCCGAAATACCGATGTATTTCGGGAATTCTTGTATAAGGAGTATATTATGAATCGTGTAACAGAGCGCTTTTTGCGCTACGTATCCTTTGATACTCAGTCCGATGAGTTTTCCGAAACCTGCCCGTCCACCTTCAGACAAAGTCTGCTGGGCGCTGCGCTAGTGGACGAGATGCGGAAGATGGGCATCGAAGATGCCAGAATGGATCCCTACGGCTATGTCTACGGCACTGTGCCCGGTGATCCCAGCCTTCCCACCATCGGCCTGATTGCCCATATGGATACCGCTCCGGATATTTCCGGCGCTAATGTCAAGCCCCGGATCGTGTCTTACCAGGGCGGCGATGTATGCCTGAATGAGGAAAAGGGGATTTATCTTCGGGAAAATGAGCACCCCAGCTTGAAAAATCATTACGGTAAGAACCTGATCGTTACGGACGGCAACACACTTTTGGGTGCGGATGATAAGGCCGGTATTACCGAGATCCTGACAGCGGCGGAATTTCTGCTGCGGACCCGGATGCGGCACGCTACACTGAAGATCGGGTTTACACCGGATGAGGAAATCGGTCGTGGTGCGGATAAGTTTGATGTCAAGGGTTTTGGTGCGGACTATGCCTATACGGTTGACGGCGGCACTATCGGCGAGATTGAGTATGAGAATTTCAATGCCGCCGGTGCAAAGGCTGTGTTCCGTGGACTGAATATCCATCCCGGTGCGGCTAAGGGCAAGATGGTAAATTCACAGTATCTTGCTATGGAGTTTCAGAGCCTGCTGCCTGCCTTACAGAAGCCGGAGCATACCACCGGTTATGAGGGTTTCATTCACCTGACGGATATGCAGGGCGATGTAGAGCAGACAACCCTGCGTTACATCATCCGGGACCACGATATGGAAAAGTTCGAGGAAAAGAAGGCCCTTATGGTGGCTGCCGCAGAATATCTGAACCGGAAATATGGCGAAGGTACTGTGGAATTGACAGTTAAAGACAGCTACTTCAATATGAAAAAATGCATTGAGCCTTGTATGTACATCGTGGAACGGGCGAAAAAGGCGATGCACTCCGCTGGCATGACACCCCGCGAAGTTCCTATCCGGGGCGGCACGGACGGTGCCCGGCTTTCCTATATGGGTCTGCCTTGCCCCAATCTGTGTACCGGCGGCGAAAATTTCCACGGTCGCTATGAATATATCCCCGTAGAGGATATGGAAAAGTGCGTTACAATGCTTGTTAACATTCTGACAGGTCTGTAACAACAAAAAAGCGGTGTGCCTCGGCACACCGCTTTTTATCGTTTATTAACCTTCAAAATCAGTTTCAGCAGCTACAACATCAGTTGCGGGATCGGCAGCGGCTTCTTCAACAGTTTCTTCGATATCTTCGTCGCAGTCACAGTTACAGCCGCAATCACAATCATCACCGCAGCAGCACGTGCAGGAGCCCAGGGCCTTCTTTGCCCAGGCGACGATCTTATCGCCGTAAGTGGCAGCCAAATAGACAGCACCGGCAACGGCGGCCAGCGCCACAACGATCTTGATAATAATACCAAAAACCTTCATAAGACATTACCTCCATAAATGTATAATGATCTTGCTATCAGTATAACCATTTATCGTGAAAAATGCAAGGGTTTTTTGCTGTATATTAGGGACAGTATCCGTACATTCCGCGGACACTTACTTCGCCTGCGTTGACAGCCTCTGTGTGTTTGTCGGGAAATTCGACGATCAATGCGCCGTGATCATCAATATCCAGAGCATAGCCATGGCGAATCTCTCCTGCTTTTACGAGAGAGATCTGCTTTCCCAAGGTAATGCAATCTCGGCGGTAGATGTCCAGTATTTTCTGTTTATCAGTTAGCTTTTCTGCCATTTCGCAAATTGCTTCGATCAGTGCAGCAGCGACCTTGGCACGGTCAATGTTCTGCCCGCAAACCATAGACAATGAACTGGCAAAACTTTGAATTTCGGAAGGGAAGTCCGAAACAGTTTGTATGCAGTTGATACCAATCCCGATGATTGCAGTTGTTTCCGTTGGTGTGATCACCAGCTCAGTGAGAATACCGGCAAGCTTTCTGCCACCGAAAACCAGATCGTTGGTCCATTTAATACCGGGTCGGAAATCGGCAGCCTTTTCCACTGCGTTGCAAGCGGCAACGGCAGCGGCGCAGGTCAGGTGCATCAGTTGATCCGGTGGGGTTGGCAGACGCAAAATTACACTCATATACACGCCCATGCCGCCGGGGGAGGAGAAACTGCGTCCCATACGGCCTCTGCCACCGGTTTGCCGGTCGGCGATCAATACCGTGCCGTGGGGAGCGCCCTGCTGCGCCAAGATTTTTGCCTGATCATTGGTGGAATCGGTAACATCATACCATATAATTTGATTCTGCCAGAGGAGATCCTCTGGCAGAAAGCGTTTTACTTGCGTTAACATACTCAATCAATATCCTTATTGACTTCTTCGGGAGCCTCGTCCAGAACTTCCGGGTGAGCCAGCAGACGGCGGTAGTATTTAAAGAAAGTTGCGTAGTAGTAGCCGTCCACAATGCGCTCGTCCAGAACAAATTTGATATCAATATATTTCTTCTGAACGATGGTGCCGTCCTCCTGTACTTCCAGGGCGCGGCGCTTGCAGCCGAATGCACCGAAGGAGGGAATGTTACCAAAGTCATACAGGTGGTGGTAAATGGGACGGATGCCCAGGCTGCCCATAGAGGTGAAGAACAGACTACCGTGGAAAGGACTCAGTTCCATAAGGAACTTGGGCAGCAGGCCAAAGTAATCCATAAGCTTCAGCAGCCACACGGTAAACTTCAGTACTACGCCGGGGATCAAGGTGAACAGCGCTACCAGATTATCAAAGCTGGAATCCAGCTCGGTGGTTTTTTTCACATCTTCAACGGCGGCATTAAGCTTATGGTAGACATCTTCAGCGGTGTCATAGGGGGTCAGGTGTACCTTGATGGAGGTGTCAGGGGATTCCACGGTCATTTCCTTTTTGACCACCATACAGTACTGGATGTCGTTACCGCGGGAGTAGACCTTCTGACCGGAAATAAACCGGTTCAGCTGGGGATACTTGGCAATGCCGCGAACATAAGCGGCAAGCAGCACGTGCGTGATACCGAAGTCCTTAAGACCCTCCCGCCGCTTCTGGCGGATATAGCGGTCGATATGGGTGATTTCAATGGCCTCTTCAAACAGATTGGAGCAGGTGTTGCGCTCTACCTGAATGTAGGAAGTGATCTGGGCGATGGGCGGCAGCGTCCGCACACGGCGACCGTCAATCCGGTCGCCCCAAGTGGGGTGATACTCGCCGTCGGTATGTACACGGATAGCAAAGCTCTGCAGGAACAGACCGCCAAAGAACAGATAATCCGGCAGTACATAAGTTAAATGATCTTCAACACCGGTACGCATCAGGGCACGGTGTAGATAAGCCAACATAGCGCCGGCACCCAAATACAGCGGAACC
Organism: Faecousia sp.; assembly: GCA_045630825.1. GTDB lineage: Bacteria > Bacillota > Clostridia > Oscillospirales > Oscillospiraceae > Faecousia. The sequence goes on along the minus strand of JAZQTN010000020.1, from coordinate 12,188 downwards.
AGCAGCCAAACAGAACGAACTTTACCGCAGGTAATAGCGGTGTATGCCAGACAGAAGAACAGCAGGCAGGTGATAAACAGGCCGTGGATCAGCAAAGAGTTGCCCAGGACCATATGGGGGCGGATCGCATAATAGGCTGCCATCAGGAACATAGGGATCGCAGTCTTATAGAACAGCTCTTTTCCGCCCAGAATTACGATGAGCACATACAGCAAGGTGGCTGCTACTGGCAGAACGATTTGACTCCACACCTCCGGTGCATCGCCTGACCCTTTCAAACAGGCGAATACAATGCGGGTCACTGCCGAGCCGACCAGGCAAAGTGCCAGCAGCCAAGTCATAACATTTTTCTTACTGACATAAAAACGAGTTTTTCCTTCCATAACGAAGCCATTATACCAAAAAATGACGCCCTTGGCAATGAAAAAGTGAAAATTCTGTGAATGTAGATCATAAAAGTAAGAAAAACCCCGATTTTTGCAGAAAATCGGGGTTAATAAAGGTGAAATTATAGCAGAGTTTCGATTACAGCACGCATATGCGACGGCGTGGTGCCGCAGCAGCCACCCAGAAGGGTAGCGCCGTTTTGTGCACATTCTTGCACAATCTGAGCAAACCCCTTAGGAGCTAAACTGTATTCCGGCAGACCGGATTCGCCAATAACAGGAACGCCGGCATTGGGCTTACACAGCAGAGGGCCGCGGACAAAGCGGCGCAGCTTGCTGACCAGATACGGTGTCATTTGGTCAGCGGCAACGCAGTTGAAACCGACTGCTGCGGCGTTTGCTTCTTCCAGTTCCTGCAATATGGGGGCGGCATCTGCTCCGGAAAGGAGGGAGCCATCGGCCTGCATAACAAAGCTGTACATTACGGCACCGGCTTCTTCCAGTTCTGCGGCGGTAAGAATGGCTTCCGCTTCCTGAGGATAGAGCAAAGTTTCTGCGACAAGAAGATCTGCACCGCCGTCAATAAGACCACGGATCTGCCGGCGGTAGTTTTCCACGAGAACATCAAATTGCTCCGGATCAAAACTGTCGGTAAAAGCAGCAAGGGTGGTTATATCACCGGCGATAAGGCAATTGGGGGCAGCAGCCCGGGAAAGCGCTACCAGCTGGGCATTGATGGCTTCTGTCTGCTTGTCCAGGCATACTCTCTCCAAAGCGATGGGCTGAGCCTGAAAAGTTGGGGCATAGAGGATCTGGCAGCCGGCTTCGGCATAGCTGCGCTGTAGCTGTACCAGTTTTTCTGGATTGGCAAGCACCCATTCTTCGGTGCAGCAGCCTTTGGGCATACCAAATCTTTGCAGGTTAGAACCGGTGGCACCGTCCAAATACCGGATGCCGGATGCGATTTTTTCATGGAACTGTTCTCTTGTAAGCATTTTACTACCGCCTTGCCGATTGCGTTTTCTTAGATTATACGCCAAAAGGGAAAACAATGCAACAATCATTGACCTTTTGGATAAAATTTGATATAGTAATAAAAAATCTGAAAAAAGGAGCATTATTATGAAGAAAACTGTTTTAAGAGAATATGCAAAGCTGATTGTCCGCTGTGGCGTAAACGTCCAGAAGGGACAGGAGGTTATCATCTATGCCGGTCTGGATCAGCCCGAGTTTGTCCAGATGGTTGTGGAGCAGGCTTACAAGGCAAAGGCCAAGAAGGTTACTGTGGAGTGGAACTATGATCCACTGACCAAGCTGCATGTGCGCTATCAGAGCGTCAAGACTATGGGCACGGTTACTGAGTGGCAGAAGGCAAAGCAGCAGTATTTCTGCGATGTACTGCCCGCACGGATCCATCTGGTTTCCGATGATCCTGATGGTCTGAAGGGCGTGAATATTGCCAAGATGGCAAAGGCCAGAAAGCTGTCCTATCCCATCCTGCGTCCCTACATTGACGCTCGCGACGGCAAGCAGCAGTGGTGCATCGCCGCTGTTCCCGGCGCTGCCTGGGCGAAAAAGGTATTCCCCGGCGTCCGCACATCCGTAGCCATCGAAAAACTGTGGGAAGCTATTCTGACCACCTCCCGTGTTGACGATGATCCCATTAAGGCTTGGGAGGCTCATAATGCCAACCTGAAGTCCCGTTGCGACTATCTGAACAGCCTGGGTATTGAATCTCTGCACTATACTGCCGATAACGGAACCGATCTGACTGTGGGTATGATCCCCGAGGCTCACTTTGGTGGCGGCGGCGATACCAGCCTGCAGGGCATCTACTTCAACCCCAACATTCCCACTGAGGAGTGCTTCATCTCCCCAATGAAGGGCAAGGCAGAGGGTATCGTCTACTCCACAAAGCCTCTGAGTTATCAGGGTCAGCTGATCGAGAACTTCTACCTGCGCTTTGAAAACGGCAAGGCTGTGGAAGCCAAGGCCGAAAAGGGTGAGGAACTGCTGAATACAATGATCACTATGGACGAGGGCGCAGCCTACCTGGGCGAGTGTGCACTGGTTCCTCAGGACAGCCCCATTAACAAGAGCGGTCTGCTGTTCTACGAAACACTGTTCGATGAGAACGCTGTCTGCCACCTGGCTGTGGGCGCCGGTTTCCCTGACACCATTAATGATTATCAGAACAGAACCTTGGAAGAGTGCCGCGCTCTGGGTATCAACGATTCTATGATCCACGTGGACTTTATGATCGGCTGCGATACGATGAATATCGACGCCCATTGTGCAAATGGCAAGGTCGTTCCTATCTTCCGCAACGGCAACTGGGCATTCTAAGACAAAAATAAGAAAAATAACGAAAAAAACACTTGCATTTCCAATTTGGATATGTTATGATACTCGGGCGATTAAAGATTGCTAGGGGATTTATGCCCTTTTAACTACTGAGAAAGAGGTGAACAAAATGAAGGAAGGTATCCATCCCAATTACGAACAGACTACCATTCGCTGTGCCTGTGGCAACGTCTTTACGACCGGCTCCACTAAGAAGGACATCCGCGTTGAAATCTGCTCCAAGTGCCACCCTTTCTATACCGGCAAGCAGAAGCTGGTTGACACCGGTGGACGTGTTGATCGTTTCAACAAGCGTTTCGGCCTGAAGTAAGAGTAAAGTCCGCACTGCGTAACGTAGTGCGGACTTTTTTGTATTATTTTGCTTCCGCAGTGCGTTTTTTGTGGTATACTGAAATATATATGCGAAGCGGAGGAACTATGGAATCAACTTTTGAAAAAATTCAGGAGCGGGCGGTGCTGGTAGGTCTGAATGCAGACTGTTTCCGGCACGACCAGATCGCTACAGATGAAACGCTGGACGAACTGGAGGCCCTTTTGGAAACTGCCGGCGGTTTTTGCACCGGTAAGATCTTGCAGAATCGCCATGCCCCCGACCCCCACAGCTTTATCGGCGAGGGTAAGGCGATTGAAGTGAAAATGCTGGTGGAAGCTACAGCTTCTACGATGGTGGTTTTTGATAACGAACTGTCTGCCGGCAATATCCGGGCACTGGAAGAGATCGTGGGCGTTACGGTGCTGGATCGCAGTGCGCTGATTCTGGACATTTTTGCCCAGCGTGCAAAGACCAGAGAAGGTAGATTGCAGGTGGAGCTTGCTCAGTACAAGTATCTGTTGCCCAGACTTTCCGGTATGGGCAAGAGCCTTTCCCGGCAGGGCGGCGGTATCGGTACCCGGGGTCCCGGTGAGACCAAACTGGAAAGCGACCGCCGCCATATCCGTGAGCGGATTTCCCGCTTGCAGCAGGAACTGGAGCAGGTACGGCAGGTCCGGGGTGTTCAGCGGGAACGGCGGATGAAAAACTCCGTGCCGGTGGTGGCTATCGTTGGCTACACCAATGCGGGAAAATCTACCTTACTGAACCAGCTGACTGGCGCAGGTATTCCTGCCAATAACCGGCTGTTTGATACACTGGATACCACCTCCAGACAGTTGGAGGTGTCTGATAATTTGAATGTAATTCTGACAGATACCGTCGGATTTATCGCAAAGCTGCCTCACCACTTGGTGGATGCGTTCCGGGCAACACTGGAAGAGTTGGAGTATGCTGATCTTTTGCTGCACGTCATTGACTCCTCCGATGAAAACCGGGAAGAGCATATTGCTGTGGTGGACAAGCTGATCGGCCAGCTGGCAGCGCCGGGAACGCCGGTTTTGCGCTGCTATAACAAGGCAGACCTGGTGGAAAAGACCGATATCCCCATTGGGGAAGATGTGGTGCGCATTTCCGCCGCCACGGGGGAAGGTATGGAGGATCTGCTGAAGGCCATTGAAAAGGCCTTGGGACACAGCCGCCACCATATCGTTGTCCGCTTGCCGTATTCTATGGGCGGTATGGTGGACACTCTTCACAGCGGTGCACAGGTGCGCAGCGTGGAATATACCGCAGAGGGCATCGAGGTGGAGACCATCGTCGACCCTATCCTCTACGGAAAGGTTAGAGAATTTATTGTAAAGGAGTGCTGAGCCTTGGAGGAATATCTGGTTCCGACCCAATTCGGTGAAGATGTATTTATCGAAAAGAAATCACGCTTTATCGGCAGGGTTTGGCCGGTAGAATCCGAGGAAGAAGCTCTGGAGAAGATCCAGATGATGAAGAAAGAGCACTACGATGCCACCCACAACTGCTGGGCGTATATTATCAAAGACGGCGCAGTCCGGTTTTCCGATGACGGAGAGCCGGGTGGCACGGCAGGAATGCCTATGCTGCAGGTATTGCAGCGGGAGGGACTCTTTAATGTCGTGTGCGTGGTAACCCGGTATTTTGGCGGCATTTTGTTGGGTGCAGGAGGATTGGTACGAGCCTATACCAAGGGCGCGAAGATCGCTGTAGATGCGGCAGGCAGATCTATGAAACGGGTCTGGAGCGTGCTGTATGTGCCATGTCCTTACACCTATTATGAGCGGGTAAAGCTGGAGGTGGACGCCTTCGGCGGTTTGATCCGCACGACGGATTTCGGCTCTGAGGTAGAGCTGGAAATCCTGATGCCGGAGGCACAGGCGCAGCCTTTCCTTGATCATCTGACGGATATGTCTGCCGGCAATATCGAAGGTATGCTCACTGCGCAGGAATACCGCGCATTTCCCATCGACAAGACGTAAGGGGGAAGCCTATATGACGATTCGTGAAGAACTGGAACGCATAGAACACAGAAGACTGCACCCCAAGGCGGCCTTTGCCGACCAGACTAAGGGCAGACCCTGCCCTGAGCCTGAGCGGGAAGAGGATGTGCGCACCTGCTATCAGCGGGATATTGACAAGATCGTACATTCCAAGGCGTTCCGCCGCTTGATGCATAAGACCCAAGTGTTTTTGCAGCCTGAGGGCGATCATTACCGCACCCGTATGACCCATACGCTGGAGGTTTCCCGGATCGCCGGCACCATTACCCGGGCACTGGGACTCAATGAAGATCTGGCGGAGGCCATTGCTATGGGCCACGATTTGGGACACACACCTTTCGGCCACGCCGGTGAGGTTGCGCTGAGCAAGTGTCTGGGCAAGCCTTTCCGCCACAATGAGCAGCGCCTGCGGGTAGTGGACTACCTGGAGCAGGACGGGGAGGGCCTGAATCTGACCTATGAAACCCGTATGGGCATCTTAGGGCATACCGGCGAGTATATTCCGGAAACTTTGGAGGGACAGATCGTCCGCCATTCCGACCAGATTGCCTATGTCAATCACGATATTGACGATGCTATCCGGGCGGGCATTCTCTCCAATGACGATATTCCCAGATCTATTTCGGAAATTTTGGGAAACAACCATTCTCAGCGGATCAATTCCCTGGTTTGTGATGCGATCCGTACCTCTACAGAAGCCGGCGAGATCCGTCTTTCTGAAAAGGTATACCAAGCGCTGCAGGATCTGCGTTCATTTATGTTTGAGCGGGTCTACCGCAACCCTGTGGCAAAGGGCGAAGAGAGCAAGGCAAAAGAAATGCTGGAAAAGCTGTTTGCATATTATGTAAACCACCCGGAGGCAATTCCGGAGAATTTCCAGCCCCAGGTCAGTTTTGACGGGATGGAGCGCACTGTGTGCGACTATATCGCTTGTATGACCGATAATTATGCTGTCGACAAATATACCGAGATTTTTATCCCCATGGGTTGGCATGTGCGCTAAAATTGTGCTATAATAAATAGATTAAAGGAAAGGAGGTGCAGACTATGGCATTCCCACCGGCATTTATTGACGAACTGGTTGCCCGCAATCCTATTGAGGATGTGGTGGGTCAGTATGTGAATCTGAAGCGTTCCGGCGCGAATATGTTCGGTCTGTGTCCTTTCCACGGTGAAAAGACTGCATCTTTCTCTGTTGCACCGGATAAGGGCATCTACTACTGCTTCGGCTGCCACAAGGGTGGCGGCGTTATCAACTTCCAGATGGAAGTGGAGGGTCTCAGCTACCCGGATGCTGTCCGCGCACTGGCAAAACGGTGCGGTATGACCGTTCCTGAGGATGAGCAGTATCAAAGTCGGTATCATCAGCAGGAACGGCTGTGGGCGCTTCATAAAGAGGCAGCAAGATTCTTCCACAGCCAGCTGTATGCTCCGGTGGGCAAGGTAGCGCTGGAGTATGCCTTGGGCCGGGGTATGCCTAAGTCTACGCTGACCACTTTTGGTATCGGTTATGCTCCCGATAGCTGGGATGCTATGGTTAAGGCAATGCGGGCAAAAGGCTACACCGATCAGGAATTGATCGATAGCGGTCTGGTAACGAAATCCCAAAAGAGCGGCAACCTGTTTGACCGCTTCCGGGATCGGTTGATGTTCCCTATCATAGATGTCCGGGGCAACGTCATCGGCTTTGGCGGCCGGATTATGAAGAAGGATGATAATGCCGCCAAGTATCTTAACTCTCCGGAAACTATGATTTTTAACAAGCGCAAAAATCTGTTTGCGCTGAACTTGGCAAAGAAAAGCAAGCTGGGCTATCTGATTCTGGTGGAGGGCTATATGGACGCCATCGCTCTGCATCAGTACGGCTTTGACTGCGCAGTGGCATCTCTTGGCACTGCACTGACAGAGGACGGGGCCGCACTGCTGAGTAAATACACGGATCAGGTAGTGTTGATCTATGACGGCGATCAGGCGGGTCAAAATGCCACCAAGCGGGCAATTCCCATTCTGGAAAAGGCCGGCCTGCAGGTCAAGGTCCAGCAGATGCGGGATGCCAAAGATCCCGATGAATTTTTGAAAAAATTCGGCGCGGACAAGTTTAAGGTCCTTCTGGAGGAATCCTCCAACCGGGTGGAATATCAGCTAAATGCCATTGCCAAGAAATACGATCTGCGTCAGGATGAGCAGAAGGTAAAGTTCCTTTATGAGTGCGCAGATCTTATCAGCAGTTTGGGCAGCCCTGTGCAGCGGGAGATATACGGCGGCAGAGTGGCAGAAGTGGCAAAGATCAGCCCCGATGCAATGAAACTGGAGATCACTCGCGCGTGGAAGCGGCGGCAGCAACAGCAGAAGAAAAAACAGGAGGCCATCGACCTGGCCCCTGCTAAGGCGTTGCAGCCCAAGAGCCGCACCATTCGTTATGATAATATGAAGTCCGCTATGGCAGAGGAGTGCGTTATCGCTCAGATTTTGCGTGAGCCTGCTCTGCTGGATCAGACCAAGGGTCTGCAGGCGGAAATGTTCTCTTCCGAACTGCTTGGACGGGTATTCGGTCAACTGAAAGTCCGTCACGATGCGGGTATGGATGTTTCCGTTGCGGTGCTGTCTGATATGAGCAGCGAGGAAATGTCCCACATTACGGCTATTACGCAGCGCCAGCAGGAGATCGTCAGCGAGCAGGCTTTTCTTGATTGCATCCGGACGATCCTTGCGGAGCATCAGGCCTCCAATGTGTCTTCTGAGGAGGACCTGCGAGCATTCCAGAATAAACTTAAGGAAAGAAAAGGTCTCGGAACATGACAGTAGATCAGCTGGAAGCGCAAACACATTCTGGGGACGATATGAGCCAGTACTTAAGCGACATCCGGCAGTATCCCCGTCTGTCTGTTGAGGAAGAACGGGAACTGGCCCGGCGCTGTGCGGCAGGAGATGAGGAGGCCATTCGTAAGATGGTCAATTCCAACCTGCGTCTGGTAGTATCGGTGGCTTGGGAGTATGCCGGCCGGGGCGTACCTCTGTTGGATCTGATCCAGGAGGGAAGTATCGGCCTGCTTGCAGCAGCAAAGAAATTTGACTATACCCTTGATTTTCGCTTTTCTACCTATGCCACCAAATGGATCCGGCAGGGTATAAGTCGGTATCTGACCGGCCACGGCACTATTCGTGTACCGGTACATACGGCAGAGCGGATACGCAAGATCAATGCTGCCCGTGCGGCATTACTGACAGAACTGGGGAATGAGCCCACCTTGGAGCAAATTGCGGACAGATGCGGACTTTCTGTTGCAAAGGTGGAACAGCTACTACAGCTGACGCCCCAGACTTGCTCTTTGGACGCCCAAATCGGCGATGAGGACGGAACACTGTCCTCCCTGCTGGAGAATATCCACGCGGAGCAGCCCTACGAAAAGGTGGTCGGGGAAGAACTGAACCAAGCCGTTGAATCACTGCTGGAAAAACTGACGGAGCGTCAGCAGCAGACATTGCGGTTGCGTTTCGGTATGGAAGACGGCATTTGTTACTCGCTGGAGGAAACCGGAAAGCGGTTGGGAATCTCCAAGGAGCGAGCCCGTCAGTTAGAGATGCGAGCTATCAAAAAACTGCACAAGCTGAGCAGTGGAATGGGACTGGAGGAATTTTTGGAATGATGGATTTCACATTTGAAGATTCCCTCTGGGAACAGACCTTGCCCACATTGAAGGATGTTATTGGTGCAGAAGCGTTCTTGGCGCTGATGGAAGGCGAGGACGAAAGTTTCTTGGAAGAAGCATTTCTGCAGCTTGCGGATCGTGGCATCAAGCTGGATATTTCGGGGCTTCCTAAGGTGGCCGGCGTCGGTGAAGCGGCAGTTCGCCTGCGCACAGAGGAACAGTTGGCGAAAAGCGGACGACTGATGCAGGATCTGGAAGAAACGGATCCGCTGAAGCTTTATCTGCAGGAGATCGCCGGAATCCCCGTCTGCGGAGATCTGAGCGTTTTGGCAGAACAACTGAAAGAAGATCGGGAAGATCCGCAGCTTCAGCAAACAGTTTTGAATTTGTGTTTAAGCCGTGTGGTGGAACTGGCCTGCCGACATACCGGTTATGGAGTTTTGCTTCTGGACTTGATCCAGGAGGGAAGTATGTGCCTGTGGCAGAGTTTGAGCCGGTTCTGTGGCGGCGATTTTGAGCTTTTCCGGGACTGGCAGATATGTCAGGGAATGGCGCAGCTCATTACCTTACAGGCAAGAGAAATGGGTGTGGGGCAAAAAATGCGCCAGGCTTTGGAAGATTACCGCAGTGTGGATGAGAAACTTCTGACAGAACTGGGCAGAAATCCCACACGGGAAGAAATTGCTGAGCAACTGCATATGAGCCTGCAGCAGACGGAAATTGTGGAGTCTATGCTGCAGACAGCCCGGGATATGCACCGGGCCAAGGCGGAGCAAGAGCCGAAGGAATCGGAGCCGGAAGAGGAGCAGGCGGTGGAGGATACCGCATACTTCCAGGCCCGGCAGCGAATTCAGGAGCTGTTGTCCAGCTTAGATGAACACGCGGCAAAGCTGCTGACCTTGCGGTTTGGCTTGGAGGGCGGCTTGCCCAAGAGTCCGGAGGAGACCGGACGGATCTTAGGATTAACACCGGAAGAAGTGGTGGCGGCAGAAGCAGCGGCTCTGTCAAAACTGCGGGAACAAAAATAAACAAGAGAGGTTTTAATTATGGCAAAGACATATTCCATCGCCATCGACGGCCCTGCAGGTGCAGGCAAGAGCACCATCGCCAAGCGTTTGGCAAAGGAGCTGGGCTTCCAATATGTAGATACCGGAGCGCTTTACCGGACAGTTGCTTATTTTCTGGACCTCCTTGGCGTCAGCCCCAAGGATGTGGATGGCGTAGAGCGCTATATTGATGAGCTGAATGTGGAGATCCGGTACGATGAAGAGGGCGCGCAGCACATGATCATGAACGGCATGGATGTGTCCGGTGATATCCGCACGCAGGACATTTCCCAGAAGGCATCTCTGGTGTCTGCCCACGCTGTGGTCCGGGATGCACTTCTGGATATGCAGCGCAATGTTGCCAAGAATTATAATGTTATTATGGATGGCCGGGATATCGGTACTGTTGTGCTGCCCAAGGCAGATGTGAAGATCTTCCTGACTGCTTCTGCTGAGGTGCGTGCAAAGCGCCGTACAGATGAGCTGATCGCTAAGGGTCAGACTGCTGTTTTTGAAACAGTGCTGAAGGAGATCGAGCAGCGGGACTATCAGGACACCCATCGTCCTATTGCACCGTTGAAGATGGCGAAGGATTCTGTCAAGCTGGACACCTCTGATCTGGATATTGACGGTGTGGTTGCTGCTATGCGCAAGATTATTGCCGAGAAGATTACCCTATGAGCGTTCGTATTGCAAACAGCGCAGGTTTCTGCTTCGGTGTAAACCGGGCAGTTGAGCTGGTGGAAGAAGCGGCTGCTGCCGGAAAGCAAGTAGTAACGCTGGGCCCCATTATCCATAATCGCCACGTGGTAGACAAGCTGGAAGGCTTGGGTGTCCGGGTCATTGAAACTGTGGAAGAGGCGATGCCTGGGATGACGGTGATCATCCGTTCCCACGGCGTTACCCGGGCAGTTATGCAGGCACTGCAGGACCGTCAGGTGGAGATCGTAGATGCTACCTGCCCCTTTGTTAAGCGCATCCACGGTATTGTGGAAAAAGCAGAGGAGGCTGGTCAGCTGCCGGTAATTATGGGCACCCGTTCCCACCCTGAGGTGGAGGGAATTGCCGGATGGTGTCATAGCTGCCAGGTTTTTGAAAGTGCGGAAGAACTGGAAAATTGGGCAGGGGAGTCGAAAACCCCGACGGATTTGCCGGTTTGTATGGTGTCGCAGACCACCTCCACGGAAATATCGTGGAAAAAAAGTGTGCAAATGGCAAAAAAACTGTTTACTAATGTAAAAATCTTTGATACAATATGCAGAGCGACGGAAGATCGGCAGACGGAAGCGGCGCAGCTTAGCGCTCAGTGTCAGGCTGTGGTGGTTGTGGGCGATGTAAAAAGCTCCAACACCGGACGGCTGGCTACGATTTGCCGCGAACATTGCGATAAAGTGGTTTTGGTGGACAATGCGTCTGAACTGGAACCCGACTTTTTCCGTGGCGTTTCCCAAGTTGGAATCACTGCCGGTGCATCTACACCGGCGTGGATAATAAAGGAGGTCAATAAGACTATGAGCGAAATCATTAATGCTGATGCTGTGCAGGAGGAGACCTTTGAGGCACTTCTGGAGCAGTCCATCAAGACTTTAAATACAGGAGATAAGGTTATCGGAACCGTTACCAGCATCGGCAATACCGAAGTCCAGGTTGACTTGGGTACCAAGCATGCCGGTTACATTCCCTACGATGAAGTCAGTGCCGATCCTTCTGTGAAGCCTGAGGACATCCTGCACGTAGGCGACGAGATCGAGGTCTTTGTCGTTCGCGTCAATGACCAGGAGGGTACTGTTCAGCTGTCCAAGAAGAAGCTGGAGGGTATGAAGATCTGGGAAGAAATGTCCACTTGGGCAGAAGAGAAGACCACCGTTGAGGGTGTCATCACCGAAGAGAACAAGGGCGGTCTGGTTGCTACTATTAAGGGCATCCGTGTGTTCATCCCCGCTTCTCAGTCCGGTATTGCCAAGGGCGGCGATATGACCGGTATGGTTGGCAAGACTGTCAACATGAGAATTACCGAGGTCAACCGTGCACGCCGTCGTGTGATCGGTTCCATCCGCGCTGTCAACTCTGAGGAGCGTAAGGCTGCTCAGGAGAAGATCTGGAGCGAGATCGAAGAGGGCAAGAAGTACCATGGTACCGTCAAGTCCCTGACTTCTTACGGCGCATTTGTGGATATCGGCGGTGTTGACGGCATGGTCCACGTTTCCGAGCTGAGCTGGAACCGCATTAAGACTCCTGCTGATGTTGTCAGTGTTGGCGATGAGATCGATGTTTATGTCATCTCCTTCGACGCTGAGAAGCGCAAGATCTCTCTGGGCTACAAGACCGCTGAGATGAATCCCTGGAACAAGTTCATGACCAACTACACTGTTGGTGATGTTGTTGATGCCAAGGTCGTTAAG
>JAZQTN010000019.1:0-8308 GCA_045630825.1 Faecousia sp. | reverse complement strand
GGAGGATCTGAATCGACAGATCGAAGCCGCTGAGCAGAATTACGAATTGGAGAAAGCTGCCGAGCTGAAATTCGGTAAGTTGCCTCCGCTTCAAAAACAGCTGCAGGCAGAAGAAGCCAAAGCAGCCGCAGCCCGGGAAAGCAGCATTCTGGCCGACAGAGTCACCGAAGAGGAAATCGCGAAAATTGTAGAGCACTGGACCGGTATTCCCGTGTCTCGCTTGGTACAGGGTGAGCGGGAGAAGCTACTGCATTTGGATGAAACACTCCACAAGCGGGTTGTGGGGCAGGATGAAGCGGTACAGTCTGTTACAGAAGCAATTCAGCGCAGTCGTGCCGGTATTCAGGACCCGAACCGCCCCATTGGCTCTTTCCTGTTCCTTGGTCCCACCGGTGTCGGCAAAACAGAGCTGGCCAAAACGTTGGCGCAGGCATTGTTTGATGATGAAAACAATCTGGTCCGGATCGATATGTCCGAGTATATGGAAAAGTTTTCTGTGTCCCGGCTGATTGGCGCGCCTCCCGGCTATGTGGGCTATGAAGAAGGCGGACAGCTGACAGAGGCTGTTCGCAGAAAGCCGTATAGCGTGGTCCTCTTTGATGAAGTGGAAAAGGCACACCCGGATGTATTTAATGTATTGCTGCAGGTGCTGGATGACGGGCGTATTACCGATTCCCAAGGCAGAACAGTAGACTTTAAGAACACCATTCTGATCCTGACTTCGAATCTGGGCAGCGAATATCTGCTCAATGGCATTCGTGAAGACGGAAGCATCGATGAAACTGCAAGATCCCAGGTGGATATGCTGCTGCGCAGATCCTTCCGGCCGGAATTTTTGAACCGGCTGGACGAGATCGTGTTCTATAAGCCTCTGACAAAAGAAAACGTCACCAAGATCATTGACCTGCAAATCGCAAAGCTGAAAAGTCGCCTGCAGGCACAGCAGATCCGTTGTCGTCTTACAGATGCGGCGAAAACCGCTATCGTAAATGCCGCATACGATCCTCAGTATGGCGCCCGGCCGTTGCGTCGGTATGTGCAGCATACAGTGGAAACGATGCTCAGCAAAAAGCTTTTGGCCGGTGAGATCCTACCCGGTCAAACGGTTACAATCGATGATCTGAACGGTGAGCTGGTTATACAGCAAGAGAAATAAACCTGACAACAACACAGGATGAGTCGGTCACTTCTATTTTGAGTGACCGACTTTTTGCGATCTGTACGATTCTGTACAGATGTCTCCATGTTGATTTGGTCCATTCCTACGCGGTCAAGAATACCGCAGAAGGCATCAATATGTTTGACGGCACCACCTGGCAATTCTTCCACGACGGAGAAAAGGGTGAGCATCCGGCCTGGGGAACCAAGTGCTTTGATTACGGTAAGACCGGCGTTCTGCACTTTCTGCTTTCCAATCTGAAGTTCTGGCTGGAGTAATACCATTTCGACGGCTTCCGGTAGTACCGGGGTGCTCAGCCAGGATCTTACGGCCAACAGCGGTCTCCATAGAGGGAGACGGCGTTACAGATGCGCCGTAGGTGCGCATAACTTCTCTGCGGGAAGGCTTCTGCTCATAGGAAACCTTCACAATATAGACCTTGCAGTCCAGACCAAAGTAGGAGCAGGCCATGGAAAGAGCTGTGCCCCACTGACCGGCACCGGTTTCAGTAGTAACGCCCTTGAGACCCTGCTGTTTGGCTTAGTAAGCCTGAGCAATAGCCGAATTCAGTTTGTGAGAGCCGGAGGTATTGTTGTCCTCAAATTTGTAGTAGATCTTCGCCGGGGTCTGCAGCTTTTCTTCCAGACAGTACGCCCGCACCAAGGGGGAAGGACGGTACATCTTGTAGAAATTCCGGATCGGTTCGGGAATCTCAAAGAAGGGAGTGGTATCATCCAGCTCTTGCTTAATTAGTTCCTCACAGAATACACCGGCAAGCTCTTCGGCTTTCATGGGCTCATGGGTGCCAGGATTCAGTAACGGGGCAGGCTTCACCTTCATGTCGGAACGCAGATTATACCATGCCTTTGGCATCTCGGTTTCGTTCAGATAGATTTTGCAGGGAATGGTTTGGTTTGACATAATTTTTTCTCCTTTCATTTTCTGGCGGGACAGGAGAAATTTTCTACGGAATACAAAAAATCCTGTCCTAAAGCAAATACTTTGCTGGGACAGGATACAATAACCCTGCGGTACCACCCGGTTTGACACAGCATTACAATGCGCCCACTTAACGAGTACCAATATACGCTGACTGTTTGATAACGGAGCGTCCAGCTCCGGCTCACATACTCAGGATGAACCTTTTCTGATCACCCTCGCAAGTCCATTCGGCTTTTCGGTGTCTGCCGCAATCTCACCACCTGCGGCTCTCTGGGAGAAACCTTAGAAAGCTTACTCACTCTTCCTCAACGGTTTACATCGTTATATGTCCGGAAAAAACACTTGTCAAGAAATAAATGTGCACAAAGTGTGGGCAGAAACAAAAAAGTTTGTATGATAATTTGCTAATTTTTTCCAGTAGCGTTTACAGCAATTCAAGTTTACCATTCCAAATAATATGCAAGGTCACACCCTCGTTTATCTCCTTTTTTGGGGTTTACACCCTTATCTTACCCAAAGACCGCAAAGTTCGAAACCAAGTCGAAATAAACAAGTTATAATGTTTTTTGAGGGATACCTATATTTATGCACCTTTAAACCATTAACCAATGCGACCGCTGGAACTGTCACGGTAGTTATATAAATTATTCCTTGGGTTATGCGGATAACCTTTGACGAATACCAATTTGTTCGATAAAATACAATAAGAAACACAAAGGGGGAGAACAGAAATGGAAGAACAGCGGGTAAGGATCAGTGATATCGCGGAAGAGCTGGGTCTCAGCACAGCCACCATTTCCAATGTGATTCATGGAAAAACAAAGAAAATTTCAAATGAAACCGTACAGCGTGTTATGGCTCTGCTGGAGGAACGGCAATATATTCCCAATATGGCGGGTATCCTTCTGGCCCAGAATTCTTCTAAAATTACTGGTGTGTTTGTCAATGACCATGAGAAATATGAGGGGCATACGCTGGACGATTTCTTTGTCTCATCCTCGCTCAATTATCTGTCAACTGAGATCGAGGCCAACGGGCAGTTCATGATGGTGAAAAAGGCGAAAAACGCAGAGGAGATTATCAAATTCGCATCTATGTGGAATATGGACGGCATTGTGGTGATCGGTTTCTGCGATCAAGACTATATGTATCTTCGCAATCATATGCGGGTTCCCTTTGTGGTCTATGATGGGTACTGTGAAAAACCGGAGCGGATTCTGAATATCACCATTGACAACTATAATGGTGGTTTCCAGGTGGGAGCTTACTTCCGAGAGCGCGGGCACAAACGGGCGCTGTGTATTTCCGATAATAACATATGCGTTGATCTGGAACGGTATCAAGGCTTCCGGGATGGCTTTAATACAGGAGAAGTTGAATTTGTATTGATTCCTATGCGGAAGGAAGAACGCTGGGAGTTTTATCAAAAGAATCATTCTCTGCTTGAAACAGTGACTTGTGTATTTGCCGTTTCTGATTACTATGCTATGGATCTGATCCACTTCCTTCAAAAGCAGGGGTTAGTCGTCCCGGATCAGATATCTGTTGCGGGCTTTGATGACAGCCCTATGTGCCAACTGGTCTGGCCGCCTTTAACGTCTGTCCGGCAGGATGGCGCACTGCGGGCAAAAATCGCAATTGAGAAGCTTCGGGAACTGAAAGAAAAAAAAGAAATCGAGACGGAGATCCGGCTGCCGGTGTCCCTTGTTGTTCGTGAAAGTACAAAATAACCAAAGCCGCTGTTTGTTAAGTTATACAAACGGCGGCTTATTATTTTGTGCAGGGTTACATACTTAACCTTTGAAATTATAAGTTGAAGTCGCTACAATGAGGGTATCAAAGCATTTGGAGGGATTCCAATGAAAGAAAAGGACAGCTTTTTCCGAGCTGTATGCAGCCTGGCCATTCCGGTGGCGCTACAATCTATGCTGCAATCTTCCTTCAGCATCGTTGACCAGATTATGATCGGTCAGCTGGGCAGTGTCATCGTCGCGGGGGTGGGATTGGCAGGTAAATTTGCGGGGATCTACAATGTGGTGGTAGCAGCATTTGGCGCTGTGGCTGGCATTATGATCTCACAGTATCTGGGGCAAAAGAATCGGGGTGAGGTTAAAAGAAGCTATTATCTGAATCTGGTCTTTGCCTTAACATTTGCAGGCGTTTTTACCTTTGGCTGCATGCTGTTTCCCAAGAAAATTATGGGACTATATACCACCGATATGCAGACACAGGAAGCTGCGGCAAGGTATCTTTTGATTCTTTCAGGAACCTTCCTTCCTATGGCGGGCGCAACTTTGCTGGCAACCTTATTCCGCTGCACGGAAAAGGCCTGCTATCCGCTCTATGCCAGCGTCTGTGCGGCTTTGGCTAATACGGTTCTTAATTATATTCTTATTTTTGGTAAGCTGGGTTTTGCTCCTATGGGTATGGAGGGGGCTGCCATTGCCACGGTGATTTCTCAAGTACTGAATTTCCTGCTAATGCTGATCCTGTATGGAATCCACAGACGTGATTTCCCCCTTGTATGCAACGGCAGAATTCAGAAGGTGCCCTTCCACTGGAAGCAGTACGGTGCCATTCTGCTGCCTATGCTGATCTGTGAATTCATCTGGAGCCTGGGAGAGAATGTGTATGCCGCCGTTTATGGGCATTTGGGAACGGATGCCTGTGCGGCCATGACCTTGACAAACCCTATTCAGGGATTGACGATCGGTGCTCTGTGCGGTCTGTCTCAGGCAGCAGCAGTCATCGTAGGAAAGCTTCTGGGCGATAATCAGCAGAAGCAAGCCTATCAGGCATCGAAAAAGCTGATGCTATACGGCTTCGTGGGAGCTGCCATTTTGTCGGCAGTGATTGTTATGACCAGCGGACTATACGTGAATATCTATCAGGTGGAAGAGTCCGTCAAGCAGATCACTCGGCGGATTTTGTATGCCTATGCACTGGTTGTTCCTTTCAAAATACAGAATATGATCGTAGGCGGTGGTATCTTGCGCAGCGGAGGCAAAACGAAATATGTCATGTACATTGATCTCATCGGCACCTGGATCTTTGGTGTTCCTCTGGGTTTGCTGGCCGCTTTTGTCTGGAATCTTTCCATTCCTTATGTTTACTTCATCCTGTCCCTGGAAGAGTGCGTTCGGTTTGCCATTACATTGGTGATTTTCAGGAGCAGAAAATGGATAAACATTCTGGATGCGACTGTATCCTAAGCACAACAATAATCATCTTTGACAGACTGAGGAGTACAGCTAAGGAATTAGCTGTACTCCTTTTCTTTCAGGAATATGTTTTGATGATGCCCAGAGCAATCTCCTTTTTGGAGCAACAGCGGTCCATGGCTTGCTTTTCGATGTAGTGATGGGCATCTGATTCTGTCATTTTCAGATTTTCGATCAACAGCCACTTTGCCCGGTTTACCAGACGGATCTCCTCCATTTTTTCTTCGATGGAGGTAGCTTTGCTTTCCAGCCTCCGCAGGCGTTCCCGGGCAGCGGCCATCCATTCCAAGGCTTGGGTAATGATCTGTGTAGAGGTGGGTTTCAACAGGGTAAAAATGCCCTTCGATACCACCTTCGCACGAATATCTTCATACGACTCGGCACGGACAATCAGCAGAGCCACAGTGCCGTTTCCGCGTGTGACATCGGTGGCAAAGCGAGTGCCAAAATCATCGGGCAGCGGCGCGTTGATAATAACAAAATCGTACTGCTGTTCCAAATAAGCCCGTTTTGCGGCAGCTATGTTCGTAACGAATTTAACAGGATAATAGTCGGTTGAGGGAAGCAGAGTGGACATGGTTGCATTGAATTTTTCTGCTGCCGAAACGACCAGTACACTGTAATAACAATCCCCAAAGACCACAATGTTTCCCTCCCTTCAAAAATGATAATGTTTGCTCAGCGATTGCAGAAATACTCGATCAAAGACAAGGGAAGATGGTCCCGTACAAAAGAACTGTCAAAAGCACGCTTTCTGGCTTCCGCAAGGGACAGGGGCAGCGTTTTATACTTTGCCAGGGTTTCCGCATCTGCGGTAAAGAGATTCGCATTTGCCGGATCGGGAAGCTCCAGCTTGTTTTGAATACCGTACAGGCCGGCATAGATCAGCAGCGTATAGGCAATATAGGGGTTTGCCAGAGGATCGGGAGAACGCAGCTCTGCCCGGCGGTTCTCGCCGGTGGCTGCAGGAATCCGAATCAGCTGAGAGCGGTTCTCACTGGACCAGGAAATATACTTGGGAGCTTTGTTAAAGCCCAGCCGGTGGAAGGACTGCTTGCTGGGGTTAAGGAATACAGTCATGTCTGCAACCGTGCTGAGGATACCGGCAAGCATATGGTTTGTATCCTTTTCATCTCCGCCCTTGATGGAAATGTTGATATGCTGTCCGCTGCCGGGCTGGTCTGCCAGGGGTTTGGGTGAAAAGTCCGCATGCAGACCGTTTAAGGCGGCCACGGATTTGACGACCGAACAGAAGGTAATGGCATTATCCGCAGCAGTCAGCGCATCGGAATAACGGAAGTCAATCTCGTTCTGCCCGGGACCTTCCTCGTGGTGGGAGGATTCAGGTCGGATGCCCATCTTTTCCAATGTCAGGCAGATCTCCCGGCGGACATTTTCACATTTATCCTCCGGAGCTACATCCATATAGGTAGCATGATCGTAGGGCTGGACGGTTGGATTGCCGTTTTCATCCAGCTTGAACAGGTAGAACTCCATTTCCGGTCCAAAGTAGAAGGAGTAACCCAACCCCTTAGCATGGCGAATGGCCTCTTTTAAGAGCGTGCGAACGTCGTGTTCAAAGGGTCTGCCATCCGGGTAGGTAATGGAGCAGAACATCCTTGCCACCTTGCCATGCTCCGGACGCCAGGGCAGTACCGTGATGGTGTCGGGATCCGGATGCAGGAAAATATCCGAGTGGGTCTCATCCCCGAAACCTTCGATAGCTGAAGCATCAATGGCAATGCCATGTTCAAATGCACGCTCCAGCTCTGTGGGCATAATGGAAACATTTTTTGGCTTGCCGGTGACATCACAGAAAGCCAGACGAAGGAACTTCACATCCTCCTCCTGAACAAACTGCATGACCTCTTGCTTTGAATACTTCATAACCGAACCTTCTTTCGTTTAATTTGCTACATACATTTGTTTATAGGGATTTTTGCTGTCGGGAGTTACCACAGTAAAGGGAGAATTCATGATCTCCTGACTGCTGCAATCAAACTCCTTGCAAAACTCAGCTACATATTCCTGAATCTCTGCAAGGTCAGCAGAACCTGCAGGTTTTGCGGTGACCTGACTGGGGAATTCGATATCATCACATTTTCCCCGCAGGAAAAGCTTGCCGCCGTGCATACCGGTACAGGGGAAATTATGGACGATCTTCTTGCCGTCCGTATGCAGACCCAGCACCACAATCACACCGCCTGCCTGATACTCACCGAGGAAGGAGCCGGTTCTGCCGCCAATGACCAAAACCGGAACTTTATCTTTGTACTGCTTCATATGTATGCCCGCCCGGTAGCCTGCGTTGCCCTTTACAAATATTCTTCCTCCACGCATTGCATAGCCGGCTGCATCGCCGATGTTGCCGTGAATCACGATTTTACCTTCGTTCATCGTGTCGCCAGTCGCATCTTGGGCATTTCCGTAAACCGTAATTTCCGCCCCGTTCAAATAGGCACCCAGCGCGTTTCCGGTGATGCCGTGGATCGTGATGTTTTTGTTGCGGGAACCCGTGCCAATAAAACGCTGCCCCAGACAATTGACGACTTCTATTTCCTCATCAGCTTGCCGAATCGCTTCATTCAAAGCTGCATAATCCATATTTCTTGCGTCTAACAGCATTGTTATACCACATCCATTTTAACATTTCTAATGTTTTTTATGATCCGGCATGAAAAATGCCGAGAATCTCTAATTCTTTTTCCGTCAGCCCAATCCCACGGAGCATCAACCTGTTGCCACGGAGTGCTTCAATAGAGTTGATACCCATGCCACCCATCAGTTCCTTGATTTCGTGGTTCCAGGCCGTCATCAAATTGATAAGCCGCTGACTGCCCATATCGGGATTCAGACGTTTTACAAGATCCGGACGTTGGGTTGCAATGCCCCAGTTGCACTTGCCGCTTTGACATGTACGGCAAAGGTGACAGCCCATAGCCAGCAATGCGGCAGTTGCCACATAGCAGGCATCGGCACCCAGAGC
>JAZQTN010000018.1:0-12228 GCA_045630825.1 Faecousia sp. | reverse complement strand
CATCATCAACGCCGACACCACTCTGGTCAACTCCCGTACCGGTGAGACTGAGAAGCTGGGTCGTCTGTATGCTATGTGCGGCAAGAAGAACACCGAGGTTAAGGAGCTGACCTGCGGCGACATCGGTGCCATCGGCAAGATGGACAAGGTCAAGACCGGCGACACCCTGTGTGACCCCCGTAAGGTGGTCTCCCTGAAGGGTCTGCCCTATCCTCCCGCTTGCTACTCCGTGGCCATCGTTCCCAAGACCAAGGGTCAGGAAGATAAGATCGCTTCCGGTCTGAACCGTCTGAACGAAGAAGATCCCTCCTTCAGCCTGGTCAACAACGCCGAGACCCGTCAGATGGTCCTCTCCGGCACCGGCGACCAGCAGCTGGATGTGCTGGTTTCCAAGCTGAAGACCCGCTTTGGTGTGGCTGCCGTTCTGTCTCCGGCTAAGGTTGCTTACCGCGAGAAGATCAAGAAGAAGGTCGAAGCTCACGGCCGTCACAAGAAGCAGACCGGCGGCTCCGGCCAGTTCGGTGATGTTTGGGTCCGCTTTGAGCCCCAAGAAGAGCAGGATGAGCTGATCTTTGCTGAGGAAGTCTTCGGCGGCTCCGTTCCCAGAAACTTCTACCCCGCTGTTGAGAAGGGTATTCAGGAAGCAGTCCAAAAGGGTCCCCTGGCAGGCTATCCCATGGTCGGCCTGAAGGCTGTTCTGTATGACGGCTCCTATCACCCCGTTGACTCCAACGAAATGGCATTTAAGCTGGCTGCTATCCTGGCATTCAAGGAAGCTATGCCCAATGCAAATCCCACCCTGCTGGAGCCTATCGGCACTTTGGCAGTTACCGTTCCCGGGGACTATGTGGGTGATGTTATGGGCGACCTGAGCAAGCGTCGCGGCCGTCCCATGGGTATGAATCCTGATGCAGACGGCAATACCGTCATCGAGGCAGAAGTGCCTATGGCAGAGATGAGCAGCTACGCCATCGACCTGCGTGCAATGACCCAGGCCCGTGGCTCCTTCACTCTGAGTTTTGAGCGCTATGAAGAAGTGCCCAAGGCAAATCAGGCGAAGATCATCGAGGACGCCAAGAACGACGAGGACTAATTCTAATAAAGAAAGCGGCACAGCCAAAGCTGTGCCGCTTTTTTATGTGGAAATTCGGCTAAAAGTGTGGTATAGTTGTCGTAAGAAAATTGAGCAGGAGGAGACCGTATGCTTCCACAGGCATTTTTGGATAGAATGGAAAAACAGCTGGGAAAGGAATACCCGGCTTTTTTGGCGAGTCTGGAACGCCCCCGGGCGGTGGCCTTGGGGTTTAATCCTCTGAAAGGGAATGCACCAGCGCTGGATTTCGTTGGTGAAAATGTGCCGTGGGAGCCTATGGGCTACTATTACGATCCCGAGGCCAGACCCGGTCTGCACCCTTATCACGAGGCAGGCGTATACTATTTACAAGAGGCCAGTGCCATGGCGCCGGTACAGCTTCTTGATCCTCAGCCGGGCGAGCGAATCTGCGACCTGTGCGCAGCCCCCGGTGGAAAAACCACTCAGATTGCAGGTAGAATGGCAGGGGAGGGATTGCTTCTTTGCAATGAGATCAATCCCAAACGAGCGAAAATACTGTCCCGGAATATCGAGCGTATGGGTGCTGCCAATGCCTTGGTTACCAATGAACATCCCCAGAGATTGGCGGAGAAGCTTCCTGAATACTTTGACCGGGTACTGATCGACGCACCTTGCTCCGGAGAGGGTATGTTCCGCAAGGAAGAGGCGGCGGTAACGGACTGGAGCGTTGAGACTGTGGAGATGTGCGCCCGGCGGCAGGCAGAGATTCTGGAGTCCGGCGCGCAAATGCTGCGTCCCGGCGGACGGCTGGTGTACTCCACCTGTACCTTTGCTCCGAAAGAGGACGAAATGGCGGTAGCGGAATTTTTAAGCAAGCACCCCGAATTTGAGCCGGAGGCGGTGGAGGCACCCTGGTTTGAAGCGGGGGAGAACGGCTCGTTCCGGATGTGGCCACACAAACTGCTGGGCGAGGGCCATTTTGCTGCAGTTCTTCGAAAAAAAGGAGAAAAACAGGAAGAAATCAACAAAAGCACAGGTGAGAAGTTGCCGAAACCCTGGCTGGAGTTCGCAAAACAAATGAATATCCAGCTGCCCGAGGGGCAGACGGTGCTCTTCGGCGATAATCTTTTCTGGGCGCCGGCAGAATTGCCGCCGCTGCGGGGTATGAAGGTCCTGCGCCCCGGTCTGGAGTTGGGAACGGTAAAAAAGGATCGCTTTGAGCCGGCCCACGCGCTGGCACTTTGGCTGCGGGATTGCGCCAATACGGTGGATTTTACTCCGGACAGCGATGCCGTTGCGGCCTATATGCACGGTGATGTGATTGCCTCGGAGAAGAAAGGCTGGTGCCTGATAACTGTGGGTGGATTCTCTCTGGGTTGGAGCAAGGGCGACGGCCGTGTGCTGAAGAATCATTATCCGAAAGGTTTGCGCCGATTGGGTTGAAATCGTACTTTACATAATCACAAATATATGATACAATTAAGGAAACTATGACAATAGTTTTTGATTTTGATTTTTCACAAGGAGAGGATCATCCTTGGCTAGATATGAAATTTTTGGTGGCATCCCCCTGAACGGCACCATTACCGTCAGTGGCGCAAAAAATGCCGCGGTGGCGATCCTGCCGGGTGCACTGCTGGTGGCAGGTCCCTGCCGAATTGAAAATGTACCGGATATTTCTGATGTGCGCATTCTGCTCACCATTTTGGAGCGGATGGGCGCAGATATTCAGCATCCGGAAGAAAATACGGTTATTATCGATTGCTCCGGTGTGAACTGCACCTGCCCTGATCCGGAGCTGGTCCGGGAAATGCGTGCCAGCTATTATCTGATGGGCGCGCTGTTGGGTCGATTCCATAAGGCGCATGTGGCCTTGCCCGGTGGCTGTAATTTTGCTTCCCGCCCCATTGA
This sequence comes from Faecousia sp., assembly GCA_045630825.1. Taxonomy (GTDB): domain Bacteria; phylum Bacillota; class Clostridia; order Oscillospirales; family Oscillospiraceae; genus Faecousia. Next base: position 9,263 of record JAZQTN010000018.1, on the reverse strand, counting down.
CCAACATCTGAAGGGCTTTTCTGCTCTGGGCGCAGATGTGGAAGCAACCGATGACTATGTGGATCTGGCACCGGGTGCCTACGATCTGCAGGGCGGCCGTGTCAGTCTGGACGTTGTCAGCGTTGGCGCTACCGTTAACATTATGCTGGCTGCTACTTTGCTGCCCGGAACGACATTGATCGAAAACGCAGCGAAAGAGCCGCATATCGTTGACCTTGCCAACTTCCTGAATACCATGGGCGCTAACATTTCCGGCGCAGGTACAGATACTGTGAAGGTCCGCGGCGTTGAGAAACTCCGGGGCGGTACATACACCATCATTCCGGATCAGATCGAAGCGGGTACATATATGGCGGCAGCCCTCGCCACCGGCGGCGATGTGCTGGTGCGCAATGTTATCCCCAAGCATATGGATTGCATCACCTCCAAATTGGAGGAAATGGGTGCAGAGGTTATTGACTATGACGATGCCCTCCGGATCAGAGCGACCGGAAAGCTGCGCAACGCCACGGTAAAGACCCACCCCTATCCCGGCTTCCCCACGGATATGCAGGCACAGATCTGTGTATGTATGGCGCTGGCATCTGGCACCAGCCGGCTGACGGAGAGCGTGTACGAGACCCGCTTCTTCGGCTACTGCGCTGAACTGGAGAGTATGGGCGCAGATATCCAGATCAACGGCAAAACCGCCATCATCACCGGCACTCAGAAGCTTTACGGAGCAACAGTCAGCGCGCATGACCTGCGTGCAGGTGCGGCACTGGTTATTGCCGGTCTGGCGGCAGAGGGTGTAACCTTTGTAAAAAATATTCACTATGTGGAAAGAGGTTATGAACGGCTTATTGACAAGCTGACCACGCTGGGCGCAAAGATTCGTAGAATTGAAGATTAAAAAAAGGAGCGGAAATTTCCGCTCCTTTTTATTTTAGACATACAGCCCAGCAGAGAGATACCGCTCGCCGGAGTCGGGGAACAGGGTTACAATGGTTTTGCCTGCGAATTCAGGGCGCTTTGCCAATTTCTGAGCGGCGTACAGTGCTGCACCGGAGGAAATGCCTGCCAGCAGGCCGCTTTTTTGCGCCAAATTCCGGGCTGCTTCAATGGCATCTTCATCGGCTACCTGAAGAATTTCGTCAATTACTGTTTTGTCCAGAACTTCCGGAACAAAACCTGCGCCTATGCCCTGAATAGCGTGTTTTCCGGCGCACTTTCCGGAGAGCACAGCTGAATTTGCCGGCTCAACAGCGATGATGCGAATATCCGGTTTTTTGGACTTTAGGAACCGTCCGATGCCGGTGATGGTGCCGCCGGTGCCTACGCCGCAAACAAAGGCGTCGATCTTACCTTCCGCATCTGCCCAGATTTCCGGACCCGTGGTAGCAAAATGGGCATTGCTGTTGGCAGTGTTGCGGAATTGGTCAGGAATAAAACTGCTGGGCAGGGAAGCGGCAATTTCCTGCGCCTTCGCAATGGCGCCGGACATACCGTCAGCTCCGGGGGAGAGGACGACTTCTGCGCCGTAGGCTTTCATCAGCAGCTGCCGTTCCCGGCTCATGGTATCGGGCATTACGATGATGCAGCGATAGCCTTTGGCGGCGGCAATGGCGCAAAGACCAATGCCGGTGTTGCCGGAGGTGGGCTCGATGATAACGGTTTCTTTTGTCAGCAGGCCTCGTGCCTCAGCATCTGCGATCATAAAGCTGGCAGCCCGGTCTTTTACGGAGCCGGCAGGGTTCCGGCTTTCTAGTTTGGCCACAATACGGGCGTTATTATCAGACAGCTCCAGAAGCGGCGTGTTGCCGATGAGTTGGGTCAAGGAAGTGTAGATCATTTTGCAGCCTCCGCACAAAGAGATTGTCTATATTATAGAATATAGAAAGTTGGAAAGTCAATGGGGGCCACATTGACTTTCTTTACAGATTATGGTATAAGACTTAGAAAAAGGAGGATGACTATGGATACGATGGAGAAGCAAATTGAAAAAATTGTAGACACCATTCTGGCGGACTATGAAAGAGGCCGGGACATTGACCGGATTGACCTGCACTGTCAGCCGGATCGGGACGTTGTCGTAGACATGATAGAGAAACTCCGCCGCATTGTGTTCCCCGGTTTCTCCCGAGAGAAGAATTACCGCATTTACAATGTCAGACACAATCTCTCTATGCTGATGGAGGATGTGATGTTCAATCTCAGCCGCCAGATCGCATTGATTATCGGGGACGAGGAGAAGGGAAAGATACTGAGCTTATCCTTCTTCAGCGAGATCCCCAAGGTCCGCGCTATGGTACAGACCGATCTGCAGGCAGCTTTTGACGGCGACCCTGCCGCCAGCGGCAAGGAGGAGATCATCTTCTCTTATCCCGGTTTATTTGCCATCACGGTGTACCGGTTGGCACACGAATTGCACATTTTGGGCGTTCCGATGATCCCCAGAATAATGACGGAGTATGCCCACAGCGTAACCGGTATTGACATTCATCCCGGCGCCACTATCGGGGAATACTTCTTTATTGACCACGGCACCGGTATCGTTATCGGCGAAACTACGGTCATCGGCAAGAACGTGAAGATCTATCAGGGCGTTACGCTGGGTGGCCTTTCCACAAAGGGTGGCCAGAGCCTGCGGGGTAGCCGCAGACATCCCACCATTGGCGATAATGTTACTATCTATGCCAATGCCACAATTCTGGGCGGTGAGACAGTGATCGGTAGTGGCAGCGTCATCGGCGCCAGCGCATTTTTGACGGATTCTGTAGCACCGGATACCCGGGTCAGTATCGAGAGTCAACCTCTGCGTTTTCGCACAAAACCTCAATAAAAAAACCGGCGTGTAAACGCCGGTTTCCTTTTTTTAGTCTTCGAAGGTCAGGACATCCTTGTAGCGCTCCTTGAAGATGCCGTAAACAGCATCCAGAGTTGCTTCGTCGGAAACGGACAGATAGTTCTCGTTTTCCTCGTCCACGGGCTCGACTTCCAGGATCACGATTTCAGTGGTGATCTCGTCGGCGGGCATCAGGACCAGATATTCTTTGCCCTCATACTCGATGCAATCCAGATACTCAAAATCTGTGTCTACACCGTTCTCGTCGGTAAGGGTCAGGATGTTGGACTGCTCCTCTTCCTGCAACAGTTCATTGTTTTCCATAGTAATATTCTCCTTTAGTGCAACATATTTCTGCCCATCATTATAGTAAAAGGGAAATCTGTTGTCAAGAAAAATGCGCCGGCCGTTTTGCCCGGCAAGTTTATTAGTTTTGCCCCGTCTTGCGCTGATTGCGGATCCGGCGGCGCTCCTCGGCATTGGCCCAAGCCAGCTGCTCGTCTTCTGTGTGAAGGGTCAGTCTGGGGACTTGCACCGGCTTGTCGTTTTCGTCCAAAGCAACCATAATGAAATGCGCATTGTTGATCCATTCTCTTTGCCGGTCTACATTTTCCACATAAGTGTCCACGCAGACTTCCATAGAAGTGGAGCCAACCCAAGTGATTTTCCCCTTGATGACCACCATATCATTTTGATATGCACCATGAAGGAAAGTCAGATTATCCACGGAGGCAGTCGTAACATTACACATAGAGTGCCGTTTGGCAACGATACCGGCTACCTCATCGATCCACTGCATCAAGATGCCACCGAAAAGACGGTTTGCGCCGTTGAGATGGTTGGGACGCACAACATGGACAGTTTCCACCCGAGAATCATCTACGGTTTTTGAAATCATACGCAGCTACCTCGTTTCTGTATATTGCTATTATTATACCATCAGGCAGCGAAAATGCAATATTTTATATAGAATTGGCATTTTCAGAAACGCGTAGCCATATTTGTCAAGCGCTTCCAGAAATTGGGGTTTTCCTAAAAAATACAACAAAATACTATTATTTTAGAAAAATTTATTGCAATTTTGCATAGTTATGGTGTATACTTACTATGCATGATTTTATACTCAGGAGTGTGCGCTCTGAGTGCTTTGAGGAGGATTATCATGAAGAGAATTTCCAGAGTTGTTGCATTTCTTCTGGTGCTGTGTATGGTTACGGCGATCATTCCGTCTGTTACCTATGTCCGTGCAGCAGATGAAGATGCCGACCTGTGGGTCGATCCCGTTAACGGTAAGGATACCAATAACGGCACCACAAAAAACACTGCTCTGAAGACCGTTCAGGCGGCCAAGACAAAGGCGGCGAGCCTGAGCTCCCGGGGTGATGTTGTTGTCATCCTGAAGGGCGGCGTATACGATGCAACTACACCTATCACATTTGGATCCTCCGATTCCGGCAAGAATGGCAATACGATTACATACCGTGCCGCAGAGGGGGAGGAAGTCCTGATCTCCGGCGGTGAGAAGCTGACCGGTTGGACGCTCTATGATGCGGAAAACAATATTTATGTTGCCGATATTCCCAAAAACGCAAAGCTGACCCGTCAGTTCTATGTGAATGGCGAACCTCAGCCTCTGGCAGCATTGGAGCAATCTCCTACCGATTGGGAGGAGCTCTCCAATGGCTTCAAAGTTCCCGAGAAGTACAATTTTAAAGATCTGTGGTATCCGGAACACGTGGAAATGAACACGCTGTATCTGTGGTATCACAGAGTTGAGCATTTCACCGGCATCAACAGCGACGGCACGGTGATCTATGAGGATACCGGCTGCCTGCCTACCTGGGTCTCCAATGACTATCTGTTTGTCGATAGAATAGGCGAATGGTACATCGACCGTTACGAGTACAAGATCTACTATAAGGCCGACGGTACGATGGAAGGGAAGGATGCATATCTGCCCGTAACTGAGCAGGTCATCCAGATGAACTATGCCTCCAATATTACTTTTGAAGGTATTACCTTCTCCCACACCTCCTATACGCACACTAGTGAAAACCAGTATCTTGACCAGCAGGCAAACGGTCATTACTACGATGATGCCTGGCATCAGATTCCCGGCGGTATCGAAATAACCGGCTGTACCGGCATCACTTTTGACGGTTGCGACATTATCAATATGGGCACTGCCGGCATCCGAATCAAGAGCGATAATACCAAAATGAGTGATGGCAATACGATTATTAATTGCCGCATTCACGATATTTCCTACAGTGGTATTATCGTGGCGGAGATCTTTGCTCACCACGGTTACAAGAGCTACCAGCTGGTTAAGAATACTACCATCCGGAATAACTATATTACCCGGATCGGTATCGATATGTTCGACTCTCCCGGCATCGTTGCAACCTACACCAGCGGTACCATTATCGACCATAATGAGATTTCTTACTGCCCCTATTCCGGCATCAGCCTGGGCTGGGGTTGGTCCGATGAAGAAAGCGATAACAATACAGCCTTTATGAATGAGGTTGGCAACAACCAGGTTACCAACAACTACATTCATGATGTTTGTAAGACCAACTATGACGGCGGTGCTTTCTACTCTCTGGGTATGTCCAAGGGCACCAAAGTGTCCGGCAACTATGTTTACAACTCCGGTAACGGCGATGGCCGCGGCGAGATCAGCCTGTATCTGGACGAAGGCTCTTCCTACATGGAAATCTGCAACAACGTTGTCGGCGGTCAGAGCAGTTACTGGCTGCAGATGTACTATCCCAACATCCACGATAACAACTGGCACGATAACTATTATGATGCCAGTATCCCCAGCCGTAACAACGGCAAGAACAACACCCTCCAGAACAATACCGCTGTTAAAAACGGCGATTTTACCCAGTATCCTGCGGCAATGGAAATTATTGAGAATGCAGGTCTGCTGGACGAAAGCCTGAAAGACGGCATTTGGGAAGGGTTCATCCGTCAGCATGATATTGTGCAGTCCTTCTGGCCCGGTTCTACAGACCGGTATATCGAGCCCACTTGGGGCTGGGACAATGTTTTTGTGGATGGTCAGGTGGGAAAAACGGTCTATGACTCTGTCAACGGAACAGTCAGCCTGATCGTTAAGGGCGATGTGGATATCACAGCGCTTCCTTTGGAGTTCACACTTTTGGCCGGCTGGACTAGCGATAAAGCCCCCGGTTCTGTTCAGGACTTCACTAACCCGGTTACCTATACGCTGAAAAGTGGAAGTGTAACGACTCGCTGGGTGGTTACCGTCAATCAACAGATCGACTCCAGCGATGAAATCGTCGGTGAAACGGTTGATCTTGTAACGGCTTTCCGCGACGGAAGCGACTGGACTTCTACGCCCATCAGTGTTTCCGGCGGCGTGATGACCCACAGCGGCTACTCCGTCTACATCGGTGAGAAATTCAGCCAGGATACCATTTTCGAGTTTGACCTGAGCATTCCCATTGCCAGCACCGGCGAATGGGTTGCCTTTACCATCAAGAATCAAAAGCCGGATACCATGTGCATCAATGGTGGCACGGAATACTATGTTGGTTTTAATACTGACGACGTTGAGGTGCAGAAATTTGTCAATGGACAGCGCACCGTCATCTTTGGCGAGGTGGATGGCTTCACCCCCACTTATGGCGTTTTGCCCAACAATTTCTTTACCCCCGGTTCATTCCACAGCATCCGCGTCGGTGCAATCAATGTTTCCGGCGGCGTTCGCTTCTTTATGTTTGTTGACGGAAATCTGGTCTTTGACATCACCGATTTCAGCAATCCCATTACCAACGACGGCTATTTCGCAGTCTACGGTATGACAAAGAATATCGAGCTGAGAGGCTTCTCTGATATTCAGAATACCCCTGATACCTCTGAACTGGAGCAGGCAATCAAAACAGCCGAGAGCGTAAAGGCTACAGACTATACATCCGAGTCTTACCGAAATCTGCAGACTGCTATGACCCAGGCGGACGAGCTTCTGGAAACCTATGGCGGCGTTACACAGGCGCTGGCTGACCAGGCTTGTGCGATTATTACCACGGCGCTGAACAATCTGGAGCCCGTTAGCGGTGGACAAACTCCTACTGTGCCTACGATTGCTCCCACGCAGCCCACCACTGCACCCACGCAGCCCACCATCGCACCCACGCAGCCTACCACAGTTCCCACCCAGCCCAGACCCGATGGAATCTGGCTGGATGCCATTACGGAATCCTCCATTACACCGCATGTCGGCTATTATAATGTAGACAACCTGGAAAAACTGACGGATGCAGACACCGGCGAGGAAGTATATCTGACTGATGCCCATGTTGGTATTGCCTCCTGGATCAAAGGTAGCGCATCTATCAATTATTCCCGTCGAATTCCCGCTGCCGTTCTGGAATTGAACGGCACGAAGACAGTCGGCGGTGTGGAACTTGTGGCCAGAGAAGGCGACTATATAACCAAATTTGATATTGAGGTTAAGGATGTAAACGGCGTTTGGCAGAAGGTAAAGAGCGTTACCAGCAGTCCTTTTGAAGACAGCTATACTGTGAGATATACCTTTGATCCCGTTGTGGGTACAGAAGTCCGGATCCTGATCTATGACCACCTAGGAACCTCGGCGGATTATCCCATGCTGATGGAAATCACCGTCTATGAGGTCAAAAATGGTACGCCTCTGGTGAAAGTTCCGATTGCCGGTGTGGAGGCAAATAAGTCTGCCTACGTTTCGAGATATACAGTAGACAAGATCATCGACGGCGACAGAAGCGATTTCTTCACCGTTGGCAGTGGCTCTTTGCCGGTCAAAGTTGAGCTTGATCTGACACAAGAGGATGGAAACCCCAGCAACATCTGCAGAATGCGGCTGTATGCATACCACAGCATACGATATAGCCCCAAGGGCATCATCGTGGAAGTGCAGACGGAAAAGGGCGGATCCTGGACGCATATCTATACCGGCAATGCGTACCAATCCGGCTTCACCGATACCTTTGTTCTTGATTTCCCGCAGGCATACGATGCATATGCCCTTCGTCTGACGGTCAATTCTACCATCGATCAGTATCTGATTCTGAACGAGGTGGAGCTGTTTGGGTATGAATTCGTCGAAGTTGAGCCTGAAGAGCCCGAGGAAGACATTCCGCTGTCCGCTCCCACCGGCTTTAAGACCACAGCTATCACCGAATCCAGCATCACCGTTACCGCTGATGCAGTCGAAGGCGGCACCCTGATGTTCCGTCTGGAGGGTGGTCAGTGGCAGGAAAGCGGCACATTTACCGGCCTGAAGAACTACACTAAGTACACCATCGAGGCAATGTACGTTGGCGGCGAAGGCTATATCGATTCCGGCATTGCTACCATTACAGAGAGAACTGCCAAGATCCAGCTTCCCACGCCTGCTGACCTGACAATAACTACCACAGACACCAGTATAACTGCTTCTGCGGATACGGTTGAGGGCGGTGTGCTGAAATTCCGGCTCAACCATGGCGACTGGCAGGAAAACGGCGAGTTTACCGGTCTTGAGCGAGATACCTGGTATCTCATCGAGGCGATGTATGTGGCAACTACAGGCTATATCAATTCTGAGATTTTCGATGTCGAGGTCATTACCAGCAAGACACAGCTGGATGCGCCCACGATTGTGATTGACTATGTCAGCGATTCTGTTATTTGCGCCCTTGCCGATCCCGTAGAGGGCGGCAACCTGATGTTCCGTGTCAACGGCGGCGAATGGCAGACTACCGGCGAGTTTACCGGTCTGAACCGCAACACCACTTACACTGTCGAGGCTATGTATGTTGCTGCTGATGGCTACATCGATTCCGCTGTTGCCACCACCACTGCCACCACTGCTAAGCCTCAGCTGACCGCTCCCACCGGCCTGACTGCTACCACCACCGATTCCACCATCACTGCTACCGCTGACGCTACCGAAGGCGGCACTCTGATGTTCCGGATTAACGGCGGCGAATGGCAGACCAGCGGTGAGTTCACCGGCCTGACTGACAACACCACCTACACCGTTGAGGCAATGTATGTTGCAGCTGACGGCTACATCGATTCCGAGGTCGTTTCCATCGAGGTTACCACCGAAGAGAAGATCGTTGAGCCCTCTGAGCCTGAGATCGTTGAGACCAACGCAATGGCTAAGAACAACTACAACGTCCGTCTGATTGAGCCTTGGGCACTGCGTGTCAACGTTACTTTCCACGCTGACGCTTCTACTGCTCTGAACATTTCCTCCTTCAAGTCCTTCGGCGCTTACGGCATCATCGGCTACAAGTTTGAGAATGCTGAGAACGCAACTGTTGAGGACCTGATCAACGATCCCGATGCAGTGAAGTTCGAAATGAGCGACACCGCAGAGGAAGGCAAGATCTATCCCACCAGCGCATCTCAGCTGACCTTCGACTTCTATGATGATCTG
>JAZQTN010000017.1:0-30471 GCA_045630825.1 Faecousia sp. | reverse complement strand
ATTCTTCAGCACTGCACCGCAGCAGCGGCCGTCCTCGTCCTTAATCAGCTCGATTGCGGAGGTGAAATCCACAACGGGGATCTGACGGTTCAGGACTTCATCCCGGAGAGTACGCATAATTTCTGCACCGGAGTAGTCCTTTGCAGCGTGCATTCTCTTGCGGGAGGTGCCGCCGCCGTGGGTGGTGACCATAGTGCCGTCGGGAGTCTTGTCGAACTCCACACCCAGCTCGCTGAGCCAGGCGATGGCTTCGGGAGCCTCAGTGACCAGCTTGTACAGCAGATCCTTCTGGGCAGCGAAGTGGCCGCCGCCGCATGCATCCAGGAAGTGCTGAGCAGGGCTGTCGCCGGGCTTGTCAGCAGCCTGGATGCCGCCTTCTGCCATCATGGTGTTGGCGTCGCCCATACGCAGCTTGGTAACGATCATTACCTTAGCGCCGTTGTTGTGCGCTTCGATAGCAGCGGAGGTGCCTGCGCCGCCTGCGCCGATGATCAGAACATCGGTCTCATAATCGGTTTTGGTCAGGTCAACATCCACATTCAGCAGACGGGACTGACCCTGCAGCAGTTTAGCCAGCTCTACGGGGACCTTCTGGCCGGCGTTGGGGCCCATAACCAGATTCTCGAACTGGTCTTCCCGGTAGTCGGGATGGTAGGTCTTCAGAAGAACGGACTTTTCCTCGGCGGTCATCCGGCGGGGATCCAGCTTCATATTGGCCTCACGGGCAGCTTCCACCTTCTTGATGGATTCCTGCATAAATGCATCAGTATACATAGTGCCGCCTCCTTACTTTTCGATGTCGCGATGGTTGTACAGCTCCTGCATTTCCTCAATGGGCTTGCCCATCAGGTCTTCCAGCAGAAGTTCGTACTTACCTTCGTTGATCTCCTTGATGCGCTCATCCAAATGATCGCAGTGGGGAGCAATGTACTTGCCGTAGAGCCGGCGGGCCAGCATAGCCACCTGAGGATGGGAGATACCAGCGGGGCAGCGGCTGGAGCAGACGCCGCACATAACACAGTCAAAGGACTCTTCGGCACACTTTTCATACTCAGCGCGCTGAGCGTAGGCGATGTACTGCATAACGTCCAGACCCTGCGTACAGGCCTGAGTACAGGCATTACAACCGACACAGGCGTAGATCTCGGGATACAGCTGCATCATGATCTGCTCTGTGGGCTTAACCTTGTTGATGTCATAGACCTCTTTTACGAGGGGGAAGAAGGGCAGCGTTGCCACATACATATTGTCTTCCACCTTGGTGGAGCAGGCAAGGCAGGTCTTCAGTTCCCGATCACCGGCGATGCGGTAGATGGTGGCGCAGGCGCCGCAGAAGCCGTTGCGGCAGCCGCAGCCTCTTACCAGCTGATAACCGGCATATTCCATGGCCTCCATAATGGTGAGGCTGGCAGGAACCTGGTATTTCTTGCCGTAAAGATAAACATTTACCATATTTTCCATCGTTATTTCTCCTTAATACTCGTCGGGCAGCTCATCCATCTGATCCAAACGGAACACAGGGCCGTCCTTGCAGACATACTTGTCGCCGATGTTGCAGCGACCGCACTTACCCAGGGCACACTTCATCTTCAGCTCGAAAGTGGTGTAGACCTGATTCTTCTGGAAGCCCAGTTCCATCAGGCCTGCCAGTGTGAACTTGATCATAATGGGAGGACCGCACATCAGAACGGTCTTGGAGGTGTCAAAGTTCAGCTCCTTGACGTAGTTGGGAACGAAGCCCACGTGGCCATCCCATTCGCTCTGGGGGTTGTCAATGGTCAGGTGAACATTGATACCATCTTCCTTGCACCACTCGTCCACGATCTCGGGGAAGTCAACCAGATCGGCCATGCTGCGAGAGCCGTAGACGATGTCGATCTTGCCGTAGCGATCCCGATAGTGGCGGCAGTAGTTAATGACGGAGTGCAGCGGCGCAAGGCCGATGCCGCCGGCGATAAACAGAAGATCCTTGCCGGCCAGTTCGGTGTCAACGGGGAAGCCGTTGCCGTAGGGGCCGCGGATGGTGATCTGCTGGCCGACCTCCATCTGGTGCAGCCAGGTGGTAACGCAGCCGCACTTCTTAATGGAGAAGTCCAGGAAATCCTTTTCCGTGGGGGAGGAGGTGATGGAGAACAGCGCTTCGCCCACACCGGGGATGGACAGCATTGCGCACTGTCCGGGAATGTGCTCAAAGGGCTTCACACCGTCAATACCGGTAACACGGAAGGTTTTCACATCCGGTGTATCGGTACGGATCATGGTAACGACGCCCAGCATAGGAATCAACGGATCATTTCTCATTACATATCCTCCTTCAGCGCCTTGGCTACCTTGACGATGTTCATATGGATGGGGCACTTGCGCAGGCAGCGGCCACAGCCGACACAGCCGAAAATGCCATCGTTATTGTTGGGGAAGTACACCAGCTTGTGCATAAATCTCTGGCGGAACCGCTCTTTCTGGGTGGGGCGGTTGGTGCCGTGAGCCATCATGGTAAAGTCGGAGTACATACAGCTGTCCCAGCAGCGGAAGCGGCGGACTTCACGACCGTTGTCAAAGTCCTGCACATCATAGCACTGGCAGGTGGGGCAGACAAAGGTGCAGGTGCCGCAGCCCAGGCAGCTCTCGGAAAGCTGCGCCCACTTGGGGCTGTTGAATACGTCCATCAGCTTCTGCTCCTTGAACTCGCTGAGATCCAGAGAGTTCAGGGGCAGCTTGGCAAGGATTTTGCGGCTTGCCTCCTGCTGTGCGGTAACGGCAGCGTCATCGCAGTCCGTCAGCAGACCCAAAGTAGCGGTCAGCGCTTCACCCTTGGCGGTGTTTGCACGCCAGTACAGGTTTTCGCCGTCCATCCAGCAGGTAACATCACCGGCGGGGTTTGCTGCGTCAATTCCGAATACGCCGCAGAAGCAGGTTTCCGCAGGACGGGAGCAAGCCAGAGTGATGACCACACCGTTTTCCCGGCGGGTCTGGTAGAAGGAGTCCACGGGATCGCTGAGGAATACCCGATCCAGAATGTCGAAGCTGGCGCAATCACAGGCGCGAACGCCAAAGACCACGAAAGGCTCAGCAGCATCCCGGTTTTCCACGATCTCGATCTTGGAATCAGCAACCTTGAAGTTGACCAGATTTTCTACCTGGGGGAAGAACAGATCCTTGGCGCTGCGGACGGTGTTGAGCTTGTCAGTGAGGGTAACGCCCTCCTGCCAGGGGGTAAACTTGGCCTGATCAGCACCGTCGTCAGTGGGGATATAGAGATTTTTCTGTGCGGAAATCGCAGCAAACAGTTCATTTAACTGGGAAATTGCAATCTTTTTCATCATTATTGCCCTCCCCGTTCGTGTACGATAGACGGCTCGCAGTCGTCCAAAGTGAAATTGGTCAGCGGGGGCTTGGTGTCCATATCTGCGCCTGCCTGGTAAGTGCCGTACAGCTCATTGATATCTTTGATCATCTTTCTGTTCAGCAGGTGCAGGGGGATGTTCTGGGGACATACACGGCTGCACTCACCGCAGTCGGTGCAGCGGCCGGTAACGTGGAAAGCCCGGATCACGTGGAACATATTCTCCTCGAAGGAGTCGGCGGCAGCCTTGTTCCGGACGCCGGAATCGGCGTTGTCGAACACGCACTTTTCGCAGCTGCAGGCGGGGCAGACATTGCGGCAGGCGTTGCAGCGGATGCAGCGGGACAGCTCATTTCTCCAGAAGGCGAAGCGCTCCTCGGGGGTCATAGCTTCCAGCTTTGCAACCTCACCGAAGCGATCGTTTTCGGTTTCTTCACCGTTTTCGCCGATCAGTTCGTCAAAGATCACAACTTTCTTGCTCTTGCAGGCGGCGCAGCGCTCAGAAATGGCATCAGCCTTGGCAACGGTCTTTTCGCCGTACAGCGTGTCAACAACCAGATTGTCGCCCTCTTCCTTCACGGAGAGGACACCCTCGCCCAGTTTGGCGGGGTCGCACATACCGTCGCAGGAAACGCCTACGACATAGACATTGTCCCGCAGGATGCGGTGTTCCTTCAGCAGCTGCTGGAAGGAGTAGCTGTCGCAGGGCTTGATGAAGGCTGCGACCTTGCCGCCCTTGCGGCTCTCGGCGATCAGATACTTGCTCAGGTTAGCGCCTGCGAATGCGCTGAAAACAAAGTCCTTTTCGATCTGCTCTCTGGAGGTGAATACGGCGGGAGTCAGGTCGTAGACGAATTCACCGGCTTTCCAGCCAAGGATCCGGTCGGCAGTGCCGTTTTCCAGCAGCTCGATGGCTTTATCCATTAGTCTTTTCTGCATCTCAGATCCTCCAATCTCCGGTTCGGACCAAGCTTATGGATCGTCGCGGAAAAGTCGTTCATAGTGGCGGCAAACTTTGCGCCTTCTGCAGCGGAGACCCATTCAACGCGGGTGCGCTCTCTCTCGATGCCCAGGAAATCCAGCATAGAGAACAGCAGGGTCATACGGCGGCGGGCATAGTAGTTGCCGGTGGTGTAGTGGCAGTCGCCAGGGTGGCAGCCGCACAGGATCACGCCGTCAGCACCCCGCTGGAATGCCCGCAGCACGAACATGGGGTTCAGGCGGGAGGAGCAGGGGATACGGATGATCTTAACATTGGCAGGGTACTGCAGACGGTTGGTGCCGGACAGGTCAGCACCTGCGTAGGAGCACCAGTTGCAGCAGAATGCAACGATTGTAGGCTTGAATTCTTCATTTACCGGCATATTGCATCCACCTCCGCCATAATTTGCTTGTTAGAGAAGCCCTTCAGGTCCATAGCGCCGGAGGGGCAGGCAACGGTACAAGCGCCGCAGCCCTGGCAAACCGCGGGATTGACCTGGGCCACACGCCGGATGAGGGTCGTGCGGTTAGGACCGCGGAATTCCTTGTCAATGTAAGTGATTGCACCGTAGGGGCAAACCTTTTCACAACTGGAGCAGCCGTTACACATCAGTTCGTTGGGGTTAGCGGTGCAGGGGTTGCAGACCAGCTGATCCTTGTTAAGCAGGCCGATGACCTTTGCTGCTGCGGCAGAAGCCTGAGCAACGGTTTCGGGAATGTCCTTGGGGCCCTGGCAGGCGCCGGACAGGAAGATACCGGCGGTGGGGCTTTCTACAGGACGCAGCTTGGGGTGAGCCTCGGTGAAGAAGTCATTGGTGTCCATAGAAGCGGTCAGCATCGTGGCCAGAGGTCTTGCGCTCTTATCCGGCTCGATAGCTGCGGCCAGAACCACCATATCGGCGTCGATATGGATCTGGCGGTTGCCGATCAGGTCGGAAGCCTGAACCTTCAGCTTGCCGTTCTCAGGAACGACCTTGCCAACCATGCCCTTGACATAGTGAACGCCGTATTCTTCCACAGCTCTGCGGTAGAATTCGTCGAAGTTCTTACCGGGGGTGCGGACATCGATGTAGAATACATACACATCGGTGTCGGGGTACTTTTCGCGGCACAGCATTGCGTGCTTGGCGGTGTACATACAGCAGATCTTGGAGCAGTAAGGCTTGCCCTTGCTGTCATCGCAGCGGGAGCCCACACACTGTACGAATACGATGGTGTGGGGATGTTCGCCGTCAGAAGGACGCAGCAGCGTACCGCCGGTAGGACCGGCAGCGTTCATCAGACGCTCAAACTCCAGAGAGGTAACCACATCGGGGCTCTGGGAGTAAGCGAACTCGTCGTACTGATCCAGCTTGATGGGATTGAAGCCGGTGGCAACTACGATTGCACCATACTCTTCCTCAATGAAGGTATCGGTCTGCTTGTAGTCGATAGCGCCGGCGGTACAGACTTTGGAGCAGACGCCGCACTTGCCGGATTTCAGCATGGTGCAGTAGTCAGCGTCAATGGTAGCAACCTTGGGCACAGCCTGTGCGAAGGGGATGTAGATGGCGCGGCGGTTGTCCAGACCCAAGTTGAACAGATTGGGAACCTTCTTCTGAGGGCACTTTTCGGTGCAGAGGCCGCAGCCGGTACACTTGGTTTCGTCAACATAGCGGGCCTTTTTCTTGATGGTAACCTTGAAGTTACCCACAAAGCCCTTGACAGAGGAAACCTCGGCGTAGGAATGAATGTGGATCTTCTCGTTCTGGGCAGCGTCCACCATCTTGGGGGTCAGGATACAGGCTGCGCAGTCCAGAGTGGGGAAGGTCTTGTCGATCTGGGTCATCTTGCCGCCGATGGTGGGCTCTTTTTCCACGATGTCCACATCGAAGCCGGCGTCGGCGATGTCCAGAGCGGTCTGGATGCCGGCGATACCGCCGCCGATGACCAGAGCGCGCTTCTTAACGGGGGAGGTGCCAGCGGTCAGGGGTGCATTCAGGTGCACCTTGGCGATGGCGGCACGGCCCAGGATAACAGCCTTTTCAGTAGCAGTTTCCTTGTCCTTGTGGATCCAGGAGCACTGCTCACGAATGTTGGCAATTTCCACCATATAGGGGTTAAGACCGGCCTTTTCGCAGGTCTTGCGGAAGGTGTTTTCGTGCATTCTGGGGGAGCAGGAACAGATCACAACACCGGTAAGATTATACTTATGGATGCTTTCCTGGATCATTTCCTGACCGGCCTGGGAGCACATATACTGATAATGGGTGGAAAAGACCACGCCGGGCTCCTTAGCCAAAACCTCGGCAACCTTTTCCACATCTACGGTAGCGGCAATGTTACTACCGCACCAGCAGACAAATACGCCTACGCGTTGCATGATCTTTCACCTCACTTTCTGTATTTGCGGAAGGCGGCGGTGATGGCCTGCTGAGGCAGCTCATCATCCAGCAGCGCCGGAATATCGTTGGGGGTCAGGTGTGCACCGCCCTGCTGACGGACAACCGCCAGCCGCACGGCTTCAATCACCTTCGCCGGTTCTACATTTCTGGGGCAGCGCTCCACGCAGGCAAAGCAGCTCAGGCAGAAGTCGATACCCTTGGACTGCATCAGCTCATCGATGCGTCCGGTTTCCACCATATCCACAAACTGATGGGGGTGGAACTCCATCTGATCAAATGCGGGACAGGAAGCGGTGCATTTGCCGCACTTCATACACTTGCGGGGATTCACGCCGGAAATGCGCTTAATTGTGTCGATCATTTTGCAGCCTCCTTTACGCCAAGAGCCTCTGCAAGAAGCTCGGTGAAGTAGGTTACGGGGAGACCGTTAGTGGCGTTCTCCTTCAGGTTGTACAGGCACAGCGGGCAAGCGGTGATCAGCTCCTGGGCACCGCAAGCTTTGGCGTTTTCCATAATGGCATCGACTTGCTTGGCGGCAAAGTCCTTGCTCTTAATGGTGCAGTAGCCGCCGCAGCATTCGTTGCGCCGTGCGTAAATCACGGGCTCTGCGCCGATGGCGCGGATGAAATCCTCCAGAATCCGGGGATTCTCGGGATCGTCGAAGCCCAGTTCCTTGGCGGGACGCAGAAGCATACAGCCATAGTAAGCGCCGATCTTGCGACCGGTCAGGGGGTTGACCACCTTTTCCTTCAAGGTGTCGAAGCCGACCTGATCCCGCAGGACTTCCAGATAGTGGACAACATTGGTCTCACCAGCATAGGGGGTCTCCAGACCCAGATAGCGGGCAACCTTGTCGCGAATGGTCTCATCGGTACGCAGGTCATTGTTGACCCGCTTGATTACATGGTGGCAGGCGGAGCACAGAGTTACCAGATCCTGACCCTTTTCGCCCGCAGCCATCAAGGCGCGGACAGAGGAGAGCCGGGTAGCAATCTCATCCTTGGCCATCGGATACACAGCGCCGCAGCACTGCCAGTCCTTAAGCTCCTCCAGGGTAATGCCCAGAGCCTCTGCCGATGCTCTGCCCCATATATCCAGTTCTTTTCCTTTTGTTTTCAGGGTACAGCCCGGAAAATATGAATATGTCATAGCAATTCCTCTTTTATCAAATCATCTGCTCGGGGTGGAACACTTCGTCAAACCGCTCCGCACTCAGGAAGCCCAGCTTTACGCAAGCTTCCTTCAGGGAGATGTTTTCTTTGTAAGCCAGCTTGGCGGTCTTGGCTGCTTTTTCGTAGCCGATGTAAGGGTTCAGGGCGGTAACCAGCATCAGGGAGTTGTGCAGGTTGTGCGCCATCTTTTCCTTGTTGGCCTTGATACCGATGACGCAGTTGTTGTGGAAGGACACCATAGCCTCTGCCAGCAGTCGGGCGGACTGCAGGAAGTTATAGATCAGAACGGGCATAAATACATTCAGCTCGAAGTTGCCCTGGCTGGCGGCGAAGCCAACAGCGGCATCGTTGCCCATAACCTGAACGGCCACCATAGTAACTGCCTCACACTGGGTGGGGTTGACCTTGCCGGGCATAATGGAGGAGCCGGGCTCGTTTTCGGGAATGGTGATCTCACCCAGACCGTCCCGGGGGCCGGATGCCAGCCAGCGGACGTCGTTGGCGATCTTCATCAGGTCGCCTGCCAGTGCCTTCAGTGCGCCGTGGGCAAAGACCAGCTCGTCCTTGGAGGTCAGTGCGTGGAACTTGTTTTCAGCGGTGCGGAAAGTCTTGCCGGTGAGCTTGGTAACTTCCTCAGCGACCTTGATATCGAAGCCCTTGGGAGCATTCAGTCCGGTGCCGACAGCGGTGCCGCCCAGCGCCAGCTCCTTCAGGGGCTCCAGTGCGATGGTGATCAACTGACGGTCCCGCTCCAGAGAGCTGCGCCAGCCGGAGATCTCCTGAGAGAAAGCGATGGGGGTAGCGTCCTGCAGGTGGGTTCTGCCGGACTTGACGATGCCCTCATTCTCTGCTTCCAGCTTCTTGAAGGTGCCGATCAGCAGGTCAATGGCGGGCAGAACCTTATCTTCCAGAGCCAAGACACCTGCGATGTGCATTGCAGTGGGGAAGGTGTCGTTGGAAGACTGGCTCATATTCACATCGTCGTTGGGGTGCAGCAACTTAGCGCCTGCGATGGCGTTGCCCCGGTTGGCGATGACCTCGTTTGCGTTCATATTGGACTGGGTGCCGGAACCGGTCTGCCAGACCACCAGGGGGAAGTGGTCGTTCAGAGTGCCGGCGATGACCTCGTCGCAAGCCTTCGTGATGGCGCTGAGCTTTTCAGCGGTCATCTTCTCAGGACGCAGGGTGTGGTTGGCAGCGGCAGCAGCCCGCTTCAGGATGCCAAAGGCGTGGGTGATCTCCCGGGGCATCGTTTCGATGCCAACGCCGATAGGGAAGTTCTGGCAGGAGCGCTGTGTCTGGGCACCCCAATAACGGTCGGCGGGAACTTGAATCTCGCCCATAGAATCGTGTTCAATACGGTACTCCATAAGGGAATCCTCCTTAAAAGTTAATGCTTGCAATAATTTCTTTCAGCTTGTTGGCGCTGTTCTGGAGCTTAGCCAGCTCTGCGTCGGTCAGATCGTTCTGGATCTTGCCGCGGATGCCGGAGCCATCCACGATGCACAGGGTGCTCAGACAGACATCGCTGATGCCGTACTCACCGTTGAGCATAGAAGAAACAGTCAGCGCAGTACCGGAGCCGTTGAAGATGCAGCGGACGATGTGGCAAACGGACATTGCAACTGCATAGGTGGTAACGCCCTTAGCCTTGATAACCACTGCGCCGCTGGTGCGGACGTGCTCCTCGATGGCATCGTACTCACCCTTGAAGCTAATCTGGTCGTTCTTGGGGGCGTTTTTCTTGTAGTTGGCGATGCGGTTGTTGGAAATGGTGGCCAAAGACCAGGGAACGAAGGAGCTGTCGCCATGCTCGCCGTAAACGTGAGCGTGGACATTCTTGGGGCTGATGTTGAACTCCTTAGCCAGCTCGGCCTGCAGACGGGCGGTATCCAGGATGGTACCGGAGCCGATGATCCGCTTTCTGGGGATGCCGGAGATCTTGTGCAGCACATAGGTCAGCACATCCACGGGGTTGGAAACGATTATGTAGATGGCATCCGGGGCATACTTAACGATGTTGGGGGTGATCTCCTTCAGGATATCCACATTGGTCTGTGCCAGCTCCAGGCGGGTCTGACCGGGCTTTCTGGGAAGACCGGAGGTGATGACGACGACATCGGAACCTGCGGCATCTTCGTAATCGCCGCCGTAGACATTGGCGGGGGAGCCGAAGCAAAGACCCTGATAAATGTCCATAGCTTCGCCGAAGGCCTTTTCCTTGTTGATGTCGATGAGGACGATCTCTGTGGCGACGTTTGTAACTGCCAGATCGTTGGCAATGGTGGCGCCGACGCTGCCGGCTCCGATGATCGTGATTTTGTTGCCCATAATGCGTTACTCTCCTTAACAATAATTCGGGGATTAACGATACCGAAAATCCGTGTATCCATAGAAATTCGACAGTATTTTTGCGGTGAAAAAAAGTGGTCCGCAAGAGCCCGTCATTAGCCACGGTAATTGTACAAAAAATTACAAAAAAAGTCAATACAAAACCAGCAGAAAAAGACCCTGAAAATGCAGGAAAATTTCAGCTTTTCTGGAGGGAATCGGCACTGCGGAACGGAAATAAATGTTGCAATCAAAAGCGCAGCAAGCTATAATGATTTTATCCAGATGAAAAACGGAGGATAAAGCGCAAAATGGAGAAGAAATTTCGCAAACTCGGCACAATGCTGGACTGCTCGCGAAACGCCGTTTCCACGGTTGACAGCGTGAAGCAGTGGATCGACCTGACAGCGGATATGGGCTATAACTGCCTGATGCTGTACACGGAAGATACATATGAAGTTGACGACAATCCCTATTTCGGCTATATGCGGGGTCGCTATACCCAGGAAGAGCTGAAGGAAATGGATAAATACGCCCTTTCCAAGGGCATGGAACTGATTCCCTGCATTCAGGTGCTGGCCCATCTGGGCGCCATTCAAAGATGGCCGGATTACTGGCCCCATTTTGATACCGACGATATCCTGCTGATCGGCGATGAGCGGGTTTACGAACTGATCGAGTCTATGTTTGCTACTGTCGCCAAATGCTTCACCACCAAGACGGTACATATCGGTATGGACGAAGCCCATATGGTGGGCAGAGGCCGTTACTATGATCAGCACGGTCATCAGGATCACTCTCAGGTGATGATCGACCACTTAAACCGGGTCTGTCAGATCGGCGCCAAATACGGCTTCAATTTCCTGATGTGGTCGGATATGTTCATCAAGCTGGTAACCGGCGGTGAGTACTACACTGATGCTGACATCAGTGATGATATCCGCAAGCAGATCCCCGACAATGTTCAGCTGGTGTACTGGGATTACTACTCCACCAAGAAAGAGCATTATGACGGTATGCTCCACACCCACCAGAAGATCAAGACCGGCACCTGGTTTGCCGGCGGCATCTGGACTTGGGCCGGTTTTGCACCCCATAACGGCTATTCGATGAAGGCCATCAAGGCATCCATCGACAGCTGCGTGGAAAACGGCGTGCAGGATGTGATCTATACCCTGTGGGGCGATTGGGGCGGAGAATGTTCCAAGTTCTCCCTGCTGCCTTCGGTGTTCTACGCTGCCGAGTATGCCAACGGCAACGAGGACGAAGACGCCATCAAGGCAAAATTTGAAAAGAAGTTCGGCGTTGCTTGGGATGACTTTATGCTGCTGGATCTGCCCGGCACACCCAACGGGGCGGCAGACTATATCTGCAACACCGATAAGTATTTGCTGTATAACGACTGCCTGCTGGGTATTATGGATAAGCAGGTATTCGAGGGCGAAGGCAAGCTGTTTGCCGATTGCGCCAAAACCTTGGATAAGATGGTGGATCATCCCCAGTGGGGCTATCTGTATAAGACTATGCAGGCGCTGTGTCAGGCCTTGGAGCTGAAGGCAGAGCTGAGTGTGCGCACCCACAAGATCTATCTCAGCGGCGATAAGCAGGCAATTCCCGGCCTGGTTGCCGATTATGATGAAACCATCAAGCGTGTGAAGAACTTCCTGAAGATCTACCGCAAGCAGTGGTATATCGACAACAAGCCCCACGGCTTTGACATTCAGGACATCCGCATCGGCGGTGTCATCGCCCGTCTGGAAGCAGCCCGGGATCGTCTGCAGGATCTGTATGACGGTGAAATCGACCGGATCGCTGAACTGGAAGAGGAGCAGCTGGACTTCCTTGGCCGCGAGGGCGCAAAGCGTGAGCCCTCCACCTGGTGGGCGATGTGGCACTGGATGACAACGCCGAACCTGATGGCGGCTATGGAGTGATATGGTAAATTACCTGTCTTTTCTCATCCCTCCGGCGGCGCTGTCCCGGATATCCCAGGAGGACAAGGAAAACATCCTCTATAAGAACGCACAAAAACTGTTCCTAAGGGCGTTTTAATAACCGCAGGCAGGTGAATCTCACCTGCTTGCTGTGTTTATTGCTTTTGCCGCCTCATGGGGGGAAAGAAAAAACCGCTTGCATATTGGGAACAACTCCTCTATAATACAGGTAAGAAATTACAGTAGCCGGAAAGGAGATGGCGCATTTATGAAAAAGGCAGTTATGTATGGCGGCGGAAATATTGGCCGCGGCTTCATCGGCGCGCTGTTCAGCCAGTCCGGTTACGAAGTTACCTTTGTCGATGTGGAGGAAGCTGTGGTAAATGCGCTGCAGGAGAAGAACGCGTATCCCATCCGCTATGCCACCAACGACGGCTATGAGGATATCTGGATCCGGAATATTACCGCCGTTAACGGAAATGATACAGATGCCACTTCCGAGGCAATCGCCGATTGCGACATTATGGCCACCGCTGTTGGCGCAAGAATTCTGAAATTTATCGTGCCGAATATCGTTGCCGGTCTACGTAAGCGCTGGGCAAAGACCGAGGCACCCCTGAACATCATCATCTGCGAAAACCTGATGGATGCCAACAAGCTGCTGGAGGGTATGCTGAAAGAGCAGCTGACCGCTGAAGAATGCGCCATTTTCGACAAGACTGTGGGTCTGGTGGAGGCATCCATCGGCCGTATGGTACCGGTGCAGACGGAAGCCATGAAGGATGGCGAGCCGCTGCGGATCTGCGTGGAGCGCTATGGCTTGCTGCCGGTGGACAAGAACGCCTTCCGGGGTAAGATTCCCGAAATTACCAATATGGTGCCCTGCGAGCCCTTTGATTTTTATATCAAGCGCAAGCTCTATGTTCACAATCTGGGCCACGCTATCTGTGCCTACCTTGGCGATCTGCTGGGCCTTGAGTACATTTATCAGGCCATCGCAGTGCCGGAGATCCGTATTCTCGTGCAGAATGCAATGCTGGAAAGCGCCGCGGCTCTGGCGAAGATGTACGATCAACCTCTGAAGGATCTGCTGGATCATATCACCGATCTTCTGTACCGCTTTACCAATGCCGCTTTGGGGGATACCTGCCGGCGGGTGGGTGCAGATCCCGCCCGGAAGCTGAGCCCTGAGGACCGGCTTATCGGCGGAGCAAAAACCGCTATGGAAATGGGCATCGCTCCGGCCTATATCGGCATTGGCGCAGCTGCCGGGGTGAAGCGTTACATTGCCGAAAGCGAAAATTTGGAGCAGTCTATGGACAGTGCAAAAACTGTGCTGGCGCAGGTCAGTGGTCTGGATATTTCCGGGGAACTGGCACAGCGAATCCTGCACGACTATGCGCTTCTTCTGGAGGGCGCAAACTTGCCCGAACTGCTGAAAACCGCTCAGGAGCAGAAACATTTAAGTCTGCTGTCTGTCATTTAACGGAATGTAAAAATCACGCTGGTTTTCCGGCGTGATTTTTTATGCAAATTTCTTCCAAAAAGGGGTTGACTTTACTGCGCTAAAGTGATAAACTGATGAAACGATTATAAAAGGAGGGCTTTCTATGACTTTGCGCAGTGAAGCTATGGATAAACTGTTCCAAACCATTCTGAATCTTGAGAGCATAGACGAGTGCTATGCCTATTTTGAAGATCTGTGCACCATTAAGGAGCTGCAGGATATGGCCCAGCGGCTGGAAACCGCCATTTTGCTTTCCCAAGGCGCCAGCTATCAGGAGATCACCCAACAGGTTGGCATCAGCACCGCCACCATCGGCCGTGTCAGCAAATGCCTGAACTACGGCAAGGACGGCTACCGCGCTGCCATCGAAAAGCTGCAGGAGGCGGAAAAGAAATGAACACAATGGATTTACCCCTGAATGTAACCGAGAGAATTGTATTCCGTCTGCGCCGGCTTTACCGGCAGTACGGCTACACCCAGTATAAGATGATCAAATTTGAAGAATATGACCTCTACGCCCGGAACAAGGACTTTCTGCTGTCAGAAAATGTCATTACCTTTACCGACCTGAGCGGTAAGCTGCTGGCGCTGAAGCCTGACGTTACCCTGTCCATCGTCAAGAACAGCCGGGACGATGCTGCTGCACAGCAGAAACTTTATTACCACGAAAATGTGTACCGGGTGTCCAGGAATTCCAATTCCTTCCGGGAGATCCAGCAGGTTGGTCTGGAATGTTTGGGAAATATTGATGACTACTGTATTGCGGAGGTTCTCCAACTGGCGGCGCAGAGTTTGGGCAAGATCTCCGATGACTGCGTGCTGGAAATTTCCCATCTGGGACTGATAACTGCCCTGACGGAGGGCATGACTTCCCAGCAGAAAGCGGAGATTTTCCGCTGTGTCGGCAGTAAAAATCGCCACGAACTGGCAGCAGTATGCCGGGATGCCGGTATTGACGAAGATAAGGCAGAGCTGCTGCAGCAGCTGGCAGCCATTGGCGGCACGCCGGAAACGGTGCTGCCCAAGGTCAAAGCATTGCTCAGTGGCTGCGTCGATACCAGACCTCTGGAACTTTTGGAGCAGATGGCCGAAGTTTTGAAGGATACCGGCTGCGGTATCCGAATTGATTTCTCCGTGGTGGATGACATCCACTACTATAACGGCATCGTCTTTAAGGGCTTTGTCCGGGGCGTGCCGGATGCGGTGCTGTCCGGCGGACAGTATGACAAGCTGATGCGTAAGATGAAGAGAAACAGCGGTGCTATCGGCTTTGCTGTGTATACGGATATGCTGGAGCGGCTGGAACTTGCTGATTCTGCATACGATGTGGACACAGTGCTGCTCTATGACGATTCCGATTCCGTTGCCGAGATCAATGAAGCCGCAAAGGCCTTGATGGACAGCGGCAAGAGCGTAGCGGTGTACCGCCAGATCCCGGAGGGACTGCGCTACCGCGAAGCAAAAACAGTGAGGTGAGATCCGTGAAACCTATCCTGAATGTAGCACTGCCCAAGGGCCGCCTGGGCGAAAAAGTATATGCAATGATGGAAAAGGCAGGCTTTTCCTGCCCTGCCATTTATGAAAATAACCGCAAGCTGATTTTCGAGAACCTGGAAAAAGGCGTTCGCTATTTCTGGGTGAAGCCCTCGGATGTTGCCATTTATGTGGAGCGGGGCACGGCGGATATCGGCATTGTGGGCAAAGACATCCTGCTGGAATACGAACCGGATGTGTATGAGCTTCTGGACCTGAATATCGGCAAATGCCGTATGGCTGTGGCCGCGCCCAAGGGCTTCCGGGATGACAACCGCCGCACCTTGCGTGTAGCGACAAAATTCAGCAATATAGCCGCCCGGCATTACCTGAGTAAGGGAAGGGATATTGATATTATCCATCTCAACGGCTCTATCGAGGTAGCGCCGATCCTTGGTCTTAGCGACGTCATCGTGGACATCGTGGAGACCGGCACAACATTGAAAGAAAACGATCTGGAAGTGAAGGAAACCATTGTTCCTATCAGCGCCCGGCTCATCGCCAACAAGGCCAGTTACAAATTCCAGAGCGACACAATCGACTTTGTTACCCGGAGCATTGCACCCCAAGTGGAGGAAACCAATGATTAAGATCCTGAAATACGGGCAGGTGGCCGAGGAAGCCATCTTCGCCCAGCCGGAAACGGCAATGAATATTGAAGATATCGTCGCCGACATCATTTACGATGTGCGCAAGCGGGGCGACGAGGCTCTTTTTGACTACTGCAAGCGCTTTGACAAAGCGGAGCTGACCTCCCTGACCGTTACCAAGGAAGAGATCGATGCGGCAGTTGCCTCCGTGGAGCCGAAATTCCTGGAAGTTCTGCAAAAAGCGGCGGAAAACATCCGCGTTTTCCATTCCCAGCAGAAGCGCCAGGGTTTCCAAATCGAAAAGGACGGCACAATGGTGGGACAGAAGATCATTCCCGTGGACCGGGCAGGTTTGTATGTCCCCGGCGGTACGGCGGCATATCCGTCTACCGTGCTGATGGATGCCATTCCCGCCAAGATCGCCGGCGTTGGGGAAGTGGTAATGGTTACCCCGCCCCGTGCTGACGGCACAGTAAACCCCGTCATTCTGGCGGCGGCAAAGGTGGCGGGTGTGGACAGAATCTGCAAAGTCGGCGGCGCCCAAGCCATTGCCGCACTGGCCTATGGCACGGAAAGCGTCCCCAAAGTGGACAAGATCGTGGGCCCCGGCAACGCCTTTGTGGCGGAGGCAAAGAAACAGGTCTTCGGCAAGGTGTCCATCGATATGATCGCCGGCCCCAGCGAGATCCTGATCGTCTGCGACGGCAAGACCAATCCCCGTTATGCGGCGGCGGATCTGCTTTCTCAGGCGGAGCACGATAAGATGGCCAGCGCTGTGTTGGTTACGGATTCGGAAGAACTGGCCTATGCGGTGCAGGCGGAGCTGGAAAAGCAGATTCCTCAGTTGCTCAGAAGCGAGATTGCCCGGGCATCTATCGATAATAACGGAAAGATCATTGTGGTGGACAACCTGGAAACCGCCATCGCCGTGGCAAATGCCATCGCACCGGAGCATCTGGAGCTGTGCGTGGACGAGCCGATGACCTATTTCGACAAAATTCGACACGCAGGATCGGTGTTCCTGGGCAGAAACTGCCCGGAAGCTTTGGGCGACTATTTTGCCGGCCCCAACCACACCCTGCCCACCTCCGGCACGGCGAAGTTCTCCAGCCCTCTGTCGGTGGACGATTTCATTAAGAAGACCCAGTTTATCTACTATACCCGGGATGCTCTGGCAAAGGTGGCAGAGGATGTTGCCTACTTTGCCGAGGCCGAGGGCTTGACCGCCCACGCAAAGAGCGCAGTGATCCGGATTCAGGAGGAGTAATCATGAGCCGATTTTTCAGCAAGAAGTATAAAGATCTTGTCCCCTATGTTCCCGGCGAACAGCCCCAGGACAGATCCTACATAAAGCTTAACACCAACGAATCCCCCTTCCAGGCCTCTCCCAAGGCACAGGCTTTGGTGCAGGAGGCGGCGACACGGCTGCAGCTGTACTCTGACCCCTACTGCACGGTGTTGACCAAGAAGGCAGCGGAGGTAAACGGTGTTTCCACCGACGAGGTGATCTTCACCAATGGCTCCGATGAACTGCTGAACTTCGTGATTATGGCGTTCTGCGATGCCGATACCCCGGCGGTGTTTCCGGATATCACCTACGGCTTTTATAAGGTCTTTGCCCAGCTTAACGCCGTACCCTATCAGCAGATTCCTCTCAAGGAGGATTTCTCTGTCAACGTTGATGACTACATCGGCTGCAACAAGACCGTGATCATTGCAAATCCCAATGCCCCCACCGGTCTTGCGATGTCCCTTGCGGATATCGAGAAGATTGTCAAGAGCAATCCCAACAATGTGGTAATCATCGACGAGGCCTATGTGGACTTTGGCGGCGAGACCGCTGTGCCCCTGATCCGCACGTACGACAATCTGCTGATCACCCAGACTTTCTCCAAGTCCCGGTCTATGGCCGGTGCCCGGTTGGGTATGGCCATCGGCTGTCCGGCGTTGATTCAGGATCTGCGGAACATTCAGTTCTCCACCAATCCCTTTAATGTCAATGCGATGACTATGGCAGCCGGTTTGGGCGCGCTGGAGGATATGGAATATTTCCGGGACAACTGCGGCAAGATCATTGCCAACCGGGAATGGACAACGCAGGAGCTTTCCAAGCTGGGCTTTACCACCATTCCCTCCCAGACCAATTTCATTCTGACCAAGACCCCCGCTATCGGCGGCAAGGAACTGTATCTGGAATTGAAACGCAGAGGAATCCTCATTCGCCACTTTGATACCGACCGGCTGAGAGATTACATCCGGGTTACCATCGGCACGGCAGAGGAAATGAAAGCATTTGTAAATACTGTTCGCCAGATTCTGGAGGAAAAGTAATGAGAATAGCAGAAATTGCAAGAAAAACCAATGAAACAGACATAAAAATATCCTTAAATCTGGACGGAACCGGAACCAGCAATATTGATACCGGTTGCGGATTTTTGGATCATATGCTGACACTTCTGGCCTCCCACGGACGGTTTGACCTGACGGTTAACGCCAAGGGCGACACCCAGGTGGATGACCACCACACTGTTGAGGATGTGGGCATCGCCCTGGGTCAGGCGTTTGCCAAGGCGCTGGGCGACAAGAAGGGCATCTGCCGCTATGGCAGTATGATTTTGCCTATGGACGAGGCGCTGATCCTCAGCGCGGTTGACCTTTCCGGCAGAGATTATCTGGGCTATGCTCTGGATATCCCCACCCAGAAAGTGGGCACTTTTGACACGGAACTGGTGGAGGAATTTTTCTTAGGCTTTGTCCGTAACGCCGCCTGCACATTGCACATTCGCAAGGCCACCGGCAGCAACTCCCACCACATCATCGAGGGCGCGTTCAAGTCCGTTGCCCGGAGCCTGCGGCAGGCGGTGGCAATTGATCCCGCCTGTGCCGGTGAAATTCCGTCTACCAAGGGAGTGCTGTAATGGTTGCAATCGTAGATTACGGCGTGGGAAACCTCTTCTCGCTGGAAAGTTCCCTGACTGCCATTGGCGTAGAAAGCATCGTTACAGCTGATCCCAAGGTCTTGGAAAGTGCCGACCAGATTATTCTGCCCGGCGTTGGCGCGTTCGGCGATGCCGCCCAAAAGTTGCGCAATACCGGCTTGGACAAGCACATCATCGCTCTGGCGAAAGCCGGCAAGCCCCTTTTGGGCATTTGCCTTGGTATGCAGATGCTGTTTGATAAGAGTTTCGAGTTCGGCGAGTATGACGGTCTGGGTCTGATCCCCGGCGCTGTCCGTCCTATCGCGGATGTGATTCCTGCTGACTATAAGATTCCCCACATCGGCTGGAATGCTCTGCAATTTAGAGGGGAGAATCCGCTGTTTTCCTATATCAAGGACGGCGATTTTGTCTATTTCGTCCATTCTTACTACGCTACTGACTGCGAAGAATCGGTGATCGCCACCGCAGAGTACGGCGCAAATTTGACTGCCGCTGTTGCCCGGGGCAATGTGTTCGGCTGTCAGTTTCACCCGGAAAAGAGCGGCGAAGTGGGGCTGAACATTCTTAGAGCTTTTTCGGAAAGGAGGGCATCCCAGTGCTGATTTATCCTGCAATTGATCTGTTTGAAGGCAAAGCTGTCCGCCTGTTTAAGGGCGATTACGCCCAGATGCAGGTGTTTAACGATGACCCCATTTCCGTGGCAAAAGACTTTGCCGCTCAGGGCGCAACGTGTATCCATTTGGTGGACTTGGAGGGTGCGAAAAGCGGTACCACACCCAATTTTGACACCGTCTGCGCCATTAAGAAAGCCACTGGCCTCTTCTGTGAGATTGGCGGTGGCCTCCGGAACATGGCAACGGTGGAGAAATATTTATCCGCCGGTATTGACCGGGTAATTTTGGGTACAGCCGCCGTAACCACGCCGGGTTTTGTGGCGGAGGCGGCGAAGCGATACGGCGAAAAAATCGCCGTTGGCATCGACATTCGGGACGGCTTCGTGGCCATCAAAGGCTGGACGGAGCTCTCGCAGGAAACAGTCTTTGCTTTCTGCGACAAGATGTCCGCTTCGGGCGTACAGACAATGATCTGCACCGACATTTCCAAGGATGGCGCAATGGAGGGTGCAAACCACGATCTGTATCAGGAGCTGTCCGAAAAGTGCAAAATGCAGGTCATTGCTTCCGGCGGCGTTTCCTCAATGGAGGATGTGAAGCGGCTGGCGGCGATGGACATTCACGGCGCCATCATCGGCAAGGCCTACTACACCGGTGCCATCTGCCTGAAAGAGGCAATCGAGGTGGCGCGATGATTACAAAACGGATCATTCCCTGCCTGGATGTCAAAGACGGGCGGGTAGTTAAGGGCGTTAATTTTGGAGGACTGCAGGATGTGTCCTCCCCGGTGGCGCTGGCGGAATTTTACTCCCAGAACGGCGCGGACGAGCTGGTGTTTTACGATATCACCGCCTCCTCCGACGGCCGCAAGCTGTTCACCGATATCCTCTGCGAAACGGCACGAAAGGTGTTCATTCCCTTGACCGTGGGCGGCGGCATCAATTCCCTTGCGGACTTCGACAGGGTTCTCAAGTGCGGCGCCGACAAGGTCAGCGTCAACTCCGGCGCTATCGCCAATCCCAATCTGGTAGGCGAAGCCGCCAAGCGCTACGGCAGTCAATGCGTGGTGCTGTCGGCAGATGTGAAGCGGGTGGACGGCGAGTTTCGTATCTTTGCCAAAGGCGGCCGGGTGGATACCGGCATTGAAGCCATCGGTTGGATCAAGCGGTGCGTGGATAACGGCGCCGGCGAGATCGTGGTCAATTCCATCAATACCGACGGCGTGAAGCAGGGCTTTGACCTGCCGATGCTTGAGGCGGTGTGCGATGCGGTCAGTGTGCCGGTCATCGCCTCCGGCGGCGCAGGCTCGGCTGACGATTTTGTAACGCTGTTTCATAAGATTCCCAAGGTGGATGCCGGTCTTGCCGCCTCCATCTTCCATTTTGGACAGGTGCAGATCCCGGATCTGAAAGCTACGCTTGCCCAGAACAACATTCCCGTAAGGAGATAATTTATGCTGGACATTGAGGAACTGAAATTTGACGAAAACGGCCTGATCCCCGCCATCGTGGTGCACGCCGTTACCAAGCAGGTGCTGACCCTTGCTTATATGAACAGGGAAAGCCTGCACATTTCTATGGAAAAGGAGCTGACCTGCTTCTGGAGCCGCTCCCGTCAGGAGCTGTGGCTCAAGGGCGAAACCAGCGGCAACTATCAGCACATCGTGTCCATCACGGCTGATTGCGATAAGGATGCATTGGTGGTTGTGGTGGAGCCGGAGGGCCCTGCCTGCCATCTGGGCACCACTTCCTGTTTCCACAATCCCGTATTCCAGAGCGAAAATCGCAGTGAATTCTCCCTGGAAGGTCTGATGGCCTTGATCCAGGGAAGAAAAACCGACAAAAAAGAGGGATCTTACACCACCTACCTCTTTGAAAAGGGCCTGGATAAAATCCTGAAAAAGGTGGGCGAGGAGTCCACCGAGGTCATCATCGCCGCCAAGGCCGAGGACGAAGCGGAAACCGTTTATGAGATCGCCGACCTGGCCTACCACGTGATGGTGTTGATGGCGCAGACCGGCATTTCTCTGGAGCAGATCCATAAGGAACTGGCCTCCCGCCATGTCATCGACCATAAGGTCAAGCAGGAGAAAATGACTTGATTGCAAAAAGTGCCGACCTGCCCGGTCGGCACTTTTTTCTTGCAAAGAAAACGAAAAGTCGGTATAATATATCTACAAAATCACAGCAAAAACAAAGGAGAAGAATCTATGGAACTTCACGACATCCTAAAAAAATGCGACCACACCCTTTTGGCGCAGACCGCAACCTGGGAGCAGATCAAGGCCATCTGCGATGACGGCATCCGGTTTTCCTGTGCCAGCGTGTGCATTCCCGCCTCCTTTGTGAAGCAGGCTAAGGACTATGTGGGCGAAAAGTTGGCAATTTGTACCGTTATCGGTTTCCCCAACGGCTATGCCACCACTGCCGCCAAATGCTTTATGGCCAGCGATGCGGTGGATAACGGCGCAGACGAAGTGGATATGGTCATCAACATCGGCTGGGCAAAAGAGGGCAAATGGGATGAAATCACCCGGGAGATTTCCGATATTAAGGCCCATTGCAAGGGCAAGCTCCTGAAAGTCATCATTGAAACCTGCCTGCTGACCGACGAGGAAAAGATCGGCCTGTGCAAGTGCGTTTTCGACTCCGGCGCAGACTATATCAAAACATCCACCGGCTTCTCCACCGCCGGCGCAACTTTTGCTGATATAGAACTTTTTGCCAAGCATGTTGCACCCCACGTAAAAATCAAGGCCGCCGGCGGTATTTCCAGCCTTGCCGACGCAGAAAAGTTTATCGAACTGGGAGCTTCCCGACTGGGCACATCCCGGATTGTAAAGATCGCCAAAGCAGAATCCGACAAAGGAGGATACTGATATGACACCCACCCCTCACATTTCCGCCAGGCCCGGTGATTTCGGCAAGTCCGTGCTGATGCCCGGCGACCCTCTGCGCGCAAAATTTATTGCGGAGAATTTTTTGGAAAATCCTGTCCTTGTGAACAATGTCCGGGGTGTTCAGGGGTATACCGGCACCTATAAGGGCGTCAGGGTTTCTGTGATGGCGTCCGGAATGGGTATGCCCGCCATCGGTATTTATTCCCACGAACTGTTTAATTTCTACGGCGTGGAAAATATTATCCGTGTGGGCTCAGCCGGCGCAATTCAGGAGAATATCAAACTGTATGATATCGTGCTGGCGCAAGGCGCCTGTACCGACTCCAATTTCGCCAGCCAGTTTCACCTGAGTTCCACTTTTGCCCCCATCGCTTCGTATGAACTGCTGAGTGAGGCGGTGAAGGCTTGTGAAGCGCACAACGCCACCTACCACGTGGGCAATGTGAATTCTTCTGACGTATTCTACGGCGATCACGAGGGTGTGCCGGAGGGGCTGGACAGTGTCTACGGTCTGAAGAAAATGGGCGTGCTGGCGTTGGAAATGGAAGCGGCTGCCCTATATATGAATGCCGCCCGGTATGGTAAGCGGGGACTGTGTATCTGCACCGTTTCCGACCATGTGCTCACCGGCGAGCTGACTACCTCCGAAGAGCGGCAAACTGCCTTTACCCAGATGATGAAGATCGCGCTGGATGTGGCGGTTGCAATGGAGGCAAAATAACCCTCTGCAGAGGAGGATTTTTATGAAACGGGTATTTTTAATCGTGCTGGATTCTCTGGGCATCGGACAGATGCCAGACAGCGGGAAATTCGGCGACGAAAATGTCAATACACTTCGTTCCTGTGCCCGGACGGGGTTGCTGGAGATTCCCAATCTGATTGCCGCCGGTCTTGGCAATATTGACGGCGTCGATTGCCTTGTCAAAGGCGAAAAGGGCGCGTATGCCCGGCTGGCAGAAATGTCTATGGGCAAGGATACCACCATCGGCCATTGGGAAATTGCCGGAATTGTGTCGGAGAAGCCGCTGCCCACTTACCCCAACGGTTTTCCTGAGGAGGTTCTGGCACCGTTTCGCGCTGAAACCGGCAGAGGGGTGCTGGCAAATGCCCCCTGGTCCGGCACAGCAGTCATTGAAGAATACGGCGCCGAGCATATGCGTACCGGCGATCTGATCGTCTATACCTCAGCAGACTCTGTGTTCCAGATTGCCGCCCACGAGGATATTGTACCGCCGGAAAAACTCTATGAATATTGCCGCATCGCCCGGAAGATCCTGCAGGGAAAACACGGCGTGGGCCGGGTCATCGCAAGGCCCTTCGTGGGTACGCCCGGCAATTTTAAGCGCACCGCCAACCGCCACGATTTTTCCCTGGAGCCGCCGAAGGAAACCCTTTTGGACGCGGTGAAAAACGCAGGTCTGCAAACCGTCGGCGTGGGCAAGATCCACGATATTTTTGCCGGTCGGGGCTTGACGGAGTATGTCTATAACCGCTCCAATGCCGACGGAATGGCCCACACTCTGCGCTATGCAAAGCAGGATTTTGCGGGGCTTTGTTTTGTGAATCTGGTGGACTTTGATATGCAGTACGGCCACCGCCGAGATGCCGTTGGCTATGCCGGGGCGCTGAATGAATTCGACGCCTGGCTGCCCAAGCTTTTGGAAGCGCTGAAAGACGATGATATCGTGATGATCACAGCCGATCACGGCTGCGACCCCAGTTACACCGCCACCACCGACCATACCCGGGAGTATGTCCCCCTGTTGGTGCTGGGAAAAGCGGTGAAAAATGTGAATTTGGGCACCCGGGACAGCTTTGCGGACATCGCCGCAACGGCTGCAGAGCTGCTGGGTGTGGAATTTGACACCCCGGGAAAAAGTTTTGCAAAGGAAATTCTGTGAGGAGGGCGTTTATGACACCGAAAAAACTGGTAGAACTGGCAAAAGAAGCGATGGCACGGGCCTATGCGCCCTATTCCGGCTTCAAGGTGGGCGCGGCTTTGCTGTGCACCGATGGCAGCGTGTATCAGGGTTGTAATATTGAAAATGCGTCCTTTTCCCCCACGGTCTGCGCTGAGCGCACCGCTGTTTTTAAGGCGGTCAGCGAAGGCAAGCGGGAATTCGCCGCCATCGCCGTCTGCGGCGGCAAGGATGGCGTGATCGGCGGGGCATTTCCGCCCTGCGGCGTGTGTCGGCAGGTGCTGCGGGAGTTCTGCGGGGATGCTTTTCCTGTCTATCTCGTAACCGAATCTGGCTTTGAGACCGTAACCCTTGGGAAACTGTTGCCCCACAGCTTCAGCGCGGCAGAACATATGCAATAAGAAAAGCTCCGGTTGCACCGGAGCTTCTTTTTATTCGTTGAAAAACAGCAGGGAAAACCAGGTTACCACATTTTCACCGTACTGGAATGCCAGTCCCATTTCCTCCAACAGGGGCAGCAGATTGATGCCGTGGCTTTCCACACAGGGGTGCATCCGCCCGGGCTTGCGGCAGGGTTTTCCCTCCGGCGCCGTGCATGTGGGACAGGCGGCGCAGGCCTCGGTGGAGAGTATGTAAGGGGTGATGCCCTGCTCCCGGAAGAATTCCCGGACCTGATTGGTGATTTCCTCGTGGTCGGGACGGGTGGCAAGGGTCTCCTCGATATCGCTGATATCCCGGACTTCGGTAATAGTGGCGATCATCAGGCAGTGTGCGTATTCATCGCAGCGGGCTTTGCATTTTTCCACAGATCCTACTGCCGGCGGGCATGCCCAGCTTTTGCCGTACATCGGACACTCGTGCTCACAGATCCAGCGGACGCGATCGGTAAATTCCAGATCCGCCGGGCAGATGTAGGCGTAGGTGTACAGCGGCAGCTGCGTCAGTTTGGTTTCCAAAAGGGCACGGTCCATCATTTCAGTTCCTCCAGGATCCGGGTGCAGCCGTCAACGATGTCGTCCCAGGTCTGGGAAAAATCGCCGGTGTACCAGGGGTCAGCCACATCCCGGTTCAGGAGGGGCTGGCATTTTTCTGCCAGGTCGCCAAAGAGACGGCGCAGGTACTGGGCGTTGAGCCGATCCATATAGTAGATCCGGTCGTAATAGGCAAGATCCCGTTCGGTGATTTGCCGGGCGGCCCGGTTGGCGCAGATAATGCCGTGGCGCGCAAGCTCCCGGCGGGCGGGGGGATAGACGTTGTTTCCAATCTCCTCCCGGCTGGTGGCCGCCGAGGCGATCTCGAAATCGTCAGATCTGCCGGCCTTTTCCGCTAAATCTTTCATAATAAACTCCGCCATAGGGCTTCTGCAAATATTGCCATGGCAGATGAATAGTATCTTTATCATTATTCAAAACTCCAAACTATGCAAATTTATACCAAGATATGCCGCTTTCGCCAGGGGTTTCGGAACATTTCCTCCACCCCGCCATCATATCCCGATGGCATATGGCGGTATATTGTGGCATATCTTTCCTACCAAAGGTAGTATAAAAAGTAGTAAATTCAAAAAATTCTTCAAATTTACTACTTGGGATTTTTAACAGTTTATCGGGTTTTCCCTGTGTTTTCACACTTTGGTGTTCAGTTTCCGCAAATGGGCGTTTATATGTCTTTTTCCGTACTACTCGAAATATTATGCCGTTTTGACCAATCTGAGGCCCAATTCCTTTTGGGAGTACTCCAGCTGCATCCGTTCCAGCTCGTTCCACGCATCCTCGATGCCCAGGTGGGTGTAGGTGTCCATCGTTACGCCAATCTCGGAATGACCCATAAGGTATTGCAGCGTTTTGGGATTCATACCGCTTTTTGCCTTGTTGGTGCAGTAGGTATGGCGGCACACATGGGGCGTAATCAAGGGAAGCTCTTCCTTGTAAATGCTGTTGTACTTCTTCCAGGCGTGCTTGAAGTAATGCTCCCAATGCATTGCCACCATCGGGCGGTCATCCTTGTCAAAGAACAGGAAACCAGAATAGCCGTCAATGGTCGGCTCGACCTGGGGTGGCTTTCTGCTTGCCAGGATTCGCTTGAAACAGGCGTAAACATCGTCTTCCATAGGCAGCACTCGTGTTCCTGCGTTGGTCTTGGTGGATTCAATGTACTTTGTGCCATCACTTCTCCGCTGCAGCTGATGGTCAACTCGGATAGTCTTGTTCTTCATATCCAAATCGCTGACCGTCAATCCTACAAATTCGGAGATTCGCAAGCCAGTATGGAACAGGATGTACATCGCATCGTGATACTTGCAGTAGTGCTTGTCCTCTTTGACAAAGGTGAGGAACTTTCGCATTTGGTCTCTGCTGACGGCTTCCCGTGTGTGGGAATCGTTGACAATGACCTTTGCAAGCTCAAAATCAAAGGGATTCTTACGGATGTAGTCATCCTCCACCGCCATAGCAAAAGCGGGGCGAAGAACGCCACGGATACTATGGATGCTGCTGTAGCTCCGTCCGTCCTTTTGCTGCAGCTTTACCAGGAACGCCTTGGCAACAGAGTGGCGCACCTGCTTGATGGGCAGATGGGCAAACGGCTCATTCTCCAGGATGTTCACTACGGTTTTATATCCCGCCTGGGTGGTCGGCTTGACATTGATTCTAAGAGAAATATAGAGCTTGACCAATTCCAAAACGGTCTTTTCTGCTCCCTGGCTGTCAATGCCGTCAAACTTATCTCTTTCAACCTGGGCAATCTTCTCACGCAAGGACAAATCTTCCTTTTTGCCAGCGGGGGTCTTGTCGGTCGGCACAAGCCGCCAGGAATATAGGAAGCGGGTCTGGTGCAGTAGGTCTATGTACTTGTAGACATATCGTCCATCGGGGCGTTGGCTTTCTCCGTTGTTAAGAATGCGATTTCTATTATCTCTGCGTTTTACGCTCATATTCGTTTTTCTCCTTTCATTGAGAAAGCCCCGAACATGACATACAAACATTGTAGCATAGTTCGGGACTTTTTTCCATTCCTTTTTTAGATTACAGAGGCTTCGTTGAGGAAAGCCTCAAACTTTTGCCGCTTAATTGTATATTTAACGCCGTTCTGGATGAACAGACCCAGGTGGCTGTATTCTTCAATCATACTCCGCAACTTCTTTTCGCCAATCTCAAAATAGATGGCTGCCTCGGCTACGGTCAAGGCATACTTCTCACAAATACGCACATCGTTATCTTTCATTCTCACTCGTCCTTTCTAGTTCCGTATCTCAAATCTCAGTTCCGTATCTCTCGTCCCAGGGAAAACCCGATATTCATTTTTCAAGGTGCAGTGGGTGCAATGAGCGCCTACACTGCCATGATAGTCAAAACGCCATCCACTTGGCTGGGCTGGCGGATGTAGAAAAATGGGGCAAAAATCGGGTGAATTTTCTACGCGTTTCGCCCTCCCTTTTTGGGGAGCTTACGGCGGGGGCAGCTGCCCCCAGGAGTACGAAGTAGATATGCTGGGACGGCATATCATACTGAGTACTTATCGCCGTTTCCTTAACTTTTAATGTGCGTTTTCTTCGTTGTTTGTTCTAAATTATCATTGAGGTGATATTTTATGGCAAAAAAGATGAAAGCAACCGTGAGAAATGGACGAGCCACCGCAAGTGGCAAAGTCTACAACGCCAACCACAATACGAAAACTGAAACCAGAAACCAGGAACGTCATATCGACCATAGCCGCACCGACCAGAACATCAACCTCCAGTTCACCGCTGAAGGCCGTGTTCGCCGCTGCGGGAGCTTCGATGCAAAAGCCTTTGAGCTATCCAGATATGAGGAACTTTACGGCACAGGCCAGGAGGCCAAGAACGCCAGATACATAGCCGACGGCCATCCCGAAAGGTGCAAATCGGTAGCCGACATATACGCCAGCCGCCGCACCGCCCCTCTGGAGACCATTATCCAGTTGGGCAGCCGAGATACAGACATCGACCCCCAGGAGCGAAAGGAAAAGCTGATGGCGGCCACCGCCGAGCTGATAGACGGTCTCCAGAAACGATGGGGTGATAACCTCCATCTGCTTGACCTGGCAATCCACCTGGATGAGGGTGTCGCCCATTGCCACTTGAGAATGACATTCTCTGCCCTGGACAAGTTCGGGCAACGAGTACCCAACCAATCCCAGGCTTTTGAAGCTATGGGCATCCAGAGGCCAGACCCCACCGCCAAGGAGGGCAAATACAACTGCCCGCTGATAACCTTTTCCGAGATTATCCGCACCCAGTTCTATGACCTCTGCGAAAAGCGGGGTATTGTCATTGACAGGGAGGTCAAAAACCCGTCCCAGAAGCATCTGTCCGTTCTGGAATATAAATGCAAGAAGATGGAAGAAGTGGTCGATATTTTGACCACACAGAAGAAAGAACTTGAAGCCGTGGCAACGGAACAAGCGCAAATGATTGTCGTAGCCAAGGCAGAGATTGAGCAAGTACGGACGGAGAGGGACACCCTCCGAGACCAAAACAGCATCACACGCACCATCCAGGAGGCTTTACAGCAGCCAGATATCTCTATCGAGGCAGAGATTGTCCCAGAGAAAAAGAACCTAACAGGCAAGGTGGTAGAGCCTGAAAAGGTGAAGCTGACCCGTGCCGACTATGAATGGCTGCGGGAACGAGCCGCCATCACCACCGCTATCAAGAACGCCTGGAACAACTTGCAGAAATACGGCAAGCAGCTTTGGGCGGAGGTTGACCGAAATGCCAGGGTACAGGCAGCCGAAAGACGGGCAGAAAAAGCAGAGAAGCAGACCAGGGAGGATGCCTATACCATCAAGCAGTTGACCCAACGAGCCAGAGCCGCCGAGGAACAGGCACAGGAACAAGAGCAGTTTATGCGTGGAATGGGTATCTGGCAGCGGTTTATGCAGCGAATCGCACAACGGCAATCCCAGGGATACCATCACACAAGATAAGGAGGGAGACTATGGAACAGCAAATTGTTGAGGAATTAAAACAGGAAATATCCTTGTTACAAGCAGAAATCGAAACTTTGAAAGCAAAAAAGAGCATAGCCGAGTGCATCCGAGAATCATTTGCCCAGGAGCGCCCTGTGCGAGTGCTGAAACGGAAAGTTCGTCATAGAGCCATTGGCAGCAAGAATCCACCCCAGGTGGAAATCACCATACTGGAGTCCGATTATGAACAGCTAATAGAACAGGCCAAGTCTACCGCCTGGGTGGAGCGAAAGCTATCAGAACTGCGAAGCCTGGGAGACCGTCTGTGGCACAAGATGAATCATAGTACTGTCCTCCAGGATGCTATCCGACGAGCCGAAAGTGCGGAGATTTCCTGTCGGGCACTTCGCCAGGAGGTGGAGCAGTTAAAATCCCAGCCTGTCCAAGAGTATGAAGTATATGAAGAGGTGTACATAGACGATGATGAGGGCAGAGAGATAGACTACCCCTCCTTTGATGACCGAGAGCCTTAACCAAACGGCAACCACCCTACCCCCGACCAGGTATCGTCCCTGGTCGGGATTTTCTTCAGTGTGGCCGCCAGATAATAGCCGCCGTATATGTCCTGGGAGGTGTCCAGGGAGAAATCGGCCATTTCATAGCCATCAAACTGAGTTTCCAGATATTCGGCATCCCCGCCGTTCTGGCAGAGGTCGGCCATCTTCCGATGGGAGAGCCGTCCATCCCTCTGGGTAACTGTCGGCTGCTCCAGGTTACGGCTGCCAGACCACCGCTTCCAGGTCGGTCTGTCTTGGTCATCAACTCCCCCGCCCTTGGTCAAATACTTGGCCAGAGTAGCCAGGCCGTCCTTTTCAAAGCGCAGAGCATCCGCAGACACCGACCCCAGCCCCCAGAGCTTTTCCAGGTCTGCCCTGGTGATGCCGCCCGTCAAAACCAGGTGGATGTGGAGGCGGGTGTGCTTCTGTCCGCACTCCAAAACATATATGTACTTGGCATCCAGACCCAGGCGGCTGTACTTCCTTTTCAGCCGACGGAGGAAATTCTGGAGCAATCGTTGGGCATCCTCCACCGATGCGGGGAGGTTGGCATCATCAAAGGTCAATGTGGCGAATAGCTCCGACGGAGTGAAATTGGTATGCAGCAGACGGCGCAGCCGCCCCTCTGTATGCCGCTGATTGAGCCGCTGCTGAATCTCCGTTGTCGGCTTGCTCCGCTTCCCTCTTTTCTTTGGGTAGCTATATACTGGATAGATGGCTACCTCCAGATACTCCCCACAATAGTATTTCTTCTCTCTGTATCTTCTCTGCATATATGTTCCCTTTCCTATATGGTCATTGTGTTAATACCTTATACAAGCTCGGCATACGGGAAAGAA
>JAZQTN010000016.1:0-58526 GCA_045630825.1 Faecousia sp. | reverse complement strand
CTTCAGCTCGGACTTATCAGCCTTGTTCTTCTCATAAGCAACTTTGGAGCGAATGACATCCTTCTTGGAGGACTTAATGTTGGGCATGGTTACACCTCCTGTTCCCAAACGTATTCATACAGATACACATTATAGCGTGTGATTTTCATAAAATCAATCCCTTTTTGAAAAATTTTTAGAAAAATCCCTGCTTTTCTGACGGAAAAATCTTGTCAAGCAACATTTTTGTTACTTATTTATGTCTATTAGCAAAATCACAAGGGGCGAAAAAGTGGGGACTTTGTCGGTTTATGTCGAAATATCTTATGTAAACCGATTTGTATGAAAATTCCGGTTATTTTGAAAGCCCATCCTGTGGATAAACTTGTGGATATTGTGGAAAAGTTCGCAGTTTCCACAGTACATCCCGGTTTTCCCCATTCTTGACCCCCTATTTTGGAGTGTTAATTCTGCCATTATTCAGGCGAAAATTTCCCATAAATCGTGTTACGGAAACAGCCTTTCGCACCCATAATTTTTCGGTTTTTGGGGAAAAAGTTGGGATTGAAAAAACCTTTGCCGACCGGTGTCAGGCCTTTTCCATTTTCCTCCAGAAAACTTTGTGAAAAACTGACAAAGTCGTACCCGTATCTTCCAACGGAAAATGGAAATACTGGTATTACCATTTTTCCACAGGAGGACTGCTATGCAGGGAAAAGTAGAGATCTGCGGTGTCAATACCGCTCATTTGAGAACTCTGTCCCCCGCACAAATGGACGACCTGCTGATCAAGGCTAAAGCAGGCGACAAAAATGCCCGGCAGGCACTGATCGAAGGAAACCTTCGGCTGGTGCTGTCCGTTATTCAACGCTTTGACAAGCGGGGCGAGAGCCCTGACGACCTGTTTCAGGTGGGCTGCATCGGGCTCATCAAAGCCATTTCCAATTTCGATCCCCCAAAAAATGTCCGTTTCAGTACCTACGGCGTTCCTATGATCGCCGGCGAGGTGCGGCGGTATCTGCGGGACAACAGCACCATCCGGGTCAGCCGCTCCATTCGGGATATCGCCTATCGGGTACTGCAGTGCAAAGAGTTTCTGCTTCTGCAGCTGGGCCGGGAGCCCACACTGGAGGAGATCTCCAAGGAATTGGATCTGCCGGTGGAGGACATCAGCGAGGCGCTGGACGCGGTCTGCGCCCCGGTAAGCCTACACGATCCGGTATATTCCGACGGCGGTGATCCGCTGACCGTGATGGATCAGGTGTCCGATCACAAAAATACGGAGTTGAACTGGATGGAGCACATCACCCTACGCTCGGCATTTCGCAATCTGGGCGACCGGGAAAAGCAGATTCTTTCCCTCCGGTTTTATGACGGCAAAACCCAGATGGAGGTGGCCGGCTCTCTGGGCATTTCTCAGGCACAGGTTTCTCGTCTGGAAAAGAGCGCAATAAACGCTATGCGCCGCAGCGTCAGTATTTCCTAACAAAAAACCGGAAGCCAAAGGGCAACACTCCGTAAGGAAGTATTGCTCAAGCTTCCGGTTTTTCTTTTTTACTTATGCAGCGCCTTGCGCAGGACGGGG
The DNA here is from genome assembly GCA_045630825.1 of Faecousia sp. Taxonomy (GTDB): domain Bacteria; phylum Bacillota; class Clostridia; order Oscillospirales; family Oscillospiraceae; genus Faecousia. The sequence continues at coordinate 56,962 of JAZQTN010000016.1, read as the reverse complement.
GTGATCAGCAGCGCCAGCGTGCCACCGGCCAGAGCCGTAACCAGCTGGGGCCAGGCAAACATAGTGGGCAGCATCTTCAGCATAGGAGGTGCCAGCACCACAATATCGCCCAGTTTTTTGCCCAGCAGGGCCCCGGATGCGATGCCGCAGATAACCTTAACCACCAGCAGATACAACACGCCGAACTTCACAGCAGCTGCAGCGACCAGGGCCAGGGGCTGACGCCATACGGGCTTGAAGGTCTTGCCGACGATCAGCTTCAGCAGCACCACGAAGCACACGTTACCCACCATAATGGGTGCAACGGTGATAAAGTTGGGAGCGATGCCAAACAGGAATGCGCACACGGGAGAAATCACCGCTACGGTGATGCCGCTGCTCATACCAACCATCAGCACGGTAACTGCCAGAACGGCATTGACGCAGGTGCCGGTGATGAGCTGCTTGGTCATCTGTTCGGGGACAAAAGAGCCTACCCACTGCAGGCAAATCAGCAATGCCAGCATAACGGCGGTTTCAGTGATCCATCTGATTTTCTTGTTCATTGTTCGTTACCTCTCTTTTTTTAGTTTCCAACAACCCCGGAGTAGGCAGTTTTTACGCTGACACCTTTGATTCCACCGATCTTGCCCGCCAGAGCGGCGATAGCGTCCTGGGGCGCATCCAGCGCAATGGAAATAATACTGATATTTCTCTTGCGGTAAGGGATGCCCATACGGCCAATGATATAATCTCCGTTGTCGTGGAGCAAGGTGTTGATCCGCTCAACAGCCTCTCCATTTTCTACGATGATGCTCATAACAGCGACCCGTGTTTCCATAGTGTTCCTCCATAAAAAAGTTGCCGCACCGGGATCGGTGCGGCAACGGCAATACACCCATAGTATGGGCCTTATAACCATTATTCGCACCTTTCACGCAGCCTAAGCTTAATGTCAGGTTACTTGTTGATTAGTCGTTAAAGCCCTCGCGTGCGGCATAGGTGGTATGCAGCAGCTCGTGAGCCTTATGGGAATTGGGCTTGCCCAAGAACTCGTCATACAGAGCCTTGATCTGAGGATTGTTGTGAGACTGACGGATGGTCTGAGCCTCATCCTCGGAGTACAGAGCCTGTGCTCTCTTCTGCATATAGGTGTCCATAATGTCGTCGTCCTCGTTGGGCAGGAATACATCGCGGACATAGGGCTGGCCGCCGCCGTTGATACAACCGCCGGGGCAACCCATAATCTCGATGAAGTGGTAGGGAGACTTGCCGGCGCGGATATCGTCCAGCAGGACCTTAGCGCTCTTCATGCCGTTGGCAACAGCGACCTTAACGGTAGTGCCGTTGATGTCGATAGCTGCTTCACGGACGCCTTCCAGACCACGGACCTCAGTGAATGCGATCTTCTCGTACTCCTTGCCGGTCAGTACGAAGTAGACCGTACGCAGGGCAGCTTCCATAACGCCGCCGGTAACACCGAAGATAACGCCTGCGCCGGAGTAATCGTGAACGATATCGGTATCGAAATCCTCATCGGGCAGCTTCGCGAAGTTGATGCCCGCACGGCGGATCAGACGGCCCAGCTCACGGGTGGTCAGAACTGCGTCAACATCCATCAGGCCGTTGGTCTCCAGCTGGGGACGCTCCTTCTCGAACTTCTTGCAGGAGCAGGGCATAATGGAAACAACATACATATCCTCGGGCTTAACGCCGACCTTCTCAGCGTAGTAAGTCTTCAGGATAGCGCCGAACATCTCGTGGGGAGACTTGCAGGAGGACAGGTGATCAAGCAGATCGCCGTAGTTGTACTCTGCATAGTTGACCCAGCCGGGAGAGCAGGAAGTGATCATAGGCAGCTTGCCGCCGTTCTGCAGACGGTTCAGCAGCTCAGTGCCTTCTTCCATAATAGTCAGGTCAGCAGCGAAGTTAGTATCAAATACCTTCTTGAAGCCCAGGCGGCGCAGCGCTGCGACCATCTTGCCGGTAACGGGAGTACCGATCTTCATACCGAACTCTTCACCCAGAGCAGCGCGGACAGCGGGAGCGGTCTGCACCACGACATACTTGCCAGCCTTGATAGCGGCATCGACGCGGGCGATCTCGGACTTCTCCATCAGTGCGCCGGTGGGGCACACATTGATGCACTGGCCACACATAATGCAGGGGGAGTTGATGAAGCTTCTGTTCTCAGCAGGAGCAACGATGGTACGGAAACCACGGTTCTCGAAGCCCAGAATGCCCATATCCTCACCGTGAGCAGCCTTACAACGGGCGACACAACGGCCGCACAGGATGCACTTGGAGGTATCACGGATGATGGTGGGGGTCAGCTCGTCGTAAGTAGTGGGGGTCTTGCAGCCCTGATACTTGCCTTCACGAGCGCCGGTAATGTTAGCCACGTGCAGCAGCTCACACTTACCGTTCTTCTCACACTGCTGGCAGTTGATGTTGTGGTTGGACAGCAGCAGTTCCACAGATGCCCGACGGGCTTCGGTGGCCTTGGGGCTGGAAATGATGATCTCCATACCCTCGTTGACGGGGTAAACACAGGCAGCAACCAGGCCTCTTGCGCCTACGACCTCAACCAGACATACACGGCAGGAACCGTTGGAGCACTCGCCGTGATTGAATGCGCACAGAGAAGGGATCTCGTAGCCGCACTTCTTGGCAGCTTCCAGAATGGTCAGACCCGCTTCTACCTGATAGGGGACACCTTCAATTTTAATATTAACCATAGCCATTTTCGATTCCCCTCCTTATTATTTCTTCACGATTGCCTTGAACTTACAGGTAGCGATACAAGCGCCGCACTTTACGCACTTGTTAGCATCGATCTGGTAAGAAGGCAGCTTCTTGCCGGGAGCGGTGTAATCAGTCTTAACGATGCAACCAACGGGGCAGGACTTGGCACAGACGCCACAGCCGAAGCACTTGTCCTGAATGATGGTGTACTGCATCAGCTTCTTACAAACCTTAGCGGGGCAGGTCTTGTCCACGATGTGAGCAATGTACTCGTGGCGGAAGTGGGTCAGGGTGGAGACAACGGGGTTAGCCGCAGTCTGTCCCAGAGCGCACAGAGAGTTGGCCTTAACAGTAGCGCTCAGCTCTTCCAGCTCTTCCAAATCCTTCATAGTGCCCTTGCCCTCGGTAATCCGGGTCAGGATCTCCAGCATACGCTTGGTACCGATACGGCAGGGAGAGCACTTACCGCAGGACTCGTCGCAGATAAACTCCATATAGAACTTAGCCACGTCGACCATACAGTTGTCTTCGTCCATAACGATAGCGCCGCCGGAACCCATCATGGAGCCCTTTGCAACCAGGTTATCGAAGTCGATGGGCTCGTCCAGGTGCTCTGCAGTCAGGCAGCCGCCGGAAGGACCGCCGGTCTGAATAGCCTTAAACTGCTTTCCGTCGGGAATACCGCCGCCGATGTCGTAGATCAGCTCCCGCAGGGTAGTGCCCATGGGGATCTCAACCAGACCGACATTGTTAACCTTGCCGCCCAGAGCGAACACCTTGGTGCCCTTGGACTTCTCGGTACCGCAGGAAGCGAACTCCTCTGCGCCTTCGCGCAGGATGTAAGGTACACAAGCCAGAGTCTCAACGTTGTTAACAACAGTGGGCTTGCCCCACAGACCCTTAACAGCAGGGAAAGGAGGACGGGGACGGGGCATACCGCGCTTACCCTCAATGGAGTTCAGCAGCGCAGTTTCCTCGCCGCAGACGAATGCGCCTGCGCCCAGACGGATATGTGCCTGGAAGCTGAAGCCGGAACCCATGATGTTCTCGCCCAGGATGCCAGCCTCATTCATCTGATTGATGGCATTCTGCAGACGCTTAACAGCGATGGGGTACTCAGCACGAACATAGAAATAACCCTCGGTTGCGCCGATGGCGTAACCGGCAATCATCATACCTTCAATGACAGCATAGGGGTTGCCTTCCAGAATGGAGCGGTCCATAAATGCGCCGGGGTCGCCCTCGTCGCCGTTACAGACAACGTACTTCTGATCAGCAGCAGAGCCCAGAGCGAACTGCCACTTTCTGCCGGTGGGGAAGCCACCGCCGCCACGGCCACGCAGACCGGAAGCCAGAACAGTGTCGATAACTTCCTGGGGCTGCATAGAAAGAGCCTTCTTCAGACCCTGGAATGCGCCGTAGCCCATAGCCTCTTCGATGCTTTCGGGGTTGATAACACCGCCGCCGTGCAGAGCAACACGCTTCTGCTTCTTGTAGAAGGTGATGTCGTCCTGCTTGGTAACCTTTTCACCGGTGGTGGGGTCAACGTACAGCAGACGCTCAACGATCTCACCGTTCATAATATCCTTAGTGAAGATCTCCTCTACATCGTCCAGAGTAACCAGACGGTACAGGGTGTCCTCAGGGAAGATCTTAACGAAGGGACCCTGAGAGCAGAAGCCAAAGCAGCCGACAACATTGACGGAAACCTTGTCTTCCATATGCTTAGCAGCAACCAGCTTTTCAAAAGCTTCCTTGATCTCCAGAGAGTTGGAGGAAATACAGCCGGTACCGCCGCACAGCAGGATAGCGCGCTTGCCGTTGGAGCCGTCCAGCTTAGCGGTCAGCGCATCGGTGCAACTACAGATCTTTGCATCCAATTCAGCATAATTTTTCATCAGTTTGCACCTCCCATAGCGCGATATTCCTCAACAACGCTGGGGACCTGGTCCACAGTCATCTTGGGATAAACCTTGCCGTTGATGGTAACAGCAGGTGCGATGCCGCAAGCGCCGATGCAGCGCAGAGCATCCAGAGTGAACAGACCGTCTGTTGTGGTTTCACCGGGCTGAATGTTCAGGATCTCAGAGAACTTGTCCACAATCTGCTGAGCGCCCTTAACATAGCAGGCTGTACCCAGACAGACGCCGATGACGTACTTGCCCTTGGGCTCCAGTGAGAAGAACGAATAGAATGTAACCACGCCGTAAATCTCCGCAACGGAAATTCCGGTCTTCTTGGAGACGATCTGCTGAACCTCCAGAGGGATGTAACCGTACTCGTTCTGGATGTCGCTCAGGATCATCATCAGGGGTGTCTTTTCGCCTGCGTATCTGTCGCAGATCTCGCAGATCTTCTTGACACCTGCTTCGCTGATATGTGCCATATTTTTCCTCCTCATTCGCAAAAAATTTCGTTAAAAAATTTTTGTCGACTAACATAAAATTATACATTTTGCTATTGCAAAAACCAATAAAGTTGTGGTACTTTATATATAAGCAAAATTTATAGATCGCTGTTTGGAGGGTTTTCCGTGAATTATAATTATCTGCGCTATTTTTCTGTGCTGGCAGAGGTCCAGCATTATACCACGGCCGCTGCTCAGTTGGAGATTACGCAGCCTGCTTTAAGTAGCGCCATCCGCAATCTGGAGAACGAATTGGGCGTAAAACTGTTTGAAAAAGTGGGCCGTAACATACGTCTTACCGAGCAAGGAAAATACTACCAGAAAAAGGTGGAAGAATCTTTGGGTATCCTCCTGGCTGCTAATCAAGCCCTGATCTCCAGCCAGGAAAAAGCGCCGGTGGTAATCCGTATCGGTTTCGTGTCCGGTATGCTCGGCGGAACAGTGGCAACGGAGATGGCTCACTATCTGCAGCAGGAGGAGCGATGCATCTTCCTTCTTACCGAAGGCTCTGCCCGGGATCTTTTGGATCTTCTACGGCAGGAAAAGCTGGACATAGCCTTCGTAGATGTCCCCTCCCGGGATCGCAATCTGCATTTCCGGCATTTGGGCGAGCGGGATTTCTGCGTAGCAATGACAAAGAATCATCCGCTTGCCGGCTTCAGCAGTCTGACAGCCGCTCAAATCGGAAACTACACGCAGATCGGCTTCAGCCACAATACGGGCAGCTTTGAAAAATGGGCCTCTCAGCCCGATGCCAAAAGCCGCTATTCCTGCCAGATTAACACCGTTTCCGGTGCGCTGGATCTGGTAAGTGCGGATCTGGGAATCGCCGTGATTCCCAAAGAATGTCGCATTGATCGGCCAGATATCGTCTATGTGCCGCTGAAAAACCGGCATCAGGCGTTGTATGCCGCCATCTTGTATAACCGCTGGCTGGATCGACCCATATGGAATTTCGTAGAGCAGGTCGTAGATACGGTCCGCAGCGCTATGCAATAAACACTGCTTCTGTGTTATCGGTTGCCCTTTGATGTCAATTTTCATTGCGGTGCATATACTGTAATGCAAGACGAATAAGGAGTGATCATATTGAACAGATACAACAATTACGACGAAAGCTATTGCAGTGCACAGTTCGATGATAATTCCTGCAAGCGCTACTGCGCCAACGATCATGCCTGTCCGGGGCAGGATCGCTGCTGCTGTAACTGTCCTCCCGGGCCTGCCGGCCCGCAGGGTCCCCAGGGTCCGAGAGGTCCGGTAGGTCCCAGAGGGCCTCAAGGTCTGCAAGGTATTCCCGGTCCAAGAGGTTTGACCGGTCCCCAAGGTCCGGAGGGTGCGCCCGGACCTGCCGGTCCGCAGGGTGTAGCGGGTGTTCCCGGGCCTGCCGGCCCTCAGGGAGCAGCCGGTGTAGCCGGTCCTATCGGACCGCAAGGTCCTGCCGGTGAAACAGGGCCTGCCGGTCCCCAAGGTCCGCAAGGTGAAACAGGGCCTGCCGGTCCCCAGGGTCCGCAGGGTGAGCCCGGTCCCGCTGGAAGTGTATTAGGCTTTGCCAATTTCTATGCCCTGATGCCCCCTGATAACCCTGATCCCATTGACGCCGGTGCGGATGTGGCCTTCCCCCGAAACGGTCCTAATAGCGGTACCGGCATCACCAGGATGGGCGACGATTCCTTCCTGCTGGCAGAACCCGGCATATATCAAGTGCAATTTTTGGTTACCGCGACTCAGTCCAGCCAGCTGGTCCTGACCCTGAACGGAGAAGAACTGCCCTACACCGTAGTCGGTCAGAATGCCGACGCACCCCAAATTGTAGGAACGGCTCTGGTGCAGACCACTGCCACCAATTCTGTGCTGACAGTCCGCAATCCTGAAGGCACTGCCGATTCCCTGACTCTTACACCCTCCGCCGGCGGAACAGAACCGGTATCTGCACAGCTTATCATCACCCAGCTTCAGTAACCCATAAGACACAGCGCCGCTTCCGCACCGGAGCGGCGCTCTATATTATGTAAACTGAATTGTTTGACCCGCGTGTTCTCCAATCTTTAGATGGCTCTCCCCTTGCAAGCAAAACAGCTCCCCCGATGATGGGGGAGCTGAATTTTATTGTTTCTTCTTCCAGAAGACCAGGAATCCGCCACCGGCAAGGATCGCCGCCACTGCGACGGCAACGCCGATGATGATCTTCGTATCCCCGCCCGGGTTTACATCCGGTTCTGTCAGAGGCTGGGTTGCAGGCGCAGAGGACGGCTCTGTGGCCGGCAACTCCGTAGGCACAATATCAGGCTGCGTCATCTCCCCGGAAGGTTCCGGGATATCATCCGTCGGCGCAGTACCGGGCTGTGTGGGTTCTGCAGGCTCTGTTCCTTCTGTGGCCGGCTGGGTCGCCGGCGTTGTAGGCGCTGCAGTGGGAAGCACAGTGGGCTTCGCCGTCGGCGCCGTGGGCACTGCAGTACCCGGTTCGGTAGGCATTGCTGTCGGCGGTACGATCGTTTCCACTGTGGGTACAGTGGCAGGTTCGGTAGGTGCCGCCGCAGAAGGTTCTGTTGGTGCTGCCGTAGAAGGTTCTGTCGGCACTACCGTGGGCGGTGCAACCGGCTCCACCGTAGGCGCTTGCGTAGGCGGCACAGTCGGCTCTGTTGCTACGGGGGACAGCTTCGGGATGCTCTCCGTTTTTGTATCGGTACAGACCGTGCAGGTATAGGTTTTGGTTCCCTCGCTGCTCTCAGACGGATCTTTTGTAACCTTACCCTCATCCCAGGTATGTTCCGTCAGTTTGGGAATTTCCTCGGTTTTTGTATCCGCGCAATCCTCGCAGGTATACAGCGCAACGCCTGTTTCGGCACAGGTCGGCTCTTTTTGCACCGTTTTATGATAATTGTGATCCTCAACGGTTACTGACAGCGTAACGCTCTTTTCCGTACCGGCAATGCCAACGGTAATATTGGCTGTGCCCGGCGCCACTGCCGTAACCAATCCCTGAGCATCAATGGCAGCCACAGCCGGCGCATCCGACCGGTAAGTCAGGCTGGCGCTGTCCGGAAATACATTGTGGGAAGGGAACGCCTCGTTGGGAAGATAGAGGAAGACCCGTTCCGTCTTATTCATCTTCAGCGTAAGCTTCGGCGGAGAAACTTTGGGGAGCAGGTGCTGCTCCAGCACCTCGATCTGCGCTGTTTTTGCCGCATCGCCGGGTATCTCCGTCATTCCGGTTGTGGACTGGGAGGAGAACACCTGCACCCAGGTGTATACGCCGTTATGGAGAAACACGCCAACGCCGACAGAAGAATAGCCACTGCTGAGAATATTCTCCCGGTGTCCCGTAGAGTTCATCCAGCCGTTCATAACATCATCTGCAGTAAAATAACCGACAGCAATGTTTTCACCCTGGGTGTAGTAACCGGAGGGAAACGCCGTAAAGCAGGATGAGCCGTCAGGCCGTGTATGAGAATAGTAAACACTGATCTCTGCTGCCCGCTGCATCGCGGTGTCCAGAAGCGCCGCATCCATATGCAGCACAGACAGTCCGTTCCGTGCCCGCTGGATGTTGATCTGATCCAGAATCTCAAACGCCTGGGAATATACATTCATGCCGTTAACGGACAGGACCGCATTCTGTTTGGATGCTGTTTCGGGAATATAGCCCTGAAGCAGATTTTCAAAAGCAGCGACGGTATCTTCACCGATCATATACTCCTGAATATTTCCGTTTTCGCCCAGCACAAAGCTGACCGGCAGAGTCACGGAGTTATTCAAATATCCAACTGCATATAAAAGATCCCACAGATAGGAATTACCGCCGGCGCAGAAGGTGATATCTTTGTTTCCGTCGGTATAGGTTTCGGCAAAAGCGCGCACACCGTCTACCGTGTTATTTGCGCAATCCGCTGCGATAACGGACAAATCCGGCGTGCCCAGCCAATCAGCCGCTGTCAGGTTGCTGATGGCAGCGTTTGACTTGCCGCAGCTGCCGTCGGTTTTAAGAAAAACAAGCAACTTTACGCCATTGCCGTTGGTGTTTGTGATCTGTTTTCCCTCGATGGAAGTAAATCTATACGCAGGACATTGCGTATCCAGATTTTCGGAAGCCTGTGTCCGAAGCGCAAATGAAACTATGCACAGTGCTGCCAGCACGCATGCAAAAACCATTCGAAACGAACGCATTATCCTGCCACTCCTTTGCAAAAAGAATGGCTTCATTATACCGCATCCCCCTGCCATTGTCAAGAAACGGCCGGGGTCGACAAAAAGGGACACCCGCCCGGGTGGCCCTACCACACTGCCCTGCATTTTCGCAAATTCAAGGCCGATCATACATTATTATAGCGCCACATCTTCCGGAAACAGATCCGCAAAGGGTACATTCAGCGCCCGGGAGAAATTACCAAGTCAATATCTGTTACAAACCGCTCCCCATTTTCTGCCCGACGAATAAAATAGTGGTCAACGTCAAAGCCCAGAAGCTGCATTTTGCCACAAGTTTCCGCTGTGATAGCTTTTTGCTTTTTCCGAATTTGAGTGATCTTGCGACCGCATAGATTGTCCGTCCCATCTGCTGCCTTGATCTTAAACACGCGTTTCGTCCCCCCTCCAATTTGTTGCATAGTATTTACTTTTCCTACATTTTATGCTATAATTGGACAAATTTTGGTGAATACTATTCACCATTTAGGCAATTCAAAACGGAGGCAAATATAATGGAAACCACGGCAAGGAACAAAAAACGTACATTTTTGAAAGTTGCTTGTGTTGTTTTGTCCATCATTCTTATGATTGTCATTGCAACAGCGGCTGCCCTCATTGTTCACCAGCGTAAAGGCTGCAGTCCGGTTCAGGTCGAAAATGGACTGTCTGCCTATGAGTTGGCGGTGCAATCCGGCTATACCGGCACTGTGCAGCAGTGGCTGGACTCCCTGAAGGGAAAATCCGCTTATGAGATCGCGGCGGAAAACGGCTATCAGGGTACAGAGGCTGAATGGTCTCAGGCGTTGACGCAACTGACGCAAAGCGCAGCGCAGCGCATTGAGAGCGCCTCCTTTAATGACGAGGGTGAATTGATCATCACCCTGTCCGACAACACCGTAATCAACGCAGGAAAGGCCATCAGCACAAATGGCAAGGACGGCGCTGACGGCGAGGACGGTATCGACGGCATCAGCATTACCAATGCGGATGTAAACGATGCCGGCGAGTTGGTGCTAACTTTCTCGGACGGAAAATCTGTCAATGTTGGTAAGATCGTGGGCGCTACCGGTGTCCCCGGCGCTCAGGGCGAGCAGGGTCCCGCAGGTCCTCAGGGCGAGCAGGGCGAGCAAGGTCCTGCCGGTCCTCAGGGTGAGCAGGGTGAGCAAGGTCCTGCCGGTCCTCAGGGTGAGCAGGGCGAGCAAGGCCCCGCAGGTCCTCAGGGCGAGCAGGGTGAACAGGGCCCCGCAGGTCCTCAGGGTGTCGGTATTCAGAGCATTGAGATCAACAATACCGACCGCACAATGACGATCACTCTGACGAACAACAGAGAATTTGTATTTGAAAATATTGTAGGTGCAGATGGCAAGGACGGCATTTCTCCCCAGATTCGCATTAACACAACAACAAACGAGTGGGAAATTTCCACTGATAACGGAACTACCTGGACCGCAACCGGCGTAACCGCTACCGGTCCTCAGGGTGAGCAAGGCGTTCAGGGTCCTGCCGGTCCTCAGGGTGAGCAGGGCATTCAGGGTCCTGCCGGTCCTCAGGGCGACAAGGGTGATGACGGCATCACTCCCCAGATCCGCATCAACGATACCACAAACATGTGGGAAATTTCCACTGATAACGGCCTGACCTGGACCTCTACCAATGTACCTGCCACCGGCGAAAAGGGTGAGCAGGGCGACCCCGGTGTAGACGGCAACGGCATTACCGGCATTACCGTCAACAAGGACAACTACCTTGTGATTGCTATGAAGGAAGGCAGCCCCATCATCATCGAGCAGTCCATTGTGGGCGCAAAGGGTGAGCAGGGCGATGACGGCGCACAGGGCGTAGGCATCAAGTCTGTGCGGCTGACCACGGACTATATGCTGGTGATCACACTAACCAACAACACAGAGCTCTCCCCCATCGGCCCCATCGGTGCACAAGGTGAGCAGGGCATTCAGGGTCCCGCAGGTCCTCAGGGCGACAAGGGTGATGACGGCATCACTCCTCAGATCCGCATCAGCGATACCACAAACATGTGGGAAATTTCCACTGATAACGGCCTGACCTGGACCTCTACCAATGTACCTGCCACCGGCGAAAAGGGCGGCGTTGGCGAGGACGGCATTTCTCCCCAGATTCGAATCAACGCAACTACGAATGAGTGGGAAATTTCCACGGATAACGGAACTACCTGGACCGCAACCGGCGTAACCGCTACCGGTCCTCAGGGTGAGCAGGGCATTCAGGGTCCTGCCGGTCCTCAGGGTAAGCCCGGTGCTGACGGTGTTGGCATCGAAGAAATCACCGTGGAGGACGGCAAGCTGGTAATCCTTTACACGGACGACGCCACCGCAGAATTTGATCTGTCCACTATCCTGGACGCAGGTACAAGCAACACTATTACCGACGGATTGTTGGAGTATGTCCCGCTGTCCGACGGCACTTACGGTGTAAAGGCCGGCGCAAACGCCCCGTATGCCAAGAAGATCACTGTTCCCCAGAAATATAACGACATTGCAGTTTCCGTTGTTCTCAGTAACGGCTTTGCAGGCTTGACCGGTCTGGAGGAAGTTGTCCTGCCGGAGGGTGTAACGGTGATTAGCTCCAATGCATTCTATCAGTGTAGTTCCTTGAAGAATATTGATCTTCCTGAAACGTTGGTGGCTATTAAGCAGTATGCTTTTGGGGCATGCGAATCGCTGGCAAGTATCGAAATCCCCAAAACTGTAAAATTCATTGGAAAGAATAGCTTCTTCGACTCCGGACTACAGAGTATGACTATGTCACTGACCGGAGAATGGATGGTCTCCAATATTGTGGTTACAAATACGATGTCTTCTAGTGCAACCGGAACACAGACCACAACTTCCATTTCTAACGACGGAACAACTACGTTCAAATACGGCTATTATACTTATTCAGCAACTACAACAGAAAAGATTGCTGATTTGTTCACGGGAACCATACAGGTTATATGGAACGATGGTTATTCTTCTCGTTATAATTATCTTATGCTGTTTAAGAGTGATTGGGTATGTGAAGGCTACACCGACCCTTCTGGTGATGTGGAAGGCATACCAGAAGGCAGTGAGGTTTTGGCAGGTATCCGAGATATCTCCGTATCCGACGATGGAAAATTGGTAGTCACGCTGCTGGATGGCACGGTAAAGATCGCCGGCGATGTTAGGGGACCTCAGGGCGAGCAGGGTGTTCAGGGCCCCGCAGGTCCTCAGGGCGAGCAAGGCATTCAGGGTCCTGCCGGTCCTCAGGGTAAGCCCGGTGCTGACGGCAGAGGCATTGCAACAATGGAACTAATAAATGGTGAACTGATTGTTTACTATACAGACGGGACATCACAAAATCTTGGAAAAATTGAAGCACCTGCAACGGATAGCAGCTCTATGCTTAAATTTACGATTGTGAATGACACATCAGTGAGTGTTGCAATCAAGGATGATTATAAAACAAGTGCAGAAAGAATTGTAATTCCCCAAACTTATGGTGGAAGAACCGTGACCATCATTGAAAAGGGTGGATTTGCAGATTGTACCCATCTGCAATCCATTGTAATTCCGGATACCGTCAGCACTATCGAAGAAAGTGCTTTTGAGTACTGTAAAGCTTTAACAAGCGTGGATTTGCCTGAAAGCTTGACAAGAATTGAATACAAAGTTTTTATGGGATGTTCTGCACTTAAGGAAATAACAATCCCAGAAAACATTACATCTATCTCTTATATGGCTTTTGGTGCGAACTATGCAAATGCACCTGTTCTGGAATCTGCAGTATTTGCTTGTACGGATTACTGGAAACGGCACTGGGTTTCTGACACCCCCAATGTTATCGGTGGCGAGGAATATCTGGATGCAGAAACCCTTGCAGATTCCTCTCTTGCCGCAGAACTGTTGAATGACACTATCGTTCCTACTGGATATACAACATCCAGAGCATATGAATGGGAGCGGATAGAACCGTTTGTGTATGCGGATAATGAGGACAACACCTACACAGTATCACTGAACAGCGCGTATACTAGAACAATTACTGATCTCGTTATTCCTTCCCATCGTAAGGGCAAGCTCGTTACCCAAATTGCAGCGGAATCCTTTTTGAACAAGACAACCATAAAAAGAGTAACAATCCCTGCCAGCGTAACAGCTATAGGAGAAAATGCTTTTTCTGGTTGCACAGGAATAACGGAAGTGTATTATAGTGGAAATGTGGAGAATTGGTTAAAAATATCCTTCTCAGGAGCGAAGTCCACTCCTCTTTTCAATAATCCCAAACTGTTTTTCCAAGATGAGTTGGTAACCTCTGTTACAATTCCCGAAAGCATTACTGCTATAAATGACCACGCATTTTACAATTATTCCACATTGGCAGAGTTAGTCTTGCATAACAATGTGACGTCTATTGGAAAGAGCGCATTTTGCCGTACATCTATTTCTGAAGTAACAATCCCAGCGAGTGTAACCAGTATTGGTGCATATGCATTTTATGAATCGGCGCTAACCAGCGCTACGTTCGAGATTCCTTCTGGCTGGTTGGCTGGCAACAGTGCTCTTACCTATAACTACAGCTTCCATTTGGATGGTATTCCCCACTCTCAAACGGCGACTTATTCATTAAGTGATCCTAAGAAAGCAGCTGCTGCCCTAGCAGGACCAGTTACACTTGCGACAAATGCTAATTTTACAGAGGAATGGGGTTCCCAGACAAAGCAATGGTATGACAAAGTGTGGACGCTAAGTAACCAATAGATTTTCAAAGAAAAGGTCTATTGTTAACCGTTTTGCATGCCGACATATTAAGCCACCCCTCAGAAAGCGAACCCATACGGGAGCTTTCCAAGGGGTGGTTTTTTGTCGTTTGCAACCTATAAAAACAAACATCTCTTTTCGTTTATTGTTTTTCTCTGCCGGGGTTTAGCCTGTTTCCGGGGTGAAAGTGGCGGTGTTCTATAAATGATATTGAAAACACCGTTTCGTTTATATCCCCGGCAAAGATTAACGAAGTATTAACCCGGTGGCATTTCCGTTGGCAAGGCGCAGTGGGACAAAAAGGATGTTATTCCCAGTGTCAAAGTTTGGCGGCATGACAAGCGATGGTCCCGGCAGAGCGAGGAGACCACGCTTACTCGTGCACTGGATATGGCAACATTGATCGTTAAGGTGTTGGATAAGCAGTATCACAATCAAGACTTTGAAGCAGTAAAGTCTATATATGGAATCTTAAAAGTGGATGAATTGGAATGTGCGCCAACCGTCAAAGAAAGATTTGACGCATTCCTCAAAGTTAACAAGGGCGATATTGATGAACATATCCGCATCCTCTATGCCGTATTAAGTACTTACTTGGCAAATTCACAATTATAAGCTGTCCCTTAACAAACCAAAAAGCACACCGCAGTTGCGGTGTGCTTTTTCTTGCTTTTAGCTATTATTTCAGGCGGATCAGCTTTTGGACTTCGGCTGCATCCTTATAATGTCCGGCAGCAACCAGAGCGAATAGCGCTGCGCCGCAGGCTGCCTCCTCCTTATGCTCCGGAATCCACAGTTTTGCGCCAAAATACCGCTCCACGATCCGCTGCAAGGCAGAATTTTTCCGGATTCCGTTACCGGAAGCAATCACGCCGCTGCGGCTTACGCCCATAACCTCATACAGCTCGTAGAGCTCTCTTGTCATTCCCTCCAGGAAGCCGTAGGTCAGGTCTTCCGGGGTGAAATTCCGGGTGGAGATTCCGCTGATACTGCCCCGGAGACTTTCGTCCTCCCGGGTGCCGGAGAACCGGGTATCCACCTGTAGGGTGGTGCTGTCGATGTTTGCAAGCTGTTTATCCATAAGGGCATACACCTGCTCGTCATCGCAGCCCAGCAGCCGTTTATAAAAATCCTTTAGCACCGCATAGGCTCTGCCGCCGCACAGCGCAGATCCCACCACCAGATACTTGCCCTCCACATAAGGGCGGGTTTCAACACCCGGGGCCTGCAGAATTTTGTCGGACACGATACTGACCTGGCTGCCCGTACCCACATTCACCAGAATACTCTGGGGGTCCGCCAGAGAGGAAAATACGCTGGCCTGATTATCGCCGATTGCCACGCTGACGGGGATTCCCCGGAATGTGCCGGCAACGCGGTAATCGGACACCACTTCCATATCGCAGTTGCAGGTAAAAGCACCCGACTCCAGGTCGAAGCAGCCAAAGCTGGCGGCATCGCTGATGTGGATCTGTGCCTTATTCAGGCCGCAAAGCCGCATCACCAGATAATCGTGGATTGTGCAGTAATCCACGGCGGCGGGCGGAATCAACCCATTGTCCCAGTTGTAAAAATCCGTTACATGGCCATAGCCGCTGTGGCTGCCCAGATAGTCGGCATAGGTGGTGTCGCCGTAGGGCTCGTTTCCTCTACCGTCCTGCCAGGTATACAGGGGGCTCACCGACATACCGTTTCCGTCATAATAGACGATGCCGTGCATCTGTCCGGTAACGCCGATGACGGCAGTTTCGTCATCGATCAGATCCTCCAAAATCGCCAAGGCAAGGGAGATGATCTTCTCCGGGTCCTGCTTGCGTTCAAAGCTTGCACCGGGGATAAAGGCATTGCTGTTTTCCGTCCGGGAACGGAGAACTTTTCCGGTTGCTGCATCCATCAGCACACCGCAGATGCTGGTTGTGCCAAGGTCAATTCCAATGGCGTGCATAGCGTTTCCTCCTTAGCAAGAAAGGGCCGTGGTCTGCAGATCCATCCGGGTGATAATGTCGTTGTGAAATCTCCGGGGACAGATCCAGAAAATTTACAAATATACCGTGGATGCGCATAATGTGCCCGCCTGCTTTATTACATTTCTTCCGGTTTCGTCGAGTCTTCCTTCTTTTCCAGGGGCTGGAAGAAGTAGGTCAGGATATTCAGTTCTTTATCCCTAAGACCGTAGTCATAACCGCTCCTGCCGGTGGTGCGCAGCAACTCGATCAAGCCGCCGTTGCCCCGCAGCTGCTTGCTGGCAATCTCCATCACGCTCTTACTGCCGAACCGAATATCCACACGGCGGCGGCTCGGCTCTGCAAGTAGCTGCGCCAGCTTTGCCGTTACTGCGCGGTGGTCATAGGCCGTAAAGTACAGACCGTTCCGCACGAAGTAATTGCATTGTGTTGCGGTACAGCTGGGCATAGGCGGCGTTGCCTTGATATTCCGGGTCAGGCGGATCTCCCGATCCGTCAGGCCGAAATAAGCAAAGTTGGGCTCGTCCGCATGCTTCTGGGCATCTGTATTGGAACCATCACCCCAGGTAACATCCACATGATAGTAGTTGCCTTCCATCTTGACGATGTTCCAGGCGTGGGGTTCACCGCTATGGCAGTCGCCGGTAACCACTGTGGCCTGAATGCCCACTTTCTGCAGCAGATACAGATAGGCCAGTGCATAACCGTGGCACACCGTCTTGCGCTGCACCAGAGCACCGTAGATATTGCGCAGATCGTCCACTTCCTCTCGGGCCTGAATCGGCTTGTTCCGTCTGCGGGCCTTTTGGCGATCCAGCTCAAGAGAATCATAGTCCAGACGCTTTGCCATATTCATATAGATCTGCAGCGCGATCTCATAGTCGCTGGACTCGTCGGTAATGCCTTCCAGATACTCCGGCAGCACCCGGTCGATCTCTTCCTGACGGCGTGCCGTCTCCTCAGGATCAACACAATAGGTAGGAATGTAGGAAACAAGAATTCCCTTGTCTAGATTCGAATTGTACTGATACTGATAGCTCTTCATCCAATGCAGTTCCGGATGATCGTTGCTGACTGCCCACCAGATCCATCTGTGCTTATCCATCGACACATTGGCAGAGGACACATCGATCTCCTCCACTCTGTCCTGCAGACCCTTCAGCAGAAGGTCATAGCAAAGCCGTTCATTTCCGGTCAGGTTCTCCTGATTCAGATATTTCAGATCCTGGGGATCCACTCTGGTGGAACGGTCGCGGCGAGGATCCGGCGTCGGCTTGGGATCCGGGTTCGGATCCGGTGTCAGTTTAGGATCCGGCTCCGGCGTAGGCCGGCCGTTACCGCTGAACAGCGCACGCATATAGCGGAAGCTGTTGTCATGCTTCTCAGCCTGCAGCGCCTGCCGCAGTCGGCAATAGCCGATGCTGCAGTCATCCTTGCCCAGCAAGGCGTGATTGTGCAGCCGCTTGCGGTGCTGATACTGCTCCAGATGCTGCAGATACTGCAGCATCACATACAGAAGCTGTCCCTCAAACTCAGGCTCTCCGGTCAGCAGCAGGGTGTCCATCTGCCAATAGCGCACCACTTGGGTAATCAACTGGCAGTGTGTTGCTGTCAGGGGCAGGTTGGGCTCCAGCAGAATCTTACGTTCGCCCACATCCAAGCCGGAAACATTCACCCGCTCATCAAAAACCGCTGTTAAGCCATCCAGCTTTTCGTTAAAGCGTTCCTTAATAAAATGCAGGATATGCTTCAGGATCCGGTTGACCTGATCCTCATCGGGACGGATCTCCTCTTCGCACTCATCGCAGATGTTGTGCCGGTTATTCCATATATAAGTCTGGGCAGGATTCAGCGCCTTTTCGCAGAACTTGCAGCAGCCGGTTTTGGTATCCAGATCCCGGAACAAGTCGTGCTCACGCAGATAATCCTTATGGAACACATCCAACAGTTCACGGACTCTGTCAAGCTGGTACAGCAGAGGCGTCTGCTCTGCGCCATAATTCAGATATGCGCCTTCGGGATGATCTTTAAGCCAATCCAAGTACTGGCACAGCATATCCAGAATATTGGACATATAAACGCCTTCCTGCTGGAACAGGATATCCAATACGCCGGTGCCGCCCTGGCAATCGTCCACAATCAGCAGCTCAACAGCATTATTCGCAGACTTCTTGCAACCATGCAGCTTGGGATACAGACCTGCGATCCGCTTGCTCATAGAATCCTGATGATCATAAATGCTCTGCGGGTCTTCCAGAACAGGACAAACGCTGACGCAGAAGAACTGATCCGGGAACAGTGTCTTCATCATTTCCTGCAGCAGGATCGCCAGCGTCATCGTCAGCTCATCGTCGCTGCAGAAATCGCCTTCCAAACGCAGATACAGAGCGTTCTCCACCGTGCGGTGCAGGTCTGTGTCTACGCAGAAAACGGTACCGTTTTCCAGATCCAGCTGTCCGTTGAAGTCCCGGCTGTCATAGTAAGCAACAGTATGAGAGTCGATCTCCAATGCACCGTTGCCCAACACCATAGTCATAGCCTGCAGGTTGCTGTTGCCCCGGATACCCACCCGGGTTCCGGTAATATTCACAGGCTTGTCGGACTTGTCGCCGTCCACATAGTCGCGGCAGTAATCCAGGAAAGCATCTGCATCGTTCAGGGTGTATTCCCGGACCTGAACATACTGGTCAGGAATGTTATGTACCACCTTTGCCGCATTGACATAGATGATGCCCTGTTCATAGTCGATACGCTGGATCTGATAATTGTTATGGTCGATAACCATATGCTGGCCGGGCAGATACCGCTGCGCCAGCATCCGGCGGAACAGAGGCAATACCTTTACCTCGCCGCTGCCGTAGATATGGACCTTGGCCAGCTGCGTATCCTCCATCAGATGCTCCAGGATACCTTCCTCCCGGATCTGAATATAGGGCACAGCAGTAAAGGAATTATCCAGCTGGTCCAGCAGGCGGAAACCGTATTCCGCGGCGGTGGCTTCCCGTCCAAAGGCCATAGTCAGGCAGGCATCCACCAGCTTCCGCAGTTCCGGATAAGTAATCTTTTCCGGAGCGGGCGTTTCGGTAAGTTTTGCCATTTTCTCGGCAAATTCCGGTACAGGAACACCCTTCATCAGCCGGCACAGCAGCAGCACTGCATCCGTCTGGCGCATCTGGGCGTGCTCTACCATACCGCGCTCCATCAAAGGCCGCTCAAACAGGCTGCGAATGGCATTGTCATAGAAGAAGTCCCGAAGCATATAGGGCTTGCTGATGACATGCAGAACGGAAGCCTGCTTACCCAGATAACGCGAATAGGTATAGATCGTGCCGGGCAGATTATAGCTGTCATCGCTGACGATGGTAAAGCCGATAGACCGGTCAAATACATCGTAGGTGTCCAACCAGGCCGGATCGATCTGATTGGGGAAAATGGCCACATCGGTGAACACAGAGATGTTGGGCACATGGTGCTTTGCCGCGATCTCGGCGATCATACTCTCCAGCTTCACCTGCTGGGCAATATTATCCAGCATAGGACGGGCCTTGCCTTTATTCCGCCACACATACAGCCGCACATTGCCATAGGCGTATTCTGCCTGTACGCAGGTAACGGCCTCCTCCAGCATAAAATACTCTGTCAGGCTGCGGGCCAGATTCAGGGTATGCCGGGTGGACAGGAACAGATACTGAATGTTCTTTTCCTTTTCGCCGGCATAGTAGCTCGGCTTCTTTTTCTGCGCAGCCTGCCGCAGTTTTTCGGCGATAATGACGCACAGATAGTTGTTGGACATAACTACCTGATCCGCATCGGGCAGCATAGCCACTGTTACTCTGCGGAAGAAATCCTCTGCCTCGATCATCAGCTGATCATCCATAAAGTCCTGAGGCGTCAGCACCAGAACATCGGTCTCGTTATTCAGGCCGATGCTCTTGCGGGTGTCGATCCGCCACAGGCACCGATGGGTACGCTGCACCATACGGAAACCCTCTGTCAGATTTTCAACGACGCCTGGAATATCCTTGGCATCCTGACAGACAACCAGAAGGCGCTCGCCCTGGCTGATACGGATATTGAGGTAGGGGTACAAATACATCGAAACCGCGGTAAACAGCGGCGCATCGAACAGGGTATCCTTTCCCCGCTGCAACGCCTGAATACCCCGCAGGTAATCGTCATTACGCACCAGCTTCTGGGATTCCACAAACGCCAGTACAGCCTGCAACACAGTGTCCTCAGAGGTATCTACCGGCAGCCGGGCCTTTTCCTGGCCCTCTACATCTGCGCTGTAGAAGCTCTTGATCTCATAGCTGGCACCAACGGTTTCAACCAGATGCTGTTCCAGCGCATCCAGATCAACCACACGGCCGCTTCTGCGGCGTGCAGCTACTTCTTCCAGCTGGTCTACAGGCTCCTCAGGCAGGCGGCCGTTCATAAACCAGAAGATCTCCGTCAGCAACACCAGGGAAACCGCAGGGTACAGGTAGCAATTTTCCACCACCCGGCTCATCACCCAGTAGAAGCCGTCAGGATTCTGATCCAGACGGAAGAAGATCGGGATCATCAAAAGGGTAAAGATTACAAGATAAGCCAGTCCCACCAGAATCACGAAATTCCGCAGGTGCTTTGCTACTTTCTTGCACTGGGGCTGGACATACCAGCCGTCTTCGCCCTGAATATAAAAGAGCGCGAAGATATTCAGCAGCCATCTCTTCAGCGAGAAACCTTCTTCTTTGGCTTCCTTCCGGGTTGCAGAAGGGATCACTTTCTTTTTTACCGGACCGGTGGGGTCTTCACTGCCGTGAATGTGTACACGGGACTCAAAGTCCTTCTGCTCCGGAGCAGGCAGCAATTCCGCCGGCAGCGTTACAACTTCATCCGTCGGCTCCGTCTCTTCCTGCTTATTCTTTTTGTTCTTTCTTTTCTCTGCTCTTTTTCTTTTCCGTTCCGCTCTTTTTGCGGCTCTCTTCGCCTTCGCTTCCGCTCTTGCCTTCTTCAGCGCCCCAAAGGAAAATTTGGGGAACAGGCCAAACAGCGTGCCGGTAAACCAATGCACCAGCAGCACCAATGCACAGAAGAACACATTTGCGAAAACAGCCCGGAAAATAATGCCTCCGTAACGGGCATAGTCGGGAATAAAACTGCTCAACCATACCACAAACTCCAACTGCCGGAACCATTCAGCCAGCGCCAGAATCCGGGGCATCAAAAGGATGGTCAGCAGCACCACCAGGGCGGTGCTGGCCACATAAATGAGGTTTTTCGGCCGCTTTTCTTCGGGGAAATTGAACCAGGAGAGGGAGAAAGGCCACTGAATCGGCAAAAACGGCAGTGCCAAAAGCAGCAGCACGATCACAATGATCACAACGCCAAGCATACTTAAGACCTCCCCCATTTCTCAGACATAAACACATAATACGGCATATTGCTGGAATGGCTGGGCGGCAGTTCAAAATTGATGCCTCCGTGCGCCTGTACTGTGCCGCTTCCCTGCACGTGGGGCAGACGCAGCATCGTACACAGCTCATAAAGCAGTTCTTCCGCCTTGCTCAGCAGCCGCATATGGGTATTGTACCGCTCTTTCCGCTGCAGATTCTCCTCGTGGATCTGCTGCAGCAGCTGCAGTTGCTCATAATACAATGTACACCGGGGCAGGATCTCTCCGTAAGCCGCAACCGCGTGAATGATAGACTCCCGGCGGCGGGCATAGCTGTCATGCAGCAGTTGCTGCATCTGTAGGGAGTAACCGCGCAGCTGTTTGCACATTACCCGCATCCAAAGCAACACGCCCAAGGCATACAAGGATGTAAACATCACCAAACTTAAAGTGAAATGGACATAACGGGAAAGCTGTACACCGTCCTGTCCCATAGTGATGCCAATATACGGCAGTAACATTTGCAGCAGGAACAGTGCTGCCAGCACCGTAGAATACACGCAGAATTTGGAGGTTGCATTAAACTTTCCTTCCGGCCACAGTCTGTATGCCTTGCGGAATTCAGCCTTGACCTTCTCCGCTTCCTCCCGGACATCGGTATAGTCCTCCAGCTGAGCGACAGCCGCCTGGCCCCATTCCTGCTGAGCCTGCGCCAGTTCTTCTTCCCGTGCGGTCAGATCAAAGTCCGGGATTTCGGTAGCCTTGGCTTCCTGCGGGAAATCTTCCTTACGGCTGAGCACTTTTCTGCGCCAGTCCATAAACACATCCGCACAGGCATCCAAAACTGTCTTTTGCTGCTTCGCCGCTGCCTCCGGATCGTACTGATCCTGCAAAGATTTATAAAGCTTTTCAAAGCGCTTCTTTTCCAGGCCGATCAGAAGCCATTTCTGCCGCAGCTTTTTGCCGAGGCTTTCTCTTTCCTTCTGGACAGCGTCTTCCCGCTCTTCCTGCTCCAAAGCTGCGGCCTGCTCCACCTCTTCCATACCCGGCAGCTGCGTGTTTTCTTTCAGCTTTGCCCAGATATCACCGGAAATATCGCTCTTCACAGCTGCGTAGGAGGACGGATCCGCCTCATAGAAAGCCAGCTGCGGCGCATGTTTTTGCAGGTAGTTAACCCGCCGCAGCGCAAGATGGATCCTATCCTGAATCGTCTTAACGTCGTGCGGCACCAGTTCCAGCTTCCAAACCCGGTCGCTGCTCAGATTCTTCTGCAGATGCTCCGAAAGATTCAGCTGCATATCCACAGAGAACAGCTCCCATTCGTCGCTGTTCAACCAGTACTCCACCTGCTGTACAGGCAGCACTACCGGGGTTTCCTCGCCGGGACGCAGGTATTTGCACGTCTGCAGCTCCTTAAGCCGCTCAGCCACCGCTTTGCGCAGGTATTTTCCAGGATGATCCCCTGTGCCCTCCAGATTACCGGAATCGAGAACATTCTGCCGGGAGACCCGGTAATCGTTCACAATTTCGGTGAACAGGCTGCTCAGGTCTGCCATTTTCACGCCATCGTCGTCCACCAGCGCAAAAGTATCCAACTTATCCGCTTCAGGGTCCACACCCAGAATATGCAGGTTGATTTCCTCGGCAGGGATACCTTGGGTGCCCTCCTTGGGCTGAGGCAGCACAAAGATGACCGACACACCGGCCAAGCGCTGCTTACGCTCCTGTACCAGGGGCATCAGCAGTTTGTCGTTCAGGTGTGCAAACAGGCATTCTTTATAGGCTGTACGCAGCTGCGCATAACTGGCGAGCTTATAGTTAGCCAGAGAGACCATTACAACAAGGTGGCATTCCTGCCGGGTATCCTGTGCGTCATTGTAGCAGCATAACTGCTCTACGCAGGCGTCCACAGTCTCCAGCGGCTGCTCGATCCAATGGAACCGATCATCGCCGAAAGGCAGGTAAAACAACGGGTTTTGGCGAAGCTCGCTGCCCAGTGTATTGATAATAATCGTGCGCATGCTTCACGCTCCTTACACATTCTCTTCCTGCCCAAACGGGCATAATCGGAAGAAAATCCTTAATTTCTACATTTCAAATAAAGGCACTTTCGGGCGGTGCACCTTTTTCGGGTGCACCGCCTCGATGGTTATTTCTTCAGCTGCCAGCACTTGCTGAGCCAAGCGAACTCCTGGGTGTTGGTGATCACTTCGGGGACGTTCAGATATCTGTAGTAACGGACCAGCTTTGCATCCTTCAGAAGCTCGGGGTTCAACTGCTTCAGCTGAGCCAGCATGCCGACCACGAAGGATTCCATAAACTTCTCCAGAATGCTGTTGTACAGATCTCTGTAGTTCGCATATTCGTCGGACTCCTTGGCGACGTCCTCGCCGAACATATTGCTGCACAGCTTCTCCACGATTTCCAGGACGCAGCGGAGCATAGCCTCACCGAAGTCATAGTCCCGGCCCTGCCGTTCCTCGCTCTTATGTACCAACCAGGCAACATTCAGGATGCCGCCCAAAGAATTGGCAGTGTCCACAGAATCCAGGGCGTCAGTTCCCAACAGCTTTGCTGCAGCGGCCAGATCCTCATCGCTTACCGCTGCCGTCTTAGCCTTGGAGGAAGCATTCTTGCCGTGGGCTGCAGTAACGGTATCAACAACCGCTCTGCGCACCAGAACATTGCTTCTGAGCTCCGTCATCACCTCGTTCAGGGTCAGTGCGCGCTTGTAATTGGACATATTGTCCGTGTACTTGCTGACGAAATCGGCTACATTTTCGACAATGGTATCCAACTCATCGCACAGAGTTTCTACACGGGCGTCGTGCTCCTGCAGGTACTCCAGCAAACGGGAAATATCGTTGATGGTAACCAGTTTATCCTGAGGCCAGTAAACGTGAGCTTCATCAACCTTGCCACCCTTCTTGTAGGTGAAGCAGGTCATGCCGTCGCTGTCAGTGGTATAGCGGAACTTATGGCCCAGCAGTTCGTTGACGAATGCCTTTGCGGTCATTGCGATCCACTTCTGCTCCATGCTGCGGCTGATGTAGGGCATAGCCTCACGCAGGTGCCAACGCTTATCCAGGTGGGGCGTTTCGGAATACTGACCGGCCTCGGTCATACCTCTCAGGCGATCCACATAGTAGGGGTAATAGCCCTCGTTGTTGCTTTCGTGGAACTTCCGGATCTGGGTAGGCTGCAGGCAATGGACAGCCTGGAAGCAGATCAGCTCATACTGAGACATCTCGGTGCTGACAGTTGCCTGTCTGCTGGGACGGAATTCTCTCTCGAACTCCTCCAGTGCAGCCTCTGCATCCGTTCCGCCATAGATCAGCTGCAGATCCCGCTTCTGGGCAGGGCATAGGCCGAAATGCTTGTAGACAGTGGTGGAAATCTTCGGATTTGTCGCCTCGTCATCGTAATAAGTATCCTTATTCTCGAAGTCGAAATTCAGCATGGGTCTTGCCTTTTCCATCATATCCGCAATGATATCGTGGAAAGCGCTCTGTACGCGGACCCGGTTTGTGTGGTCTGCCAGATCGGTTACAGAAATACCCAGGCCGTGGCAAATGTCTTCGACCAGAGCGTTGATAGCAGAGCCATCCAGATGGGTTGCGTTCTCTTCCAGATAATCTCTGTAGATCTTCATCACATTGGTGAATACGCTGCCCATATCAGAGAAGGTGTCCTTCTCGGCATCCTGATAGCCGGTGATGATGGCCGCTTCTTCGCGCTCCAGCATCTTCCAGGTGCGAGCCATCAGGGCATCGTAAATACCGCGGCCGGAAGCGGCTGAGATCTCACTGCTGCCTCTTTCCAGAACATCCCGGGTACGCAGATCGCCGGCGTAGAGATATTCCTTTGCATCGCGGGATGCATTGACATAAATGCAGCGGTCATCAGAAGCGCTTTCGTGGCGCTCTGCTTCCTGCTCCAGCTGTACCGCAATATTTTCTCTGTACTGCTTCAGGTTGTCAAACAGGCCCTCGTACTGCTTGATCAGCTTGTTAATAATTTCCAGAACCTGTCTGTAGACCTCGTCCTGCAGCTGATTGGTGGCAGTGTTCATCATTCCGTTGGCAACAGAAGCCAGCTTGTTGCAGTAGTTATCGATAGCCTTCTTCGTGTCTGCGCCACGGAACAGCACAAAGGTCTTTGCCAGTTCCTGAACACGCATATCCACGGTAACATCTCTGCCGTCAGTTCTGTCCTCGTCAAAGGCCAGTCTCAGGTCTGCGTAGTGGCCGGACATGCTCTTGTCCTTCACATTGTTATCGCTATCCTTGTCGATAACTTCCAGCATCTTCTCACGAAGTCTGTACAGCAGATAACGGGCAGCCAGGGGGTGAACAGCAACGCCGTCAATGGACAGCAGGCCGTAGAACAGATTCAGTGTGTTCTTCTCCTCCTCTGCCTGCTTGGCATCCAGTTCGCTCTTGGGAACCACCTGAGATGCTACCAGCACAGCTCTGCCCAGCACAGCTTCTTCCAGCGCTGCACCGTACTCCTTGGTAAGGACTTCCACCAGTTTTGCCTGGGTCTTCAGCTTGCTCAGAGCGGCTTCCGCAGAAACGCTCTTATCCTGCGCCTTTCTCAGGTTAGCATAAGCAGCAGACAGCTTATCGCGCAGCTTGGAAACCCGATCATCATTGTGCAGACCGAAGATCTCATCGTTGCTCTCGGAGTCCTTGTTAATGCCGTTGCCGGATTGGATAACTGTATCCAGTCGGCTCAGGAATTCTTCCGCCCGGTCCTCAATTGCATTGCCGTTGCGGATCATACCCTTAAAGCCACGGAGCTTGGAATTGGCCTTGCCCATCAGCACATTCATATCGCTGACATAGCGCTTGCCACGCTCTTCTGTGGTTTCGGTCCAGACGCTGCCCTTGGCTGCGGCGATCATCTGCTGGGTACGCTTATACTTTTCCCATTCTCTGTCCAGAATGGACCAGGTGTAATCCAGTTCGTCATAGGTCTTGCGAACTGCCAGGTAGTTCAGAATACCGTGGTAGGGGTAAATAATACGGCTGTAGCCTGCGCTGCCGTAAATAGCAGAGGGGTAACGGGCGTGAATGGTGAGCTCGTTGCTCTCGTCGGAGCGCAGCGGACCTTCAATGGGGGAATACAGACGGGTGTGGACGATATCTGCCATCACATCGTAGTACTGATCCAAAGATCTGAGGACACCGCCTTCGGCGTTATTTGCATCCACGAAGTACAGGATGTTGAAAGGCTTATTGTTGTCATTCTTGGACAGCTCGGGGTCATTGGAATCAAAGAGCTTACCCTCACTGCGGGTGTCGATCTTGATATTGATGTTCTTGCCGTAGCCTTCCTTCTTTCTGGCAGTTGTGCTGAGGTTCACCGCCAGGTTCATAGCATTCAGCTCACGAACAGCCGCATAAGCGTTGGAGTACATATTCTCCTTGGTGTTGCGAATGGTACGGCCATCGGCGTTGCTGGCCCGCAGGAACAGATCGGGGCATGCAAACAGGCCCATAATGCTGATGTCCTTGTGTCCGTTCTGACGGAAATAGTTCCGCAGATACAGAGCAACCTGGATAAAGGTACCGGCACCGGTACCGCCGGCAACGGAAGATACGATCATAACCCGGAGGGTTTCATTGACCAGATTCTTACCAACTTTGCGGATCTCGTCCAGCAGAGAGTTCAGCTCGCTGGCATTGTCATTGAGGTACTTTGCCATACACAGGCGGGACTTCACGCGAAGCTGGGAAGCGCCGTCATCTGTGGTGGAGGACAGGAACTTGGTATCATTATCGCCGTGGGGCAGCCAGTCCATAACGCCGTCATGGTCGCCCAGATAGCGCATAACGCTGCCTACCGTATCGGAAGAGCTCAGGCATACGGCGTTCATGCCCTTTGCCTTCAGCTTTCTAACATCCTTAGTGTCCATATCCATATAGATGATATGGGCGTGCTTCTTTTCTTCGTCGGTGAGCATACCAGAGAGCTTGTTGAGCACCTCGCCACCGGTACCGCCAAGGCCGATAAACAGGGTCCGATAAGTAGTGTGAACCTCTGCATCCTTATCTTCTGTCTGAATATCAATGTCCTGGATTTCTTCATAACCCTTGTACTTCTTCGCCATAAATAAAACCTCTCTTTCAGAAATTAACCAATGTAGTCATCTGGTTGCTCTTGGTGCGTTCTTCTTCTGCGGTGATATACCCAAAGTTGGACCGCGCCTTCATCCTGGTGTATGATCATTGCGCCATCGTCGATGTACAGATCACATTCCGTTGCATCCGTCCGCCGATCCTCACCAATCTTTGTTCCCTTCATATACCGGGCAATTTTACTCAAGGAGAATTGCCGTCCGGCATTTTCTTCAATTTGCCTTGTTACAGAAGCCACGGAATTCTCAGAAGATTGGTATCTGTACTTGGGCAGGTTTTCATCAACCGGGAACTTGCAGATGGGTCTGCTCTTACGGAAATAATTACGCGCCTCCGCAATAAATTTCAAGCCATGGACACCGTCAAAAACTTCCGGTCTCCAGAAAACTGTCAAATGGAAACGATTGCGCAGTCTTACAGGAACATCTTCCTCAATAGCAACGCGACCCTCTTCCACAGCGCCGGTATAATACATAACCTCACCGGAATAGATCCGGGGCATTGCGATATTTGCCAGAATGATGGCGCCCACTAACAGCAGGAAGCAGGAAACGATAATTATCGCAATGAACCAGCTCCAGGCATCTGCCGGATCGTGGGTCAGATCCAGCGTGCCGGCAATCTGTGTGCCCTTTTCCGCCTGGACCGTAAGTTCCACGGTCATAGGTCCGTCCTTTACAATTCCCAGGAACAGCTTGGGTCCCAGGCTCAGTTTCTGGAAAAACTCTGTAAAGCCGTTGCGGGCAACAGAGGTGGGATGCACCAGCAAAGCCGCCTTGCCGTCATAGGTGCCGACAGATACATCCATCCGGACATATTTTTGCGGTGCGTCATGCTTCAGCAGCAGCGCACCTGCCATACCCTCCAGCTGTACGCCGGTGCAGGGTTCGCCGTCGGCATAGATCACAAACGCCAGTTTGCTTTCATTGTTGCGCAGATCAAGATAGTCTACCGTGCCGTCGCCTACCCGGAACACTTCCGCAGTAAACTGGGCATTGTATTTGAGAATATTGATGCGGGCTGTGGCCAGAGGCGTATCCTTATGGTACAGCGTCAGGACATATTCGCCCACTTGTGCGTTGGAATCGTTGGTAATGAAGTGGAACTGACCGCTCACAAACTTGGTATCGCCCTTAAGTGCATTTCCATCGGCCGTTACCGCCTCAATGCGAAAATCGCCGGCCTCTTCTTCAGGCAGCGGAACGGTCTCATTTCCTCTGGTCCGGGTTACAGAGAAGATGACGGGCTTGGTGTTGGCCGCCACTTCATTGGAGAACATCGTCAGATTGTCCCCGGCCTTTGCGGTATAGCTGATAACCGACTCCTTGACCGTTACTTTCTGGGAGGCAACGCTTTGTCCCAGGAAGCAAAGATTTACTGTCATCTCACCGGGTGTGCAACCCGCCTGCTTGGGAGTGAACCGGAACACACCTTCGCCGGGAGTGGTAAGGGTTCCTTGCAGGTCGCCGGCATCCACGGAGAACTCCGTCATCAGGTCTGCACCGGCAGGTGCGCCCTGATATAGCACCTTGAAATCAATGTACTGCTTGGTATTGGCCTCCAGTTCGTCGGGGTAGAACTCCAACGGATCACTGATCTGGAAAGTATAATCGTCCAAAGAAATGATCTGCAGTGTCCGCACCGTACTGACCACATAGTTTCCGTCCATCATCGAAACGGTCGCTTTGATGTTGGTATTTCCGGAGGGGGCGGTGAACTCTCCGCCCTTAGCAACCTCCTGATCGCCGCAGGTAATATGTTCGGTTGTAACGCCGGGCAATTTCGCAGCATCAATAGGGGCATTGGTGCCGTCCTCGCAGATCTCATAGCCGATCCGCAGGATTTGTCCGCTCTGGACCTTCTGTCCGTAGGGCACTTCCACCCAGTTGCCGGAGGCATCTTTTCGTTCGACCTTCAGGTCTACAAATACCGCCGGTTCGTACATCAGGGAAAACTCTTTTTCGTCCACCGGCTCAGAGAAGGTCAGCTTCACTGTGCCGGGCGCAAATTTTCCGTCTGGGCTGGTAATAAGGGCCGTATGCGCGCCCTTGGTATCCGCAGGAATATTGTCATAGTTCCCGTTCTGGGGGAACTTTTCATTGGCAGGTCTGGACACCGTCATTTCCCTGCCCTGATCATCCACAGCGGACAGAAGCTTGGTGTCAGTCTTCTGCGCCAGAATGGCAATGTTGCGGACGGGGCTGGCTTCGCCGGAAATTCTCAGGGTAACCTCGTTTCCGTCAAACCGGATGCCGTCGGTAACGCTGTATCGGCCGGAGATCCGATTGGCCAGCGCCTGCATCGTGGAAACGATCTGTTCCTGTTTTTCTGCATAAACTGCGGTAAAGTTCTGGTAGGCGGTCAGCCGCTGGCTGTCCCGAAGATCGATGGCAGTCTGATCGGAGGTGTCGCCCTCCGTGCCGATGCCAAAGTACACCAGCTGGAGGTTGCTGTATTTCTTCAGCAGATCTTCCAGCTCCTGTTCGATCTCTTCCCGGGGCTTCTTGCCATTTTCAAACCGGCCGTCCGTGGTCAGTACCAGCCAGAACTGTTCGCTCTTGTTGATTCCGTTGTCGCCGATCTGGTCGTCTGCCAGAAGGCCCTTCTTTATCAGCACCTGCTGCGCGTCTGTTACGCTGTTGAAGGGGGTGCCGCCGCTGGCATAGTTGGTCAGATTCAGCAGCTTATCCACCTGCTTCTGCCGGTCAGCCTGCAAGTCCACTTCTATGGTCTTGGTGCCCTGGTTCATATTCATCAGGGTCATTGTAAGCGAATCCGAATCGTTCAGAAGACCCGCAAAGATCTGCGCCGCGTAGCTGGCATAAGACCATTTCAGATTCTTGGCATTGTCCAGATCGGAACTCATACTGCCGGAGTTATCGTATACAAGGCTAACATGCTTGCGCACATAAACCGTATCCGCAGGCGCAGCCTGGGTTCGCTGCAGCGCAAAGGGCAGCAAAACCGCTACCAGCAGCAGAAATACGGCAAGCCGTTTTATCTTCATCTTTCTTGCCCCTTTCTCTTACTCTTCCTCTTCTTCAAACAAAGGACGCTTGAAATCGGACAGGGATTTGCCTGCCGCAATGGCCAGCGCGTGCTCCTTGGCGGCGCAATCCTCACAGAGGATCTTATCCTCCTGACCGCTGATGTAGGTCAGTGCATTGGACGCCACATTTGCGGTATAGCCAGTTCCCAAAAAGAACGTATCACAGTTATCGCAGATGTGGGCCAATCTGGGAACAAAGACAGCTGCAGTGGCAATCAGCGCCACAGTCAGCAGTACAGATGTAATGCTCCGAAATAAACAGCGCACAAATTTCCCCTCCTAAAAACCTAATATGACAAAGTATACCATATAAAAAAACAAATTACAACAAAAATGTACGCTGACAAGCACATTTTTTATTCATTTTACCAGGCAATGCCCCAGTTGAATGCCCAGTTGGAGATTAAAAAAAGGGCGGATATTCCGCCCTTGTGAAATCATACCCTGCCGCCGACAAGAGATGCCACCAGTTGGTGCATTTCTTTTTCACTTCTGGCGTTGTGGGCCTTGTTCAGGACATCCTGCTTCTGGACCTCCGTCATAGCGGAATAGGCGTTCATTGCCGGGGGATTCATCGCCAATGCCATACCGAAACCGATGGGAACTTTGTAGAAATCCATCATAACACCTCCTTATGCTGCCGCATCCAGCATATTTTCGATAAAAATGCCGTACCCCGTTGTGGGGTCATTGACCAGCACGTGGGTTACTGCGCCGATGAGCTTGCCGTTCTGAATGATGGGGCTACCGCTCATTCCCTGCACGATGCCGCCGGTAGTTTCCAACAGGGCGGGATCCGTAACCCTGATGAGAAGATTTCGCCCGTTTTGCCGGGATTTTGGATAAAGTTTCAGAATTTCCACAGAATATTCCTGTACCTGCGTGCCGCTGACGGTACTGCGGATCACTGCCGGTCCGGTTTTGACCTCCTCCGGGGATGCCACCGTTACCGCTTCGCCTTGCCAGCCGATCTCGTTGGTGCCGAAAACGCCCCGGTCCGTATTGGCGCTGAGAATTCCCACAGGCGAATCCGCATCCACCGTCCCCATCAGCTGTCCCGGATCTCCGGCACGGCCCTTGCGAACCGTCAACACCTTTGCCCTATAGGCATATCCCTGCACCATCTGCAGCAATTTTCCGTCAGAATCGTTCACCCCGTGACCCAATGTGCCGAAGGCTTTCGTATCCGGGTCATAATAGGTTACTGTGCCGATGCCCGTAATGCCCTGCCGCAGATACAGCCCCAGCTTTGGCCCGGAATCCGTAATCCGGGGTGTCAACTGATAATTCTTTTTTGCGCCGCTGCGGCTGACAGTAATATCCACCGACCCGTCAGAGCGCTCCAAGGCTGTACGCACATCCTCAGAAGACCGAATCTCGCTTCCGTCAATACAGACAATCTGATCGCCCACCGCAACGCCTGCTGCTCTCGCCGCCGCGCCCAAACTCTCATCAAAAGCTGCGATCGTTACCGTATCATCCCGAAGCTCCAGCCCCACCACTTCTCCCACCGGGATCAGCTCTTTCGCGTATACATTTACCGGCAAAGATAAAGCACACAGCACCAGGAACGCTGCGCATTTTGTCAATTTTTTCACTTTTCAGCCCTCCATTTCGTCTGCCTTCTTAATATGCCAGACAAGGCGAAAATGTAACCGCTGAAAATGTCGAGAAATAAGGGAAATCCTGCCGTTTGTTTTTAATACATTTTAATATAAAATGCGTTATTTACCTATTGACAAAGTAGGTAAATATTGCTATATTACCTACAGAAACACTAGGTTGATCCTGCAAGGAGGATTTTTATATGCACGTCTACGCAGACAACGCCGCCACAACCAAGATGAGCGCGGCAGCAATTCAGGCGATGACCGCCTGTTTTGAAGAAGTTTACGGCAATCCCTCCAGCCTCCATTCCGTTGGCCAGCAGGCCAAGGAAGTGCTGGAAGATGCCCGTGCCAGAGTGGCAAAAATTTTAGGCTGCGAGCCCCGGGAGATCTACTTCACCTCCGGTGGCAGCGAGGCGGACAACCAGGCTATCATCTCCGCTGCCCGTCTTGGTGCGCGCAAGGGCAAGAAGCACATCATCTCCACCGCTTTTGAGCATCACGCCGTTCTGCACACCCTGAACGGGCTGGAGAAAGAGGGTTTTGAGATCACCCTTCTGGATGTAAAAAATGGCCACAACATCACTGCCCAGCAGGTCAAAGATGCCATCCGGGAAGACACCTGCCTGGTTACCACGATGTACGCCAACAACGAAATCGGTTCCATTCTGCCCATTGCCGAAATTGGTGCGGTCTGTAAAGAAGCCGGTGTTCCCTTCCACACCGATGCGGTGCAGGCTGTGGGACACATCGCCATCAACGTCAAAGAGCAGAATATTGATATGCTGAGCCTGGCTGCCCACAAGTTCCACGGTCCCAAGGGCGTGGGTGTGCTGTACTGCCGCCGGGGTCTGATGCTGACAAACATCATTGACGGCGGCGCACAGGAGCGGGGCAAGCGCGCCGGTACGGAAAATCTGCCCGGCATCTGCGGTATGGTTGCTGCGCTGGAAGAGGCCTGCGCCAATCTGGAGAAAAATTCTGCCAAGGTTACCGCTCTGCGGGATAAGCTCATCGCCGGTCTTTCCCAGATCCCCCACTGCGCCCTTAACGGCGACGCCGTGAACCGGCTGCCCGGCAATGTCAGTTTCTGCTTCGAGGGCATCGAGGGCGAGAGCCTTCTGCTACTGCTGGATATGTACGGAATTTGCGCATCCTCGGGCTCTGCCTGCACCAGCGGCGATCTTGATCCCAGCCATGTTCTGCTGGCCATCGGCAGAGTCCACGATGTTGCCCACGGCAGCCTGCGGCTGTCCCTGAGCCACTACAACACGGTCGAAGAAGTCGACCATATTCTTGCCACTGTCCCCGCGGTTGTTGAGCAGCTGCGCGGCATGAGCCCCGTCTGGCGGGATCTGCAAACCGGCAAGAGAACATACATTTTGTAAGGAGATTGAATTATGGCACTTTACAGTGAAAAGGTTATGGACCACTTTATGCACCCCCGAAACGTGGGTGTCATCGAAAATGCCGACGGTGTCGGCGAAGTCGGCAACGCCAAGTGCGGCGACATTATGAAGATCTATCTGAAGATCGAAAACGACATCATTGTGGATGTGAAATTTGAGACCTTTGGCTGCGGCAGCGCCATCGCCTCCTCTTCTATGGCCACCGAGATGATCATCGGCAAGTCCATTCACGAGGCAATGGAGCTGACCAACAAGGCCGTTGCCGAAGCGCTGGACGGTCTGCCCGCACACAAGCTCCACTGCTCTGTTCTGGCGGAAGAAGCCATCAAGAACGCGCTGAAGGACTACTTCGACCGCAACAACATCCCCTATGACAAAAAGCAGTTCCCCGATTGCGAACACTGCGCCCACTGCGATTAAGCTATGATCGTATCGACAAAAGGACGGTACGCTCTGCGGGTGATGGTATGCCTCGCCCAGCGGCAGCGGGAGGAATTCGTGCCACTGAAAGAGATCGCAGAGTTGGAAAATATGTCCCAGAAATATCTGGAGTCCATTATGACGGTGCTGAGCAAAGCGGGCTTTGTGGATGCCGTTCACGGCAAGGGCGGTGGCTATCGCCTGAACCGTAGCCCGGAGGGCTACACCATCGGCAGCATCCTGAAGCTGACAGAAGGCTCGCTGAATGCCGTCAGCTGCACCACCCAAGGACCTGCCGCCTGCTCCCGCAGTGAATGCTGCCACACCAAGCCTATGTGGGATCGGTTGGATCAGATGATCGACGAGTTTTTTGAAGGCATCACCGTGGCGGATCTGCTGAAGCAAAGTACAATTTGATCTTGGCTCTCCCACTGGGAGAGGCAGTTGGTTTTCTTTTTCAAACAAAACCAGCCTGCTGAAAAGCAGGCTGGTTTCTTATTTATTCAACACCTAAGGCTTCTTCCACTGCCGCTTGGTTGGCAGCGTAGTATTCCTTCACTTCGGCGAGGCCGTCGCCGATGATGGCCATGGTACGGTCATAGGACTCTTCCATCTTTTTCACTTCCGCATCAGTCAAGCCGAAGCGGGTCTTCCAATCGGTGCTTTCGCCGTCCAGGGGCATCATCTGATACAGTTTGTTCCAATCCGCATCATAATGCATATTCACCCAGAAGGGCAGCAGATCTGCAGACTCCACGATGACCGTGCCGTCAGAATACTCAGCAAAGGTAACCTGCATCATCACGCCGTCCTCGGTATGGGCTGTCTTGACGCTGGAAAGATTGCCCAGCCGCTGATTGGACACAGCATTTCCCATGGAATAGAGACAAACGGTCTTCTGATTTTCATCGGTGGTGCTGGTCAGCAGTTCCACAGGCTGTACCACATGGGGATGACCGCCCACGATGACATCCACACCCAGATCGCACAGCTTCTGGGCGATATTTTTCTGGCTGGAATTGGCCTTGAGCTGATACTCCTCTCCCCAGTGGATATAGAGCATCACAGCTTCCGCGCCCTCTTCTTCCATCTGGGCAATATTGGCGGATATCTCAGAATAAAATTTATTCAAATTACTATAGCTAAAAGCATTCACCCTCTGGGAATCGTCCTTTGACAAAGTGATGCCGTTGAGCGCAATGGTGTCGGAATCTCCGGCGGTGGTTTCATAGGTATAGCACATCATACCGATCTGGATTCCGTTGCA
Organism: Faecousia sp.; assembly: GCA_045630825.1. Lineage (GTDB taxonomy): Bacteria > Bacillota > Clostridia > Oscillospirales > Oscillospiraceae > Faecousia. Next base: position 21,650 of record JAZQTN010000016.1, on the reverse strand, counting down.
GTCGGCGATGATGTAGTCCTTTTCTTCCGGGCTGAGTTTAGTGCCCAGATAGGGAAGTCCCCGACTCTGAATGGTCTCCAGTGTCCGCTTCAGGCCCACGCTGCGGGTATCATAGGAGTGGTTATTGGCAGTCAGCACCACATCAAAACCGGCGTGCTTCATCGCATCAATAACAGAATCCGGGCAGTTGAAAGCGGGATAGCCGTTATATTTGTAGCCGTTGTCAAGGCCTGCCAAGGTGGTTTCCAGATTGCCCACCATCAGGTCTGCCGAGGTGGTATAGTCGGAAATATAGTCGAATATGGGGCGCAGATCGTACTCACCGGTGGCATCGTTATAGCCGGAATTGATTACCGACATATGCATCAGCATATCGCCCACGGAAGAAACAGTTGCCGTGGCGACCTTGGTTACCGGCGGCTCTGTAGGCGGCTCGGTGGGCGCCTCGGTAGGCTCTGTTGTGGGTTGGGTGATCTGAGGTGCAGTGGGGGTGTTCGCAGGATCGCCCCGGTCAATGGCAAAAATCGCCACCATCAACAGCACCGCCAGCGTTACCGCCAGCACCGCGATCAGTATCAGTAAATTCTTGTTCTTTTTCATTTTCTTCCTCTATTTGTCGGTATCCAGAAGATAGTGCACCTCGCTGACGGGCTTGCCGCCGCGGAAATACACTCTGGGGGTACGGCGGGAAATGCCGCAGATGATTTCATAATTCAGTGTGCCCGTTAACTGGGCCAGATAATCCACAGTGATCTCCTCATCGCCGCTGCGGCCGATGAGCACCGCATTGTCGCCGATCTGCACACCGGGGATATCCGTTACATCTACCATAGTCTGGTCCATACAGATCCGGCCGATGATGGGGGCTTTCTTGCCGCGGATCAGCACATAGCCCTGATCCGTCAGGCTTCTGCGGTAGCCGTCTGCATAACCCACAGGCAGCGTTGCCACCAGAGTTTCCCGGGTGGTGGTGTAGCAGCCGCCGTAGCTGATTTGCCGTCCGGCAGGCAATTTTTTCACATAGACCACCTTGGCAATCCACTCCATCACCGGCTTCACCGGCAGAAGCGCCTTATCCACCTCATCGCTGGGGTACATTCCGTACTGGACAATGCCGCTGCGGACCATATCCTGCTGACCGGGGAAATTGATGATGCCGGCAGAGTTGTTCATATGCCGGATGGGGATCTCGATGCCCCGCTTGGCAAGCATTCCGGCAAACCGGGTAAACAGCGTCTGCTGCTTCTTAGCCGAGGTCAGATCAGCGCCGTCCGCCGTGGCGTAATGGCTGAAAATGCCCTCGGCACGAAGGCCGGGCAGTTTGCAAATGTCGGCGCACATATCGGCGGCTTCTTCTGTCGCCTGGAAGCCGATGCGGCTCATACCAGTATCCACCACAAAATGGAGATTGGCGGTTTTTCCCTGGCGTACCGCCTCTTTCGACAGCGCCACTGCATCCTCGTATATGAAAATGGGTACACGGATATTCTCCGCCACCGCAAGGGGGTAAGCGGATACCGGTACACGGCCCAGAATCAAAATAGGCTTTGTGATGCCGCTGCGGCGAAGTTCCAGTGCTTCCGAAATATTGGCAGTGCCGAAGAAAGCGCAGCTATCCTCCAGCGCGTGGGCGATCGTTACCGCGCCCAGACCGTAGGCATCAGCCTTGACCACCGCCAGCACCTTCGCACCTGCCCGCTCCCGGACAAGGCGCATATTCTCCGCCAGGGCATCCAGATCCACCTGCAGCCAGGTCAGATCGAATTCCATCGAATCAACTCCTGAAAAATCGGTTTTTGCTATTTTATCACGAACGGGGAAAAATGTAAACACTTACCGCTCCGTCAGCAGCATTGGGGTCAGCTTTTCCTTGTCAAAATACTCCACGAACCGTGTGCACTTGATCAGGAACAGGTAGTAGATGTTCAAACCGCAGCCGTAGAGAGTCTCCACATTGGCCTGACCCTTGGAAAGGATCACATCGGCTTCGTCAAAGATCTTTCTTGTTTCCGGGCTCAGCAGTTCCAGCTCCGTACCGGCAACGGTGCAGCCGTTGTCAATAACGGGGAACGGGATTCCCACTTCCTGAGCGTCCTCCCGGGTGGCATCGTTGGAGGCCGGACCGCCACGGACGCAGAAAGTAATCTGCAGCGCGGGATACCGGGCGTGAATTTGCTCGGCAAGCAGCCGGTCGAAGCCGATTTCACCGGCATTGTCGGTAATATAGAGCAATTTTTTGGCATTTTCCAGATCTGCCCGGAATTTTTCGTAGTTTTTTCGATCCAATTCGATGGTTTCCGCCTGGGTCAGCATTTCGTCCAGTTTTTCAAAGCTGACCTCGCCTTTCAGAGCGGAAAAATCGATATAATTGCCCAGCACCGCCATCTGCAGTCCGGCATAGAGAGGGTCGGCTGCGCAGAGGATCCTGTCGCGGATCTCCTCCAGCCGCTCCAGAACAAAGCGGTTGGACATTTCCTTTTCCGCCTTGAACCGGTCCTCGGTCAAGCCGCAATGCTTTTCAAGCAACGCCGTAACACCGGGACCAAACCAGGGCGAGCCCTTTTCCTTGGGCGCATCTAAGTAAAGCTGCATCAGATCCTTCGCAAAGGCTGTTGCCGCCGCATCGCCGGCCATCGCCCGGGCAGTTTCCGTATTTCTTTTCAAATGGCACAGGTAGCACTGCGCGTTCATGGGAATACTCATAACAGCTGTTCCTTTCCCGTTTTTCTCTATTCTAGCAGAGCCGGGCGCACTATGCAAAGAAAAATTTTGTAAAAGGGGCAGACAAGCACTTAAAAGTGTGCTATACTATTAGAAGCTATATGCTTGTAATCTTGCGAAACAAGGAGGGAATTCCTTTGAAATATTGGCGCGGATATATCGTTGCTGCCATCATCGCCGCCATTACCGCTACGCTGATGGCCTTTGCAAAGACCCATACGCTGCTGATCGATATGTTCTTCCCCTACACTACCCGCCTGATCCAGACCTCCCTTGCCGGTTGGGCAAGCGGTGCTGACTTCTGCCTGTGGCAGATGCTGGTAGTGCTGCTGGCAGCAGCGTTGCTGACCACGGTTGTGCTGATGATCGTTCTGCGGTGGAATTTTGTTCAGTGGCTGGGCTGGGTGCTGACTGCGGCATCTACATTGTTCTTCCTCCACACCGGTGTGTACGGTCTGAATTCCTACGCTGGCCCTCTGGCGGAGGACATCCGGCTGAATGTAACCGAATTCAATGTTACCGAACTGGTGGAGGCTACCACCTATTTCGGCAACATTGCCAACGAACTTTCCACCGAAGTGCCCCGAAATGCCGACGGCTCTGTGGCTTTCCCCAGTTTTGAGGAAATGGCAGAAATGGCCGGTGAGGGCTTCAACACGCTGGCCTATGATGAATACGTATCCGTATTTGCCGGTTCCACTCTGCCTGTCAAGAAGCTGGGCTGGGCAGATATGTACACCTCGATGGGGATAACCGGCCTGACTATGCCGCTAACCGGCGAGGCCGCCGTCAATCCCCAGATCCCAGCGGTTACCATGCCCTTTGTGATGTGCCACGAAATGGCGCACAGAATGTGCATTGCCACGGAGCGGGATGCCAATCTGGCAGCTTTCCTCACCACCGATGCCCATTCCAATCCCATCTTCCGTTACTCCGGCTACTATATGGCTCTGCGCTACTGTTATAGTGCGCTGAGCACAGTTGGTACAACCAGTGCCGATGCCGCTCTGCAGACCATCTACAACGGCCTTACCCCGGAAGTGCGCCGGGATCTTGCCGATTATGACAATTTCTTTAATCGCAACCGCAACGACAAAGCCACCGATCTTGCCACCAACACCAACGATCTGTATATCAAAGTCAGCGGCGATGAAGAAGGCGTAGCCTCTTACGATCAGGTGTCCGATCTGCTTGTCAGCTGGTATATCCAGGAGATCTACCTGCCTGCCCACAAGGAAGAGGAAGAGGTCTTTGACCCTCTGGACAAGAACATTCTGGTAGATGCCCCCGTGGCCGAGGGCGCCGAATGATGAATACGATGAAAACCACTCTGCTGCAGGAATTGCCCGGTTTGGGTCTTTCCCTGACAGAGGAAACTGTAGATAAGTTGTGCGCCTTTGGCGCTGCTGTGGTGGAACAGAACGAGGTGATGAACCTCACCGCCATCACTGAGCCCTCCGCTGTTGCCAAACTGCACCTGCTGGACAGTTTGACGGTACTGACCGCGGCAGAACTGACCGGCAAGCGAATCATTGATGTGGGCTGCGGCGCAGGTTTCCCCGGCGTGCCTCTGGCCATCGCTTGTCCGGACGCCAAGGTAACGCTGCTGGATAGTTTGGGCAAGCGGATGAACTGGCTGGAAAGCATTTTGCCCCAGCTTGGCGTTACCGCCCAGTGCATCACCGCCCGGGCGGAGGAGGCTGTGGCTGACCATCGGGAGAAATTCGACTACGCCACCAGCCGTGCCGTTGCCCGGCTGAACATCCTGCTGGAACTGACGGCGCCCTATGTGCGTGTCGGCGGTGCAGTCCTCGCACTAAAAGGCTCTGCCGCCCGGCAGGAGCTGGAAGAAGCGAAAAACGCCGTAAAAAAGCTGGGCCTCAAGGTGGAGGAGATCCGGGATTTTTCCATCGATGGCGCTATCCATTCGGTTATCGTCCTGCGCAAAATCGCCCATACTCCGCCCCAGTTTCCCCGGCGCTATGCCAAGATCAAGCAGAGCCCCCTATAAGAACAAAAAACAGCACCGGTTTCCCGGTGCTGTTTTATTATTTCCTTCTTAGAAGCCGCCCAGCAGGTCACTCATATCGCCTAAGCCACCCATCACGCCGCCCATAACAAGGCTCATGGCATTCTCTGCCAGAGAGAACACATCGGGGACCCATCTGCCGTCGACCTTAAATACATTGACAGGGATCTCCAGTTCGGTGGGCTCATCCAGCTCACTGCCGGTGATCTTAACTTCGACAGTCAGCTCGTAACCCTTCTTGACCTTGGCTTCCTTGCAATCCTCGCAGAAATCTTCCGCAGTTCTGATAGCCTTTTTGACCTGTGCCTTGCTCAGGCCTGTTTCGTCCGCCACATCCTCGATGAAGTCTGCGTCTGCTTCATCCAGCTGTTTTTCCATCTTGCCGATCTTTCTCAATTGATCCCGGAAAGCCTTGACATCGTCCTTTTCCAGTTTTTCCTTGTCGGTAACCTTCAGCTTGATCTTGTAGTTGGAACCGAGGTTTTCTTCCAGACCCTCAATGACCTGCTCAAACATCTCCTCGATGTCGCCAACATTTTCCTTGTATGTATCGGACTTCTTGGCAATCCGGATCAATGTCTCTGCCTCGTCCTCGCCGAAGCCGTTCAGCAGGGCGGGGACACGGTTGAGAACCTGATTGACGGACTTGCTGCTCAGCAGCTTTTCCGCAGCCTTAATGGGGGTCTTATATGTGTTGCCAAGCAGGGACAGGACAATGATAATTGCGATCAGCGCAGCAACACCGCCACCGATCATCATCCAGACCTTCTTGGATACGGACTTGATCTTGTCCAGAAGCGGCTTCGGATCCTCAATCAGGGCCTTGCCCTTATCCGCCACATTGCTCAAAACATCGGTAAAGGACTTCTTTGCCTCTTGCGGCGCGGCTTCTGCGGTTTCTTCCGGCACTACAGTTTCTTCTACTGTTGCGGTTTCTTCCGGCACTACAGTTTCTTCAACTGTTGCGGTTTCTTCAACTGCAACTGTTTCCTGAATTTCTTCGTTTTCGGGAGCGGAGCCATTTTCTAAAATTTCATTATCCATCATTGTCTTCCTCCACTAAAATTTATTCGGCGTGTCCGCCTTTGAATGACAATAGTATACCACAAGAAACCATTTTTTGCAACTGTATATTTCCCGGTTGCAGGACGGCCCAGGATTTGCTATACTGTAATAAATATGAACGGAGGTAATACGATGCGCTATTCCAATCTGCACAATCACACCACCTACTCCGACGGCAAGCACACTATGGAGGAAAATATCCAGTCCGCACTGCATATGAATATGCGCTCCCTGGGTTTTTCTGACCACAGCTTTACCGCCTGCGATACCAGCTACTGTATGAAAGAAGAGGATTACGGCCGCTATCTGCAGGAGATCAACAGCCTGAAGGAAAAATACGCCGGACAGATCCCCATTTTCGCCGGTCTGGAGCTGGACTACTATTCCGACACAGATGTTTCCGTTTTCGACTATTTCCTGGCATCTGTTCACTACATCATTAAAGACGGCTTCTGCCACGCCATTGACCACAGCCCCCAGCAGCAGAAAGACTGCATTGAAAAGGCTTTCGGCGGCGATGTTATCGCTATGGCGGAATGCTACTATGATATGGTATGCGAGCATGTTGAAAAATGGAAGCCCACTTTCGTGGGTCATTTTGACCTGATCACCAAGTTCAGCCTGATCCCCGAGGAGGATAAGCGCTATCAGGAAATCGCCCGGGAAGCACTGAAGCGGGTCATCAAGACCTGCCCCTATGTGGAGATGAACACCGGCGCCATTTCCCGTGGCTGGCGTAAGGCTCCCTATCCCGGTGCATATCTGCTGGACACCCTGAAAGATGCCGGCGGCCAGGTACTGCTGAACGCCGACTCCCACCATCAGGATAACCTGACCACCTTCTTCGACGAATCTGTAGAGATCTTGAAGAACGCCGGTTTTGACCATATCTGTATGTTTAACGGCAAAACCTTCGACGAAGTCGGTATTTAAAAACGCATTCCCACAGGGGGAACCTTCGTGGTATTTTCTTTCCTGTAGCATCAAAAAGACGCCTCACATCGAGGCGGGTTTTTTGTTCCAAATATTTTTTCGTTTCCCTCTTGCATTTCTATTTTCTTTGTGCTACAATGCACACGGTTAATCGATACTAGTTATATCGATTGCTATTGTATCGATTGTTTTTAACAACTATGTGAGGTAACAAATGACTGTTTATGCTATCCCCAAGGCAACCCTTGGCCGGATTCCGATCTACATACAGTATTTGCGTGGACTACCGGAGGAAGGCAACGCTACCATCTCCGCCACCAAGATTGCCCGCGGGCTCGCCCTGGGTGAGGTTCAGGTGCGCAAGGATCTGGCCCTGATTTGCGGCTGCGGCCGGCCCAAGATCGGCTATGACCGAACGCAACTGCTGCTGGATTTGGAACGGCATATGGGCTACGACGGCTTTACCAATGCTGTACTGATCGGCGCCGGCAAGCTGGGTCGGGCACTTCTGGCCTACCCCGGCTTTGAAGAATTCGGCATCCGGATCCTGGCAGGCTTTGACTGCAACGAAACCGCTATCCAGATCAGCAACAACAAGTCTGTTCTGTCCATTAAGGACATCGAAAGCTTTTGCGCTAAACACAATGTCAAGATCGGCATTATCACCGTAGGGCAGGGCTCCGCTCAGGAGGTTTGCGACAAGCTGGTAAACTGCGGCGTTCAGGCCATCTGGAATTTTGCCCCCTGCGCCCTCACCGTTCCCGACGGTGTTCTGCTGAAGCAGGAGAATCTGGCGCTTTCTCTTGCCCATCTGAATTCACAATTCAAAAATATCAATAATACCAACAAAAGAGAGGAATGTGTTTTATGAAAGTAACAGTATGCATCGGCAGCTCCTGCCACATCAAAGGCTCCCGTCAGGTAGTCGAGCAGCTCCAGAACCTAATCAAGGAGCACGCACTGGAAGACAAGGTAGAACTGGGCGGCACTTTCTGCCTGGGCCATTGCCAGCAGGGTGTCAGCGTTATGGTGGACGAAACATTCCACTCCGTTTCCCCTGAAACTGCAAACGAATTCTTCACCAACGAGATTCTGGCCAAGGTATAAGCTATGCTGATTGTACAGATTTGTGTTGGCTCTTCCTGCCATCTCAAGGGCTCGGAAACCATCGTCGAACTGCTGCAAAATGCGCTTGCAGAGCATAAGATCGAAGATGAGGTAGTGCTGACCGGCAGCTTCTGCATCGGACAGTGCAACCGGGTGGGCGTTACCGTTCAGGTAAATGACGATGTCCATACCGGCATCACCCCCGAGAATTTCCGGGACTTCTTCAAAACCTACATACTCGACGTGGTCGAAAGCGAAAGGAAGTAAGAAACTATGGCAACTTGTTTGACCCTGAAAAAATCAAACTGCAAGTCCTGCTTCCGCTGTGTCAGAAAATGTCCGGTAAAGGCCATTCGCTTTTCCGGAAATCAGGCTCACATCATCGGCAACGAATGTATCCTCTGCGGCAACTGTGTGGTGCAGTGTCCCCAGAACGCCAAGGAGATCGCAGACGGTATCGAAAAGGTACGGGTGCTGCTGCAGTCCGGTGATCCGGTGATCGTCAGCCTTGCCCCCTCCTTCATCGCCAACTACGACGGTATCGGCATTGAGTCAATGCGCCGTGCGCTGAAGCAGCTGGGCTTTGCCGATGTGGAAGAGACCGCTATCGGCGCCACCATCGTGAAGAAGGAATATGAGCGGCTGATCAATGAGGAAGGCAGAGATATCATCATCACTTCCTGCTGCCACTCCATTAACCTGCTGATCCAGAAGCGGTTCCCCGAGTGTCTGGAATATCTGGCAGATGTGATGTCCCCGATGCAAGCCCACTGCAGCGACATCAAGAAGCGCAATCCCAATGCCAAGACCGTATTTATCGGACCCTGCGTTGCCAAGAAGGACGAAGCAGAATATTACGAGGGTATCGTCGACGCAGTGCTGACCTTTGAAGAACTGGACAAGCTTCTCAGCGCCGAAGGTATCGCCCTGGAGAACGAAACCGACGCCAATCCCAACAGCCGCGCCCGCTTCTTCCCCACCACCGGCGGTGTGCTGAAGACTATGGCTCAGGACGCACCGGGCTATACATATCTGGCACTGGATGGCGTTGAAAACTGCATTACTGCACTGAAGGATATTGCCAGCGGCAAGATTCACAAGTGCTTTGTCGAAATGTCTGCCTGTGTCGGCAGCTGCATCGGCGGTCCTGTTATGAACAAATCCCATAAGCCTCTGGTCAGCGATTATCTCAAGGTCGCTGCTTACGCAGGCGAAAAGGACTTCGATGTTCCCCAGCCGGAACCGGCAGAGCTAAAGAAGAACTTCTCCTTTATCGAGCACAAGCTCCCCGATCCCACCGAAGACGAGATTATGGCCGCTCTTCGCCAGATGGGTAAATTCAAGCCCGCTGACGAACTCAACTGCGGCACCTGCGGTTACAACTCCTGCCGGGATAAGGCTATTGCCATTATCCAGGGCAAAGCTGAAGTCTCTATGTGTCTGCCCTTCCTGAAGGACAAGGCAGAGAGCTTCTCCGACACCATCGTAAACAACACCCCCAACGGTCTGATCGTTCTGAATGAAGACCTGGAGGTCCAGCAGATCAACAAGGCCGCCCGGAAAATTATGAATATCCGCGCCGCCTCCGATGTTCTGGGCGAGTCCGTGATCCGGATCCTGGATCCTGCACTGTTCACCCAGGTGAAGGAAACCGGCAGAAATGTTCAGAATCGGCGGACATACCTTGCTGAGTACAAAAAGTATGTGGAGCAGACCGTTCTGCATGATGCAGAGTCCCGTCTGCTGATCGGCATTATGCGCGACATCACCGACGAGGTGGAGGCCCACGAAAAGAAGGAACTTCTCCACAAACACACGGCAGAGGTTGCAGACCGGGTGGTCGAAAAGCAAATGCGGATCGTTCAGGAGATCGCTTCTCTTCTGGGCGAAACTGCCGCAGAAACCAAGATCGCTCTGACCAAGCTAAAGGAGTCCATCGACGATGAATGATTTGTGTGCAGATATCGGCTATAAAAGCATCAATCACGTCGGTGAGGAGCTCTGCGGCGACCATGTGGACATCGTAGAAGAAAACGAAAATTCCACAGTAATCGTGCTGGCGGACGGACTTGGCTCCGGCGTTAAAGCCAGTATTCTCTCCACCCTCACCGCCAAGATCATCTCCACGATGATGGCTGCGGGTCTGCCCATTGAGGAATGTGTTTCCACCATTGCCGCGACCCTGCCTGTATGCTCCGTCCGGGGCGTAGCCTATTCCACATTCACCATCATCCACCTGCTGAACAACGAAGTTGCCGACCTGATCCAGTATGACAACCCTCACGTAATCATGATCCGCAACTTCGAGCAGTATGACTATCCGAAGACGGAGATGAACATCGACGGCAAGAAGATCTACAAATCCACCATCAAACTGCAGGAGGACGATGTGTTCATCGCCATGAGCGATGGCTGTCCCCATGCAGGTATCGGTGGCAAGTACAACTTCGGCTGGAAGCGAGAAGAGATCGCCGACTTTATGCAGGCCCTTGTGGCCGGTGAATACACCGCCAAAAACCTTTCTACAATGCTGGTGGACGAGTGCGACAAGCTCTACGGCCATAAGCCCGGCGATGATACCACCGCCTGCGTTGTGAAGATCCGCAAGCGGGTACCGATGAACCTTCTGTTCGGACCGCCCTCCAACCGGGACGACGCAAACCGAATGATGTCGCTGTTCTTTTCCAAGGAAGGCAAGCACATTATCTGCGGCGGCACAACCTCTTCCATCGCCGCAAAATTCCTGGGCAAGCCCGTGGTGGCCAGCATCAAGTTTGAGCGCAGCGACATTCCCCCCATCGCCCATATCGACGGCGTTGATCTGGTAACCGAAGGCGTTATCACAATGAACAAGGTCATTCAGTACGCCAAGGACTACCTGGGGGACAACGAACTCTACGAAGAATGGAATTTCAAGAAGGACGGCGCATCCCTGATCAGCCGGCTTCTGTTCGAAGAAGCAACGGACATCAATTTCTATGTGGGCAAGGCAATCAACCCCGCCCACCAGAATCCGGATCTGCCAATCAACTTCAATATCAAAATGAATCTGGTCGAGGAGCTTTCCAGCTGCCTCAAAAAGATGGGTAAACACATAAAAGTCAGTTTTTTCTAAAAAAGGAGAATTACGATGCAAAAGAAAGTTACTATTATCGGCGCAGGCTCCGTTGGCTCCACCACTGCATTTGCTCTGCTGACCCGGGGTGCTGCATCTGAGGTCGTTCTCATCGACGTAAATACCGACAAGGCACTGGGTGAAGCCCTGGACATCAAGCAGGCTACTCCCTTTATCGACAACTGTGATATTCACGCCGGCAGCTATGCCGACGCAGCCGGTTCCGATGTGGTCATCATCACCTCCGGTATCGGCAGAAAGCCCGGTCAGAGCCGTCTGGAGCTGGTACAGACCAATGTGGGCATCATCAAGTCCATCTCCAACGAGATCGTGAAGGTTGCTCCCAATGCACTGTACATTCTGGTCTCCAACCCCGTTGACATTCTGACCTACGCATTCCTGAAGTACACCGGTCTGCCCAAGAGCCAGGTCTTCGGCACCGGCACCGTGCTGGACACCATTCGTCTGCGTACCCGTCTGGCTGAGATCTACAATGTGAACAAGCAGCAGGTCCACGCCAATGTACTGGGTGAGCACGGCGACACTTCTTTCGTTTCCTGGTCCACTGCCACCATCGCCGGTGTGCCTCTGGCTGAGTACAACAGTTCCATCGCCACCGCTTACAACATCCCCAACGAGTACAAGCAGGAAGATGTTGAGAACTATGTCCGTAAGTCCGGCGGAAAGATCATCTCCAGAAAGGGCTGCACTGTTTACGGTATCGGTATGACCTCCACTCACATCGTCAAGGCGCTCAGCGGCCACGCAGAAACCGCGCTGACCATCTCCTCCCTCCACGAGGGTGAGTACGGCATCAGCGATGTGTGCCTGAGTTCCCTGTCCCTGGTGGATCACACCGGTGTGCGCTCCATCATCACCCAGAATATTACCGACGAAGAAATTATGAAGCTGCGCGCTTCTGCAAACGCACTGAAGGAAGTAATGAAGAACGTAACCTTCTAAAAGGTGATAAATATGAGAAAATTTGACACCAAAGTTCAACACTTAAAATACAAGGTCCTGCGGGAAGTTGCCCGGCTTGCCTGGGACAATAAGCTTCTGGAAAATCTTCTGGATATCCCCATGACGCTGCTCCCCGGCAAAGAGGCCACTATGCGCTGCTGCGTGTACAAAGAACGGGCCATTATGGGCGAGCGGGTGAAGATCGCTATGGGTGGCGACAAGTCTAACCCCAATGTCATTGAGGTTATCGACATTGCCTGCGACGAATGCCCCGTTGGCGGCTACGAAGTAACCAACGCCTGCCGTGGCTGTCTTGCCAACCGCTGTGAGGATGTGTGCCGCTTCGGCGCCATCTCCTTTGACAGCAACCACGTAGCTCATATCGACAAATCCAAGTGTAAGGAATGCGGCGCTTGTGCCAAGGTCTGCCCCTACACCGCCATTGTCAGCCGGAAGCGTCCCTGCCAGAACGCCTGCAAGGTCAAGGCTATTTCTATGAACGAGGATAAGGCGGCAACCATCGATAACAGCAAGTGCATCCAGTGCGGTGCCTGCGTATATCAGTGCCCCTTCGGCGCCATTTCCGACAAGTCTTACATTGTGGACGCGATTGAGCTCCTCAAGAACAGCAAGGCCCATTCTGCTGACAGCGATTATAAGGTTTATGCCATTGTTGCCCCCTCTATTTCCAGCCAGTTCACCTACGCAAAGCTGGGTCAGGTCATCACCGGTCTGAAGAGGTTGGGCTTCCACGATGTCATCGAGGCTGCGCTGGGCGCGGATATGGTTTCTATGTCGGAGGCCAAAGAGCTTTCCGAAAAGGGTCTGCTCACCAGCTCCTGTTGTCCTGCATTCGTTCAGTTTATCAAAGCAAATTACCCCCAGATGGTGGACCGCATCTCTCACAACCTGTCCCCCATGGCAGTGCTTGCCAAGTACATCAAGGAAACTACCCCCGGCTCCAAGGTCATCTTCATCGGACCCTGCACTGCCAAAAAGGCAGAAGCACAGCTGGAATCTGTCAAACCTTATGTGGACACCGTGCTGACCTTTGAGGAACTGCAAGCCCTGTTTGACAGCCGCGATTTCGATCTTCCCAGCTTCGAAGATGGTGTTTTGGACAACGCTTCCTACTTTGGCCGTATCTTCGCAAGAAGCGGCGGCCTGAGCGATGCAGTTGCCCAGGCACTGAAGGAACAGAATATCGATTTCGAGGTAAAACCCGTGGTCTGCGACGGAATCGAGGCCTGCAAGGTGGCTCTGCTGAAGCTGAACAAGGGTATTCTGGACGGCAATTTCATCGAGGGTATGGCCTGCATCGGCGGCTGTATCAACGGTGCCGGCTGTCTGTCCCACGGCGAAAAGAACAAGGTAGAGGTGGATAAGTACGGCCGCGAGGCTCTGGAAAAGACCATCACCGACGCCGTGTCCATTCTGTGACAATTTATTTTTAGGAGGAAATTACCATGGCAAACAGATTTGTTCTCAACGAAACCAGTTACCACGGCAAGGGTGCGATCAAGGAGATCGCCACCGAGATCCAGGCACGGGGCTTCAAGAAAGCTTTCGTCTGCTCCGATCCCGACCTCATCAAGTTCGGCGTTACCAAAAAGGTAACCGATGTGCTGGATGCCGCCGGCATCGTCTACGAGATCTACAGCAACATCAAGCCCAACCCCACCATTGAAAACGTCCAGACCGGCGTTGAAGCCTTCAAGGCCAGCGGCGCAGACTGCATCGTTGCCATCGGCGGCGGCTCTTCTATGGACACCGCCAAGGCTGTCGGCACCATCATCGCCAACCCCGAGTTCGCCGATGTCCGCTCTCTGGAGGGCGTTGCTCCCACCAAGAACAAGTGCACCCCCATTATCGCTGTTCCCACCACTGCCGGCACCGCCGCTGAGGTTACCATCAACTATGTTATCACTGATGTGGAAAAGAACCGCAAGATGGTCTGCGTTGATGTTCACGACATTCCCGTTGTGGCTGTTGTGGACCCCGACATGATGGCTTCTATGCCCAAGGGTCTGACTGCCGCCACCGGCATGGACGCCCTGACCCACGCCATAGAGGGCTACATCACCAAGGGTGCCTGGGAAATGAGCGATATGTTCCACCTGAAGGCTATCGAGATCATCGCAAAGAGCCTGCGCGGTGCTGTTGCCAACACCGACGAAGGCCGCGAGGGTATGGCTCTGGGCCAGTATGTGGCCGGTATGGGTTTCTCCAATGTTGGCCTGGGTATCGTTCACTCAATGGCACATCCTCTGGGTGCTGTTTATGATACTCCCCACGGTGTTGCCAATGCCATCATCCTGCCCACCGTTATGGAGTACAATGCTCCCGCCACCGGTGAGAAGTACAGAAACATCGCCGTCGCTATGGGCGTTGAGGGCGTGGACAAGATGACTCTGGAAGAGGCAAGAGCTGCTGCTATCAATGCTGTTAAGCAGCTGTCCCTTGATGTGGGCATTCCCGCCGACCTGAAGGACATCGTAAAGAAAGAGGATCTGGACTTCCTGTCCCAGTCCGCATTCGACGATGCCTGCCGCCCCGGCAACCCCCGCGATACCAGCGTAGCAGAGATCAAGGAACTGTACCTGAAGCTGCTGTAAGCAAAACAAACTCACCCGCCGGCATACGCCGGCGTCTGTTTTTTACATATAGGCTTTCCTGAAAAGTTATCGGTTTACATACGCTATGAACTTACGGAACTGAGCACGGCCCTCGGGCGTGCACTTATAAACACCGGCATCCTCCAAAACTTCGGAGAAGACCTTTCCGGTTTCCTGCAGAATGATATCCAGCGCATTTTCCGCTGTGAAGGTGTGTTCCCGCTTCAGCGTATCCACCCAATCGGCGTGCTTGCTAAGTGCCTCATTGCTGCGGATATCAACGCCTTCCACAATCGCCTGTGCCAGGTCGGTCAATTCCTTTTTTAAACGGCTGGGCAGAACCGCCAGGCCCATAACCTCAATCAGGCCAATATTTTCTTTCTTGATGTGATGCTTATCTGCGTGGGGATGGAACACACCCAGAGGATGTTCCTCACTCGTAATATTGCAGCGCAAAACCAGATCCAGTTCGTATTCTTTTCCACGGCGACGGGCGATCGGAGTAATGGTATTGTGCGGCTCACCGTCGGAGAAAGCAATCACGCCGGCATCGTCGGAATAACCGCGCCACGCCGTCAGAATCTTATCGGCCAGATCTGTGATCCGGCCAGGGTTCGGGCCAGTCAGGCGAATGACGCTCATCGGCCAGTTAACAATGCCTGCCCGAACATCTTCGAAGCCTGCAAATGCCACTTCCTCCTCAACAGGAGCGGTTTCCATAGCGAATGTATAGTGGCCGCCCTGGAAATGCTCGTGGCTCAGAATAGAGCCGCCCACGATGGGAAGATCGGCGTTGGATCCCACAAAATAATGGGGGAAAACCGTTACAAAATCCAAAAGCTTCTCAAAAGCAGAGCGGTCGATTTTCATCGGAATGTGCTGAGAATTGAACACAATGCAGTGCTCGTTATAGTATACATAGGGACTGTACTGCAGGCACCAGGCTTTACCGCCCATATCAATGGGGATAATGCGATGGTTTTGGCGGGCAGGGTGATTCATCCGGCCGGCATAGCCTTCATTTTCCGCACAAAGCTGGCATTTGGGATAGCTGCTTTGGGGCGCGTTTTTTGCCGCTGCAATGGCGCGGGGGTCCTTTTCCGGTTTGCTCAGGTTGATGGTGATATCCATAACGCCGTAAGGACTTTCATATTTCCAGCGCATATCCTTGGCAATGCGATAACGGCGGATATAATCGGTGTCGCAGCTGAACTTATAGTACCAATCGGTTGCCGCCACAGGATTGGTGGCATATTTTTCGTTAAAAGTACGAATTACTTCCCGGGGCATAGGGGTAAGAAGGCCCATGATCTTGGTATCAAACAGATCCCGGGCGGTAATATTATCCTCACACAGACCTTTTTCGCAGGCATACTCCAGCAGTCCCTGCAGGATTTCCTCCAGATCTTCGGTCTGAGGCTCGTCCGAAGCAACATAATCGTCCATATGCAGCAGCTCCAGCAGTCTGTTTACCAACAGCTGATGATCGCAGGGTTCTGCCAATCCGGTATTCATAGCATAGGAAACGAGAGAGTCAATATAGGTTTCGATTTTCATAGACAGCGCTCCAATTCTTTTTATGCTCGGGAAACGCCTTCCCTTACCTCTTAAGTATACAAAATTTTCCTGCTTTTGCAATAAGGATATTGCGCTTTTTTATTTTTCCTGCCAGTTGTGCGGACGAATGTCCGGCAGGCCCTTATTGCTTTCCCTTTTTCTTTATGCTACAATTATGACACAAAAGGGAGGTTTTCCTATGACCAAAATCTTATTTGTCTGCCATGGCAATCTTTGAACAGGGTATAGAATACCAAGATATGCCGCCATATATCAGGCTTTGCACGGGTTTTTCGTAATTTGTACTACCAGCATACTACTTTTCATAAAAACTACTTTTCGCCTCAAACATGACATAAGAACAAGGGCATCACCGCAAGGTGGTGCCCTTTTTTTGTATTCCGACGGCAAGTTATAAAAACCCTCCCGATTTATATAATGAAAAATCATTATAAACAGGAGGTTTTCTGTCGTGAGAAAACGAATAGCGATTTATTTAACCAATCTGGGTCGATACAACGAAGGCTACCTTATAGGCGAGTGGGTAAAACTGCCAGTCGATAAGGACAAGCTGCAAGAGGTATTGGACCGTATCGGTATCAATGAGCAATACGAGGAATATTTCATAACTGATTATGAAACTCTGCTCAGCAATTTACATATCAGCGAATATACAAGCATTGCAGAACTGAACGAACTGGCTGAGAAAATCGATGGGTTGGCAGACTACGATTACGACAAGCTTGGGGCCGTGCTGGAAATGGAAAGCTGCATGACTGTGGCTGAAATTCTAGAGATTATCGATGAACTGGATAGCTTTGATTTGCTTGGGGGAATTGACACTGACTATGCCATCGGTGAATACTTCGCAGATGCGGGAGCATTGCTTCATGGCATACCCGATCACATTCAGCGATATTTTGATTTTGAAAGCTACGGCCGAGATATTCGCCTTGAATTAAGCACCTGCCTGACAAGCTATGGCTTGGTCATTGATAACCGATAAAATAAGGGTAGCACCGTAATGGGTGCTACCCTTATTTTAACTTTCAATCTATAGCCATCCGCCAACCTTTTCACCGAGATAACTATACTGCTTTTTTAGCTTTGGCCTGACTTGGTATGAAACTCATCCATTTTCTTGCGAGAGAAATAGGAGCTCAACTCGCGGGCAATTTGATCCCTTCTATCAATCCCCAACACTAAACATACATTATATTCAAGAAGTAGCGTAAGAATTAAAATCGCGTCTTGTAATTCGTTGCCTTTCAACGCCTTGGACTCTTTGCTTTTGCCATAGTGGGTATAATAGTGTCTGGTATCCGCAATCCGCTGGGCATATTGTTCGTCCTCACCATAGAATTCGTAAAACAAACCATCATGTTTGCCAATTAGCAAATCGTTTAGCCGTGACACTAAAATGATATGTTTACAATTTTCATCCACTTGTGTGTCGCACAAAAGAAGTTTCCTGATTTTTTCAAAATCCGCAGATGCTCCAAAGCGTTCGTTTACCGATTCGATATATTTTTTCTTTTGGTCATCGTAGAAAAAACGTGAATGGAATGTTTCAACAGCCTGAACAACATTTAAGAACACCATTTCAATTGGCATATCATCGTACTTAAACAATGATAGGTATAAATTGAATACAGGCACCAACTTTGCAAAAGTTTCTGCCATATCATCTTTTTGTGGAAGATCATTAAGCGAAAAGTTATACCCATATGGATGAGGTGTACTCAGGTAATGATAGCGGTCATTGGTTATAATGGAATACTCATAATACTGCTTTGCTCCATCATCATGTAAATAATAATCTTCATAATCACATAAATGCTGATTATCAACATTCACATTGCCTTTAATCGCAAAAGATATAACCGATGCTATTTTGTTTCTTATTTTCAGAAAATAATCGATACTTTGCTTGGCGTCTGATTCTATCTCAACTTGTAATCGCTCGACAACTTTACAGGCTTCATTTCGGGGCACATTCCATATATCAGTTTCCAATCGAGTCGCGAACCTCACCGTTGCACCAAACCACGTGTAACACGGTTCCGATGCTAAGCCTCTAAAAGCAATCGTTATTAAATCATCGGTGTGCACCTGTGATAGTCCGCTCCACTCTAAGCCATTTTCAATCGTGCACACAAATTGGTTAAAAGTGTGATTAGCAACCTCCGTTTTTCCCCAAACCATATATTCTGCATAAAAGCGCAGGCGTTGCAGAGTAAAGTTATGTGTCTTGTTCATTGTGCATCGGCAGTTACATAGCGTAACAAACGCACCAGTGTTCAGTTTTCCGACGATATAAGGCAGTCTGTCAAACGATTTGCCAGGTCCTTTTACTTCCTTTGCCGCTGCAAGCAAAATGGTACCATTCTCTTTGTTGTAAATGATTTCCCCAGAAAAGTTTTCATTCGCTATGCAAAAATCACCAGTATAATGCCTGTCTTTGGTAATATTCTCCTGCATAAGAACTCCTTTGTTTTATTGATTTACCAAACTTTGATACATTTTCATAAGCTCGGCGACACATTCGGTTTCGGTGTTCAGCTTGCCCCAGAAGCCGTAGGCTTGCATAACCGCCTTGTCGTTCTGCTGGTGTGCCTTGCGGAGCTCAGGGGGCATCGTAACCTCGTCATAGAGATCTGCAAGACTGCAATCAGGGTACAATGCTCTGGCATCCAGAATGGCTTGTGCAGTCTGTTCAATCCTTGCTTTCTGCTCAGCCGTAGGTGTCGGCCACGGGAAGTTGTTGTAAACAATATCCTTTGAGTAGCGATAGTCGCTTTTCAATCTGCCGCACACAGATCGCATCCAAGCCATATGAACATTTGAAGTCAAAATACCAAAATGGAATAATCTTGCGTCAGGGATAATTAGATTCAGGTTCGTGGAAATAGTATCCTCGCCCGCAAAACCTAACGGAACATATCTGCGGTTTTCGGAAGAAACGCTCGGTACAATAATAAATGATTTAGGATTGTAGGTCTCACGGAACACCGTTGGTGTGTCGGCCAAGCGTCTTGTACCAGCGTCTGAGCTGTTCAGTCGCATTTCTCTAACCTTCTCAATTCTTTCCAGCACAAGCGGCATCTTGCGCAGTTCTGCTGGAGATACATTTACCAGCCACAAACACCAGCGCCTTTGGTTGTTGATAAATTCCCGTGCACCAACAAGTTTCTTGATATACGGTCTTGCTTTCGGTTCTCTTTTGAGAAAATCCGCTAAATCTTCATCCTCAATAATCAAGTTGCCACCATCTGTCGGTTGACATCCTTTGGTGATCTCAGGAACTCCACATAGCGGTTTCTTTCGACTTTCTACAAAAACGTCAGGTGCATCCATCAAATAGGCATTTATGTTTTCGACAATCTGCACGCGATCGGCTGTGTATACCCGTTTCGGTAGCAAATTCGTAGCAACGCTAAACCCTATGATGACACAATGGACATGAGCTTTTATGCTCGCCTCGCTATCCCATTGGAAAGTCCTATGTGCAAAGTCAATATGGATTCCAGAATCATCATAAAGGAACTTCCACAACGCTGCCACTTGCTCGCCCTGTGTAATAGAGTTTGTTGAAACAAATGCTGTGCGAATGGTCGTTTCCTTCATCATTTTAGCAGCAATCAAATACCAGCCAGCAACAAAGTCTAGCACACCCGCTTTCTTGTTCTTGGCAAACAAGTGCATTATATCTGCCTTCTGATCTTTGTCCATATATTGCGCACCAACAAACGGAGGGTTACCCATGATGTAATTCAGTTTATTCTTGGGTACAACAGTTCCCCAGTCGATCTGAAGGGCATTACCCTCCACGATGTTGGCATAGCTGGTGAGGGGTAAAAACTCCAGATGCATATGTACGACTGCTTCGGTTTCTTTCATCATCTGGGATTCTGCGATCCACAGGGCAGTCTTAGCAACAGTTACGGCAAAGTCGTTGATTTCGATACCATAAAACTGTCCGATTGACACCTGAATGGGGTTAAAGTCGGCAGTATCGCCCATGATGATTTGGTCGCCCAGCCGCAACATAAGAGCCTTATTCTCCAACCGCCGCAGGGAGAGATAAGTTTCCGTCAGGAAGTTGCCCGAACCGCAGGCGGGGTCCAGGAAGGTCAGGGATGCCAGTTTCTTCTGGTAGTCAGTCAGCTTCAAATCCCGTGTTTTCTTCACAGGAATAGCGGCAATCTCGTCCAGCTCGGCAACAAGGGCATCATAGAACAGCGGGTCAATGACCTTATGGATGTTCTCGATGGAGGTATAGTGCATGCCACCGCTGCGACGGGTTTCGGGGTTCAGCGTAGATTCAAACACCGCACCGAAAATAGTCGGAGAAATGCTGCTCCAGTTAAAGTCCTCGCTGGCCTTGGTCAGCAGCAGGTCGATGATTTCCTCTGTAAAACGGGGGATGATAATTTCTTCATCCGCAAACAAGCCGCCATTGACATAGGGGAACGCGGCAAGCTCATCGTCCATATAGGGATCTCTGTCAGCCACCTTGGTATCCAAGACCTTAAACAGGTCAATAAGTGCCTTGCGGACATTCTTGGCCTGAAAACCTTTCAGGTAGTCATGGAACATAGTACGGCTACCGAAAATACCAGCATCTTCGGCATACAGGCAGAATACCAGCCGCACGCAAAGCATATTCAGGCTTTTCAGCTCAGCATCGCTGGCAGGGGTGTTATATTGCTCCAGCAGGGCATCATAAAGCTTGCCAACAAGCGCACCAGCCTGCAGGGAGATTTCCATTTCCTTCTGGATTCGCTCATTGCCCTTGTCCACCAAAAACTGCAGGCGGGTATACTCCTTCTCCAAATCCTCCAGCTTGATAATCTCAGGGGTATCATTGGGGCGATTCATATCGTGGATATGAAACTCTTTGAAATTGCAGACAACGATCCAGCGGGGGTTCATATCATGGGGCAAGTAGCCCGCATAACGGCGAGCCTGTCCATACGGGGTCAAGATAGAGCCGTCGGACTGCTTATAGCCTTTGGACAAGTCAATATCTGCACCCTTCTGCTCGATCAGAACATGGGTATCTTTGATATAGCCGTCAATAAAGCTGGTATGATCCAGCTTCACACGAACCTCAAACTCAATGGCATTGGTGGCCTGCTCTACCCCAAAGACATTCTGGAGCAAGTCGATCCAGAACCGCTGGGTTTCCTGTTTCTCATCGCCATGCCCTGCCCAGTTCTTCGCAAACTGCTGGGCAGCAAGCTTTTGCTGTACATCTGTCATTTCGTTTCCCTCCATCAAATGAGGATATTTTTGCTTATTTTACCATATTCCAGAGGAAAAATGAAGTAAAAATATGAAACTGCAAATAATTTTTTGAATTTAGGAATATTTTGAAAGGCACCTCAATAGAATATGGTAGTGGTAGTTAAATACCATCGCTATTCTTCTTTACTGCTCACCGAATGACGAGGCAGAAACCCCCTGTCATTCACAAGGTACACTTTCGTGTTTTGGTTAAGGAGAGAATTTTTGTCTGGTGTGATTTTTAACAGGTGGAATT
>JAZQTN010000015.1:0-1560 GCA_045630825.1 Faecousia sp. | reverse complement strand
GGTAACAGCTTTTCCAGTTTCCTCGGCGGCAGTCCTGCGAATCTCACAATAACATAGGACGCTGAGCTGTAACATGAAGATGGACAAGGGCAGCCAAGATAGCGCCAGGGCGCTTGACCGCTAAGGAGTTGTGCATAATTTATTAATACATTACATCTTGTAATTCTACCTTGCTTGTGCTATCATAAGCAACAGGAGATGATAGTGTGTTAGGCAAGAATTATGAGAGCAAAATAAACACAATGATGCCGCTACTGAACGAGAAGCAGAAGAGAATTTATCTTGCTTCTGAAGCAATGGCGATCGGTCGTGGCGGAGTTACTGAGGTCAGCCGGATATCCGGTATTTCTCGCAGCGTCATCACTGCTGGAATAAAGGATATCAACGATGGAAATGCCGAATTTCTTTCTGCTGATGCACCTATACGCCGTAAAGGTGCGGGTAGAAAACCTATCACCGAAACTCAGCCGGGCATTACAGAAGCATTGGAAAAGCTTGTATGTGATTCAACGTTTGGCGATCCAATGTCGCCCTTGCTTTGGACCACGAAAAGCATCCGAAAACTCGCTGATGAATTGGTAGAAAAGGGGTTCAAAATCGGTTATCGGAAGGTTGCATATCTCTTGGAAGAGTTGGGATACAGCCTCCAGAAAAACCAGAAAATGAACCAAGTCGGCGATGAACATCCTGACCGGGATGCTCAATTCCGACATATCAACGAGAAAGTCAAGGCCTTCGGAACGCTGGAATGCCCTGTAATATCAATAGATTGCAAGAAGAAGGAGCTTGTTGGCAACTTCCAGAATGTCGGTCGAGAGTATGCACCAAAGAAGCATCCGGTAAAGGTATTAGACCATGACTTTCCGCTGCCTGAACTCGGCAAAGCGGCACCCTACGGTGTCTATGACATATCTGCAAACGAAGGATATGTCAGCGTGGGTATTAGTGCAGACACAGCGCAGTTTGCAGTAGCATCTATCCGTAGCTGGTGGTATACGATGGGAATGGAACGCTATCCCCATGTACCACAACTACTGATTACTGCTGATGGCGGCGGTAGTAATGGTAGCAGAAATAGACTGTGGAAGACGGAGCTGCAGGCCCTCGCAAACGAGATTGGCCTCAAAATCAGTGTGTGCCACTTTCCTCCTGGAACATCGAAATGGAATAAGATTGAACATAGAATGTTCAGTCAGATTTCCCAGAACTGGAGAGGTAGGCCACTGGAATCATTGGCTGTGATCGTCAGTCTTATTGCTGCTACTACTACAAAAACAGGGCTTACAATTCAGTGTCAGCTTGATTTGAACCAATACCCGAAAGGAATCAAAGTCTCTGACGATGAACTGGCCTCTGTGAACATTGTTGGTGATAAATTCCATCCTAATTGGAACTACACCATCTTACCTCAAACGACTTAATAATTTATGCACAGCTCCTTAGTACCCGCCAGCAGTACTACGATGCCTTCGCGCAGCAGGGGATCACCTTCCGGGAGTTTCAAAAAGCGTACAACGACGCCTACGAGCGGGGCCGTTCGGACATGCTCGCCTACCGGTT
>JAZQTN010000014.1:0-11112 GCA_045630825.1 Faecousia sp. | reverse complement strand
ACGCTCAGTGTAGATGTAGGTAGCCATTTTGGGATTCCAGCGACGGGTCTGGTGACCAAAGTGTACGCCGGCTTCCAGCAGTTGCTTCATAGATACGACAGCCATTTTTCAATTTCTCCTTTTGTTTTTTCCTCCACCCCGTTCATCTCAGGCTCGCCCGCTTTTTTCAAGCACTGGGGCGTCTGATCACCGGGTGTGTGGCGTTAAAATATTGTCACGGGCATATCCGTGCCGATACATTATATCTGAGATAAAAGCATTTTGCAAGTATTTTTTCCAAAAAAATTAAAAAATATTCCAATCTTCCCGCTTTTTTCAAAAGGGTAAGTTGAATTTATGCCTTGGAAAGCGGCAATCGTCGGGTTTGATATCCACCAAGACGATATCCGGTCCGATTTTACAGATCTTGCACCATTCAATAACATAATCGTCCACCCGTCCGAAAGCGCCGAAAAGCCGGCAGGGCCCGGGCACCACAATTGCCAGCACCTTGCCGCAGGAAATATCGATCTCCACATCTGTGATATACCCCAACCGTCGTCCATCGCTGACGCAGATGACTTCTTTGCAGTGCAGTTCTGTGATCCGGATTCCCATAATGCGCCTCCCAAAAAGTTTTTGTACACCTTATGGTCGCGCTTTGGGAAATATGCTCATCTCGCCCGGAGTTCCCAGAATGCCACCGCACTGGCCGCAGCCACATTCAAAGAATCCACGCCGTGATACATGGGGATCATCACAGTATAATCGCAGTTGGTAATGGTAGTCGCCGCAAGGCCGTCGCCCTCGCTGCCCAGTACCACCGCCAGCTTTTCCTCGGCACGAAGCTGGGGATCCTCAATGGAGATGGCCCGATTGTCCAGAGCCATCGCCGCAGTTTTGAAGCCCAAGGACTGCAGTATCTCCACCCAGTTTTCGGGAAGATATGTCCAGGGCACCTGAAACACCGTACCCATGCTGACCCGGCAGCTGCGGCGATACAGCGGATCGCTACAAGGACCGGTCAGCACCACGGCATCCATACCCAGCGCAGCAGCGCTGCGGAAGATAGCGCCCACATTGGTCGGATTCTGGATATCCTCCAGCACCGCGATCCGTCTTGCGCCGGAGAGCACCTTCTCCACAGAAGGCAGCGGAGGCCGTTTCATTGCGCAGAGCATACCCCGGGTCAACTGAAACCCCGTCAGCTGGGTCAGCACATCCAGGGGGGCTGTATATACCGGCACATCACCGCAAGCGTCGATGGCCTGCTGCGCTTCGGCGTTGATATGGCTTCGTTCCACCAAGAGGGACACCGGAACACATCCGGCATCCAACGCCCGCATAATTACCTTGGGACTTTCCGCAATGAACATCGCCTTTTTGGGCTCAAACCGGTTCAATAGCTGCGCCTCCGTCAGCCGGGCGTAAACATCCAGCTCCGGGGCGTTAAAATCGGTGATTTCAATGAGATTCATAGGCATCTTCCTCTGTCAGCAGCGCCATATAAGCGTGGGCGTAGGTTACATCCACCTGGGGCTTGCAGAAATAGTACAGCACCAGCTGCGCCGCCGCAGCCAGCAAGTATGCCACAAAATAACTTACATTTGCTGTCCAGGGCAGTTCAATTCCCACCATCGGCAGGAGAACATCCAGCCAGCCCAAAGTAGAAACAAGGATTGTCAGCAGCCAGAACCACCAAAAGCTAAGGTCCAGCCTCATCCATTTCCACATATTACCCTTCATTAAGATCCGACTGCCACGCAAAGCATCCCTTGCTCTGATCTGTGGGTTGTCCAGCAGCACGTATTCCGCCATACGGAAACGGTAGAAAAACGGCACATACAGCACAAACGCCACCACCGCAGTAATGGCCATCAAAGGAACAGCGATCTGCATCAGCTGAGCAAAAAGTTCCGTTTCTGCCAGATCTGCGATATCCGTAACAGCAAAATCCATCAACAGGTCTGCCAGCGGTGTCAGCATTACAATAAAGGAGCTTGCATAGACAGCGGCAAGAATGACGCCAAATCCGATCAGGCCCTTTATGACCATCAAACGCAGGAACAGGAAGAACCGGCGAAAGCCCTCCGCCAGATCTGCCACGCCGGTCTTTTCTCCCCGGACAATTTTCATCGTAGCGAAGATCCAGCCAATCTTCCAGACCGGCAACGCAACAATCTGCGCCAATCGCAAAACCCTCTGCACCGTAGTCAGCACAGAGCGTGCGCCTACACCGCTCAGGCCGCCGGTGTTTCCAATCTTGTTTTGCAGCACAAGATCCACCGCCCAAGCAGCCAGCGACAGCGCAAGTATCACCGCCGTATGAATTACAACCAGCTTTCCGGGATTGCAGGCAGTCTTCTTTATAGAATCCGATGCGGCATTTTTCAGCCGCCGGCTATCAGTCAGGGTCATCCGGTATACTCCTTTTTCCGTAAATTACCTCTATAGTAAAACAAATAAAAAGAAATAGCAAATGAATTTTCTGTAACAGTAGCAATTTTACAACCGTTATGCTATAATGAGGTAAATCAAAATTACCGGGGGGTGTAACTATGGAATTGGGTCAACTGCTGAAGCAGGCGCGGCTGGAGTCGGGTCTTTCTCAGCGGCAGCTTTGCGGCGATCAGATCACCCGCAATATGCTCTCCCAGATCGAGCACGGCACCGCCCGCCCCTCTATGGAAACCCTGCGGTACCTTGCCGGCCGATTGGGAAAACCCGTCAGTTACTTTTTGGAAGAGAACACTCCCACACCCCAAATTCTGCAGGCGCGGGAATCCTGGGTACAAGGCGATCCTTCTGCTGCTTTGCAAGCGCTGGAGGGCAGTGCCCCTGATGCAGAAACAAATCTCTTGCGTACCCTTTGTTACCTCTCATTGGCGCAAACCGCCCTGAATGACAACCACACCCCCTATGCCCGCACTCTTTTGGAAAAAGCATTTGTTGCCGGCGGCGAAACGCCCTATTACACCGAAGAACTGGAGCGCAAGCGCCTGCTGCTCCTTGCCCAAACTGACCCCGAACGCACCGGGGACATCGTGAAAACCCTTTCCGATGACGAACTGTTGCTGCGAGCCATTGATGCATACCGTGCAGAGGATTTCCACCGCTGCGCCGCACTTTTAGACTCTGCTACAGACAAAACTGCACCGGGCTGGAATATCCTCCGGGGCGATGTCTATTTTGCATTGGAGGATTACGCTCAGGCCCGGGACTGCTACCTGAAAGGCGAAGCCCACGCCTTACGCAAGCTGGAACTGTGCTGCGAAAAGCTGGGCGACTACAAAATGGCCTATTACTACGCATGTAAACAGCGATAAAAAAAGCCCACCTGATGGTGGGCTTTCCTTATTGAATTGTCCGGCTTGTAGCGGTGCCCTCACGAATCTGACGGGTACCGTCCGGTTCTGTTACCCGCTGGCAGGAAATCCATTTGCAGCCGTGATAGATTTCTGTGCCATTGGTCAGTGTAAATGTTTCCCCACTGGGGTCTTTATCCTCTCCAAAGCCGTTACGGAAGAACTGTTCCAGCCGCACCGTCCACGGCGCTGCGCTCAGGTCGGTAATCAACTCGTTTGTCTGCCGCCGGGCAGTGAACGAAACCACACGGGTCTGTTCCACTACGCCGATCTTAAAGGGCACATCCAGATATATACGCTCTTTTTCCGGCTTCGTTGCCATACAGCTTACGCAAAACAGTCCCGTTCTCCCATCAAAAGACACCGGTCCAACGGTGCAGCTGAGATCAATATCCTTCAGCGCTTCCGCCGCTGCGAGAGCAGCATCCTCGCAAGCCGCTGCTCCCAGATTCTGTGGCCCTAAAAGTTTCACTTCCAGCACTGTCGCCCGCTTATCCAGATCCACTTCCGCCAACTGCGCCGCCGCCACAACCTGCGTGATTGCCGGCAGTTCCGTTCCTGGGTATGCCCGACGGGTCTTAAATCCCGCAGCCTTCAGCGTCGCTATCGCTTGTTCCAGAATTTTTATGCCCACGAATTCTCACCGCCTTTGCGTACACACAGACCCCATAAATAAATGGGCGTATTCCGGTACATCACCGTTTCCACCTGGCGCAGTTCATACTGAACGCCGCCCTGCAGCAAGGTATCCCCCTCCTGCGTTTCCTGCCCTGCCGGACCGATATACAGATAGGTATCCCCCGAGATCTCCCCCAACGGGGAGACCTTTTTCATTGCGCTGCGCTGACTGACTGATTTTCCGGGCTGCAAAAACCCCTTCAAGGCAACATCCTTGCCGTTATGACGCAGCGTCAGCACCGTGCCGTAGCTGTTGAGGATCTTCTCTACCATTTGCCGCACATCTACACCCCCAGAAATGCAATGCCCGTCTTCATATACGGTGCCATCAGTATATCCGCCTGGGTACGCAGACAGCTTGCCGCCAGCGACTCGCCCCGCTTGCGCAGGGTCAGATCTCCCGCAGTGATCTGCTCCAGCTGACCCATATCGCTGATCTCAGACATTGCAGCAACGGCATACATTCCAGCCGCCATCACAAAATCGTCCACACAATCCTCTGCGGTGAGATTGTTCCGGAGCTTGCTTTCCAGCGACACCACCGACGCCCGGCACACCGCTTCCAGCATCTTCTCATTCTCCGCCGGCATCTCTGCCGCCATAAGGCGCGCCTGCGTATAAACCTGCTGTGTCAGATTCATACATTCAGCACGGCAGCTGCACCGTCACAGATCTTACCAAAGCCGCAAATAGAGGTAATGGCAGCACGCTCCAGCTGACGGTCAATCAGCTTATCGTACTCCACAAGGACATCGCCGGCTCTTACCTGCTCCAGTGCATAGCGGTTGTCAAGGCCAATGATCACGCCGTCGGCCACCGCGCCGGTACGGTGCAGAGCAGCGCCCAGAGGTGTGGTCAACTTGCCGGTACCCTGGAAGTTCAGCCCGGTCAGGGGATTCTGCAGTTCGGGAATCTTCAGCAGCTTGGTCATAGTGCCGGTGGAACACAGAATGGTATTCATAGTGTAAGGATCAAACTGGCCCCAGAATTCCACCATCTGGTCATAACCCAGAGCCCCGGCGGTGCCGGAGATGGGGCTGCTGCCCACGCTGTACTGTACCGCTGCGTTGTCATTGCCATCGCCGCTCACGATGACATTGACTGCATCCGCCAGCTGCATCTTCTGAATGTGAGCACCGATCTGGCGCAGCATCACGCTGAACAGATCCAGCTTCTGGAAGCGGATGGCCTCATAGGACGCCACCAGCATACGGCCGCGCTTGGTCAGGCTCACCAGATGTTCCTTGGTCTTGACCTCAGTGGTGGGAATCTCTGCGCCTTCTTCAACCGTCTTCAGTTCCTTATCCTCGTCAGTGGGATTGGAATAGATGGAGCGATAGTCCAGAGAGTCGATGACGGTAGTAGTTGCGGTAATGGCGGGCAGAATGTTATTGTCCTCCATACCCTGACGGACAGTGCGGGCGATGTACTCAGGGAACAGCACAGCGCTGTCCATAGTGCGGAAGAACTTCTCCACAGTGGAAGAGCCTGCGCCCTTAGCCCGGATACCGAAGCGCATCAGCTGACGCTGGAATGCATCAGTGCCCTCCAAAGCTGTGCCGCGATAATTTTCGCTGGGATCCAGAGATTCCAGCACCTGGGTAAAGCTCATACCTTCCTGACGGTACATACCCTTTTCCAGTTTCAGATTGTCGTAACCCATTTTTCATTTCCTCCTAAATAAAAGTATATGGCTACCGGTTTCCCGGTAATACCTAAATCAAAAAGCCGCTTTCCACGGCATTGGTACTTTCCTTTGCAACGGGCAGCTGGCTCTTGACGGGCATCATCTCCCGCACACGACCCTCCAGCGCCTCTTTCAGCTTCATCAGATCTTCCGCAGACGACTTATCCACTACGCCCCGCAGTACCGGCTCCGCCGCCCCCAGATCCAGGGTAAGACACAGCCGTACCACATCGTCGCGCAGCTGCTTTTCATAGAGCTTGCCCAGCTGAGCCTGCTTAAATAGCGCCCGATACTCCTGCTGAGCACCGAATTCATCTGCCAGTTCCTTCAGCTTCGTCACCTTGCCCAGACCCTTGATAACACCGGCAGAGCGCTGCGCAGGCACAGCCACAAAGGAAAATTCATAGGCATCCATCGGCTCTTTCAGAATGCCGCAGCACAGCTGCCCGTCGTAATATTCGCCCTTCTGGTGGCCGCACTCGCCATACTCGCTGCCGCAGATAGAGCAAACGCACCGACCCATAGCGCAGCCAACGCTGACTTCCTTCTTAATGCCGGCCTCGATGTCCGCAATAACCTCATCAGCATTGCCACCACGGCGGATATAGGCCCAGGCCTTGATGTAGCTGACGCCCTCTTCCTTCACCACTTCTGCGGCAAAAATGCGGGCAACCTGGGAATCGCTGCTCCACTTGTGATCGATGATACCGGTCTTGCCAATAAACAGCTTTGCCAGCGCCGGCAGAGCCGCTGTATCAAACCGTTCGCCGTCCCGATCAACCTGATCATCGCAAAGCCGTACAGAGAAGACATATACCTGCTCCGCCTTCATCTCTGCCCGTGTCTGGGCATTGATCGCCTCCAGCTGAGCAGCAGTAGGCTCGCCGCTGGCGCTGACATGGGTTTCCTTTTTTACATCCATAATGTACCTCCTTAAATTCCCGCTTCCTTGCGGTATTTTTCTGCCTGAGCGGCATACAGCTGGGCTCTGGCCTCCTCGGTGATGTCCTGCAGACTGATGTCGTTCCATTCGATCTCCACCCGGTCATCCAGACCTTCCAGCGCCAGATAGGTTCTGCAGATCTTCCGCAGCGCCGGCTCAACGGTCCGGCGCAGCGCCCACAGCTCACTGGTCAAAATATCCGCCTGCTGGGTGCTCATTCGCTCAGTGGTACTCCAGTTCAGGCCCAGCAGAAACGGAGGCAGGCCGGTCTTTGCCACCAACTGCTCCAAAATCTGTCGCACCGGTACCTGAGAATCCAGGATCGGTGTCTCACCACCGATGACCTTGATCTGCACATCGCCTACCGCCACAAAGTCCCGCACCGTACCGTTCTTGCTGTCCTCCATGGCTCTGGCCCATTCTTTGGCGATCTGGCTGCCCTGCTCCTGCGCAGAGGCAGGGTCCATATTCTCGCCGCCCTTGCAGATAACGCTGTAGCGCACGTTCCCTGCCCGCTCCCAGTTTGCGCCGATAGCGGCATATATCTTCATCAGGACCTCTGCCAAAAACGGCATACCCCGGAACAGACTGACGCCATAAGGATGCCCCGGCTCGGGATTCAGGGTGGTAAACAGCAAAAGATGCTGATACGGCAGCGCCCTAAGGGTTCCGTGCTGATCCGGGCCGTACAAAACCACATCCAGGGGATTGTCCCCCTCCTGGGCCTGCAGTTGGGTTACATCACCCCAGCACACCGCGTGCAGCTTATCCCCGGCAACTACCATTTCACCTACCGCACGGCCAACGGTCAGCAGACTGTCAACATAGCCCCCCAGGAAACTGTCAATACCGACCTGCCCCCGTCCGCAAGGCATAGTCTTCAGAAAACACTCCAGCTTTTTCTGGGCATCGGCATTTTTGCACCTAACCTGAAAACCGCCGCTGAGCCGCACCAATTTGCCCACAGCCGCATCCAGCACCGGGATTGCCTCCCGCAGCTCCCGGTAAATCCGTTCCTCGCCGCCACCCAGCGGCACAAATCCCCGCAGCGCGCCAAAGGGATGGGCGCTGCTGCCGCGGAGCTGGCAGGCTTGCGCCGCCACCGCGTTTTCCTTCCGTTTTCGTTTCAATATGATCGCTCCTTTCAAAATTGTGATTCTTACATATCCTTCTTTCTGTCCACGGCGCAGACCGCAAAACCGGCGTTTTGCCGATTTAGCACCGTAGCAACGAAATACCGCATATCATCCATCGCGTGATCGTTTTCCTTTTTCACCCGATCGCGATTTTCGCTGCTTAAATCCCAGACATAGCTGTCCATTTCCCGCAGGCAGTCGCCGCACCCTTCGCAGATCACGATTCTCCCCTCTTTCAAGGCATCTGAGGTCTGCCGGATGCCGGAAAGCACATCATTTTTCGCCTTCATCACCCGCCAACCTTTTCTGCGCAAGGTCTCAATAAAGCTGGCCGCCGAGGGGTCGGCGATCACCGCAGAGATTATCCGCTGCCCCGCCAAGTTTTTCAGTGCTGTGGCATACTCATCGTCGGTCATCTGTCGCATCTCCTGCCGGGAGTTGAAGTAAAATTCCTTCACTCTGTACCACACGCCGTCGTATAGCCCCCAAAGTCCCATAGATGTGGGATTCACCGTGCCGTAGTCGCAGGAAATGTACCAATTTTCGTAGGTAACCGCCGGCGCAGGCCTTACCATATCCGGGCCAAAAAAATCGTAGACCCTGCCTTCCGCCTGCACCCACTGTCCCAGCACAAACCGCCGATAAAACACACCGGTATACAAATTTTGATACCGCTGCCGGATCTTTTCCGACAGCGACGGATTGTCCTCCATCAAGAAATGCAGCCGCAAACAGTTCTTCTGCTCCGCTTCCAAAATCCAGGTCCTGTAAAACCAATGCTCCGGTCCTTCCGGATTGCAGTTAAACCACAACCGGCTGCCCGCCACGGAGCACCGGGCGCAGGCCTGCTCCACAAAGGAGCGGGGCATCAACGCCACTTCGTCCAGCAGCACCCCAGCAAAGGTAATGCCCTGAATCAAGGCGGCCGAGCTTTCATCCCGACCGCCAAAAATATAAAACTGATTCCGATGCCCCTTAAAGGTTACCGTGACCAGGTTTTCCGTCCGCTTTTCTTTCCAAAACGCCCCCAAGGCCTCCATTCGGGGCAAAATCTCCGACAGCACATTCCGCCGCAGCGATGCAATAGTCTTTCCGCACACGCCGAAACGCTGTCCGTCAAAATTGGTCATCGCCCACAGGAAAAATGATAACCCCATTGCCATGGTCTTTCCCGACCGCACCGCACCGTCGCAAATAATCGCCTCTTTTTCGTGATGAGGACTTCCCGGCATCCACCAGGTCAGTACCGTTTTCTGTTTTTCAGAAAAACTGGCATATCCCATTACTGCCCATCCCCCTGCAGCGCCTTCAGGAAGGATTCCAAGTCCTCTCCGCCCTCCTGAGCCAGCAGCGCCAGCTGTTCCAAAGCTTTCAGCCGATCTACCAGCTTCACTTCCACCGTACCCTTGTCGTTGCGTTTAACTTCACTCAGCAGCCCCAAGTCCAGCTTCGTCAGCGGTGCATCCTCCTCCAAAACCAGCCGCACGCAGTCATTGACCTGCCCGAAAGCCAGCTCCGCAAGCCGCCTTGCCACATCCTCCCGGGTCAGTTTTCCCGTCCGGATGCGCTCTTTCAGGCCGTCGGTTTTACCTCCCATTTCGCCCCCTCCTTCAACCAGACCAAAAAAGAAGCAGGAAGTTGCACTGCTTCGTGCAACTTCCTGCAAAAATATGATTTAATTTAGATTTTCGGCAGCTCCGTCATTCTGAGTTTGGCGCATCCGTAAGGATGCAGCTCAATTTCTGTTTCCTCGGAGATGGGCTCTCTGGACTGAGGCACTTTCGCGCACACATCCAGATACCCCTCTTCCAGTCCCCACTCAATTTTCTTGACCTTGGCCTTCACCACCACCGGCGGCTTTTCGCCGGAGAAGGGAATAGCATCCACGCCCTTGTTCACCCGAACAAAATCATCGCCGCTGTAAGCGTAATTCCAATCGGATGTGGGAATGAATTCATAATCGCAGTAGGGGAACTTTCTCTCCACGCCGTCCTTTTCATACGCAAATATCTTCTTCTCGTACTGAATCGGCACACTGAATACCAGCGAGCCGCACTTAACGGTGTTTAGCCCAAAGGGCCGCTGCTCCACCCAAACATCTGTATCAAAGGAAACCGTAATAACACGCTTTTCCCCAGCCTTCATCTGGAACTCCAATTCCTCGGCTTTAACCGGCTTTCCATCCACCACCAAATTCTTGGCAAAGGAGGGAATCCGAATCTTAAATGTAAAGTCCGAACCGGTCTCCACGGTATAGGTAACGCTGTTCTCAAAGGGATAATTGGTCTGCACCACGATATACTTGTCCCCGTCTTTCAGCTCCGTGGGAACGGGAAGACAGTTTATGATGGTATCTCCCTGATGCATAAACGCCGACAGCGTAAATTTCGGCCATCCCTGACCCATATTTGCGGTACAGCAGCCAAAATTCGGCTCCAGACCAAACAGATGGGCATCGGCCTCATTGGTGCGGAAAATGGGCTTTCCGGGGAATCTCTGACAGGCGATCTGATTGCTCATCTGATCGTACTGATGCACCCACATATCGTCGCTGATGGTGGCCGGCAGCGCATTGAATGCCAGCACCTCCAGCCGCTCCATCCACTTCTTGTCGCCAGTGTAAGCGTACAGCCACTCATAAGAGTACATCTGCTCCACAACCGCACACAGCTCTGTGCCCTGAATGGGACTAACGCCGGCCAAACATTCATCGCCGGTCAGCGTACCAAGTGCCGTACCGTTGTACTTATGAAGATACTGCCATATTTCCTCAATACGGTCGGTGTAAGGCTTATCCAGCAGATCGCAGGTTACGGCCTCGTATTTCAGCGTCATCATAATATTGACCAGATGGGTGTCAAATCGCCATTCATTGCGCGGATGCTTCCATAGAGGGAGCAATTCATCATAATTAACGCCCTGCTCCTGCAAAATTTGGCACAGCTCCAGAAGCCACTCCTCTTTGTATCTTCTATATGTAAAGTCAATGGCAATAAAGCCCTCGTACCACCGAAACGCCGTCCAACCGAACAGCTTGATAACGCCGTCGCGCAGCAGCTGGTAGTAATTCTTCAGTGTCCGATAGATGACCTCCGGAATCCGCTCATCCTTGGAGCAATCGTAATAAAGCACCAGCGCCTTCGTAATCAAAAAAACCACCCAAGTTGTGTAGGTGGGCCTTTCTTCCTCCGTACAGGGACAGATCCAGCCGTCCTCCTGCTGCTTTTCCACGATGCTGTGTACATAGTGGTCGGCCCGCCGGATAAGATCCCGATCCTGCAATAAATAAGCCAGGGGAATAAAGCCGTCCAGCCAGTAGGGCAC
>JAZQTN010000013.1:0-11289 GCA_045630825.1 Faecousia sp. | reverse complement strand
TGTTTTTGTGACGGATACGCCACAGACCGGCGCGAAGTCCTGTCAGACCAATTATAAGGTGCTGGCAACGGAGAAAGGCTTGTCGCTGGTAGAATGCGAATTGATTACCGGCCGTACCCACCAGATCCGCGCCCAATTTGCCCACGCAGGGCATCCGTTGCTGGGAGATGGCAAGTACGGCAAGCTGGACAAGCAGTCCGGACGGAATTATCAAGCGCTGTATTCTTACAAGTTAACCTTTACCTTTACTACCGATGCCGGAGCGCTGAACTACTTAAACGGCAAGAGCTTCCGCGTCAATGACGTAGACTTTGCAAAAGAATATTTCCCCAATGCAATGAAATAAAACACACCCCGTTGGGGTGTGTTTTTTATGGGCATAAAAAGGAAAAAGAGGAAGGTAAGGTTACCTTCCTCTTATATTTTCCTGCCTTAGTCAGCCTTGGCGGCCAGGACGTGACGGCCGGTGTAGTTACCGCAAGCCTTGCAAGCTCTGTGAGGCATAACGGGCTCACCGCACTTGGAACATACGGTTACGCTGGGAGCGGACAGCTTCCAGTTGCCACCACGACGCTTATCGCGACGGGCCTTCGATACTTTACACTTAGGGACAGCCATGGATGACACCTCCTTGATCAAACTGCTTTTGACAGCATTCGTTATGGGTTTACTTCTCGAGAAGCTGCTTCAAAGCAGCGAAACGGGGATCGAGCTCCTTCTCGCAGGTGCAAGGACCGTTGTTCAGGTTTGTGCCGCAGCGGCAGCAAAGACCTTTACAATCGGGCTTACACAACAGCTTGGAATCCAGATTCAGCACGAAGATCGTGCGGACAATGTCTTCCAGATTGGCGCTGTCTCCCTCTAAAGGGAAAACCGATTCATCTTCGTTTTCTTCGTTACTCAGTTCCGTTACCAGAACCACATCGACGGGGATGGAAATATCCTCATCGAAATCTGCGGCACAGCGGTCGCAAATACCGTGGATGGTGGTGCTGATGTTACCGGTCATAACCAAGACACCGGCGGTGTTGCGAACCGTACCGGAGATCAACACCGGCTCAGAAACTGGATAGCATTGACCGTACTGAAGATCACTCAGATCCACACTGGCAGAATACGGAAGGCTCGCACCCGGACAGTCGATAATGCCGGACAGTCCCAGAAGCATACTTTCCCTCCTCTACGCAGTCGTGCCTTGATATTATAATGGCTTTTTCTCCATTTGTCAAACATTATTTTTCCTTTTTTCTGCAGTTTTCAGGTGGCGATATTCACATATTTTCCTTTTCATTTTCCTTATTTTGTGGTATGATAGGCAAGAAATCAAAGGGGAGGAGCAAGTTATGCTTTCTATTGCCGAAATTCTGTCCCAGGAGCTGGGCCAGAAGCAAGAATATGTGGAAAATGTCATCGCTTTGATCGATGAGGGAAATACCATTCCGTTTATCGCCCGTTACCGTAAGGAAATGCACGGTGCAATGGATGATACGGTGCTGCGCAATCTGCAGACACGGCTGGAGTATATGCGCAATTTGCAGCAGCGCAAGGAAGAGGTCAAGAATTCTATTGAAAACCAGGGCAAGCTGACGGAGGAACTGGCAGCTGCCATTGACAATGCCGCTACGCTGGCAGAGGTAGAGGATCTGTACCGCCCCTACAAGCAAAAACGCCGTACCCGTGCTTCCGTTGCCCGGGAGAAGGGCTTGGAGCCTTTGGCAGCGGCGATCTTTGCTCAGGACGGACAAGATCCTGCTGCGCTGGCGAAGGACTTTGTAGACCCTGAGAAGGGCGTAAACTCGGTGGAGGAGGCTCTCGCCGGTGCGTCGGATATTATTGCGGAAGACCTTTCTGATGATGCAGCCATCCGCAAAAATCTGCGTGCTCTGATGAATCGCAAGGCGGTACTGACCTGCAAGGCAGAAGATCCCGATACCGACAGCGTGTATCGGCTTTACTACGATTTTTCCCAGCCCATCGCCAGATTACTGGATCACCAAATCCTGGCTATCAACCGGGGCGAAAAAGAGGGCTTTTTGAAGCCCAATGTGGTACTGCCCGGCAATGACGGTGCAGCTTTGGTATGCCGTGCGGCATTGAAGCCTACTGCAAATATCAGTATCTTTGTCCGAAACGCGGCGGAGGATGCATATGAGCGGCTGATCTTCCCGTCGTTGCAGCGGGAGATCCGCAGCGATCTGACGGAACGGGCCGCAAAGGGCGCAATCCACAATTTTGCACTGAATCTGAAGCCATTGCTGATGCAACCCCCAGTTAAGGGCTTTGTTACTATGGGCCTTGACCCCGGTTACCGTAATGGTTGCAAGGTGGCGGTGGTGGATCCCACTGGTAAGGTGCTGGATACAGCGGTGGTATATCCGACATTCAGCGAAAAGAAAAAACAGGAGGCAATCGCAGTGCTTTCCGGTTTGATGAAGCGCCACGCTGTTGTGCACATCGCTATCGGCAACGGCACAGCATCCCGGGAAACCGAGGCGATGACCGTGGAGATGCTCCACAATTTCCCCAACGCAAGCTATATGATCGTCAATGAAGCCGGTGCGTCTGTCTATTCCGCTTCGCCTCTGGCGGCGGAAGAATTCCCGGATTACGATGTAAATCTGCGTAGCGCTGTGTCTATCGCCCGCCGTTTGCAGGATCCGCTGGCGGAACTGGTGAAGATTGACCCCAAAGCTATCGGCGTGGGACAGTATCAGCACGATTGTCCCCAGAAAGAGCTGGATACAGCGCTGGGCGGCGTGGTAGAGGACTGCGTTAACGCAGTGGGCGTGGATGTCAACACAGCATCCAGAAGCCTGCTGCAGCAGGTTTCCGGTCTGAGTACCGCCACGGCGAAGAATATTGTCGCATTCCGTGAAGAAAATGGCCCCTTCACCAGCCGGACACAGCTGAAGAAAGTGCCGAAATTGGGACCCAAGGCCTTTGAGCAGTGCGCAGGCTTCCTGCGTGTGCCCGAAAGCAAGGAAATTCTGGATAATACTGGTGTTCACCCTGAATCCTATACCGCCGCTAAAAAGTTATTGAGCGTGCTGGGTGGGGAGCTTTCCGAGCTGCCTGCCAAGCTGGAAAGCTATGGCGTTGCCAAGGCTGCACAGGAGTGCGGCGTTGGTGAGCACACTCTGGCGGATATCGCCAAGGAACTGAGCAAGCCCGGCAGAGACCCTCGTGATGAGCTGCCTCAGCCCATTCTGCGTAAGGATGTGCTGGAACTGAAGGACCTGAAGATCGGCATGGAGCTGACAGGCACAGTGCGTAATGTTATCGACTTTGGCGTGTTTGTGGACATCGGCGTCCATCAGGATGGACTGGTGCATATTTCTCAGGTGGCAAACCGACGGGTGAACCACCCCAGCGAGGTGGTCAAGGTGGGAGACACCGTAAAAGTTGTAGTGCTGGATGTGGACGAAAAGCGTCAGCGCATCAGCCTCTCTATGAAGCAGGCAAAGAAATAAATCAGAACACCGCTCTCTGATGAGAGCGGTGTTTTCGTTGGCAAATGTTATGAAAATGTACCGTTTTGACGGGTTGTTGACATTATTTGCGGCTTCTGGTATAATATTTACAAATAACACATTCAATTTCAGCCTTTGACAGGAGAATGGATTATGGGGAAGCGAACCAGATTTTTGGTTTTTATATTGTGCATTGCAATGCTGTTAACGGCGACATCCTGTATGAAGCAGGATGCTGCAGAGGGTACACAGCCTGTGTCGAAGCAGGAGGAGGCCCTTGCCCGTTATCAGCAGGCTTGCGAGAATATTGCCAAAGCGCCCAACCTGACGGTGGAAGTGGAATATATCCGTAATCGCAGCGTGGGCGATGAAATCTACAGCGAAAAAATGACTGCGGTTACCACCTGCCGGGGCTTGGGTACAGCTGATGCGGTGGCTTCTGTGAAGCAGCAGCTGGCATTTGGTCCCTACGAGACCCAGTATGTGGAATACTATCAAAAAAGCAAAGCGTATTGCCAGGCCAGCGGATCTGCATTTTGCACGGAGATGTCCATACAGGAATTTCTTGACCGCCAGATTCCTGTGGTGCCGGTGGATGCGGAACTGTACGGTGCCGTGGATGTGGATAAGATCTTTAACAATACGATCATCACATTTACCGAACCGATGGGTCTGGAAAAATGGGCAACGGATTACAGCGGTGCGGTGTTACAAAGCGCTACCGCTACCGTAACCTTGAACAAAACCGGTGATTTGGCAGGCGCAACCTATACCGCCCAGTATTTGTGCGGAACTACGCTGTATGATCTGCAGGTGAAAACATCGGTGAAGCAGGAAACTGCACAAACGCTGGAAGATGACCTTGCCGGCCTCCCGGAAAAGTGTGTTGCGCTGACTTACTTTGATGCACCCCGAAAGATTCTTCAGGTAGTTGGCGATGTGTATACCGCTGTGGCAATGTCTGCCGAATATACGGAAACGGTGTACAGCTCGGCATTTGCCCGCAGCCGCAGCCAGACCAGTTCCTTTGATACATACGGCACCGGCAACGACTTTATGGCTCGCAGCAGCTATGAGGTCATCAATACCGACTATTCCAACACCCCTGTTACTACCTCTGAAGTGGTAGTTTTCCAGAAAGGCAGCTGCACCTCCAGCTTAAATGGCGCAGAGCCTGTGGTGCGGGAGGGAATTACTGCAGAAACTATGCGCACCTTCTGTGAAGATGCAGTTTTGGCGGCACTGTTTACCCCCAATCATCTAAAAAACGCCAAGTTGACGGAAAAGAAGGGTCAATTGCAGATCGAGTTCACTGGAAATGATGCTTTTGCAGACAATCTGTGCAGCAGCATCTACGCTATTTTCAATGCCAATCTGGATACCTATGCCCAGTCTTTCACTACGCCCAAGGCGGGTGGTTATCTGTGCATCGACAAGGCTACCGGACTGCCCACGGCTTTGGGAATTGCACTGGAACGTGTCCACGTGGCAGCTGATGTGTCATATTCGTTGACCTATCAGCTGGATCAAAAAATGCAGCTGTCCAGCCCCTCAGCCTATGAGAATATTTCCGCTTCGATACCGAAACCGGAAACAGCTCCTACAGAGCCTGCGACAAATCCATAACAAAAACCGCTCGGTGAAACGAGCGGTTTTTTATAATATTTCAGTGATCGTACCGCCACCGATGACAGTGTCACCATCGTAGAGGACAACAGCCTGTCCCGGGGTGAGGGCACGCTGGGGCTCGTCAAAGACCACCCGGGCGAAACCGTCCTTCTCCGGATATACGGTGGCAGGCTGCTCTGCCATACGGGAACGGGCCTTGGCTGCTGCCCGGATCGGGGAATTCAGACTCTCAATTGCAATCCAGTTCCAGTCATTTGCCAGGAGTTCGCTGCGGTAAAGTGCCTCGTTGGGACCAACGGTTACAGTGTTTTTCTCCATATCCTTGGCACAGACATACACCGGTTCACCCATTGCAAGGTTCAGTCCTTTGCGTTGACCCAGGGTGTAAGCAACAGCGCCTTTGTGGGTGCCGACGGTGTTACCATTCTGATCGAGATAAGAGCCGGCAGGATAGGCCTTACCGGTATAACGCTGCAAAAAAGCCAGATAGTCGCCGTCAGGAATGAAACAGATATCCTGACTGTCCCGCTTTTTGGCATTCAGAAAGCCTTGCTCTTCAGCAATAATGCGGGCATCTGCCTTGGTCAGCTCGCCGAGGGGAAAACGGGCGTGCTGCAGCTGGTGCTGAGTCAGGGAATAGAGAAAATAGGACTGATCCTTGGCTTCATCTACAGCCTTGCGCAGAAGATACCGGTTACCTTCTTTGTTGATGCGGGCATAGTGACCGGTAACGATGCAATCGCAGTCCATTGCCAGAGCGCTTTGCAGAAATTTATCGAATTTCAAATGGCGGTTGCACTCGATACAGGGGTTGGGGGTTAAACCGCTTTCATAGCTGGCGGTGAAATGGTCCATTACTCGGATTCGGAAATCCTCGGAGAAGTCCAGCAGGTGAAAGGGGATACCCAGTCGGTCAGCCACTGCCTGTGCGTCCTCTATATTGATGGTATCACAGCAAGACTTATCCTGTCCGGTGTAGAGCCGCATAGTGGCACCGACACAGGAGAAGCCTTCCTGCAGCATAAGATACGCGGCAACACTGCTGTCCACGCCGCCGGACATACCAATCAATGCTTTCATACGGTTCAACTCCTTTCACTCCACTAGTCTATCACATTAGCGGTGGGAAAGCAAACAGTTTTGCCGGAGGTATATTCTGGTAATGCCAAAAGCGCACTTGTATTGTCGAAAATCATCTGCTATAATATACTAGCATAATTCTTGAGAGGAGGTTTGCCCGTGAACATTCGCAAAATATGTGCATTTTTGGCACTGACCATTGTGTTGAGCCTGTTGCCCGGCGTACCGCTTCAGGTCAATGCTGTGCAGGGTCAGACAGATCTGGGTGAAACTCTGCTTCAGGGAAGTGATCCGGGGATTATGCCGGCGGCCAACGACCCAACGGCGGCACCTACAGCAAAGCCTACTGCCGCGCCGACTACCCAGCCTACCGCAGTGCCGACTACCCAGCCTACCGCAGCGCCGACCACGAAGCCCACTGCTGCTCCGACGGTCGAGCCCACAAAGCCGGCAACAACTGCGCCTACCGAACCGGAAGGCCCGATGACAGTGTCGGATGCATTCATCGAGGTGCTGAAGACTATGGAGGGCTTCCACCCGGTGGCATATTGGGATTATTCCCAGTGGACTATCGGTTACGGTACCAAATGCCCCGACGGTAAAGAAAAGTACTACACCAAGGAAAATCCAATGACGGAAAAAGAAGCGGTAGCCTTACTGCACGGGGAATTGGCGTACTTTGAAAAAGTGGTCAACAACTATGCGGAAAAGTACAAACTGAAGCTGAAACAGCATCAGTTTGACGCACTGGTTTCCTTCTCCTACAATTGCGGCGCCGCTTGGACAAAAGATGTAAACGGATATCTCAATGTTGCCATTCGGGAAGGGAATATGGGTAACGGCTTCATCTACGGAATGGTACTATGGAGCAAGGCAAACACCGATTATTTGTTGGTCAATCGCAGAAAATGCGAAGCCAATATGTACATAAACGGCGTTTATAAAGCATACAACACACCGAACAGTATTCCTCAGAATTTCAAGCACGTCTTCCTGGACGGCAACGGCGGCACAGTGAAATATGTGCCCCACGGATATGATGCCAAAGACCCAACCGAAGTGATTACTGAGTTTACGGCAATGCCCACCGGTGTGGATAAGGATGGAAAAACCTTTACCTATACCTTTGCCGGCTGGTTTACCGAGCCGACAGGTGGAGAACAGGTTACTATTCTGGACGGATCCTTGGCAAATGGTGCAGTGCTGTTTGCCCAATGGAAAAACCCGGAAGGTGAAATTGTGCCACTTCCTAAAGGCGATGTGGTGGACAATGTGGAGGTTACGGTTACCGGACGGGTAAATGTCCGTTCCGGCCCCGGTACTTACTATCCGATCAAGCAGGAACTGCAGAAAGGAACTGCACTGGTCATCACGGAAACCTTTAAGGTAAACAACACCCTTTGGGGCAAGTGTGAATTCGGCTGGCTCAGCCTGCATTATACGGATTATGCCGATGTGGTTTCCGGCAATACCGCGATTCCCACCGACGGCCTGTGGGGAACAGTATCCACAGAAACCGGTGGCACTGTCAATGTTCGCACCGGCCCGTCCACATCCTATGGCATTGCCTACACCGCAAAAACCGGCGACCGGGTACAGATCTTTGCTCTGAAGACCGACGGCACTCTGCAGTGGGGACAGCTGAAGGATGGCAACTGGATCTGTATGGACTATGTGGTCAAGGACCCGGTGGAGAAAGCAGATTTGGAGTCTATCAGTATCGAAGCAACTCCGGAAAAATTGGAATATGTCCAGATGCAGGACAAGCTGGATCTAACCGGCAGTATCCTGCGGCTGACCTTCAGCGACGGATCTGTGGAAATGGCAGACATTACCCAGAGCATGGTTACCGGCTTTAGCAACGAAAAGCTGGGTGAAATCACGCTGACGGTTGCCTATGAAAATATGGCTGTTTCCTTTGCTGTTACTATTGTAAAAGCGACAGTTACCTTCAAAAACTACGATGGCAAGGTGCTCAGCACCGCCCAGTACGCCTATGGCGAAACAGTAAAAGTACCGGAAACGCCCCAAAAGCCCTCCGATAAGACGAATTCCTACAAGTTTGCTGGATGGGATAAAGAGGTTACGACCTGTAAGGGCGATGCGGTCTATACGGCGGTGTACAAGGCAGCGCCTTTGAAGATTGAGGGCGTCGTGGCGACGGATTCCGGCGGCACGGTCAATGTCCGCACCGGTCCGGGAACGAATTATGATGTTGCCTACGAGGTAAAGTACAAGACCAAAGTTCAGATCCTGGAAACGAAGTCTGATGGCAAGCTCTTGTGGGGCAAGATCAGCGACGGCAACTGGATTTGTATGGACTATGTGCTGACAGAGGCAGCAAAGGGCGATATGGACGGCAACTATGTTCTGGATGAGGATGATGCCATCTATCTGCTGCGCCACGTAATCTTCCCGGAGAAATATCCCCTAAAGGTCAAGGCGGATGTGAACGCGGATAAGAAGACCAATGAAGATGATGCCATCTATTTGCTGCGATACGTGGTTTTTCCGGATAAGTATCCCTTGAAGCTGTGAAATATAGGTGATTTTAGATGAAAAGAATTATTTTATGGTTTGCTCTTGTGCTACTGATTGTTGCACTGACGATCCCGGTGGCGGCTGCGCCCAGCGCAAAGCTGACGCCCTCGAAATCCACAGTAAATGCCGGCGATACCTTTACGGTAAAGGTCAGCGTTTCTGCTATGGACTGCAAAAAAGGCGGTGTAGAGATCAGCTTTGACAGTAAGGTGTTTGAGCTTGCCAACGGCAAGTGGTTGCTTAACGGCACTTTGCTGGCGGATTTTTC
This sequence comes from Faecousia sp., assembly GCA_045630825.1. Taxonomy (GTDB): domain Bacteria; phylum Bacillota; class Clostridia; order Oscillospirales; family Oscillospiraceae; genus Faecousia. The sequence goes on along the minus strand of JAZQTN010000013.1, from coordinate 2,301 downwards.
CGCCGGAACAAAGGATGGCGTGTTCTCCTTTGGCAGCGCTACGGCAGTGTCTGGAAATATCTTCGAGATGACCCTGAAAGCGAAGAGTGACGCGGCACTTGGCAAGACAAATGTAACTGTGAAGCTGATTGTAGACGGGGATGCTGTATCCCAGTCTGTAGGTATTACGGTGGCCTGCAAGCATAAGTATGACAACGGCTGCGATACTACCTGCAATACCTGCGGCGAGAAACGCGCGATTTCCCACGATTGGGATTCCGGTAAGACTGAGAAGAAGGTTACTTGCACCCAGGACGGCACAAAGGTCTATACCTGCGGCACCTGCGGCGAGAAGAAAACGGAAACCCTCAAGGCTTACGGCCACGATTATGACAATGCCTGCGATACTACCTGCAACAACTGCGGGGAGAAGAGAGAGACCACCCATGACTACAGCAAAAAGTGGTCTACCAGCAAAACACAGCACTGGCATAAGTGCAGTGTTTGTGGCAATAAAAAAGATGCAGCGGATCATGCTCCCGGTCCCGAGCCTACAGATACAGACCCCCAAACTTGCACCGACTGCGGTTATATGATCAAGCCGTCTTTAAGCCACGTTCACAACCTTTCTGAAAAGTGGACAACCGATGAAGCCGGCCACTGGCATACATGTAAGGATTGCGATTTGATTCCTGATTTCGAGGAACACATATTCGACAACGAGTGCGACAAGACTTGCGATACCTGCGGCTTCACCAGAGAAACGGAGCATGTTTACCAGACCCAGTGGACTTCCGATGCCAACGGACATTGGCATCAGTGTCAGTTCTGCGGCGATAAGCTGGAGACAGAGCCCCACGTTCCCGGTCCGGAGGCTACGGAATTTGAAGCGCAGATTTGCGCGGTCTGCGGTTTTGAACTGACCCCTGCGCTGCATCAGCACGAATACTTGTGGAATTACGATGAGCAAAGCCACTGGCAGGAATGTGCCTGTGCGGATGTGATTGAGAAAGCGGAGCACACCTGGGATGAGGGTACAGTAACTGTCGAGCCCACCTACACGGAGGTTGGCACAAAGGAGTTCAAATGTGCTGTGTGCGATGGCGTGAAGACGGAGGAGATCCCTATTCTGCCGCCCCAGACATTCTGGCAGACGCTGACGAACACAGTGGAAGTTCCCATCTGGGCACTGATCGCTGCTGGCGGTGGCGTGATTCTTCTGTGCACAATGAGCATTGTGATCGTAGGCTTGATTGGCAAGAAAAAGACCGGAAAATACAGCGATAAATAAGTGAAAAGCCCGGGAGATCCCTCCCGGGCTTTTGCCATCAAAAAGAAAACCCAGAAGCCAAACGACTTCTGGGTTTTGAATGTTCGTAGAAGCGATAGGTTAACGCTTGGAGAACTGGGGTGCGCGACGGGCTGCCTTCAGACCGTACTTCTTTCTTTCCTTCATTCTGGGGTCGCGGGTCATAAAACCAGCAGCCTTCAGAGTGGGACGCAGTTCGGGGTTCAGAGTAACCAGAGCGCGGGACAGACCGTGGCGGATAGCGCCAGCCTGACCGGAAACGCCGCCACCAGCGACGGTAACAACGATGTCGACCTTACCAACCAGATCGGTGGTAACCAGAGGCTGATTGACGATCAGCTTCAGGGTGTCCAGACCGAAATAGTCATCGATCTCGCGGCCGTTGATGATGATGGAGCCGGTGCCGTTCTCATAAACGCGAACACGGGCGACGGAGGACTTCCGACGGCCGGTGCCGTAGTAATACTTCTTCTTGCTCTCGTACATATTCCGTTACCTCCAATTACAGGGTCCAAGCTTCGGGCTTCTGAGCAGCGTGAGGATGCTCGGCGCCCTTGTACAGGTGCAGACGGGTCATAGAGTTGCGGCCAATGGAGTTCTTGGGCAGCATACCCTTGACAGCCAGCTCCATAGCGTAATCGGAGCGGGTTTCCATCATGGTGCGGGCCTTGGTCTCCTTCAGACCGCCGATCCAACCGGAAACGCGGTAGTAGGACTTCTGATCCAGCTTCTTGCCGGTCAGGATGGCCTTATCGGTGTTGATGACGATAACGTAGTCGCCGCAGTCAACGGCGGGGGTGAAGTCGACCTTATGCTTGCCGCGCAGCAGGTTAGCAACGGTGACAGCGGTACGGCCCAGAGGCTTACCGGCAGCGTCGATAACGTACCACTTGCGCTCCAGGGTCTCCTTCTTCAGAAGAGTGGTAGACATTATGCTTTCCTCCAATAGGTAAAATATTTTGACAAATTCGTATGCTTGAAGTACAATTACCTCAAGTCGCTAGATACTTATA
>JAZQTN010000012.1:0-22465 GCA_045630825.1 Faecousia sp. | reverse complement strand
ATCCCCGGCAACGACGATGCTATCCGCGCTATCCGTCTGATCGCTGCTGCTATGGCAAACGCTGCCATCGAAGGCCGTCAGGGTGAGGATGCTACCGCTGAGGCTGTCGAGGCTACCGAAGCTCCCGCTGCAGAGTAATTTATTTACAATAGGAGGATACGAAAATGGCTTTTACCGCACTGGACGTTAAGAAGCTCCGTGAAATGACCAACGTCGGCATGATGGATTGCAAGAAGGCTCTTCAGGCTACCGACGGTGATATGGACAAGGCTGTAGAATGGCTGCGTGAAAAGGGCCTGGCTAAGGCTGCCAAGAAGGCTGACCGCGTTGCTGCAGAAGGCATCGCTTTCGCAACTGTTATCAACGGTGTTGGCGTTATCATCGAGGTCAACGCTGAGACCGATTTCGCTTCCAAGACCGACGCCTTCAAGGAGCTGGTTTCCAATCTGGCTACCATCGTTGCTACCGATGCTCCCGCTGACGTAGAAGCACTGAAGGCTTGCACCTACCCCGGCACCAACCTGACCATTACTGAGAAGATGCAGGAACTGGTTATGTCCATCGGCGAGAATATGCAGATCCGCCGCTTCAACCGCTTTGCTGACAACACCTCCGTCGCTTATGTTCATATGGGTGGCTCCCACGGTGTTCTGGTCAACCTGGCTGTTGAGGGTGGTATCGACGCTACCGAGATCGGCAAGAACGTCGCTATGCAGATCGCTGCTATGGGCGCTAAGTACTGGGATAAGTCCATGGTTCCTCAGGCTGATGTCGACAAGGAACTGGCTATCCAGGTTGCTATGATGGACAACGATCCTAAGATGGCTGGTAAGCCCGCTGAGGTCAAGGAAAAGATCGCAGCCGGCAAGATCAACGCCTTCTTCAAGGAGATGTGCCTGCTTCAGCAGGATTTCGTCCGCTCCGACCTGTTCAAGGGCGACGTTGCTGGCTACATTGCTGACGCAGCTAAGAAGCTGGGCGGCAAGGTTACCTTCGTGGATGCTATTCACTACATCAAGGGTGAGGGCATTGAGAAGAAGGAAGAGAACTTCGCTGACGAAGTTGCAGCTCAGATCGCTGGCGCCGGCAAGTAATTTCAAGGTTGAGATAAACCGGTTAATTGCTTAATAAGTTATTATAACCCAAGATGTCTTTTGATATCTTGGGTTATTAATTAATGATAAGCAAAACCCACACCAGGTGATAACGAATGGGAGGTAATTATGAAGCATAGATTGCTGTTGCTTGTTGCAATTGTTACAATTATTGCATTAATTACAGCTTGCGGAAATCGGAGCAAAAAAGAAACGCTAACAAGTCAAGAAACGGAGAAGCAGACAACTGAAAAGGAATACCCTATCGATGATGTGTGGGTGTATAGATACGACGCTGAAACAAGGGAAAGTATGTTTGCACCGTGTGGATATATTGATGAACATACATCTATTGTAACAAAAACAGATAAGACAATCTCTCGCCTTATTACAGGCAGTTATATGTATTTGGGAACGATAAAGGGTTACCAGAATAACGATAAAACGATAGAAGTATATCAAGTTACTTTGCCTGAGTTGTCTAACAATTTCACACTAACAAATGACAATATAGAATTGGATTATTCGGGCAATAAGCAAATGATAGAAGTTTCTGGATGGATTTATATGGATGGCATGACAATATTGGCGGTGTCCCCGCTGTATTAGAGGTAAGTACGAATAATAGATTTTACATAAAAAGCTCCCCAACCGATCGGTCGGGGAGCTTTTTATGCATATGGGCAGCCTTGACCCCCTCTATGAGGGGGCCTTGTTTTACACTTTCAGCTCTACGCCGCCCTGGGGCCGAATGGACAGCACATAGCAAGCGCCTTCTCCCAGCACAGAGTCGATCTCACTGCGGAAAGAATCCAGAATGGTCAGCGGAACAAAAGCCTGTACCGTGCCGGCAAAGCCACCGCCGTGGACCCGGTATGCGCCCTGACCCTGCAGTGCGTGACGGCACAGCGCCAGCGCAACAGCAACCTCCTGATGGACGGTGCTGCCGGTGGGGATCACGTTTTGTAAGTACATATGGGAGGACTGACCGCTTTCGGTAACCAGCTTCAGGAATGTGTCGAAATCATTGTTTTCCAGAGCGGCTACTTGCTTGACTACCCGGGCATTGTCCTCAAATACGTGAATGGCACGCATTACAGCCCGGTCGCCGCATTTTTTGCGGACGGCGGGGAGGTTGGCGTAGAATTCTGCTTCATCTACCTCTGTCAGCACTTCTTTGCCGAAGCAGGCGGAAACGGCTCTCAGCTCGCCGGGAATGGCGGAGAATTCGTCGGTTAGGTCGGCGTGGTCGGCACCGCTGTCAATAATGCACAGGGCGTAGCCGCAGGCAGAGAAGTCAAAATCTACTTTGCGGATATCGGGCTTTGCCTTGTTGCCGAAGTCAATGGTAACCAGATTGCCTACGGCAGAAGCGGTCTGGTCCATCAGGCCGCAGGGCTTTTTGAAAAACACATTTTCTGCATACTGACCGATGGCGGCAACCTCCGGTGCGGAAACCTTAGCGCCGAAGAAGAGAATGTTGATAATGGTGCCGATCAGAACTTCGAATGCAGCAGAGGAGCTGAGGCCGGAGCCCGGCAAAACGGTGGAGGTAACATAGGCGTCAAAACCTTCTACCTTGCAGCCCAACTCCGCAAAGCGGGCAGCAACGCCCCGGATCAGTGCGGGGGTGGTGTTGATTTCGGATTCCACCGGTGTCAGCTGGTCCAGATTCACTTCGCATAGTGGGTAGCCCTGGGATAGCACGCGGATAACATTGCTGCCGTTAAGACGGACAGCGGCCCGGGTGTCCAGATTGACAGCGGCAGCCAGAACACGGCCTCTTTGATGGTCAGTGTGGTTTCCGCCGATTTCCGTCCGGCCGGGGGCAGAGAAATAGCGCTCCGGCGCACTGCCGAAAGCTGCGGTGAAACCGGCATCCAGAATGTTACGTTCGTCAGCTTGCAAAACGAGATCAGCCATAATCATTTCCTCCGTTTGGGAATTTCCTTTATTATACACTGCCGTCAGCAAAAGGGAAAGCTTTTTTTACAAAATTTGCGTAAAAAGGGGCGCACCGTCGGGTGCGCCCCTTGTGTATTAAAGGATATCCTTGCCTGCGAAGAACTTTTTCATCGGCACGAACAGCACGGCAGCCACTGCAATGGCCAGCAGCATGCACGGCAGCATATAGGCACCGTTGTAGACCAGGGAGTACAGCTGGGCATCGTCAAACACACCGATACCGGGAATTTCTGTGGGCGCGTAGATGCGATACACCGTTACACCGCTGATATAGTGGACGATGAATCTGCCTACACAGCCAACAGCGATGCCGGGGAAGATGCCCCAGGTCTTGCCCTTAAACAGACCTGCCAGACCTAGAGGGGTAAAGGCTACCAGATAGTCCAGCAGCATAGACTGCCAGCCCCAGGCATATGCGCCATCAAAGATCAGCTGCAGCGCGCCGAATACCAGACCGGACAGCAGGCCTTTTCCCAGACCCCAGCGGACTGCGTACAGGCAGATAGGGAACATAGCGAAGGTGATGGAGCCGCCATTGGGCAGGTTGGGGAACAGCTTGATAAAGCTGAGGATCTGTGCCAGCGCCACTATAATGGCGCCCTCGCACAATGCGCGGATGTTCTTGTGGGTTTTTGTCATAGGATATTCCTCCAAAATAAAAAGTATCGCATTGCAACCCGTCCAGGTGCAATGCGATACCGGAATATCCCATCAGTGCATCTTTTCCTACGACGGTACTGACCGTATCAGGTTCACGGGTCAGGGCGATACAGCCCACTCTCAGCCGAATGTGTCCGGCTCCCCGAAGACTTAGGTTTTGTGCGATCTAAGGTTATTATAGCGAAAAAGTACGAAATGTCAAGCCATTTGCAGGCTGAGTTCCTTGCCGCCCAGAATGTGGAAATGCAGATGGGGAACGGACTGGCCGGCATCAGGTCCGCAGTTGGATACGACCCGGTAGCCGGAGGTCAGGCCCTCCTGTGCGGCAATGGTGGGAATGGTCTCAAAAATATGGGCGATGACGCCGCTGTTTTCGGCGGTGATGCCGTCAACAGAAGGAATGTGGGTTTTGGGAATCACGAGAATGTGGGTGGGTGCCATAGGAGCAATATCCCGGAAAGCCAGAATAGTTTCATCCTCGTAAACCTTAGTGGAGGGAATCTCACCGGCAACAATCTTACAAAACAGGCACATGGCTTTTCCTCCTTAAATGATACCGAATACGGCAAAAGCGCCGGCGCTGACCATATACATAATGACCGAAGCGATGGCAACACCCAAAGAAACTGCGACGGTTGTGGATTTGATACCCATATTCAAAAAGCTTGCTGCCAATGTGCCGGTCCAGGCACCGGTACCCGGCAGGGGGATGCCCACAAACAGCATCAACGCGACAAACAGACCGCCGCGGCCGGTTTTTGCCACCAGTTTTTGTCCGCCTTTTTCACCTTTTTCCAGACAGAAACGAAAAAACTTGCCGATGTACTTCTTATCCTTGCCCCAGAGCAGGACCTTTCGGGCGAAAAGGTAGATGAAAGGAACGGGGATCATATTGCCGAACATACATACCAGCAGAGCCGGTATGGCGGGAATATCCATGCCTGCTGCAATAATAACAGCGCCACGAAGTTCAATCAGAGGCACCATTGAAACCAAAAAAAGGATCAGATATTTTTTGAACATTTGGAACTCCTTTCCGAGCGTTTTGCCCATTGTATCACAGATCCTGGCATAACGCAACGGAAAATGTGGGAGAAAGAGGTTAAGTTTTGATTAAAACTGTCGTGCGGTTTTCCCGGGGAAGGGCGTAATTCGCTAAGTTTCCCATTTCCCGGAAAGTACAATGAGAGCGAAATGAAACAAAGGAGGTATGGCTATGCAATGCCAGAAGCTGAAAACATATATGGAGACCGGCAGGGTGATTTTTCTGCCGGCACGGATCATTCGTCCCAACCCTGCCCAACCGAGGAGGATCTTTCGGGAAGAGGCGTTGACAGAACTGGCAGCATCCATTCGTCAGCACGGAATCTTGCAGCCGTTGTCGGTGCGGCGTGTGGACAACGGCTATGAACTGATTGCTGGAGAACGGCGGCTGCGGGCAGCGCAACTGGCGGGACTGACGGATGTGCCCTGCATTGTGATGAGTATGGATGATCAGGAGTCGTCTATGGCGGCCATAATCGAAAATCTGCAGCGGCAGGATCTGGATTTTATTGAGGAAGCCCAAGGCATTGCCCGGCTGATGGATTTGCATTGTATGAGTCAGGAGCAGGTGGCGCGGCTGCTGGGAAAAAGCCAGAGCGCCATCGCCAATAAGCTGCGGATATTGCGCCATAGCGAGCCGGTTTTGCGGATGCTGCGCCAGCACGAATTAACGGAGCGCCACGCCCGGGCGCTGCTGCGGCTGCCCACGGAACCGGAGAAAATGGCGGCGCTGAGCGTCATTACCCGGCTGGGAATGAGCGTATCCCGGACGGAAAGCTACATAGAGGGTATGCTGGAGAAAAAGGGCGGAAAAGGCGGAAAAGTGAATGTGGATTCGTTCTTAAATTCCTTGCGTCAGACTCTGCAGAAGATCCAGCTGTCCGGAGTAGCGGCGGTTTCTGAGCACCGGGAAACCGACAGCCAGATCGTGCTGACCATTACAATCCCAAAATGACAAAAAATATTGTTGCTAACGCAACTTTTTTACCTAAAATGATTGCGAATCGCTGAAAAATATGGTATAATGCGCTTTACGACTATGGAAAGAAAAAAGAAAGGGAGAGCGTATGATATTCGGAAAGCACATTAACCGGTATTATCTTAAGCATGCCGTTGCGATCATACTGGGACTGCTGTCGCTGGTGGTTGTGGACTATCTGCAGCTGGAGATTCCCAGACTGTACCAAATGGTTATCAACGGCATTAACCAGGGCCATGTGGACGGCGTACCTTTCACCGTAACGGTATTGGTAGAGAAGATTTGTCTGCCTATGGTCGGCATTATACTGATGATCGTGCTGGGCCGTTTTTTGTGGCGCGTGTGCTTCTTCAGCGCCGGCATCAAAGCGGAGGCAGATCTGCGCAACCGGATGTTTAACCATTGTAAGGACCTGTCCCAGGAGTTCTATCACCAGAACAATGTGGGCAACCTGATGAGCCTGTATACCAACGATCTGGATACCTTCCAGGAGTGCTATTCCTGGGGCATTATGGAGTGCTGCGATGCAGCATTTTTGGGCGCACTGGCCATTATCAAGATGTGGAATATGAACCCGCTGCTTACCGGCTTTGCCTTGATTCCTATGGTTTGTCTGCTTGGTGCCAGCATTATTGTCGGCAACAAAATGAGCGACAAGTGGGAGCGCCGGCAGGAGGCATTTTCCAATCTGTCCGACTTTGCCCAGGAGAGCTTCTCCGGCATTGCGGTCATCAAGGCCTTTGTTAAGGAGGCCAAGGAGCTGTGGGCGTTCAAAAAGCTGAGCAAAGAGAACGAGGATGCCAACATCGCCTTTACTAAGGCATCCGTTGTATTCCGCATCCTGGTTATGACCTTCGTGGAAAGTGTTATCTGCATCATTCTGGGCTACGGTGGATACCTGGTCTGGAACGGCACGTTCAATGCCGGTCAGCTGATGGAGTTCATCGGTTATTTCAATGCGATTATTTGGCCCATTCTGGCAGTTGCCGACCTGATCGATATGACTTCCCGTGGCCGGGCATCGGTCAAGCGCATCAGCGAGCTGCTGGACGCCAAGCAGGATGTTGTGGATCGGGAGGGCGTACAGCCTTTGCCTGAAATCCGTGGCGACATTGAGTTTAGAAATTTGGATTTCCAGTACCCCGACGGCGAATTCAATGCCCTGCGCAATGTATCCTTTAAGATCAACGCCGGTGAAAACATCGGTTTGGTGGGCCGCACAGGCTCCGGCAAGACAACACTGGTGGATCTGATCCTACGTACCTACAATGTGCCTGACGGCACTGTGTTTATCGACGGCCACGATGTGAACACCGTTCCCATTAAGGATGTCCGGGCAGGCTGTGCCTATGTGCCTCAGGACAACTTCCTCTTCTCCGACACCATCGCCAACAACATCGGTTTCGCAGTGGAGGATAAGAAGGGCGACAACATCGTAAAAGCCGCAATTATGGCCGATGTGGACGGCAATATCCGGGAATTCAGCCAGGGTTATGAAACCATTCTGGGCGAGCGGGGCGTTACGGTTTCCGGCGGCCAGAAGCAGCGCATTTCCATTGCCAGAGCGCTCTTGAAGGATGCGCCTATTCTGATTTTGGACGACTCCGTTTCCGCAGTCGATACCAAGACCGAGCGCACCATTCTTGCCAATCTGAGAGAAACCCGCCAGGGTAAGACCACCATTCTCATCGCCCACCGCATTTCCACCATCGAACAGATGGACAAGGTTCTGTTTATCGATGACGGTACGGTGGCGGCTTTCGGAACCCACCAGGAACTGATCGGAATCTGCAGCGAGTACCGCAAGATGGTGGAGCTGCAGCGCCTGGAAGAGGAAGGAGGCGAGCATCACAATGGATAAGTATTTGCCTGTTCTCATTGTGGGTGCCATCATCGGCATCTTTACCCTCGCTTTCTTGGTTGCCTATATCAAGGTACAGCGGGATAAGACGATGAAGGAATTCCAGCGGAATATGCCGGATTCCGTCATTATCAAGCGGCTGCTTCGCTACGGCAGACCTTACCTTGCTCAGTTTATTCTGGTTTTTATCATTATGTTGCTGTCCATTACCTATGATATTTTGTCCCCTGTTTTGGTGGGCAAGATCCAGGGTCTGATCAAGCACGATGGATTTGAGCTGAATAAGCTCTTCTGGATGGTAGGCGCCTATGCCGTGGTGCTGGTGGTGTCTATGGTCAGTATGTACCTGCAGACAATGATCCTGCAGAAAATCGGACAAAAGATCCTGTCCGATCTTCGTGAAGATGTGTTCTCCCACATTGAGAGCCTTTCCCACGAGCAGCTGAACAATATCCCTGTCGGCAAGCTGGTTACCCGCGTTACCAACGATACTGACGGCATTTGCCGGATGTTTACCAATGTGCTGGTTACCATGATCAAGAATGTGATGGTCATTACCGGCGTGTTGGTGGCAATGCTGTTTGTCAACTATGCGCTGACGCTGGTGGTACTGTGTTTTGTGCCTTTTGTGGCGCTGTTCACATTCATCTTCCAGAAATTCTCCCGCAGAGCCCACCGGGCTGTTACTGACTCCCGTACGGAGCTGAACACTTTCCTTTCCGAGAACCTGTCCGGTATGAAGATCACCCAGATCTTTAACCGTGAACAGGAGAAGATGAGCGCCTTTATCCAGCGCAGTGATGACCTGAAGAAAGCCAAGTTTAAGAGAATGTTCGTCTTCGGCATCTTCCGTCCGATGGTCTATATGCTGCACATCAGCTGCGTGCTGTGCCTGCTGTATTTCGGCAGCAAGGGCTATATTGAGAATATCCGCTTCCTGGGACAGGTCATCGTATCGGATACGGTGGTTACCTTCTACCTGTACGCATCCAAGTTCTTTGATCCCATCCAGACCCTTTCCGAGCATTTCGATGTGCTGCAGTCGGCATTTGCCTCTGCGGAAAAGATTTTCACCATTATGGATATGATTCCTGAAGTGGTGGATGACCCCGATGCTATCGAGCTGGAAGAGGTCAAAGGCGAGATCGAGTTCAAAGATGTCTGGTTCTGCTACAAGCCTGACGAATGGGTGCTCAAGGGCGTTTCTTTCCACGTGCAGCCCAAGCAGACGGTTGCGTTTGTGGGCTCTACCGGCTCCGGTAAGACCACGATTCTTAGCCTGATTTGCCGCAATTACGATATCCAGAAGGGGCAGATTTTGATCGACGGCATCGATATCCGAAAGATCAAGATTTCTTCCTTGCGCCGGCACTTTGGCCAGATGCTGCAGGATGTGTTCCTCTTCTCCGGCGATATCCGCAGCAATATTCTGCTGCGCAAGGAAGGTGTCAGCGATGAAGAGGTTATGGAAGCTTGCCGGTATGTCAACGCCGATTCCTTTATCAACAAGCTGGAAAAGGGTTTAGACGATGTTGTTCGTGAGCGAGGCAATAACTTCTCCGCCGGTCAGCGACAGCTGCTGTCCTTTGCCCGGACCATTATCCACAAGCCCAGCGTGATGATTTTGGACGAGGCAACGGCAAATATCGACACCGAAACGGAACTTCTGATCCAGGACTCCCTGGAGAAGATGAAAAATATCGGTACGATGCTGATTGTCGCGCACAGACTCAGCACGATCCAGCACTCCGATAACATCATTCTTCTGTCCCACGGACAGATCATCGAGCAGGGCAACCATCAGGAGCTGCTGCACCAAAAGGGCAGATATTACCAGCTCTACACCCTGCAATATACCAAGCAGCAGTTGCAAAACAGCTAAAAAAGTACCGCCGGAGGTTTCCTCCGGCGGTTTTCCCTTGGCTTGACAAAAAAGGGGAAGTATTATACCATAAGCATAGTATTTATGGCTAAAGGAGCTAGTATGGACAAGTATTTCATTGCCCCCAATGCAACCGTTGTGGGGGATGTATCTTTGGGAAAAGATGTGAACATCTGGTATGGCGCAGTGCTCCGCGGAGACAGCGGTGCTATCGTCATTGGTGAGGGCACCAATGTGCAGGATAACTGCACCATTCACGAGAAAACCACCATCGGCAAGTATTGCACCATCGGCCACAACGCAGTGGTCCACGGCTGTACCGTGGGCGATGGTTGCGTCATCGGTATGGGTGCGGTGGTTCTCACCGGTGCCGTGTTGGAAGACGGCTGCTTGGTGGGCGCAGGTGCGCTGGTTACGGGCAAGACTGTAGCTCCCGCCGGTTCTGTGCTGCTGGGAAACCCTGCCAAGGTGGTCAAGACTTTGACAGCCGAGCAGATGGCTGCACAGATTCATGATGCCGAGCATTATGTAGAAACAGCAAAGACACAGCTTCCTCAGAAATAAACGCAAGGCAGGGGTCAAGATGAACCAGAAAAGCGATTATATTGCGGTGTTTGATTCCGGCGTCGGCGGCATCAGTGTGCTGCGGCATCTGGTGAAGCGGATGCCCGGGGAACGGTTTTTATACTACGGCGACTCCGCCAATGCACCCTACGGAACGAAAACGGTTGCGCAGGTGCAGGAATTAAGCATTGTTGTTGCGGAAAAGCTGCTGGCCCAGGGGATTAAGGCGCTGGTGGTTGCCTGCAATACGGCAACAGCAGCTGCGGTAGATCTGCTGCGGCAGCGGTATCCGGAGCTGATTGTAGTGGGCATTGAGCCTGCGGTAAAATTGGCGGCAGATAAATTTCCCGGCGGCACAGTGGGCGTTATGGCCACGCCTTTGACTACGGATTCGGAGAAACTCCACGCTTTAGAAGAGCGCTGGCAGGAAAAATGCAATATCATTCCGCTGCCCACCCCCGGTCTTGCGGACCTGGTGGAAGCCGGCAAGGCAGTTAGTGCCGAAAGTGAAGCTCTACTGCGGCCGATGCTTGCGCCTTACGCAGGTAAGCTGGATGCGGTGGTGTTGGGATGTACCCATTATCCCTTCGCTGCGGCGACCATTCAGGCCTTGCTGGGAGAGGGGACGGTGTTGCTGGACGGCGGCGAAGGTACCGCCAGAGAAACCCAACGCCGTTTGGAAGCGGCAGGCCTGTGCCACGATGGCGAGGGAGAGATCCTGATCCAGAGTAGTGCAGAAGACCCTCAAATGCTCCGCCGTTGTTGGGAATTGCTGAAAGCATAATAAAAAGCGCACTGCTAAGCAGTGCGCTTTTGTTGTGTTTGGAATTACACCATTGCAGCGGTGATGATAGCCATCTTGTAGACCTCGTCGGCGTTGCAGCCGCGGGACAGGTCATTGATAGGAGCTGCCAGACCCTGCAGAATGGGGCCGTAAGCCTCAAAACCGCCCAGACGCTGTGCGATCTTGTAACCGATGTTGCCAGCCTCGATGCAGGGGAAGATGAAGGTGTTGGCATGGCCTGCCACGGGGGAGCCGGGGAACTTCAGCTGGCCGACTTCAGGAGCGACAGCTGCGTCGAACTGCATCTCGCCGTCGATAGCGAACTCGGGGGCCATTTCCTTAGCAATAGCGGTAGCATCGTGGCTCAGCTTGACAGTGCCGCCCTTGCCGGAGCCGTTGGTGGAGAAGCTCAGCATAGCAACCTTGGGGTCGATACCGAAGACCTTAGCAGTTCTTGCAGTTTCAACAGCGACCTCAGCCAGCTTCTGAGCAGCAGAAACGGTAACATTGCCCTCCTTGTCTACGCTGTCCTCGTAGCTCAGGTTGATAGCGCAGTCACCCATAGCGATTTTCTCGTCGCCGCGGACCATGATGAAGCAGGAAGAAACCAGATTGACACCCTTCTTGGTCTTGACCAGCTGCAGAGCGGGACGGACAGTGTCAGCGGTGGAGTAGGTAGCGCCGCCCAGCAGGGAATCAGCGTAGCCCATCTTTACCAGCATAGTGCCGAAGTAGTTGCCCTTGGAAAGAGCGGCCTTGCACTCTTCTGCGCTCATCTTGCCCTTACGCAGTTCTACCATCTTCTCAACCATAGCGTCCATACCGGCATAGGTCAGGGGATCGATGATCTCAACACCGTCGATGTTGAAGCCGCCCTTGGCAGCGTTAGCCTTGACCTCGTCCGCATTGCCAATCAGAATGGGGGTCAGGAAACCGCCCTCTGCCAGACGGGCAGTGGCCTCCAGAATGCGGGCATCGTGGCCCTCGGTGAAAACGATCTTCCTGGGATTCGCCTTCAGAGTCTCAATCATTGCATTAAACATAAGTAACAATCCTCCATATTTCGGGTTTGCGCCCGTATTTTTACAAAATAAGTATACACGAAAATTTTTGCCGGTGCAACCTTTTTTCGCAAACCGGAATAGTAAACATTCCGTAAATTTTATTTTTTGCGGTTGCAATCCCGGGAAAAAGCAATATAATGTACCTATATCAACAAAAGGGTGAAAGTATGGACAGAATTAAACAGTGGCTGCGCCATTTTATGACGGGACGTTACGGTACCGATAAATTGAGTATGACGATCCTGACCGCCGGTGTTATTGCCAGCATCGTGTCAATCTTTATGCCGTTTCCGCTGGTCAAAATGTTGCTGACTTTCGGCGCCTATGTGCTGATGATCTGGGCAATCTTCCGGTGTTTCTCCCGGAATACCTATAAGCGGTATCAGGAGAACCGGAAATTCTTAATGTGGCTTGACCGGATCAAGGACCGTCAGCATAAGTATTTCAGCTGTCCCCGCTGCCATCAGCCGGTCCGGGTGCCGAGAGGCAAGGGAAAAATCGCAATTTCCTGCCCCAAGTGCGGCGAGAAATTTATTCGTAAGAGTTAAAAAAGATCCTCTGGGATTTCCCAGAGGATCTTTTTGATTACTTTGCGTATTCCACAGCTTTGGTCTCGCGGATGACATTGATCTTGATCTGGCCGGGGTATTCCAGCTCGGACTCGATCTTCTTGGCAATGTCCCGGGCCAGGAGGATCATATTGTCCTCGTTGACAACCTCGGGCTTGACCATAATGCGGACTTCGCGGCCTGCCTGGATGGCGAAAGCCTTGTCTACGCCGGGATAGGAACCGGTGAGCTCTTCCAGCTTCTGCAGACGGCGAATGTAGTTTTCCACATTCTCGCGGCGTGCGCCGGGACGGGCGGCGGATACAGCATCGGCGGCCTGTACCAGAACGGCAATAATGGTTTTGGGTTCCACATCACCGTGGTGTGCCTCAATGGCATTGACGACCACAGGATTCTCCTTGTACTTCCGGGCGATATCTGCACCCAGCTGTACGTGGCTGCCCTCGACCTCGTGGTCGATGGACTTGCCCAGGTCATGCAGCAGACCTGCACGCTTGGCAAGGGAAGCGTCGATGCCCAACTCGGCTGCCATCAAGCCGGCGATGTGTGCCACTTCCATAGAGTGATTCAGCACATTCTGACCATAGGAAGTACGGTACTTCTGGCGGCCCAGAATCTTGATCAGTTCGGGGTTCAGGTTGTGGACGCCGGTTTCGTAGCAGGCGCGCTCGCCCTCCTCGCGGATGGTGCGATCCACTTCCTTGCGTGCCTTCTCCACCATATCTTCGATACGGGTGGGGTGGATACGGCCGTCGGCGATCAGCTTTTCCAGTGCCAGACGGGCGATCTCCCGACGGACGGGATCAAAGCTGGAAACGGTGATGGCTTCAGGAGTGTCGTCGATGATCAGGTCGACACCGGTGATGGTCTCCAGAGTGCGGATATTCCGACCCTCACGGCCAATGATGCGACCCTTCATTTCATCGTTGGGCAGAGGCACAACGCTAACGGTGGACTCTGCGGAGTGATCGGCAGCGCAGCGCTGGATGGCGATGGACAGGACTTCGCGGGCCCGATCCTCAGCCTCTTCCTTCATCTGGGCTTCGATCTCTTTGATCTTCATAGCAGTATCGTGGCGAATCTCTTCCTCCACGCTCTGCAGAAGCTGCTGCTTAGCCTGCTCCTGAGAAAGACCGGAAATGGTCTCCAAAGTGAGCAACTGCTGCTTGCGGATGGCCTCTGCCTCTGCCTGAGTTTCGGCAACGGCAGCCAGTTTCTTGGCCAGTTCCTCTTCCTTACGTTCGAAATTCTCTGTCTTCTTATCCAGAGAGATCTCTTTCTGCTCAAGACGGCGCTCCTGCTTGGAAAGCTCCGCCCGGCGCTCCTTGACTTCTTTTTCGTACTCTGTGCGTGATTTATGGATCTCGTCCTTGGCTTCCAGAAGCATCTCTTTCTTGCGGCTCTCACCGCTGCGGATGGCTTCATTGATCAGGCGGGTAGCCTCGGCCTCTGCAGAACCGATCTCGCGCTCTGCCACCTTCTTGCGATAGCCGACGCCGGACAAAAAGCCGATCAAAATGCCAACAAGGGTGCCAACAACGATCAAAATGATAGCTAACGGTTCCATAATTCTTCAAACGCACCTCCTTCACTAAAAATAGCGTTAGCGAAAGGGGGCGGACGCAACAGACCCCTGGTGTGTCATATGCAGTTTTTATTGAAAATAAAATACGAACATAAACGCCATGAGGCGTGAAATGCGTTACCCCGGCTAACGCCGGTTATCCATGAAACGCAGAATAGAAAATATCTTTCCAAAATGCGCACACTATACCACGATCATTTTACCCGTAAAGACAAGCGTTGTCAAGCACATTTGCACAAAATATGGTGTTTATGTGGGCAAAAATCTACAATATACATAGTCCAAAGGGGCGGATTTGCAAAAAAAGACTGGACAGTTTTGTATCATTCTGCTATAATCAAGGCATATTAACGTAAGGGAGTGTTCCCATATGAAGTGTCCTTTTTGCGGAGATCAGGAGAGCAAAGTTGTAGATTCCCGGCGCTCTGAAGACGGCAACAGCATCCGCCGCCGTCGGGAATGTCTGCTGTGCCAGCGCCGCTTCACTACTTATGAGATCGTGGAAAGCCTGCCCATCATCGTTGTTAAGCGGGACGGTACTCGCCAGAGCTTTGACCGCAATAAGATCCTCAACTCCATGGTCCGCGCTTTTGATAAGCGGAAAGTGGAGATTGCAGAACTGGAGCGGATCACAACTGAGATCGACCAGACCATCCAGAATACGCTGGAACGGGAAGTCAGCACGGATAAAATCGGCGA
Organism: Faecousia sp.; assembly: GCA_045630825.1. GTDB lineage: Bacteria > Bacillota > Clostridia > Oscillospirales > Oscillospiraceae > Faecousia. Next base: position 7,715 of record JAZQTN010000012.1, on the reverse strand, counting down.
AATGGTTATGGAACGCATCAAGCCACTGGACGAGGTTGCCTATATCCGCTTTGCTTCCGTTTATCGCCGGTTCCAGGACGTTGGCAGCTTCGTAAGTGAAATTAACAAGTTCCTGAAGAAGAAGTAAGGGGTAGAAAATGAACTTAGATGCCTTGATGGCTATATTCTCAGATTTTGATGTGGCGGCCTTTCTGCCCGAGTTGGATACTATGATGGGTTGGGTGGAAATGGTACTGCGCTTACTGGTAATGGCAGGTCCGCTACTTCTGCTGGGCTTTGGTCTGCTGTATCTGCTTGCACCGCCTAAGGAAGCGAATTTTTCTTTGGGATGGCGCTTCTGGTGGAGTATGGCAAGTCTGGATGCATGGCAGTTTACCCACCGCTGGACAGGATATGTTTGGTCGGGTCTGGGTCTGTTGCTGACCATTATTATGGCTTTTGTGTGCAATGCATTCCGCCGGATGGAGCCGATGGAAATGGTCTGGGCGGCGGCGAAAAGCATCGGTTGGGAACTGGGTCTCATCGGTGCAGCCTGTCTGGGTATCAATATCGCGGTAATTGTGGTATTTGACCGGGATGGCTTCCGCAGAAACGAATACGAAGAAGAATAACAAAATCGGGTGTCCTTCGGGACATCCGATTTTTGCATAGTTTCCCCGTATCCGGAAAAACTGGGTGTAATGGGGGTGGGAGTGTGTTACTGACGTACATTCGCACTATTGTACTGTATCTGGTGTTGATCGCCGTGATCCGGATGATGGGTAAGCGGCAGATCGGAGAAATGGAGCCATCGGAATTTGTCGTTACGATGCTGGTGGCGAACTTGGCATCGATCCCAATGCAGGACGGGGGAATTCCACTGTATTCCGGACTTGTACCGATCCTGACGGTGTTGGGTGTGGAGCTGATTCTGACGGCGCTGAGTATGCGCAGCGTGAAGCTGCGGCGACTGCTGTGCGGCAAGCCGGTGATTCTGATCGAAAACGGAAAGATTTTGCAGAAGAATCTGCGCAGCACCCGGGTGACATTGGACGAACTGGCGGAGCTGTTGCGGGGCAAGGATGTATTGACCCCGGACACGGTGCAGTATGCGATCCTGGAAACCAACGGGAATCTGTCCGTGTTTCCTTTTCCGGAGCAAAAACCGGCATCGGCAAAGGATGCGCAGATCACCCCTGCGGAGCAGTATTTGCCCTACACTATCATTGCCGACGGTTATTTGTATCGGGAAAATCTCCGCCTTTCGGGAAGAGATGACAAGTGGCTGCAAAAGCAGCTGAAGAAGCGAAAAGCCACGGTGGCGTCCACTTGGTTGATGACGGTGGATAAGGCGGGGCAGATTCTGTGGCAGGAAAAGGAGGCATCGGAATGAAGCGGCTGTGGATCGGTGTTGGGTTTCTGGCGGTTATGCTGGTGGCGGGGATCTACCTGACGGGACTGTTTGACCGGATCCATACACCCCTTTCCGAGGACTTGCGGCAGGCATCCCAGCTGGCGATGGATGGCGATTGGGAAAAAGCAACCGCTCTGACCCAAAAGGCCAGAGCGGATTGGAAGCAGTGTCGGAAATTTATTGCGGCTGTGGCAGATCACGAACCGCTGGAGGAAATGGAAAATCTGCTGGAGCAGCTGGATGTGTATGCCGACCAGCGCAGAACGGCGGATTTTTCTGCGCTCTGTGTGGAACTGGCATCGCTGGCGGATGCTATGCTGGAGTCTCAGCAGCTCACTTGGTGGAATTTTCTCAGCGCTTTGTGCCCAGGAAGAACAGCGCCAGCGTGCCCGGGCCGGAGTGAGAGCCGATAACCGCGCCTACATGGCCGATGATGGCTTCCTTGACACCGTATTTTTCTTTCAGCATCGTTTCCAGAAGCCGGGCGTCATCAATGCAGTCGCCGTGGCTGATGAAAACGGTGCTATTTTCGCCCTCCAGACCCAGTTCGCTCAGTTTCTTGGAAAGGGCGTCAATGGAGGCTCTTCTGCCACGGGCCTTGGAAACATTGATCAGGTGGCCTTCATCATCCACGTGAAGTACCGGCTTGATCTGCAGCATCGTGCCCACCAGAGCTGTTGCGGCGCTGACACGGCCGCCCCGCTTCAGGTACATCAGGTCGTCCACAGTAAACCAATGGCACAGGCGGAACTTATTCTCCTCCAGCCAGTCAGTCAGTTCGTTCAAAGACATACCGGCATCCCGCTTCTGGCAGGCATACCATACCAGCAGGCCCTGTCCCAGGGAGGCGCAGAGGCTGTCTACTACCCGGACGGTTCTTTCAGGGTACTTAGCCTGCAGTTCCTCTGCGGCAATGACAGCGGACTGATAGGTGGTGCTGAGACCGGAAGAGAAAGCGATGACCAAAACATCCTGTCCGTTTGCCAGTATTGGCTCCATAGCCCCTTCCCAACCGGTGGGGTTGATGGCAGAGGTAGTGGCCACTTCGCCGGCCCGCAGGCCGTCATAAAATGCGCCGATGCCCTCGTCAACACTGTCAGGCTGGGTTTTGCCCTGAAAGTTGACCATCAGCGGCACAACAGAAATATTCAGCTTGTCAATCATACTCTGATTCAGGTCGCTGCCGGAATCAGTAACAATGCAAAAATCAGACATAAGATATACACTCCTGAAAAAGAATTGACGGGGAAAGCGTTTGCTTGTATAATGTTGGAAACACTGTGTTTGCAACGCTCTTATTATACGCCACGGAAGCAGAGAAATCACCCGACTTCCCTGAGAAAAAGGCGAAAACTAACTCCCTTTTGGAGAGAAAACCGGACTCTACCGGCAGTAGAGTGGAAGAAAAGACAAATTTTGACAGGAGGAAGCGCTATGACCAAGCTGCTTTTGAGACTGTTTGTAAAGAATTCGGAAGATACCGGTAATCCCAAGACCCGATCTGCCATTGGCAAGCTGTCGGGCGTTGTGGGAATCATTGCCAATCTCTTTCTGTTCGCCGGCAAGCTGCTAGTAGGCACATTGTCCGGCTCGGTTTCTATTACCGCCGATGCAATGAACAACCTTTCCGATGCCTCCAGTTCCATTGTAACCTTTGTGGGCTTCAAATTGGCAGAAAAGCCAGCGGACGAGGATCACCCCTACGGACACGCCCGGTTTGAGTATTTATCCGGTCTGGCGGTGGCAGCGCTGATCATCGTTATCGGCTTTGAATTGGCCAAGACCTCGGTGCAGAAGATCTTTAATCCGGCAGATGTTGCGTTTTCCGGTATAACGGTGACGGTGCTGATCAGCTCTATCGCTGTGAAACTGTGGCTGGCCATCTTTAACCGGACTTTGGGTAGGAAGATCCATTCCGGTACATTGGAGGCCACGGCGGCTGATAGTCGCAATGACTGCATCACGACGGCGGCTGTTCTGCTGGCAGGCGTGGTGGAGTATTTTACATCCTGGCACGTGGACGGCTTTGCCGGCTTGGCGGTGGCGCTGTTTATTCTGTGGAGCGGTGCGAATCTGGCCAAGGATACCATTGGTCCTTTGTTGGGTGAGGCTACAAGCCCTGAATTGCGGGAGTTGATCGTGGATTATATCAGCGCCAATCCTAAGGTGCTTGGCTACCACGATCTGATGGTCCACGATTACGGCCCGGGTCAGCGGTTTGCTTCTCTTCACGTGGAGATGGATCAAAAAGAGGACCCCCTCCTGTGCCACGAGATCATCGACGATATCGAGCGGGAGTGTCTGCAGAGTCACAATATCCATCTGGTGATCCACTATGATCCTGTGGTTACCGATGATCCGGAGCGCAACCGCCTTCTGGCAGAAACCCACGATATTCTGAAGACCATTGATCCCCGGTTGCATCCCCACGATTTCCGAATGGTCAAAGGCGATGGACACACTAATCTGATCTTCGATGTGGCGCTACCGTCGGATATGACGAAAGATAAAAAACGGATCCGGCATATCCTGGAGCAGGAACTGTCGGAGCGGGAGAAGACCAATATCTACACTGTGATCACCTTTGACCCTGCTGCATTTAATCAATAAAAAAGAGCTGCCCAAGGCAGCTCTTTTTGTTTCAGGGAATTACTTGCACAGCTCGGTGGCAACTTCCACGATGTGCTCAGCGCTCAGACCAAACTGCTTCAGCAGGTCGGTAGCGGGACCGGAGTGGCCGTACTCATCGTTGACGCCGATGCGGCGGACGACGGTGGGCAGCTTCTCACTCAGCAGGCCGCAGACAGCTTCGCCCAGACCGCCGATGACGGAGTGCTCTTCACAGGTGATGACCTTGCCGCACTTCTTGGCAGCAGCCAGAACCAGCTCATCGTCCAGAGGCTTGATGGTGGCCATATTGATGACCATAGCGTTGATGCCATTGGCAGCCAGAGTTTCGGCAGCCTGAATTGCTTCGTAAACCAGCAGGCCGTTTGCGATGATGGCAACATCAGTGCCGTCGCGCAGGATCTCGCCCTTGCCGATCTGGAAGTTAAAGTTCTTCTCGTGGAATTCGGGCACTGCCAGACGGCCGAAGCGCAGGTAGACAGGACCTTCCATCTCATAAGCAGCACGGACAGCCATCCGGGCCTCTTCGCCGTCGGCGGGGCAGATGACGGTCATACCGGGAATGGAACGCATCAGAGCGAAGTCCTCGCAGCACTGATGGGAAGCGCCGTCCTCACCGACGGAGATGCCGCCGTGGGTAGCGCCGATCTTGACATTTAGGTGGGGGTAGCCGATGGAGTTGCGGACCTGCTCGAAAGCACGGCCGGCAGCAAACATCGCAAAGGAAGATGCAAAGGGAACAAGACCCATAGTGGATGCACCGGCAGCGGCGCAGATCATATTGCCCTCAGCGATACCGCAGTCAAAGAAGCGGTCGGGGAATGCCTTCTGGAAAACGCTGGTCTTGGTAGCGCCGGCCAGGTCAGCATCAAAAACGATCAGATTCTCTTTTTCCTGACCCAGTTCAGCCAGAGCCTTGCCGTAGGCATCACGGGTAGCGGTTTTGATCATATCAGCCATATTACTTCGCCTCCAGTTCTGCATAAATAGCCTTCAGCTCGTTCATAGCCTGCTCATACTCGGCGGCGTTGGGAGCCTTGCCGTGCCAGCCGGCGGTGTTCTCCATAAAGGAGACGCCCTTGCCCTTCACGGTGGACATTACGATAGCGGTGGGCTTGCCCTTGGTAGCGCGGGCGGTAGCCAGAGCGCCCTCGATCGCCTCAAAGTCGTGACCGTCAATGGCAACAACCTCGAAACCGAAAGCGGCCAGCTTATCCACGATGGGGTAGGGGCTCATAACATCGGCAACATTGCCGTCGATCTGCAGGCCGTTGTTGTCGATGACAGCAACAAAGTTGTCCAGATGATAGTGGGCGGCGAACATAAATGCCTCCCAAACCTGACCTTCCTGGATCTCGCCGTCACCCAGCAGGGTGTAGACGCGGCTGGACTTGCCCTGATGCTTGGCAGCCAGAGCCATACCAACAGCGGTGGAAACGCCCTGACCCAGAGAGCCGGTGGACATATCTACGCCGGGAACGGTGTTCATATTGGGGTGGCCCTGCAGATAGCTGTCAATGCGGCGCAGAGTCTTCAGATCTTCCACGGGGAAGTAACCGCGCAGTGCCAGAGTTGCGTACAGGCCGGGAGCGGTGTGGCCCTTGGACAGAACAAAACGGTCCCGATCAGCCGCCTTGGGGTTCTTGGGATCGATGTTCATTTCCTTAAAATACAGATAGGTGAACATTTCGGTTGCAGACAGGCTGCCGCCGGGATGGCCGCACTTGGCATTGAAAGTGGATTCAATAATGCCCATGCGAACATTGCAAGCGGTGAGCTGCAGCTGCTTCTTTTCGCTGAGAGTCATTCCATTGCCTCCTAAGTAAAATTTTTATTGGTCCATATTTTGCATATGGTTATGGATTGCTTCATAGGTCTCGTCGCTGATGACGTGCTCCATTTTGCAGGCATCGGCGGCGGCCACCTGACGATCCACGCCCAGGGATACCAGAAGCTCCGTCAAAAGCTCGTGGCGGCGCATAATCTTTTCGGCGGTCTTGAGGCCGGATTCGGTGAGAGTAATGTGGCCGTCATCGTCGATAACGATGTAGTTTCCTGCCTTCAGCAGGCCAACGGCCCGGGAAACGCTGGGCTTGGAATAGCCCATATACTCGCTGATGTCAACGCTGCGGACATATCCGCCCTGCCGGGAAAGGATCAGTATGGTTTCCAGGTACATTTCGCCGGATTCCTGCAGTGCCATATGACCGCACCTCCTTACATTACGCCTATAGCATAACACGAGATTGCATTTTTTGCAAGGGAAATTGAATGATACAGGCAATTTTTCCAGATGCTTGTGAGCAGGAGAAAAGTGTGATATACTGTAGAAAAAAGGAGGGGTGCGCGTGAAAAGAAAAAGCAAGATATTTGCGGCAGTTTTGGCTGTTCTAATGCTGCTTGGGTGCAGTGTGCCCCATATTCCGGCACCTACAGAAACGATTTCGCCAAACCGGTTTCGTCCGGAGGATTTTGTCTATGAAAACGGCTACCTTTCCTGCCTGACAGGGGAGGCGACATTGGGCATTGATGTGTCCCGGTATCAGGGCGCTGTTGATTGGCGGCAGGTCAAGGCTGGCGGGGTGGAGTTTGTAATGGTGCGCCTTGGAAACCGGGGCATCGCTGAGGGCACACTTCACGAAGACCCGCTTGCCCGACAAAATCTGCAGGGAGCAAAGGCTGCGGGCTTGAAAGTGGGCGCTTACTTCTATTCTCAGGCGTTGAATGTTGCCGAAGCAGAGGAAGAGGCAGCATTTGCTCTGGAGATTCTGGACGGATTCCGGTTGGATATGCCCCTGGCGTTTGACTGGGAGCAGGAGTCCCGGACGGAAAATGTGGACGCAAGGACTTTGACGGACTGCACCAAGGCATTCTGCGAAGTGGTAGAAACCGCCGGCTATAAACCTATGATCTATTTCAACAGCTTTCAGGCCAAAGAATTGCTGCATCTGCGGGAACTGGAGGACGTTCCCTGGTGGCTGGCAATGTATGATGTTACGATGGAATTTCCTTATAGGATGGATATGTGGCAGTATAGCAATACCGGCACAGTTCCGGGAATTGCCGGCAGCGTGGATCTGAATTTGTTGTTTACGGATGGGGTATAAACAAAAACAGGCCGCATAGCACAACATTAACAGCCTTTCAAGCCCCATCATCCATGAATATCAATAGAAAAGAAAAAGCCGTCCCGGTTGGGAAGCGTTGTTGCTTAACGAAAAGAATGGATGGCATTTTACAGTTCTTGCGAACTGCACTCTGCCATCCATAGGACTTTCCCACGGCCTAAAAACAGTCCACCGGACTGTTTTCTTAACGGCCTTTCAAGTCCCACATCCACAAATACCCATAGAAAAGAAAAAGCCGTCCCGAATGGGACGACTTTTTCTTTTCTGGGGTGGATGATGGGACTTGAACCCACGATCTTCAGAGCCACAATCTGACGCCTTAGCCAACTAGGCCACACCCACCATATGGTGTTGCTGAACATTGAATTATTGAATCCTCTGCCCTGCCAAATAAATTTGGCACGCCAGGAGGGATTCGAACCCCCGACCTACTGCTTAGAAGGCAGTTGCTCTATCCTGCTGAGCTACTGGCGCATTTCTATGGAGCGGGTGACGGGAATCGGACCCGCGTATCCAGCTTGGAAGGCTGGTGTTCTACCATTGAACTACACCCGCAAATCCGTGGC
>JAZQTN010000011.1:0-1896 GCA_045630825.1 Faecousia sp. | reverse complement strand
AGCCGGGAGAGGATTATCCCGATGATGTTCCCGGCGGGGATGGCTTCTGCCGCTTTGAGAAAAGAATGAAATAAGGCATTTTTGCCCCGGTTCTGTCATGAACCGGGGCGGCTGTCATTTGCGGCACATTTGTCAGTCAACCTTTTCAACGATACAATGAGAGCAGACAAAATGAAAGGAAAGGCAAGGGGGTGCAGACATGGATAAGATTGCCCAGCGGCTGAAAGCCTACATAGATACGCACCCTCTTGATCTTGGTGAGGGTGATTACGAAACTGTACTGGATCAACTATACCAAGCCTACGCAGAATCCCACGAATCCGACCCACTGGAGATCAGAGAAAGCTTTAAGGAATTGGATGAACTCCTGGGTGCGTTGCCGTTGGATGATAATAATGCGGTGTTCAACCTTTGCTGTAGTCTTTGTACTGCTTACGAGCGCAAAGCCTTCTTAGATGGCATTCAATACGGGGCACATTTGGTGCTGGAACTATACAAATGAGGAATGGCTGTTGATGCGGAGTGCACCAACAGCCATTCTTTTTTATATAATAAAACCTGCCTCACTGGGGATTGCAAAACCATCGAAGTATCGATTCTCCATAGGAATCCATTCCTCAAAGAACCGTTTATGAAGAAACGCGGGGCGCTCCAGTATTCTCTGCCGCTGGATTTCTTCGCCCACGGTCAGCAGGATTTTTAGATCGTAGGGGTTACCGAAATAGGGATGGTGGCTGTAAGTACCTTCTATGACATTCAGCTTTTTGGGAGCAACAGTAACAGGAGCGGCAAGGGTAAAGGTGCTGCAATCAAAGGGGCGGTAAGAAAAAGCCTTTCCGGATTTCAGCGGAAGCAGCACTTCCTCATGGAATCTTTCATAGTCCACATTGCCGCCCACCTCTGCAAATCGCTCCGGTGTTCGCTGTTCCGGACGGAGAAAGAAGTCATCCATGTGAAATACATTGCAGTCATAGATCTCTGCTAGTTGGGAAGCCAAGGTGGTCTTGCCGGAGGTGCATTTGCCGTCAATGGCAACGATCACAAAATTCTTTTCCTCTAACAACATATTGATCTGGTGTTTCGCTGTCTCCAATATTTTTTCCATACGGCTACCTCCTAATGTTTCCACTATTGTAATGCCAGTAGGAGTTTACCACAACCCCCACCGGGGGATATAGATAAAATATTATCGAAAAATATCCCCCCACCCGGCTTGTGGCGGTGTCTGCTGTATTCTATAATGCTTCCATATAGAGTTTAGGAGGATATGCCTTATGAAGAAGATGATTGCTCTCGTTCTGTCGGTAATTGTTTGCACTTGCCTGTTTGTAGGTTGCGGTGCGGCAGGAACCAATGCACAGAACACCAGAACTATCACAGACAGTGCAGGTCGTCAAGTGGAAGTACCAGAAAAAGTGGAATCTATCGTCTGCGTGGGTGTTGGCGCTCTACGGTATACCTGTTATGTAGGAGCGCAAGACCTGGTGGTTGGCGTGGAAGACTATGAAGTAAAACCCGGCATGACTCGTCTTTATAACTATGTGAACTTCGATAAATTCAAGGATCTGCCTGTGATTGGCACCAACGGACAGCCCTATACCGAAGAGATCATCAATCTAGCCCCAGATGTGATCGTAATGAGCAAGTCCGCTTCTGTGGAAGCAGATGACCTGCAATCCAAGACCGGCACGCCCGTTGTAGTTGTCCCGGGCAGCGATACGACATTGGATCAAAATGCATACGATACGATCCGTCTCTTGGGTGAACTCTATGGTATGCAGACCCGCGCAACGGAACTGACCAATTACTTAAAGGGCATTCAAAAGGATTTGGATAATCGCACGAAGGATATTCCGGATAGCAGCAAGCCCTCCGTGTATGTAGGCGGTGTATCCT
>JAZQTN010000010.1:0-6657 GCA_045630825.1 Faecousia sp. | reverse complement strand
GAAATCAAACGATTTCAGCCCACTGAGAGTTAATATGATATTTTTATAGGGAAATTCCACTGCGTGGAATTTGGCCGCCCCGTTTGCGGTGCCCGAAAAAATCATCGGGCTTACGCTTTTCCTCGATTTTTTCGACCGCGGCACAATAAATCAGCTCGCTTGCTCTGCCACCGGCAGCGCTCGCTGATTTATTCCCACTCGTTGCAGATATCTTTGACTTAAACAAATTCGTTTAGTGAATATGATACCTGCTATTCTGATTATTTTGATTGTCCATATTATCATAGCTATACGATGGATGCTTATCAAAATCTTATCAGCGGTGATAAACCACCACGGGAGGGTCATGCAGTTGTTTCGGGTGGTTGTTGCCCTAATGAGAGTATTATACAGAAAACCATGTCAAAAATCAAGATATATTGCATCTTGGAAATTAAGTGCTATAATTATCATAGAAAGAAGGTGAACACATGGCCTATCGGGTTGCGATTGTTGATGATAGTAATATTGATGCAGAATATGTACAGAACGTTTTGGAAGCTTGGGCGCAGGATCGGCAGGTTGGTGTTCAAGTGCAACGGTTTGCCTCTGCAGAGAATTTCCTGTTCCACTATGCTGACGATAAGGCATGGGACATCCTGCTGCTGGACATCGAAATGGGTGCTATAGACGGTGTGACCATGGCAAAGCGGGTGCGGCAGGACAATGAAGCGGTGCAAATCGTTTTCATCACTGGTTACTCCGACTATATTGCCGAAGGCTATGAGGTTGCGGCGCTTCACTATTTGATGAAACCTGTGAATGGTGACAAACTGTTTGTAGTCTTAGACCGAGCATTGGAGAAGCGGAAGCAGGAAGAAAGATGTCTGAACCTTGAATCCTATGGTGAGATGGTACGAATTCCGTTCTATGAAATTCGTTACTTGGATGTAAACGCAAACTATGTGACGGTCCATGCCAAGATAGATTACACTGTTAAACGGACTTTGAGTGACTTTGAAAATGAATTGGATGACCGATTCCACCGTGTAGGCCGTGGCATGATTCTGAATCTGAAATACATCCAACGAGTCACCAAAATGGAAGTGCGCTTGTCCGACGGCACCGTGCTGCCCCTTCCCAGAGGTGCTTATGAGCCGCTGAACCGAGCAATTATTACGCACACATAAGGAGGATAAAAATGTCCCTCTTTTCAAAACAGATAGACCAGCGGATTGCGGCTTATCAGCGTGAGCTGATCGAGACCCATTACCGGGAAGTGGACAACATGTACCGGCAGATTCGCGGTTGGCGGCATGACTACCGCAACCATATTCAGACCATGAAGGTACTGGCTGCCAACGGCGACATGGATGCCATCAAGGCATACCTGGACGAACTGGACACGGATCTGAACACCGTGGATACCGTGGTTAAGACCGGCAACGCCATGGCGGATGCCATCCTGAACAGTAAAATATCCCTGGCACAGTCCAAGTGCATCACCGTCCATTGCGATGCCCATATCCCGGTGAAGCTGAAAATGTCCGAGTTGGATCTGTGCTGCATCATCGGCAATCTCTTTGACAATGCCATCGAAGCAAGTCTGTCCTTGCCGGAAGACCAGCGGCAAATCCGTGTGTACATGGATATGAAGGGTACTCAGCTCTACATCTCTTTCACCAACTTCACTTCCACAAAGAAGATGGCAAAGGTGGGCAAGCTGTTCCAGACTACCAAGGGCGACGGTCATGGCTTTGGCCTTGTGCGCATTGATAACATCATCGAGCGGCTAGACGGCTATCTGAGCCGCAACTCCGAGGACGGCGCTTTCACCACGGAAATTCTTATTCCACAGGTGTAAAGCAAGCAATTCATCACCGCAGTTTAACGATTCGTCCCCGAAATCATCCGGGGACGAATTTTTATGATAATGTATGCTCACGAGGTGAGGCAAAAATGAAAGTAAAAGAAAAACCTAAATACAATACTCTCCAAAATGTTGGGTGGATGGTTAAAATTGGATGGAACAACAGAAAACGAGTTATGCTGTTCTGTGTGTTGACTGCACTATTTGACGTGCTGCTGAATTTGACGCAATTATACATTGCCCCAGAAGTTCTTGCACGGGTAGAACAGAAAGCGCCTTTGTGGGAGTTGCTCTTGACCATTGGTGTATTTACCGCAGCATTGTTTCTTACCAATGGACTGAAGGAATATGTGAAACAGAATACTCTGTTTGCGCGGGTAGATGTCCGTTCAGTTATTATTGGCAAGCTTGCCCGAAAGTGCAATATGACATCTTACCCCAATACACTGGATGCAAACTTTATTAAACTGAGGGAAAAAGCGCACCTTTCTTGTGAAGGAAACAGCCAGGCAACAGAGCACATCTGGCAGACGCTGACAATGCTCCTAAAGAACCTCGGCGGTCTGCTCGTTTACTTGACCATTCTTTCTCGAATCGATACGATCTTGCTGCTTGTGGTCATTGCTACCTGCGTAGCAGGATTCTTGGTGTCGAGATACACGAACAACTGGCGCTATGCCCGCCGCGAGGAAGAGGAAAACTATTTTCAGAAAAAATACTATCTTCGCACGAAAGCGGAATCTGTGGAGCTGGCAAAGGACATTCGTATCTTCGGTTTGCAGAACTGGCTGAATGAGTTGCTGGATCAGATTCATAATGTGTATTTGGATTTTACCCTTCGCTGCGAGAGGGTGGAAGTAATAGCTGATATTACGGAAGCCGTACTGACCATGGCACGAAACGGCATTGCCTATGTGTATCTGATCAACATGGCCCTGAATGAGGGATTAAGTGTATCGGAGTTTCTTCTGTACTTCACAGCGGTAACTACCTTCACAACTTGGGTCATGGGCATCCTACAGGAAATGAGTGCTCTTCATAAGGAAAGTCTGGATATTTCCCGTGTTCGTGAGTTCCTTGAATATCCGGAACCCTTCAAGTTTGAGGACGGTGAAAGCGTTCCTGCCACAGACACTTACGAGTTGAAACTGGAAAATGTATCTTTCCGCTATCCAGGTGCAGAGAATGACATTATCCGGAATTTGAATTTGACAGTTCATCCCGGTGAGAAACTGGCAATTGTAGGTTTGAACGGTGCCGGTAAGACAACCTTGGTAAAGCTCCTATGCGGCTTGTTAGATCCTACGGAGGGCATGGTCCTTCTGAACGGAAAGGACATCCGTGACTTTAACCGCAGAAGCTACTATGACCTCTTTAGCGCAGTTTTTCAGGAATTTTCGGTTCTGGATGTGACTGTGGCAGAAGAAATTGCCCAAACCACCGTGGACATTGACTACGACAGAATCGCAGACTGTCTTGAAAAGGCCGGACTTACCGATATGATCGAGAAGCTGCCGAAAGGACTGCAAACCCACGTAGGCCGTGAAGTTCATTTGGATGGTGTGTTATTCTCCGGGGGGCAGACACAAAGACTGATGCTGGCAAGAGCCCTGTATAAAGATGGCCCGATCCTACTGCTGGATGAACCTACGGCAGCACTTGATCCTATTGCAGAAAATGACATTTACATGAAATACAGCGAAATGACGCAAGGAAGGACATCTCTGTTTATTTCGCACCGTCTGGCTTCTACCCGATTCTGTGACCGCATCATATTTGTGGCAGATGGTGGTATCAAGGAAGAGGGAACCCACGAAAGCCTGCTGGCACTTGGCGGCGAGTACGCAAAGCTTTTCGAAGTGCAAAGCCGATACTATCAAGAGGGAAAGGAGTTCTGAGCATGAAAGAAAAAGTAAATATGCGTAATGCGGCTGCGCTTCACCTGCGTGGTATCAAAGAACTCCATAAAGTTTCTCCGAAATTCTTTCCGCTGTTAACCGTTTACTCCATTTTCAGTGCCATTACTCCGTATATCACGGTGTTCTTCTCCGCGCAGATCCTGAAAGAACTGGCAACCATGCGCCGGGAAGAAAACCTCTGGCAGTGGGTCATCGCAGGTGTTTTGTGTGTCGGAATTGCGGCCATTGCGAAAGCAATGCTGTATCGCCGATACAACTCACTGCTCAATGATCTCTATGGTCGAAAAGAAATACTGTTCATCCATAAGATGTTTTCTCTCGATTTTTCGGAATTAGATAAGCAGGAGAATCACGATCTTCGGGCGCAGATTCAGCAAAATGAGAACTGGTCAAGCTGGGGATTGATGCGGGTCGAAGAAGCATATATTGGTGCTGTATCAAGTGTGATTGGCTTGCTGAGTGGTATCGCTCTTACGGTAAGCCTATTTACATCCCCTGTACCGGAATCAGCTGGATGGTTAACGGTACTGAATAACCCCGTGTTTATTCTTGTATTGGCTGCCATAATGATTGTAGTTAGCATCCTTGCCGGTAACCTTAGTGCAAAGTCCATGCGTTGCTGGAGTGATCTCGCCGAAGAAGCTACCTTTGGCAATCGTCTTTTTGGTCATTTCGGCTTTATCGGAACAGATAAGGAACGCAGTGTAGACATCCGAATGAATAACCAGCAAAGACTTGTCAGCGCCTATTGGAATACGAATTCTTCTTTTGGTGTAAATGGGCCGTTCGGTAAAGCTGCTATGGGCAAAATGGGCGTGTATGCCAGTTTGGGTGTCTGTATTACGACTCTCATCACAGGATTCATCTATGTATTCACTTGCTTGAAGGCATGGGGTGGCGCATTTGACGTAGGAAGCATCACTCAGTATGTTGGTGCCGCGACGGCGATGGTTACGAATGTGTTTGCATTAACCGATTTGCTTGGCATCATGAAAACCAACGCTCCTTATCTGGAGAAGACATTCGAATTCCTGGACATTCCTAATTCTATGTACCAGGGTAGTCTGACTACCGAAAAGCGAGCAGACCGTCAGTACGAGGTGGAGTTTCGTGATGTGTCGTTCAAGTATCCCGGCAGCGATATTTGGGCGCTGCGCCATGTGAACATGAAGTTCAAAGTCGGAAAGAGATTAGCTATTGTGGGTGAGAACGGATCCGGTAAGACTACCTTTATCAAGCTTCTGTGCCGTTTGTACGATCCACAAGAGGGACAGATCCTGCTCAATGGCATCGATATTCGCAAATACCGTTACGATGATTACATGAATATCTTCTCTATCGTGTTCCAGGACTTCCAGCTTATTTGCCAGCCTTTGGGAAACAATGTGGCAGGCAGTATGGAATATGACCGTGAACGAGTGGGAAAAGCTTTGATCGATGCTGGTTTTGGTGACCGGCTTGCTTCTTTGGAAAAGGGGCTTGATACCTTCGTTTACAAAAATCTGACCGAAGATGGTGTGGATGTATCCGGTGGTGAAGCACAGAAGATTGCCATTGCCCGTGCGCTTTATAAGGATGCACCATTCATTATCCTGGATGAACCCACCGCTGCACTTGATCCTATTGCAGAAGCAGAGATTTACGGAAAGTTCGACGAGATTGCGGGTGATAAGACGGCAATCTATATTTCCCACCGCCTGTCCAGCTGCAAGTTCTGCGACGAGATCGCTGTGTTCCACGAAGGCGGTGTCATCCAACATGGCACCCATGCCGAACTGGTAGCCGATGAAACCGGCAAGTACCATGAACTTTGGAATGCCCAGGCACAGTATTATACTGAGAAAACTGCATAAAAAACTGGGACCAACCGCTTGAGTTGGTCCCGTTTTTTTACGTGGAATTCTTATTGCATGTTCTGCAATTTGTTGTTCTGCTTAGCATACTCGCTGGCTGCCTTCCGGCGATCGGCGCTGTACGGCGCAGTCAACCGGAAGCTCAAACGACCTTTTTCGATTTCAAAGGTCAAGCCACCTTGTTCGTCATCATCGGTCTGGCGGCAATGTTCGGGATACTTGGCAGCGAACTGCACGAGGCGCTTTTTCAGTTCCGTATTATGGGTCTGCACCTCGATCAGATCACCATATTCATCAAAATAAATTGCAGTTGTTTTCTGCCGTTTGGTAAGTCCTGTTTTGATGAAATACCTCCTAAAATGGGGAATTTTTCCCGGCTTAAGAGCTGGGAAAGTGGGCGGATTTTCCGATGGAAAGTGTCCAAACGATATAGGCATCGTTTGAAACACTCCCATCGGATTTTTGGCGTTTTTCCCGGCTCTTGATGTTATCGCTCGTAATCCTTGATTTTGGGTTTCTTTTGAGGCAACGGCTTGTCTGCGGGGGTCGGATCATACATGATGTCCTTTTCCTGCTTCTTGAATTTTTCAAGGATACCATCGATGAATTCCTTGACCGCTTTCGGCGCTGCTTTCAAAGCATCCAGGTACGGCTTGCACTTTTCCTTTAACTCGGACAGCGTTGTTCTAAGCCGGGATACCTCGGATTCCAGCGACCATATTCTGCTGGATAGCCGTCTGTTTTCTTCCTTCAGCTTTTTGGCTTCAGCAACCGCTGAGTAGCTTTGCTTTGCCAGGGGGGTCAGCTTTTCGTAGTCCTCTGCGGATACGCTGTATTTTCCCATGATCGTCTTTTTGCCGGAACTATCGATCTCTCCGAAGGTCATAAATGCTTTGTGATTGTCTGCGTAGACAACCTGTTCTCCGGCGATTTTATCTTGCAGATCGGACAGGCGTTTTTCATCTTGCTTGACCTTATATTCCAGCGAAGAGAGATGTTCGGCGGTACTGCCGCGTTCACCACGGCTGAATCCTTC
>JAZQTN010000009.1:0-9270 GCA_045630825.1 Faecousia sp. | reverse complement strand
TTGTTGGAGGGACCCCACTGGAACTTCTCGTAACGCTGAGTCTGGCACTCTTCGTTGGTCAGGTACTGAGCCAGCAGAGACAGAACAGCGCCCTTCTTGGCATCGGTCTGGGGCTTAACACCCATCAGCTTGTTGCCGGTGAAGGAAGCCAGGTGGTAGGACTTGCCGTCGACCTCGAAGGAGGGCAGATCGGTAGCACCCAGATTGTCACCGAAGTGTGCAGCAGCAGCGTCAGCGTTCCAGATACCGGTGATAACAACACCAGCGTCGGTGAAGATATCAGCGTTGCTGTCGTAAGCGGGGGACTGAGCCAGCTTCTGCATGCCCTTCATAGCGATCAGACCGTTGGCGGAATTGAAATCATCGTCAACAGCAGTGAAGTTGCCGTCCTGGTCCATGCTCCAGTTGGACTTACAACCGGTAGCAAAGAAGAAGGAAGCGGTGTACCATGCGTTCTCCAGAGCGTAACGGAACTTGACATTGTTAGCTTCGCAAGCAGCAATGATCTTTTCCATGCTCTCAGCATCCTCGTCGGAGATGATGCTCTTGTCGTAGTACATATAGTAGCCGTTATCGCTGGTCATGGGGTAGGCATACAGGGTGCCTGCCACGGAACCGGCAGCGACAGCGCCAGCGTCATTGTTGGCCTTGATGGTCTCAGCAGCCTTCTGGCCGGGAGCAGCCAGAGCAGCAGCCTGCACCAGACGGGCCAGCTGGTCCTGCGCGAAGCAGTAGATGTCGGGAGCGGAAGCAACGTCAGCAACGACCTTGGAGCCGGCGTCAGCCTCGGTAACGCCCTCGATAGCGGCGTTAATAACGATGCCGGGGTTGGCCTGCATGAAAGCCTCGATCTGAGTCTTGGTCAGGTCAGTAACGCCTTCCTTTTCGGAAACCCACATAGTGATGTCGTAAGTGCCGGCCAGAGCAGCGTTGGGATCCTGGTTGCCCTGAGTAGCAGCGGTAGTGCCGTTGGGTGTCTGAGTGGATGCGCAAGCAACCAGACCCAGTGCCAGAACAACAACCAGCAGCAGTGCGATGATTTTCTTCATTTTGATTTTCCTCCTGTTAGAGATATGTTTTGGAACGTTTCCGTCCACTTCTTATATTATAGTAAAATTTCAAAAATAGTCAATAGAAAGCTGCACAAAAATTGGCGAAAATAACCAGTAAAAGAATGTGGAGATTCTGCGATTTTTAAGCTTTCAAATGCAGGGGAAATGTCTGCGTCACGGCCGAAAAAACAGATTTGATCACTTGTTGGCGGTAACATTGACAAAAATCCGGCTTTAAGACTATTTAACGATTACGCTGGTTTGAGGGCCTAAGACAAGGGTAGTTCCCTCAATGCGTGCATCACCTGCACCCAAAAAGTCGCAGATTTCAGTAAAACTGTAGTTATCGGATGCGCTAAGGTCAAAACGGAACTCCTCTGTGGAATTGTTATGCAGCACGCCGTAGGTTGCTCCTTCATAATCGATGAGGAAACCGCCGAAATTCTTGGTGCCGTTCAGGGCGGTATACTGTCCCCGGGCAATGGCGGGATATTTATGACGGATGGTCAAAAGCTTGCAGTAGTAGCGCAACAGACTGTTTTCGTCATCCAACTGATCGGCAACAGTGGTGCTGATTTGGTTCTTTTCCGGATAGGTGCTGCCTACAGGATTGCGAATCATATCTCCGTCGCCCCAGAGCATAGCCAGTCTGCGGTTGGCATCGGTGCTTTCGCTGCCCCGGGAGCCACGCATACCGATCTCTTCGCCGTAGTAAATCACCGGCGAGCCGGGACACAGCAAATAAAGATTCGCCGCCATTTTCATATTGTTTTCTGTGATAAATGCACCGGCGATCCGGTCCATATCGTGGTTGGAAAGGAAGGGCATCAGCATACCTTCAGGATTTTTCTCAAGGATCTTATCCTGCATGGAGGTGATGTAATTGGTATATTTGCTGATGGCAAAACCCTTTGCTGCTGAGGCCATAACACCTTCTGCCTGAGAAGTAGCGAAGTTAAAGCAGTTCATTGCGCTGTAGTATTCCAGAATCTCATTGTCGCCGGACCAACATTCACCCACACAGTAAATGTCGGGCTTGATAGCAAGCAACTGCTGCATATACCATTGCCAGAAATCGACACTCCGTGCGGTATCGCCGTAATAGATATATTTGACCGCATCAAAGCGGAATCCGTCCACACCCAAATCCAGATAGTACTTGGCGATTTTCAGGGTCTCCTCACGGACGGCGGGATTGTCGAAATTTAATTCGGGCATACTGCCGGAGAAATTACATTCATACCAGCAATCAATGCCTGCAATTTTTTGGTACGTAACACCGTTCTGTTTCTCAGCGGTGGTTACGCAGGAATAAAAGTCATAGTAAGGATTCTCGGTATCGCCATTGAGCCGGGCATCCTTAAATTCCATAAACCACGGGTGCTGACTGGAGGTGTGATTGATGACAAGGTCAAGAATCAGCTTGACATTACGCTCCTTACAAAGCGCGATCAGTTCTTTCAGATCTTCCTCGGTACCGAAACGCCAATCCGGCTGGTAGTAGTCGGTGGCATCATATTTGTGATATGAAGGGGAGGAAAAAATAGGGGAGAGCCAGATGCCCTGTACGCCCAGACTGGTTTCAGAGAGCATATTGCCGTCGTTTAAGTAGTCAAAGCGGTTGATCACGCCCTTTAGGTCGCCAATGCCGTCGTTGTTGGAATCGGAGAACGAGCCGACAAACACCTGATAAAAGGTGCGGTAATTATCATTGATAGGATCTGCCATAGTGAGCGGTTTTTCCTCCTTGGCGGTGTTGCTGCAGCCGGCCATACCCAGCACAGCGGCGAGTAACAGAATCGTTGCGATTATTCGTTTCATTGTAGCCACTCCTGGTAGGTGATGTCTGATGGTTTAGTCTTTTGCTTGGTTGCCTGTACGGACAAGGGAGAACACTTTCAGCGACTCCAGGGCCTGTCCGTTTTTGTCAAACAGAGCCTGGTTATCTACGGCACATCCACCGAACCACTTTCCGGCATCCTCTGGGTCATACTCGGCTACATAGGAAGAAGCCCAGCCGGAACCGTATTTTTCCCACAGGACGGTATTCTCTGCGCGCGTTTTTCCGCCAACGGAGATCCACGTCCCTTCCCAATAAAATACGCCAATGCCGCCTACATTTGCGACAGCATCAATGACATCCCGGACGAGGTCAGCTTGTCCTTGAACGGTAAAGGGGTATTTGTCCACCGGACCGATGCCTGTACCGATGGTGTTGGCGTGGAAGTCGGTATCTGCGGCGGTGTAGGCATAAGAGGTTTCTGCTACCATTACTTTTTTGCCGTAGGTGGTAGATACCTTGGTGAGCAAGGCTGACAAATTTTCCAGAGAACCGTGCCAGAAAGGATAGTAAGATGATGCAAATACATCGTAATCCACCTGATACTTGGCAAGATTCTCGCTATAGATTTCGTAGGTTCCGATTTTTTCCGGATTAGAGAAGTGAACGGCTACCAGGGCATCGGGGCAAACCTCCCGAACTGCCTTTGAACCGGCACTGATCAACTGGGTGATTCGCTTCCAACCGTTTGTTTCACTGCAGTCTTCGCCGCAGAGGACTCCGTTGGTCTCGTTGCCTATCTGCACCATACCCACATTGATTCCGGCATCTATCAGCTTTTGCAGGCAATCCCGGGTGTATGTATACAGGGCATCACATTTTTGATCAATGGACATATTTTTCCACGCTTTGGGTACCATTTGCTTGGCAGGATCTGCCCAGAAGTCTGAATAGTGGAAGTTGACCAGCAGCTTCATACCATATTGGGTGGCCCGCTTGCCAATGGCAATGGCGTTTTCAATATCGCAGTTGCCACCGCCGTAACCCTTTCCGTTGCTGTCAAAGGGATCGTTCCATATCCGCACGCGGATATAGTTGATGCCGTTTTCGCTGAGGATTTGATATACATCTTTTTGCGTGCCGGCGTGGTCATAGTATTTGACGCCGCTTGCTTCCAGTGCAGGCACGCAGGAAGCATCCATACCCATAATGAAGTCTTTCGGAAGACCGGAAACCTGTTGCACATTCAGCGTGTCGGAGGTGACGGTCTTTTTCGGTGCATTTGAAGCTGCGCAGCCGGTAAGTAAAAGAGAAGCGGACAAAAGAAGAGAAAGTTTACCGAATTTCATAGTAATCTCCGATCTGCGGTCGGCATTCTTTGCCGACCGCTTAGTGTTGGGGCTGTTATTTTGCCAGAGTGTCGTTTACATAGATGCGCGCGCTGATACCGTCAACCGTAACAGAACCGGTTTCCTTAGACAGAACAGCTTTGCCTGCTTGAGAAGCGTTTACTACCAGATTCCACTGACCCTCCAGAGCATAGGGGAGACCGGTGTTGTGAGGATTGAGAATTGCCAGAGCCTGACCGCCATTGCCATTGTCAAAGGTGATGGCCAGCAGTCCGCTGCTCAGCTCTTCAGCATTCAGGACCTTTGCGGTGGGGGAGGTGAAGATGCTGTAGTGTTTGCGCATCTCAATGAGACCCTTATAATAGAGCATAGTTTCATATTGTATCGTACCGTCCTGCAGAACGGACCAGTCGATATTGTTCACTGCATCGCTGGATTTGTAGCTGTTTTCGTCGCCGCCTTTGGTGCGCAGCATTTCTTCGCCTGCCTGCCAGAAAGGGGTGCCTTTGGAAATCATCAGAATAGCAGCACCCAGCTTGTTCATAGAATTGCGCTGTGCTTCTGTATGCTCGGGATTGGAAAGCAGCAGTTTATCCCACAAGGAGTTATTATCATGGGCGCTCATATAGTTAATGACCATACTATCCTTAACAGACCAACCCTGGCCAATACCTTCGCCGCCCATAATGCCGAAGATGACTTTCCGAACAGTAGCTGCGCTGGCACCGCTGATATAGCCCTTGGCAGTCTTATCAAAAACACTGCCCTTCAGACCGTCACGGATCGCGTCGTTGAATACGGCAACTGCGCCAATGGCATCGCCGCTGGGTGTGATCTGGCTGATGTTGGTTTGGTTTGCCTGGGCACTGCCGTCAATGGTTGCGCCCATAGTCCAACCCTCACCGTAAATGATGGCGTTGGGGTTGATGGCGTGGACAGCGGTTTCCACTTTCTGCATTGTCTGCAAATCGTGCAGACCCATCAGGTCAAAGCGCAGGCCATCCAGATTGTACTCCTTGACCCAGTAAGCGGTGGATTCCACCATAAACTTACCGAACATATAGCGCTCGGAGGCAGTATCGTTGCCACAGCCGCTGGCAGAGGAGTTTGCACCGGTGTTGGTGTAGCGATAATAGTAGTAAGGAACGATCTTGTTGAAACTGCTGTTGCCGTCGTAGGTATGGTTGTACACCATATCCATAATCACTTGAATGCCGGCCTCGTGCAGCGCCATAACCATTTGCTTATATTCTTTAATACGCACTTCGCCGTTATACGGATCGGTGGAGTAGCTACCTTCCGGTACATTGTAGTTCTTGGGATCGTAGCCCCAGTTGAACTCCGGTGCAGCGCTGCTTTCGTCAATGGTGGCAAAGTCATATACCGGCAGCAGGTGAACGTGGGTAACACCCAGCTCTTTTAAATAATCTACACCCACAGCCTTGCCGTGCTCATTTACAAGACCGGTTTCGGTGAAGGCAAGGTATTTGCCCTTGTATTGGGAGGAGGCGATCTTGTTGGAGAAATCTCTTGCGTGGATTTCCCAGATGATGGCCTCGGAATAGGAGGAAAGCTGGTTGGGTTCTTTGGCGTTCTCCCAACCCTCCGGATTGGTGCGGGAGAGATCTACAACCATACCCCGATTGCCGTTTACACCGGCAGCTTTTGCGTAGGGATCGACAGCTTCCTGGGTGCCTACTGAGGTGGTAACGGTGTAGGTGTAGTATGTGCCGTGGCCGCAGTTTTCGGAATATTCCCAAACGCCCTTGTCGCTCTTGGTCATTTCTATATTTTTATATGCGGCTACGCCGTCGCCGGCTTCAAACAGATTCAGTACCACCTTGGATGCGGTGGGAGCCCACACCTTAAATGTGGTGCTGTTGCCGTGAATTACAGCGCCCAGATCATCACCGTCATAGTGATAGTTGTCGGCGAAATACTGAGAGTCAAAAATACCGGTGGGGGTAACTTCCTTTTCGCCGTAGCCGTCGATCTGGATGCGGTAAATGCCACTCAGATCCAGTGGTTCTTCCGTTTCGATTTTACCCTGTGTGGAATCTTTACCCAGAGAGGAAACGCTCTTCACCGCTATCTGCTGATTGCCTTTGAACACCTTGATCTGCGACAGGTCAGTGATAGTAGTTTTTGGTGTGATGTGGTATTCGATGGTGCTTTCATCGATCATTCCAGCCAGAGTGAATTTCTTTGCCATATCCAAGGTTTTGCCTCCGTCATTGCTGATATACTGCGCCGGATCACCGGTCTTTAAGTAGATAAATGTTTCTTTGCCTTCAATAACGGCAAAGCGGTCTTGCTCGTAGTCCTTTGTGGCAGAGCCCCAGGAGCTTCCACCGGGATCGGAACAGTCTTTCCGGACGATAAAACCGATCTCGTCAATGCCTTCGGGGACGTTGACCACGACTTTAGCGCCGTATTCACACTCGTTAAACAGATAGCCTTTACCGGCTACATCTCCCCACCAGATCCACATATCGCACTTTTCATAGGTCCCGGGGTGGGACCAGTAGAAGGTAACCTGGTTGTAGCCATCCTGAAGCGGCAGGGAATATTCCGTAGCTGCAGGCTCTGTGGGAGTTTCTGTCGGTTGCTCCTGCGCAGGTGCGCAGGCCGGTAATAGCAAGGCCACTATCAGAAACAGACAAATCAATACCTTAGATATTTTCACACAAATCCACCCCTTATACAATTATTTATTCCGCTTTGTCTTAACAGCGAGGGAAAGTACTTTATTTCGCAGGGCAGGGGTGTCATAGCGGGGGCTGACGCGCCAGGCCCAGTTGCCTTGTGCTGTGGCGGGGATATTCATACGACCTTCCGCGTTGGAAAGGTTCAGATAGTCCTGCAGCGGAACCATAGCCAGATTTGCGCAGCTGTGCAAAGCAAATTCGATAAGATCATAGGTGCGATGGCGGGAGGGATCTCTGGGGCATTCCCGATCGAACCGTTTCCGGGCCTCACCGCGAAGATCTTTCTGCCAAGTGTAAGTGCAATCAGAATCGTGGGAAGCGGAGTATACCACGCAATTTTTGGTGGTGTACATCCGGGGGAGATTTTCGCTGTCTTCATCATAAAAAGCAAAGTGCAGCATCTTCATACCGGGGAAACCAGCGTCCTCCAGCAGTTCCCGCACATCTTCGGTGATAAAACCCAGATCCTCCGCGATAATTTTGGCCTTGGGATAGGTTTTCTTTAGTGTGCGGAACAGTGCAACACCCGGCGCTGTGTCCCATTTGCCGTTACGGGCAGTGGTGTCTCCGTAGGGAACATTGTAGTAACCGGCAAATCCGCGGAAATGATCGATTCGCAGAATATCATATAGCCGGAAAGCACCACTTACTCTAGCCATCCACCAGGAGAAGTTTTGTGCCTCCATCAGCGGCCAGTTGTAGATAGGATTGCCCCAAAGCTGACCGTCAGGGGAGAAGTCATCGGGCGGACACCCGGCAACAATCGTGGGCAGATATTGATCGTCCAGTAAAAACTGTTCCGGCGCGGCCCAGACGTCTACACTGTCGTGGGCAACATAGATTGGCATATCACCAATAATCTTGATGCCTTTTTCGTGTGCGTAGGCGGCAACAGAGCGCCATTGGGTGAAGAATTCAAACTGGCACCAACGCCAGAAATCCATTTCTTTCTCAAATTCGTCGGCGTAGCGTTTTGCCTGAGTGTGATTCCGGTGCTGGGGCAGCCATTGGGTCCATTGGCAGAAGTCATAATGGACTTTTAACGCCATAAACAGGGCGTAATCCTCAAGCCAGAAGGTGTTTTTTTTCACAAAGTCACGGTATGCCCGGTCGGGGATAAAGCGGGAGAAGGCTGCGCGCAGTGCGGCGTAGCGGGCGGTGAAAAGCCAGCCGTAGTCAATGCGTTTACTACTGTTCCTTTGCGCGTGAAGTTCCTGTTTGGTCAGAAGACCTTTTTGTGCCAATATATCCAGATCGATAAAGTAAGGATTGCCTGCTTGAGAAGCAGGTGACTGGTAGGGACTATCACCGTAGGAGGTGGGATTCAGAGGGAGGACCTGCCAGCAGGTTTGCCCAGTGGCGTCCAGAAAATTAATAAAATCACAGGCACTTTTGCCCAAAGAGCCAATGCCGTATTTGGACGGCAAACTGCTAACAGGCAAAATAATACCGGCTTTGTGCCGAAAACCGAAATTCTTTGTGTGATTCACAAAAGATCATCCTTTCGTCATAGTCGGAAGAAGATATTTTTATTATATAATTTATCATAAAGCTATGAAAAAAACAATATAGAACAGCAGATGCACGTAAAACCTATATATGGAAAAACATGAAAAGCCCCTCTCTAAATAACAACACCTCAAGTCGGATGATGTAAATGCGCCCAAACAAACCGCTGAACTCTTGAATGCCATCGGGTAATAAGTGATTTTTCGTTGTGTTTTTCTAGTACTTTGTGTCCTTTTAGTCCGTTATTTCCAACTATTTTTACAAAATCAATTCAGCTGGGCGAGTTCCGCCCTATTTTCGACGAGTTCCGCCCTTTATAATTCCGCTCAAATTCAGCTGGAAGGTGTTTCGGTCGCACCTGGTATTTCGCTAGGTGTGCCTTCCGCAAAGAAAGGATAAAGAAAGATGGATTACATATCCGCAAAAATGGCGGCTGAGAAATGGGGGATATCCCCAGTCCTCGTTCGTAAGCATTGCCGAGACCATCGTGTTCCTGGTGCTGTGTTTCGTGAAGGTGTATGGTTGATTCCTGAGGAGGCCGAGAGACCAAAACCAAGTGTAAATACTTGGATCCATCCGGAGGTACCACCACTGGCTGCGAAGTTGGTTCGCCAAAAGACCAAGAAGGGGCATCACGATCTATATGATTTTGTACAGATCGAGTTGACCTATGCATCGTGTCGTTTAGCAAGTAACCGATTGACCCGGGACCAAGTTGAGACGATCTTCCGGAAAGGCAAGGTTCGAGAATCCTTTGAACCGATGAAGGTTTCTGATTTGGTGGAAGCAATGAACCACTGTGTCTGTGTGAATTACATTTTGGATCACGTAGGTAGACCACTGAGCCAAAGAATGATTCTGCACCTACACTA
>JAZQTN010000008.1:0-13932 GCA_045630825.1 Faecousia sp. | reverse complement strand
TTACAAGCAGGTGCTGGACAAAGCCCTGGCTGGAGAATACGAATAGCAAAGCCCCCGCCGGGTACCGGGCGGGGGGAATTCATTTCTATTTCCTTTTTCGGCGAGGCAGGAGAGCAACGAAGAAGAGTGCCAAGAAGAGAATGGTTTCAATACCAATCACCCCGCAAAAAATGCAGTTTTTAATGGTTTTGAAATCAAGGGAGCAGCCATAATTATTAAACAAAGCAATGCTGTCCATAATGACTGAAATGGAGCAAACAATGCCAACCATTGTCGAAATAAAGTTAAATCGATGATTATTTTGCTCATTATCCTCTTCCGTCTCAACCCGGGCATAGCTGAACATATGGTTTAGCTGCCCCTGGAGTTCCGCATATACATCGTCTGCTCCGGAAGTTTTTTTCAAATTCAAATAAGCGTTCTGGATAAACGATTCGTCAGATACAATATGAAATACATATTTGGTGTTGAACTCAATCAATGACTTTTGGTTAATGCTTAAATGGTCCATGTCCGGATCGTCAGCGATACGGTTTAAATAATGATAGGTTGCAAGTTTTTGATGCAGCACCAAAATGTATAGATAAAAGTAATTGCTTTCTGCGGATAGAAACCACCGATTGTTTAAAAACTCATCATTCTTAATATTCCCCGTCAGATTGGAGACAACGGCACAACCTCTTTTTGAAAAAACCCAACGGATATACTCATGCTGATGGAAAACTTCCTTTTCCCCTACCGTCAGGTTAGAATCACGGGTATCATAAGCGTTTGCAAGCAAGTAACAATACTTGTTACATTGTTCATCTGCACGATCGCCCATCTCACACAGCGTAGCCGAGAACAGATTTATTCTTTTCTGGCTGAACTCGTTCTGTGTGCCAAATAGTGTATACGCCGATCCAAACAGGCCATACAAAAACTCGTCGGCGACGCAGGATAGATGGGTAGTTTCATCGTTGTGCTTTATAACAAAACGCTTTTGAACATCGCTTTGCGCAGTGGAACAATGCAATATGGAACATATATTAACAAGAACGGTTTCATCAACCTCATAATCGTAAGGTATGTGCAAAGAACAAATCCCAATTCCTGTCTCAAAACAGAACAATTGCACTTGATCAATGGTAAAAGGATAGTGTTGTCTTTCTGCCCCACCACTATGCCCCTCGTACGGAATTGCAAAGCTTATAGGATCTACTTTCTTTGAAAAGCAGACAACATTTTTCGTCAAGGATGTGCTAATATGCTGCAACAAAAAATCTCCTTGCATTTCAAAAGCAGACCATCCCTGGTCAAGTGCTTCTTCAGTAAATTTGCTGCTAAAAATGGATGTATCATTGATAACAAACGGAATGTTTGCTCGGACAAATGCTTTCTTAACCATATCTTTCTCCCAAGAAAGTCTTCTTTCATCTTACCGGAAAAGTACTAAATAAAAAAGCCCCAGGCGAAGTGCAATGAACGTAACTGCCAATGCAATAGTGGTTTTATGTTTCTGAGGAATCATGCCCCATTTTTTCGATTTATAGGTGCCACAGCAAATGCGCACCAAACTGGCAATCGGACCAATAAAAAAGCCGCCAAAAGTCAAGAGATAGAACACACCCATCGCAATATTTCCTGCGTAAAAATGGTGAATTCCCAAGCCGCCGAAGAGACCACAATATGTGGTAAGTACCAGGCTTTTTTTCTTTTGTACGGAAACATTCATTTTCATTTCCAGGGACAAGGGAGAACATTCGACATTCACACTGGTGCGCAGTTTTTCAATATTCCTTGCGTGTTTTTTGATGTTTGCAAGTCCGATCTCATCGGAATTTACATGCATAATCGGGTTAGATGCATTTTTCAGGGCAACCAGTGTTTTCAGCATATCCAGTGTCATTACAGAAGACCCAAAACCGGTATTGATCCGTCCCTTGGCAATTGCTCTCAGGTTCATCAATACCCGACTAAGTTTGATCTCGTTTTCTTTCGTAGATGCGTCCGTGGGCACCAAAGAGTTGTTATATCCCCAAAGGTTTGTAACACATTCAACGAGATGACGGGTTAAGTTGCCTAGAGCCAGCCCACGGGTAACAACATCTCGAATTTTGAAATTATCCAACCGCTCCATCATAGCAGCTAGATAGTTTCTGACATTCTTCGCTTTGGTTAGCTGCATATGAAACTGAATAAGTGGTCTGAATGACTCACGGTAAAGATTTTCAAGTTCTGTATGTGAGAGCGTTGACCCAATCAAATGTGGGTGAGCAACTCCATTTGTGCATTCCAGTGTGTGGAAAAGAATCTTCTCCTGCTCAGCTGTGTAACCAGAAATGGTCTGCCCTCTTATGGCAGTGAGCCTTTCATATGCCGTCTTCCCTTTTGCCTCAATATAACTATTGCGCGCCAAATCCACAGAAATTGCCTCCAGCGCATGGCGCATAAGCAATCCAAAGCCGAGCTGTTGAACAATTTCTTTTTGCTCCGGGTCATTAGCAACGTCAGAATGGCGGTGCGAAGAAAGATTGTCGTAAGCTTCATAAAGAATACTGATGCGTTTCTTTAAGTTCTCCAAATAACTGGGGTTTTCTTTTTTGAACGAATCAAACGCACTCGCCGAGGAGTAATCTATGTCCCAATCATAGTCATTTAACGGTATTTCATAAACGTCAATACTCATAAAAAAGCCCCTTTCCTTTTTGGAACATACTAGCATATCGGTAAATCTTTGTCAACAAACGGTGGAAACGCTAAACATCTCTGGTTATGCTCAATTAACCTCAGCTTCCGCCGGCTACCCGGCGGGGACTTGTTATTCTTCCAGTAATGCGATGGCCTGCAGATATTTCTCTCTTCTTTTCAGCACCTTCTCATCCACAACATCCGTTCTTGTCAGGTCGGAATTGTGCCGCAGGTCTGCCAGCTTCACCGTCTTAGCGATGGGGTTGCGCTTAATAGCACGGACATAGTCCATATAGTCCACACCGTCCGCATGGGTCATCAGTGCGATAGCATCTGTGATCACCTTATCGAAACCCATTTCTGTCAGATCCGCAAGCGTATAGTCGGTATCCTCGATCACATCGTGAAGCAGTGCCACAACGGTGGTTTCCTCGGTTTCCATCTGCTCCGCCAGATGGAACGGGTGGAATACATAGGGCAGTCCGCTTTTGTCCACTTGTTCCTTGTGTGCCTCAAAGCACAGCTTCAGCGCTTTTTTTGTTTCCTGCGTATAAATCATTTCACTCACCTCTTATTATGATTATAGCACTTTGGGTATGCACTTGCAACAGGCGCACAAAATAATCCCCGCCGGCTACCCGGCGGGGATTCTCTACTGACAATTACCTTTTGATTACATCCTGTCCCGTTGTGCATAACCGCGAAAAATCAAACTGCTGCTTTTTTCTTAAAGCAAGCTATTATTTGTTTTGAATAAATAACGCCCAAGTAAATCAGCACAATAAGAATAACCGGCAACATATAAAAATACGGTTGAGGGAACCAAGTCCAGAACAACGCCATCACCGGGTTTTCCGGTCGGATTGAATACATATAGTTTACCTGCACAATCTCTCCGGAAGGATTGCAGATCCCGTTTGTTACGAAGTATTCATTCAGCGCCACATTGCCGAAATGGATCAGGGTATAAACGCACAGTGTAATCAGCAGTGTAGAAACGATACATCTCACATCCTTTTCCACCAGACCCAGCCGGAACAGCAAGATCGGGATGCCGAACTCAAGCAGATGGGGGAAAAAGTAAAAGAAAAAGGTGGAAGAAAGAATCTCAAAATTGGCCTGCGCAGTATTGACCACAAGTGCCATTATTGCGCCAAGAGACCATAAAAGCAAAAGGTTACTCAACACCTTGCTTCTGGTAAACACAGCAAACGGCAGCACCAGCGCAGTTAAAGAACAAAGATGCAGCGGCAGATATTCATAGGGAGACCCCCAGGTAACAAGATTGAAGATAATTGCTGCAATTCCGGAAAAAGAAAGAACCCCCAGTACAATCGTCTGGATTTTTGCACTAAAGCGACGCAAAAGAACGTAAAGGGCGATAATCATACCTGCACCAAGTAAAAGCGACAGAATATGCACTGTGCCACAAGAACCCCATACCATAGTATTTCCTCCTAATTTCTCTTTGCAGCGACATTGTAGCACATTGGCAAAATACTTTCAATAATAGCGCAAAAAATCGCCACCCAGTCGGGTGGGGATTTTATTGTTAGGAATTAGCCCTTGATAGCAGCCTGAGCGGCAGCCAGACGGGCGATGGGCACGCGGAAGGGAGAGCAGGAAACATAGTCCAGACCCAGCTTGTGGCAGAACTCTACGGATGCGGGGTCGCCGCCGTGCTCGCCGCAGATACCAACATGCAGGTTTGCATTGTTGGTACGGCCATCGGCGATCGCCAGATTCATCAGCTTGCCAACACCGGTCTGATCCAGCTTTGCAAAGGGATCATTCTCGAAGATCTTGGTTTCGTAGTATGCGCCCAGGAACTTACCGGCATCATCACGGGAGAAGCCGAAGGTCATCTGGGTCAGATCGTTGGTGCCGAAGCAGAAGAAATCAGCATTCTTTGCGATTTCATCAGCAGTCAGGCAGGCACGGGGGATCTCGATCATAGTACCAACTTCGTACTTCATATCCACACCGGCTGCAGCGATCTCAGCATCAGCAGTAGCGACCACAACGGCCTTAACATACTTCAGTTCCTTTACTTCGCCGACCAGAGGAATCATGATCTCGGGAACGATGTTCCACTCAGGATGACGGCTCTTGACAGCCAGAGCAGCGCGGATGACTGCGGTGGTCTGCATCTTGGCGATCTCGGGATAGGTAACAGCCAGACGGCAGCCACGGTGACCCATCATGGGGTTGAACTCGTGCAGAGAATCGATCAAAGCCTTGATCTTCTCAACGCTCTTGCCCTGGGTCTTGGCCAGCAGAGCAATGTCTTCCTCAGTGGTGGGAACAAACTCGTGCAGAGGAGGATCCAGGAAGCGGATGCAAACATGATACTCTTCCATGGTCTCGTACAGCTTCTCAAAGTCAGCCTGCTGATAGGGCAGGATCTTGTTCAGAGCAACCTCGCGCTCCTTAGCGGTGTCTGCGCAGATCATCTCGCGGAAAGCAGCGATACGGTCAGCCTCGAAGAACATATGCTCAGTACGGCACAGGCCAATGCCTTCTGCGCCCAGTTCCTTAGCCTTCTTGGCATCGGCGGGGGTATCGGCGTTGGTGCGGACCTTCAGGGTGCGGAACTTGTCAGCCCAACCCATAATGGTACCGAAGTTGCCGGAGATCTCCGCATCTACAGTGGGAATCAAGCCGTCATAGATGTTGCCGGTGGATCCGTCAATGGAGATGCAGTCGCCCTCACGGTAAACCTTACCGGCCAGCTCAAACCGCTTGTTCTCCTCGTCCATCTTGATATCGCCGCAGCCGGAAACACAGCACTTGCCCATACCGCGAGCAACAACAGCTGCGTGAGAAGTCATACCGCCACGGACAGTCAGGATACCCTGAGCAGCCTTCATACCGGTAATATCCTCAGGAGAGGTCTCCAGACGAACCAGAACGACCTTCTTGCCGGCTTCCTTCCAAGCCTCAGCATCCTCAGCAGAGAATACGATCTGGCCACAGGCAGCTCCGGGAGAAGCGCCCAGGCCGCGGCCGATGGGAGTTGCAGCCTTCAGAGCCTTAACATCAAACTGGGGATGCAGCAGGGTGTCCAGGTTACGGGGGTCGATCATCAGAACGGCCTCAGCCTCGGTCTTGTGGCCTTCAGCAACCAGGTCAACTGCGATCTGCAGTGCAGCAGGAGCGGTACGCTTGCCGTTACGGGTCTGCAGCATAAACAGCTTACCGTGCTCGACGGTAAACTCCATATCCTGCATATCGTGATAGTGGTTCTCCAGGATTTCGCAGACCTTAACGAACTGCTCGTAAGCCTCGGGGAACTTGTTAGCCATTTCAGCGATGGGCATGGGAGTACGCACGCCGGCGACCACGTCTTCGCCCTGTGCATTGGTCAGGAACTCACCCATCATCTTCTTCTCGCCGGTAGCGGGATCGCGGGTAAATGCAACACCGGTACCGCAATCTTCACCCATATTACCGAAGGCCATAGCCTGCACATTAACAGCGGTGCCCCAGGAGTAAGGAATATCGTTATCGCGGCGATAGACATTGGCGCGGGGGTTGTCCCAGGAACGGAAAACGGCCTTAACTGCGCCCATCAGCTGCTCCTTGGGATCGCTGGGGAAATCGGTGCCGATCTTGGCCTTGTACTCAGCCTTGAACTGAGCAGCCAGTTCCTTCAGATCTTCAGCGGTCAGCTCAACGTCTAGCTTAACGCCCTTTTCTTCCTTCATCTTGTCGATGAGTTCCTCGAAGTACTTCTTGCCGACTTCCATAACGACGTCGGAGTACATCTGGATGAAACGGCGATAGCAGTCATAAGCCCAGCGGGCATTGCCGGACTTCTCCGCCATAACCTTAACAACATCTTCATTCAGACCCAGGTTCAGAATGGTATCCATCATACCGGGCATGGAAGCACGGGCGCCGGAACGGACGGAGACCAGCAGGGGGTTCTCAGTATCACCAAACTTCTTGCCGGTGATGGTCTCCATCTTCTCAACATATTCCATGATCTGAGCCTTGATCTCATCATTGATCATGCCGCCGTCTTCGTAATACTGGGTGCAGGCCTCAGTAGAAATCGTGAAGCCCTGAGGGACAGGCAGACCAATCTTGGTCATCTCCGCCAGGTTGGCACCTTTGCCGCCCAGCAGCTCCCGCATAGAGCCATCGCCTTCGGTGAACAGGTAAACATACTTGTGCATAGGAATTTCCTCCTTCATTAGTACTTGGGCAAACCATTTTCGCCCAAATTTTTATATTTTTTAACAATTTCTTTTATCGCCCGTATAGTATAGCACACCAATTAATAAAAAGCAAATGCTTTTGTGCGTTTTTTCTTATTTTCCCTGTCTTTACCGTGCAAAAAGCCCGGGAAGGCACACCTTCCCGGGTAGATCAAGCTAATATTTGCGCACTACCGCCTTAACAAGGCCGATGATCTCTGCTTCCGAGCCGTCAATGGGTGCATAATTTTCGTTCTCCGGCATCAGCCAGACCTGTCCACCGGTAAGCTTCAGGCGTTTGACGGTGGCTTCGTCCCCAATACGGGCGACCACGATCTGACCGTCATTTGCGATCTGCTGCGGGCGCACGACCACATGATCGCCGCTCAAAATGCCGGCATTTACCATACTGTCACCCCGGACACGCAGGGCAAAACAGCCGGGATCGCCATCCCAAGCCATCGTCCCCTCCTGGTTTTCCACCGCCAAAATGGGCATACCGGCAGTAACAACGCCCACCACCGGGATTTGACCGGGACGGACATTGGTAACGATAGAGCGCTTGCGGCCCTTGGAATCGGGGCTGAGCAAGAGACCCTTATCCTGCAGCGCCTGAATATGGTAACTGACCGAAGCCGTGGAGCGCAGACCCACTGCGGCACCGATCTCACGAACAGAGGGTGCATAGCCGTGTTCCTGAACGAATTGGTTTACATAATCTAGAATCCGATCTGCCTTGTCGCTGGTTCTGGGCATAACATTCTCCCCTTTCGCTGTCATTTTTATTTATAGTAGCACATATGAGCGAAAAAAGAAAGCCCCAATTTCAAAAAAGATGAGAAAAATTACACAACACTCAACTATACTATATAGAAAGGAGTGGTACATATGGAGCAATTCGATAAAGATATGGAAGTCCGGGTATGGCAGCGTGTCAGTGGCGACAAGCCGCCCCGGTTGGAGCAAAGTCTGCAAGCCCTTGCCGCCGCGGAGCTCAGCGAAGCTGCCGCTCATCTGATGCTGTCCCGGCAGCTGCAGGGAAAAGAAAAGGCCATTCTGCGAAAAATATACGAGGAAGATCACGCCCATGCAGCTTGCCTAAAAGGAATCCACTATTTCACTTTTGATGCCCCTCTGGCGGTCCGCCACGTCCCCCCTGCCCCGGAATCTCCGGCAGTGGCGCTGCGCAAGGCCTACGGCCGGAAGCTCCGGGCGCTGCGTCAGTACGAAAGCCGATCTGATGACCAGGAGTACGGAGCAGTATACGCCGCCCTGGCTCGGCAGGAGCAGGAGCATTGCCGCCTGATCCTTGAGATGGTAGGCAATTTAAAAAAATAAAATCAAGGCGGGAGAATTCTCCCGCCTTGCATCATTATTTAAGCTTTACCAGATCGCGATATTTCCGTTACTGTCGTAATGCCAGTAGTTGCCGCTGGTAGTCGGTCTGGTTTCGGAGTAAAAATATTTTTGCGCCGAAGTCAGCTTCTGATTGTTACCGCTTATGGCAATACTGTTCCACTGGGCCTGGGTTCCCTCATAGAACACCCGCTGCAGCGGCGATACATACTGCTCGAAATTATCCGCGCCGACAGAGGTAACACTTGTGCCAATGACGATATCGGTCAAGGCTACGCCCATCAGCTTTCTTGTTCCCAGATCATTTCCGTGTACAATAAGGGTTTTCAGCGAACGGGGCACAACATCATCCTGATCCCAGACATCAATACCGTTTACACTGGAATCAAAGAGCCAGCCAAAGCAATCCTTGGAAGAATTGGTGCTTCCCGCATCCCATGCAATAAAGGGAATTGTCAGGGTATTTAGGCTGTTACAGCCCTTCAACGCGCCCTTACCGATGCCAACGGTGGAATCGGGGAATGCAAAGGTTGTGAACTGGTTGTTGGCAAAGGCCTCCCTGCCGATAGTCAAGGACTTGGTTACCTTAGAGAAATCATAGGTGGTGATCTGGGCGTTTTTGAAAGCGGCTTCGCCGATCTTTGTCAAGCCGGAACCAAATACGATCTTATCCATCTTGGCGCCGTTGAAGGCGTTGTAGTCGATCTGCGTAACTGAATCCGGCAGAACCAGTTCGCCGATTCTTACATTGGAAAAAGTAGATGCGCCGACGGCGGTCATAGTTTGGGGCAAGTATATCTTTTCAATGTAGGATCCGGTAAAGCTGACGCTGAGTCCGCTCAGCTGGGAGCAATCCACAGTTCCCAGATTCGAGCAGCCACCAAAGGAGGTGCCGTTTGCGATCAACTTCGGCAGGAATGTGATATCCCGGATAGCCGAGGAAGAGAAGGATCCGTCATACAGATATAGGATCGTATCCAGATTCTTGGTGCCGTTCTGGCTTCTGAACACCGTAAGGGACGAGCACTTTTCAAAAGCTCTTTCTCCAACGGTGGTCAGCTCTCCGGTATGGATCACCGATTGCAGCGCAGAACAGCTCTGGAAAGCGAAATTATCAATTTTTACAACACCTTTCAGCGTAACTGTTTTCAAACTTTTACAGCCGCCAAATGCACGGTTTCCCACGGTTTCCACATATGTCTGGGACAGATCCAGCTTTTCAATAGCGATTTCAGCAAAGCAATTATAATTCAAAACCAGAGGCTGCGTGCCGGTCTTGGGGAAATCCACGGTTTTCAGATTCTTGCACAGGTAGAACGCCTCATACCCGATATTGGTGATGGTATCGGGCATATCCACATAAACCAGCGCATTGTTCTTCCGGAAAGCCTCACCGGCGATTCCAATCACCGTGTCGCCTGCGGGACTCTTTTCCGGAATGATCACATACGCAATGGTCTTGTCGGAAATTCCGGTAACTGCGCAGGTACCGTCGCCGTTACTCTTATAAGTCAACTCCAGCGTAGGCGCAAAACTAAACTCTGTGTATGTATCTTTATAGTTGTCGCCGCAGGCGGTGCAGGTGTGCAGGGTATAGCCCTTAACCGTGGTCGTGGGTCGCACGACAGTATCCTCATATTTATGGCCGATTTCCGGTACTGTCCGTGTCTCCATAACCGCTCCGCAGAAGCAGATGATATTCTTGCTTCCGGTTTCGGTGCAGGTGGCTTCCTTTGTGATCTCCGACTGGACAGCGCTATGGGTATGCTGGGGCGGCAGCTTGGGAATAGCCTCACTGCGGAAAGTCTTATGGCAGTAGACACATTCGGTATGCTTCTGACCATCTGTTTCCGTGGTTGCGGTCTTATCAATAATCCAGCCGCTTTCCTCGTGGTCTACTTTTGCAACTTCTGCAAATTCTGTCTTTCCACAGTTCACACAAGCGCGTTCCTGAACGCCTGCCTTGGTGCAAGTAGCAGCCGCCTTCTGCACCCACTGTCCCCAAATGTGGGCACAGGTGGTGGGGGTATTGGGAGTCGTGTTGGGTCTGGTAAACGCAGGTATGCTGGGAGTGGTGCTGGGCTTGGTGCTCGGCACAGTATTGGGAGCCGTGCTGGGCTTAGTGCTCGGCACAGTATTGGGAGCCGTGCTGGGTTTGGTACCCGGCTCAGTATTGGGAGCTGTGCTGGGTTTGGTGCTCGGCTCAGTATTGGGAGCGGTGCTGGGCTTAGTGCCCGGCACAGTATTAGGAGCGGTGCTGGGCAGGGTGCCCGGCACAGTATTAGGGGCGGTGATGGGCTCAGTGCTCGGGGTTGTTCCGGGCTTGGTATCCGGAGTGGTGCCGGGAACAGTACCCGGTGTGGTGCCGGGCATAGTATCAGGCTCAGTGCCCGGAACTGTATCGGGTTCCGAGCCGGGTTCTGTCGGCGTTGTATCAGGAATGGTCTCCGGCTCCGTACCGGGAACGGTATTGGGAGTCGTGCTCAGTTCAGTACTCGGCTCAGTTCCGGGTCTGGTATCTGGTTCCGTGTTGTTATTCGGCGCAGCATTTTTGTTGCAGCCAAC
The DNA here is from genome assembly GCA_045630825.1 of Faecousia sp. Taxonomy (GTDB): domain Bacteria; phylum Bacillota; class Clostridia; order Oscillospirales; family Oscillospiraceae; genus Faecousia. The sequence goes on along the minus strand of JAZQTN010000008.1, from coordinate 3,139 downwards.
CAAGGCCAGCAGCAATACCACACAAAGAAGGATACACAAAATTTTCTTCATCATCACAATACCTCCCGAAAACTGTAAAATATTGCTATTTTCACTATACCAAAAATATAGGAAGAAATCAATACTTTCCTCCCGCTTATCCTTTCTGTATTCTATTTTAAATATTATATTTAGAATATATCTAATGATAACAGAATAGAATACAATAGTCAAGAGGGAGGTCGATCGCTATGGCAAAATTTGTTGCACATAAACCGGAAAAAGAAGTTATTTCTATGCGAATCTCTACCAACACCCTGAAAATTGTTGACGATAAGGCCGCTGAGATCGGCATAAGCAGAAATGAACTGATCAACCAAATGATCCAGTATGCACTGGATAATATGGGCGAGCATCGGTCATAAACACCCAATTCGTTTTTCACAACCAAACGGACACCACCCAGTGGGGTGGTGTCCGTTTTTTCCGTTTTCAGCCGATGGCGTTCCAAATCCGACCGATAAGGCAAAATTTATGATTTTGGCAATCCGGGATGCTATACTTATCATAATGATTCTGTTAAGAGGAGGATATGTCCTATGGATGCCATTCGTACAATAGATCTGACGAAGAAATATAAGGAGGTAACCGCAGTAAAAGGATTGAATCTGCAAGTGAAACAAGGAGAGCTGTTTTCTCTTTTGGGGGTCAACGGCGCAGGAAAAACAACTGCCATCAAAATGCTGTCCTGCCTGACGCAACCCACCAGCGGCAATGCTTTCCTGCTTGGAAAAAGTATTTGCACCGATGCCGCTAATGTAAAGACCTTTATTGCCGTTTCCCCCCAGGAAACGGCAGTAGCTCCAGGGTTGTCCGTCAAGGAAAATCTGGAGCTTATCTGCGGCGTCCACGGCTTTGTAAAGGAAAAGCAAGCCGCAAAAATCGCAGAATTGACCCAACTTCTGGGGTTGGATTCTGCGCTGAACAAGAAAGCAGGAAAGTTGTCCGGTGGCTGGCAGCGCCGTTTAAGCATCGCAATGGCGCTGATCAGTGAACCAAAGATCCTTTTCCTTGACGAGCCCACCCTGGGGCTTGATGTGCTGGCCAGAGGCGATCTTTGGGATCTGATTCGCAGCCTAAAAGGCAAGATCACCATCGTCCTGACTACCCACTATATGGAGGAGGCCGAAACCTTGTCCGACCGCATTGGCATAATGAGGGACGGAAAGTTGCTTCTTTGCGGCACAGCTGCGCAAATCAAAGAAAAAGCAGGTGCGGAGAACTTTGAGGAAGCATTTGTCCGCATCGTAAAGGGGGCCTTAGAATGCTGACTCTTGCCAAGCGAAACGCAAAAGAACTCCTGCGGGATCCCATCAATCTGGCGTTCGGATTGGGATTTCCCCTGGCATTGATCCTGCTGCTGAGCGCCATCCAGGCGAGCATCCCCGTTGCGCTTTTTGAATTGCCGCACCTTACCCCGGGCATCACGGTTTTCGGTCTATCCTTTATTACATTGTTTTCCGCCACGATCATTGCCAGGGACAGGGCAAGTTCCCTCTTGCAGCGGCTGTACACCACGCCGCTGCATCCCGTAGATTTCATCCTCGGCTACACGCTACCGCTGATACCGATGGCAGTGGCCCAATGCGTAATTTGTTATCTTGCGGCTATCGCATTAGGGCTAACGCTAACCGTCAATATGGTTTATGCAATTCTTACCATCGTTCCGGTGTCGGTGCTGTATATCGCATTGGGACTGCTTTGCGGTAGCGTCTTCACCGACAAACAGGTGGGTGGCATCTGCGGTGCGCTACTTACCAATCTTTCCGCTTGGCTGTCAGGCATCTGGTTTGACCTTGACCTTGTGGGCGGGGTGTTCAAACGAGTGGCCTATGCCCTGCCTTTTGCCCATGCGGTGGATATGCAGCGATCCGTCCTTTCAGGAGACTTTGCCGGCGTTTTCCACCACATATGGTGGGTACTGGGCTATGCTGCCATCCTGCTGGCAGCAGCTGTGTTGCTGTTCTTACGGCAGATGAAAAAGCAATAGAAAAAAACACCTTCGGAGGTTTCTCCGAAGGTGTTTTTTCACAGTTCGATTTCCGCGTAATCGTGGATATAAATATCTGCCAGCTGTTTCAGTTCTTCCTGATTCTTCTCACTCTCATCATAGATACCAACCAGATTGTAGCCGTTTGCCTTAGCGGTTTTTGCGGCATAGAGCGCATCCTCGAAGACCCAGGTGGTGCTTTTATCTGTTCCCAACTCCTCCAGCACCACATCGTAGACCTTGGGCTCGGTTTTTGATGCCCCGACTGTGTAGGTGGAGTAGATCACCGGGAAGTAGTCCAGCATCCCGAATTTCTCCAGCGCAGCAATCACCGCCGGCTCACCGGAAGCTGTGGCGATGCCGATTTTTACACCTTTTGCTTTCAGTTTTTCCAAGAATTCGATTATGCTGTTTTTCGGAAGCGATTCTGCCAGATACTGTTCCTTGATGTAATCAAAAAACAAGGTGAACATCTCTTCATAGGTTTCCTTCCGGCCAAAACGCTCGATTGCCACCTTGAAGCAATCGCGCATAAAAAGGCCCCTAAAAGCTTCCCTGTCCTCATCTGTCAATTTAAGACCAATGCGGTCAAAAAAGCGGTCCCGCACGCCGTGCCACACCGGCATAGAATCAAAAAGCGTGCCGTCAAAATCAAATATCGCGCCTGTAATATTCATCGTATTTCTCCAATTTTACACAATATATACATATTGTATCATAAATCCGCAGATTTTCAATGCGGTCTTTCGATTCCCGTACGGCAAAAAATAACACCATCCGGATGGATGGTGTTTGTTCTCTTTAGACCGTGCGTTACCGGTTGCCTTGCGCCCACAGCCCCACGGGCTGCGTTTGCAAGCCAAGGGAATCTCCCACGGCCTAAAAACGTGCCCCCGGCACGTTTTCTTAACGGCCTTTCGATTCCCGTACGGCAAAAAATAACACCATCCGGATGGATGGTGTTATTTTTTGGTGACCCGTACGGGAATCGAACCCATGTTACCGCCGTGAAAGGGCGGTGTCTTAACCGCTTGACCAACGGGCCTGGTAGCGGCGACCTGACTTGAACAGGTGACAGACCGGGTATGAACCGGGTACTCTACCAACTGA
>JAZQTN010000007.1:0-4220 GCA_045630825.1 Faecousia sp. | reverse complement strand
CTGCTGGTTCTGAAGGCCGCAGGCCTGGAGAGTGGATCCGGCGTCCCCAACAAGACCAAGGTTGGCTCCATCACTGCTGCTCAGGTTACTGAGATTGCAAAGACCAAGCTGCCCGATCTGAACGTAAACACTCTGGAAGCCGCTGAGAGCCAGGTTCGTGGCACTTGCCGCTCCATGGGTATCACCGTAACTGACTGATAAATGTTTGACCGGGTAACAGCCCGGAAATGTGGGAGGATTTTTCCGCATCACCACTTTAAGGAGGATAATTACATTGTTTAGAGGTAAAAAGTACAAGGAGAGCGCGAAGCTGATCGATCGCTCTGTTCAGTATGATCCCAATGAGGCCCTGGAACTTGTTGTGAAGGGTGCTTCCGCAAAGTTCGACGAGACCGTCGAGCTGCATATCAAGCTGGGTGTTGACTCCCGTCACGCTGACCAGCAGGTCCGTGGCGCAGTTGTTCTGCCCAACGGTACCGGCAAGACCGCTCGCGTGCTGGTCTTTGCGAAGGACGCTAAGGTTGACGAGGCTACCGAGGCCGGCGCTGATTATGTTGGCGGCATGGAGCTGGTTGAGAAGATCACCAAGGAGAACTGGTTTGAGTTCGACGTCGTCGTTGCTTCCCCCGATATGATGGGCCTGGTTGGCCGTCTGGGTAAGGTTCTGGGCCCCAAGGGTCTGATGCCCTCTCCCAAGGCTGGCACTGTTACCCCCAATGTCGGCGCTGCTGTTAAGGAAATCAAGGCTGGTAAGGTTGAGTACCGTCTGGACAAGACCAACATCATCCACTGCCCCATCGGCAAGGTTTCCTTCGGTGCTGAGAAGCTGCTGGAGAACATGGATACTCTGGTTGGCGCTGTTGTTAAGGCTAAGCCCGCAGCAGCTAAGGGTCAGTATATCCGCTCCTGCACCCTGGCTTCCACCATGGGTCCCGGCGTTAAGGTATCTACTTCCAAGTACCTGTAATAAAAGCTATAAAACACCCCGGAACGAAAGTTCCGGGGTGTTTGCTGTTTAATACACATATACAAATTCAGTTTTACCGTCATTGGTCAGGTTGCCGTTGCCGCTGATGGGAATGGCGTCGCCGCCGTAGGTGGGCTCCGGTTCGAGATAACTAAACACAAAGTCCTTAGCCCGAGCCAGGATCTCCCGGAGTTCCCGCATAGACTGGCCGGAATATTCCCGGTAATCAGAGGATACACCATAGGCCTCCAGGCCCAGCTTTTCCGCCAGATACAGCGCCCGGTAGAGGTGATATTCCTGGGTTACAATGATGATCTTCTCCGCCTGAAACACGTCCCTGGCACGGATAATGCTCTCATAGGTGGAGAATCCGGCGTGATCCATAAATGTGTCTTCTGACGGGATTCCCTCAGTGATAGCAAATTGCTTCATTGCCGCAACCTCGTCGTAGTCATCCTGACCGTGATCGCCACTCATCAGCAGTTTCGGAGCAGCGCCGGCTTTGTAAAGCTCAACACCCCGCTGCAGGCGGTCGTGCAGCATATCACTGGGTTCACCGTCGCTGTGGACAAGGCAGCCCAATACAAGAATGCAATCCACGCCCTCCAGTTCTGCCGCCTCTTCTGTGGTCAACATGCGCTCAGCCACTTGATCCTTGATATAGGCATTGACACCGAAAACACCGCCAGCAACCAAAACAGCTAGAATCAGCACCAGAGTGATTACCGTTTTTATCAGGTTCTTAATTAATTTAACCATTTATGTATCTACGCTTTCCTTTGAATTTAATTGTTAGCAATTTTAATCAATAGTATCACAGTCTACAGTGCAAATGCAAGTTTTAGTATATACCTTTTATTTCCTCAAGCTCAAAATCTCTCAGAGTCTGTATATGATATTCGTGGATCTTTCCAAGATCCTCATCAGAGATCTTACCCTGCTCATATGCATACTCCAGATCAAACCGTATTCTGTCTTTCCACACTCCTATATTGTAGGCATTAAAGCAGAACGTATAATCTCCAATCGTTTCTATACAAAAATCGCAGGTCATTTTTGCGCCAGAAACGATATAATATCCGTTATATTTTCCAAAGTAGTATTGATAAGAGTCAGCCACAAAAACATCTTCCATCGCCTTTGTAACTTGCCACCGCTCCCAGGCCGTCTGGGGCGCAGGAATACGGCGGATGGGAATGACGAAAATAACCAACGCCAGCATAATCAAAAGAAATGCCGCTATTGAAATGAAAATTACTTTTTTCATAATTCGCCCCCCAATATTTAATCTCGTAGTCCTACTTCATAACCCAATGCCCATTCGATACGCATATGGCTCCAATAGATCGCATTGAGATTTGCATCAGAGATTTCACCTTGTTCGTATAACAGGCTAAGTTCGTAACATTTGCCGTCTTTCCACGCCACCAAATTGCGACCATTTAGGTAGAAATCGTATTCCCCTATTGTTTCTATGCGCTCACCTTGTGTTGCTACTTGATCGCAAATCACAAAGTAACCATTATAATTACCATAGTAGCGCTTTTTATTATATGATTTTTCATCTTTTAGGTGTGCCCAATCCAACACATCAAAAGTGTCTTCGCCGGCAGCCTTCAAATACTGCATTTGATCCCATTCTGTCATTTCTACAGGCGTATGAATGGTACCGAAACATTGATAATGATACTCGTGTGCTTTGACAAGGGTTTCCATGCTGATCAGCCCTTGTTCGTAAGCATTAGAAATGTCAATGAACTTCCCGTCTTTGTATGCATAGAAGCTGAATGGCTCCGGATTATAAAACTCCAACCCTTCGATAATCACCGTATTTTCATATTCCATAGGCATATGGTGTGTAGAAACGAAGAAAAGAATATAACCATTGTCCTTTCCATAAATACGGCAATTTTCATAGGAATAACCTGCGGACCCTTCAGAATACCAGCAATGAGAAAAATGCCCGCCAGTATAAATCTTGTAATAATCTTCAATAAGCTGACCCCGGGACTTTTCGCTGATCAGCGCCGGGCAACGCGGAATATTGGCGACAATCAAAGCCACCGTCAGACATAGCAGCAGCACTACTGCTGAAGCTATTATAAGTACTTTTTTCATCTCAAAAGCCTCCCTTCTAAAAGCAAAAACGCGCACAAACACACCTCTTGGCGGCTCGTGCGCGTTTATCTGCTGGCTTTTGACAATCTTCCGCAAGGAAAGACGGCTGACCCGAGCGCACTACCGCACCTAAAAAACACCATCTTTCCTCACCACTTTCATAAATTTCTATTTCTATTATCGCATATATGGAATTAACTGTCAATCAAATCTTTTTCGGTAATTTTATGAAAATAATGCTTGACTTTTTTGTGCATCCGTGGTAATATTCTTCTGTTGCCAAAGACAGCAGGTGCTGCAAAGCATAAATCCTGCCGAGGTGCGCTTAGTCAATTATGATTGTTTGCGTGTCTTTCTGTCTTCTGGCAGGAAGACACTTTTTATTTTTTCGGAGGTGAAAAAAATGCCCAACGCAAAGGTTCTTGAGAGCAAGAAGGCAGTTGTCGAGGCCCTGACCGGCAAGATCCAGGAAGCTACTTCCGTCGTCTTCGTCGACTACAAGGGTATCACTGTTGCTCAGGACACCGAGCTGCGTAAGCAGTTCCGCGAAGCAGGCGTTGACTATACCGTCGTTAAGAACACTCTGACCAATTTCGCAGCCAAGAATGCTGGTTACGATTTCTCTAAGGTTCTGAACGGTACCACCGCTATGGCTTCCACCACCGGCGACCCCATCGCCCCTGCTCGTATCGTCTGCGAGTTCGCCAAGAAGAACAAGCTGAAGACCCTGACCATCAAGGGTGGTATCGTCGAAGGCTCTGTTATGTCCGCTGCCGACCTGAATGGCTTCGGTGAGCTGCCCAGCAAGAACGCTCTGGTCGCTTCTGTCCTGGGTACCTTCCTGGCACCTATCTCCAGCCTGGCCTTCGTCCTGGATCAGATCCGGATGCAGAAGGATGGCTCCGCTCCTGCTGCCGAAGCAGAAGCTTAATTCCCGCTTAAACCCACAAACTATCTAACACAAAACATATTTTAGGAGGATACTAAAATGGCATCTGAGAAGATCACTGCTCTGGTTGAGCAGGTTAAGGAACTGAGTGTTGTTGATCTGGCTGAGCTGGTTCACACCCTGGAAGAGGTTTTCGGCCTTTCCGCCGCTGCTGCTGCTGTTGCTGCTCCCGCTGCTGCCGCTGTT
>JAZQTN010000006.1:0-28275 GCA_045630825.1 Faecousia sp. | reverse complement strand
CGCTCCCGTCAAGCCCGTTATCGAGCAGGCTGACGACATTCTGGGCTTCGACGGCTGCCTGAACTTCTTTGCCGGTCCTACCGACTCCAAGTTCAAGGCTCCCTTCAACTGGTACAATGTCCACTACCTGTACACCCACGTAGTTGGCACCTCCGGCGGTAACACCCACGATATGCAGGAAGCCATCGCTATGATGAATGCCGGCAAGCTGAATCCCTCTGCTCTGGTCACCCATATCGGCGGCCTGAACGCTGTTGTGCATACCGTGTTGAACCTGCCCAGCATCCCCGGTGGCAAGAAGCTGATCTACAACCATCTGGATCTGCCTCTGACTGCTATCTCCGAGTTCGAGGAAAAGGGCAAGACCGATCCTCTGTTCGCAGAGCTGGACCGTCTGTGCAAGGCTCACAACAACCTGTGGAACCCCGAAGCAGAAAAGTACCTGCTGGCTAACGCCAAGAAGATCTAAAGACTATGGTGTCGTTTTGGGCCGGTATCACCATCGGCCCAAAACGACATTTTCTTTTTGAGGAGGATATATGGATCTGCAATCTGCTGTGATCGGCATTGAACTGGGCTCCACCCGGATCAAGGCCGTTTTGATCGACGAAAACCATCAAGTTCTGGCATCCGGTGCCTATTCTTGGCAAAACCAGCTGGAAAACGGTGTCTGGGTTTATCCCCTGGAATCTGCCGTCGCCGGCGTCCGGGCTTGCTACAGTGAGCTGAACGCCCAAGTGGAAGCAAAGTTCGGCCAGAAGCTGCGTCGGGTGGCCGCTATCGGCATTTCCGGTATGATGCACGGCTACCTGGTGTTTGACAAGGATGGTAATCAGCTTGCCCCCTTCCGCACCTGGCGCAATACCATCACCGGTCCTGCCGCTGAGGAATTGACAGAACTTTTCAAATTCAATATTCCCCAGCGTTGGAGCATCGCCCATCTGTATCAGGCAATTTTGAACAGCGAGTCCCACATTAAGGATATCGCACGGCTGACCACCCTCAGCGGCTATATCCACCATCAACTTACCGGCGTGTGGGCAACAGGCGTATGTGAAGCCTCCGGAATGTTCCCTTACAACGAGTATGAAAAAGCATTTGATTCCGTCCGGGTAGCACAGTTCAATGAACTGATCAAGCCCAGAAATCTACCCTGGACTTTTGAGCAAATTATGCCCCAAATCTATCAGGCAGATATGCAGGCGGGTTTCCTGACGGAAGCCGGTGCAGCACTTTTGGACGAAAGCGGTACGCTGGAAGCCGGAATTCCTCTGTGTCCCCCCGAGGGCGATGCCGGCACCGGTATGGTTGCCACCAACGCCGTTGCACCCCGGACCGGCAGTGTAAGCGCCGGCACATCCTCCTTCGCCTTGCTGGTGCTGGACAAACCGATGAAGGGCTACTATACCGAGATTGATGTAGCCTGCACTCCCGCCGGCAAAACTGTGGCAATGGCCCACACCAATACCTGCACCTCGGAAATTGATGCCTGGGTCAACCTCATCGCCGATGCCGCCCGTACGATGGGCTGGCCGGTAAATATGAACACGCTGTATTCTACCCTCTTCCGCAAAGCGCTAGAGGGCGATACAGACTGCGACGGCATCATTTCCTTTAACTATTTCGCTGGCGAGCCAATGTCCGGCACAGAAACCGGCCGTCCGATGGTGCTGCGCCTGCCGGAAAGCAAAATGAATATCGCAAACTTTATGCGCTCCCAGCTCTACGGCGCTATTGCCACATTGAAGCTGGGTATGGATATGCTGGCAGACAAGGAGCAGGTTGAAACAGACCGGCTGATGGGCCACGGAGGTTTCTTCAAAACCCCCGGTGTGGGTCAGCAGATCCTGGCAGACGCACTGAATGTACCCATTACCACAATGGAAACCGCCGGCGAGGGCGGTCCCTGGGGTATGGCGCTGCTGGCAGCTTATATGCAAAGACACACCCCCAACGAATCTCTGGAGGATTACCTGCAGAAGCGGGTGTTCGCCAGCGCGCAGGGTAGCCGGATCGAGCCCGATCCCAAGGGTGTTGCCGGTTTTGAGCGCTATATGGTCCGCTACAAGGCCGCACTGGAGGCCCAAAAAGCTGCCGGAGGTATGGTATGAACTTCTTAGAAATCGCCCGTATCCGTCAGTCCTGCCGCAGCTATGACAGTGCCAAGGCCGTAGAACCGGAGAAGTTGGATGCCATTCTGGAGGCAGCACAGCTTTCCCCCTCTGCCTGCAACGGTCAGCCCTACCACATCACCGTATGTCAGGGCGACACCGCCCTTAAGGTGGCCGCCGCCACCCAGGGTATGGGTATCAACAAGTTTGCCCCGGAAGCACCGGTTTTGCTGGTCATTTCAGAGATGCCCTATGTAAAATCCGCCGCTCTGGGTGCCAAGCTCAAGGGCAATGACTACCGCTCCATCGACATCGGCATCGTCGCCGCCTACATTACCGCCGAAGCTGCTGCACAGGGCTTGGGCACTTGTATCCTAGGCTGGCTGGATGACCGGGAAATTCGGGAAATCTGCGGACTCTCCCACCCCGTTCGCCTTGTCATCACCCTGGGTTACGCAAAAGATGACAAGATTCGGGAGAAAAAGCGCAAATCTCTGGAAGAATTGACCTCCCGGCTGTAACTTTGTTGACAAATGTCAGCAGAAAGCGTACAATAATTCTATTCTACGTTTGAGGTGATCCCCAATGGACAAGAAACTGCACCCCGAAACCCTGTGTATTCAGGCAGGCTACAGCCCCAAAAACGGCGAGCCCCGTCAGATCCCCATTTATCAGAGCACCACATTCAAATATGCCACCTCTGAGGATATGGGAAAGCTGTTTGATCTGGAGGCTGAGGGTTATTTGTACTCCCGGCTGGCAAACCCCACCTGCGACGCCGTAGCGGCTAAGATTGCCGCTCTGGAGGGTGGCACCGCCGCTATGCTCACCGGCTCCGGTCAGGCTGCCACTTTCTATACCCTGTTTAATATCGCCTCCTGCGGCGATCACATCGTTGCCAGCTCTGCCATTTACGGCGGCAGCTACAATCTGCTGGCAGTTACGATGAAGCGAATGGGCATTGAGACCACCTTCGTCAATCCCGACTGCACCGAGGAGGAACTGCACGCCGCATTCAAGCCCAATACCAAGGCGGTTTTCGGCGAGACCATCGCCAACCCCGCATTGACGGTGCTGGATATTGAGAAATTCGCCAAAGCAGCCCACGCCCACGGCGTACCGCTGATCGTGGACAACACCTTTGCCACCCCCATCAACTGCCGTCCCTTTGAGTGGGGAGCAGATATCGTAACCCACTCCACCACTAAGTATATGGACGGCCACGCCAGCGCTGTTGGCGGCTGCATCGTGGACAGCGGCAAGTTTGACTGGACCAAATACCCCGACAGATTCCCGGGTCTGTGCACCCCGGACGAAAGCTACCACGGCGTAACCTACACCGAGCGGTTCGGTCTCGCCGGTGCATTCATCACCAAGTGTACCGCACAGCTGATGCGCGATCTCGGCTCTGTCCAATCCCCCCAGAGTGCTTACTACCTGAATCTGGGTCTTGAGAGCCTGCCTTTCCGTATGAAGCAGCACTGTGCCAATGCTCAGGCCATCGCCGAGTATCTGGCAGGCAACGAAAAGGTTGCCTGGGTCAAGTTCTGCGGTCTCAAGGGCGATAAGTATTACGATTTGGCGCAGAAATATCTGCCCAATGGTTCCTGCGGTGTCATTTCCTTCGGCCTGAAGGGCGGAAGAAAGGCTGCTGAAACATTTATGAAGCACTTGGAGCTGGGCTCCATCGAGACCCACGTGGCAGACTCCCGCACCTGCTGCCTGCACCCCGCTTCTGCCACCCATCGCCAGATGAACGATGCGGAGCTGGAAGCTGCCGGTGTCGGCGCCGACCTGATCCGCCTCAGCTGCGGTCTGGAAAATGCAGAGGATCTCATTGCCGATCTGGAGCAGGCCATCGCCAAGGTATAAATTTTATGAAGAAACGCTCCTGCTTTTGGCAGGAGCGTTTTCGGAGGAATAACTATGGAATATCGCATTTTAGGTAAGACCGGCTTGAATATCTCCCGCATGGGCTTTGGCGGTATCCCCATCCAGAAAATTGACGCGGAGGGTACAAAAAAGCTGATGCAGGGTCTGCTGGATGCCGGTATCAACTATATCGACACTGCCCGGGGCTACACCGTCAGTGAAGAACATCTGGGCTTTGCACTGGAGGGGATCCGGCAGCACTTTGTCCTCGCCACCAAGAGCATGTCCCGGGATCGGGAAAATATGGCCCGGGACATCGATATTAGTTTACATAATCTTCGCACAGACTATATCGATCTATATCAGGTCCACAATCCCGGTCGTGGCGATCTGGAGAAAGTGTGTGCTCCCGGTGGCGCGCTGGAGGCCCTGACGGCAGCCAAAAACGCAGGTAAGATCGGACATCTGGGCATAACCGTACACACACTGGAGGTCTTCGAGGCAGCGCTGGAACAGCCTTGGGTAGAGACCATCATGTTCCCCTACAACATCGTAGAAACGCAAGGCGAGGAATTGATCCGCCGCTGCCGTGAGAAGAATATTGGTTTCATCTGTATGAAACCTCTGGCCGGCGGCGCTATTGATGATGCCACCCTGGCGCTTCGCTTTATCCTGCAGAATCCCGATATTTCTGTGGTGATTCCCGGCATGGCTGGGGAAGCAGAGCTGACGCAAAACATCGCCGCTGTCAACGACGCCACTCCCCTCACCCAGGAGGAGTTAGCCAAAATCGACACCATTCGCAACAGTCTGGGTACTGCGTTCTGCCGTCGCTGCAATTACTGCGCCCCCTGCACCGTCGGTATTCCCATTTCCGGCATATTCCTGATGGAGGGCTATCTTTCCCGCTACGGTCTGGAAGAATGGGCTAGAGCACGGTATTCCGGTTTTGCAAAAACCGCCTCCGACTGTATCGACTGTGGCGTGTGCGAAACCCGCTGCCCCTATAATCTGCCCATTCGGGAGATGCTGAAACGGGCCGCAAATACTTTTGGAAAATAAAAAATCCCGGGATGCTTAAGCATCCCGGGAATCTTTTTTACTGGATTTCCTTGCCGCCAAGGAAGACACGCTTGCCGGTGTAATCGCCGCGGCAGATAATGAAGTCTGCCTGCTTACCGGTGGCAATAGAGCCTACCCGGTCAGTTGCACCCAGTGCAGCAGCGGGGTTGGCAGTTGCGGCACGAACTGCATCCTCCTCCGGAATACCGAAGAGGATCGCATTGCGCATACCGTCGAACAGGTTGGTAGCTGCACCGGCAATAGTGCCGTCAGCCAGACGGGCAACGCCGCCCTTAAGGTAAGCTATCTGTCCGCCCAGTTCCAGCTCGCCCTCGGGCATACCGCAGCAGCGCAGTGCATCGGAGATCAGCACCATCCGGGCGCCACCAAAAATCTGGAATGCCAGCCGGACAGCAGCAGGATGGATATGCAGACCGTCGCAAATCAGCTCCGCACGGACATGGGGATTCTCCGCAGCAGCGGGGATTACGCCGGGATTTCTGTGGTGGATACCGGGCATACCGTTGTACATATGGGTCAGGTGGGTAGCACCCAGACCGAAAGCGGTCTTTGCGTGGTCATAATCGGAATCGGTGTGGGCAACGGACACGGTGCACAACTTACTTGCCCTCTCCACAAATTCCGCAGCTCCGGGCAGTTCGGGAGCTACATCCGCAATGCGGATCAGGCCGTCGCAGCCGTCATACAGCTTTTTAAATCCCTCAAAATCGGGGGTCTTCAGATATGCACCGTTCTGGGCGCCCTTTTTCTTCTCAGAGAAGAAAGGACCTTCCATATGAATACCCAGCACCCGGGCACAGCCCTCGGGAGCTTCTGCCACGATCTGCTTAGCAGTGGCATAAGCCTTTGCCAGGGTTTCGTAAGGCAGGGTCATAGAGGTAGGTGCAAAGGAAGTAACGCCGAAGGAAGCCAGTTTCTTTGCCATCTTCTTCAGGCCTTCGTAATCGCCGTCAGAAAAGTCTGCGCCGGCAGCGCCGTGGATATGGGCATCCACCAGCCCGGGGATCACGGTAGCGCCGTGGAGGTCTACTGCATCTTCCGGAACTTCCTGGGGCAGGATTTCACCAAATACGCCATCCTTCACCTCGAACGCACCGATATGGAATCGGAAATCCGAGCAGAAGATTCTTGCATTCTTAAAAAACATAGGGATTCTCTCCTTTTTAGCCGATATCCGGCAAGCTGGCAGCTGCAACGGACTGACCAACGCGGCGGGTGTTCTCATCGGGCAGCATAACGGTGATCTGCGCAGCCAGTTCGGGATACTCGTCTGCCAGAACCTTCTGGCAGGTAGCCAGGATGGTATCGCCGCCCTTGCCGGACATAACGCGACCCAGCACCATCATACGCTTCAGGTCATAGAACTTAGCGTACTGCTGAACGGCATAAGCAAGATAAACACCGATATCATAGAACACTGCCTGTGCTCTGGGATCGTCCTTCTCCATCAGCGCCTGAACCACCTTCAGCTTTTCAGCAGGGGTCAGGGTGGGATCCAGCTCGATACCGGCTCTGGGAGCCAGCTTAATAACGGCATCCTGGGAGAAGTACTTACAGCCAACACCCAGATCGGTAGACCACTCGTCCACCAGGGCGTTCTCGTTCAGGTCAACGGGAGCAAATGCTAGCTCACTGATCCAGCCCAGAACATTCTTGTCCTTATCTACATAACCGACAGCTTCACTGGTGCCCATAGCCAGGCCCATAATGCAACCGCAGTCCATACCCATAGCACCGGCCAGAGCGGGTACGTCGCCGTCGTTGGCAACAACGATGGGCACATTGCCGATTTCAGCAGCGGCACGGTCAAACACAGTCTTAACCTCGTCCCAACGCTCTCTGGGCACGCAGTAGAAAATACTGGAGATCATCGGAGCATTGCCGATGAACACGCCGGCGGAGGAAACGCCGATGCCGTCAACCCGAGGCATTTTGGATGCTGCGGTACGGAAGGAATCCAGAATGCCCTCATACTGATAGTTGGGATCGGGATTGACCTTAGGCAGCCAGACGACCTCTTCGGAATACACAACTTCACCGTCGATAACAGCACTCACCTTACGGTCAGAGCCGCCGGCATCAAAGCCGATGCGGCAGCCGTTTACATGGCCGCCGATGGGACGGGGTGCTTCGTTGGCAGCGGGGCACTCGTTCAGGGGCAGATCCAGGATCTGCAGGGGCTGCTCGTACAGCTTCTGGAAGAAGTCATAGTCAAATGCCCGCTCGCCCTCGGGGGTGTAGGCCTTCTGCAGCTTCTTTGCGATATCGCTGCAGCCGCAGATGTACACGCGGAAACCGCCGATGGACCACAGCAGGAACTTCATATACCGCTCCACAAAGCGATAGTCTGCTGCTGCCATTTCAGCAGTACCGTGGATCTTCGCATGGCGCACGGAGATGAAGCCTTCGTTCCGCTCTACTGCGATGGCTACGGGGACAGTAGCGTCCTTCTGATACGCATCCATCCAAACGCCGAAGGGAATAAACTCCGGATCCAGCTTGGGGACGTGCTTGTAGCTGTAATTTACGCCAAGATAATTCATAATGCTCCTCCTTATTACTTACGAACCTTTGCAGCAGTTTCTACCACGATTTGATTCATTTCTTTCCATTTTGCTTGCATATCCATTGCCAACTTCATCTGTGTGCGGGCACGGATCAGGTTGTGCTCCGGGTAGCTGATCTTAAAATACAGGTCGCCGTCCAAATAGTCCTTCAGGAAACGGATCGCAACCTCCAATGTCATAATCAGTGCGCCCATCGGAAGCATTTCCACTTCCTTATCCGTCAGGGAAGGAGCAGCCTCCAGATAGCCCTGGGTGTACACCCGGAACAGTTCCAGATTCAGTTCCATCTTCTCACAATCCGGCTCGTCCTCTGCCGCAGTGGCAGCACCGAAGCGAATCGCATCGCCGAAGTCATGCACGCTCAGGCCGGGCATAACCGTATCCAGATCCAGCACACACAGTGCCTTACGGGTCTCCCCATCCAGCAGCACATTGTTTAGCTTGGTATCATTGTGGGTTACACGCAGGGGAAGCTCTCCGCTTTCCCGCATTTTCTGCAGAGTTCCGGCCAATTCTTCCTGCTTCAGCAGATATTTGATCTCCGCTTGTGCCTGGGAAGCCCGGTTGCAGGGATCCAGTTCCACAGAAGCGCGGAACTGCTCATAGCGGTCAATCGTATTGTGGAATTCCGGAATGGTTTCGTACAGCTTCTCTGCCGGGAAATCCGACAGCAGCTGCTGAAAGCGACCGAATGCCAGCGCGCTCTGGTAAAAGTCCTCGGGACTCTCCGGCGCGTCCAGACAGAAACCGCCAACAAATTCGTGCATACGCCAGAATTCACCCTTGCGGTCTCTGTGATAATATGTACCCTTGTATGTGGGAATAAAATGTTGGGCGTGGCGGCTGTCCTCCACCCGCTGCTGCAAATATTCCGTTACAGCGCTGATGTTCGCCATCAGGCGAATGGGGTTGCGGAAGACATATTTGTTGATCATCTGCAGGACATATTCTTTGCCGGTGTCTGTAGTGATCTTTACCGTCCGGTTGATATGGCCTTGACTTAATTCCTTACAGGAAACAGGATTGCCATCGATTTGAAACGCATATGCTGCCTTCTCAATTTGCAATTCGAGTCACCTCTTTTTTTCTATATTGGTCAGCTGTGCAAAAACGCAACTGTACCACAGGTTATTTTAGCATATTCAAGTAGGAAATGCAATCCAAATTATTCCGCGCCTGGTTTAGAAAAAATCCGGTTGCCGCAGCAACCGGATCAGGTGATTTATCTTTCTTCTTCGGGGACAAAATTCAGCGCAAGGGACTTAAGATCGGTGTGCAACTGGGTATACTTGACGCCGGCGGCATCCATCATTCGCTTGGATGCGATATTGCCCATCGTGTCCTTATACTTATCGGACAGATAGTACACTTCCTTGATGCCGCTCTGAATGATAGCCTTGGCGCACTCATTGCAGGGGAACAGCGCAACATAAATACGGCTGCCCCGCAGATCACGGCCGCTGGCATTGAGGATGGCGTTCAGCTCTGCGTGGACAACGAAGGGATACTTGGTCATATCGCCGGTACGGTCCCAGGGGAATTCATCATCACTACAGCCCTTGGGCATGCCGTTATAGCCCGTTGAAATGATGATATTGTCCTGTGTTACGATGCAGGCGCCTACCTGAGTATTGGGATCCTTGCTGCGCTTAGCTGCCAGGATGGCAATGCCCATAAAATATTCATCCCAGCTGATATAGTCTGTACGCTTCATTTCTCTGTCCTCCGTATGTTAGTCAAAAAGATCTTTGATCAAATTGAAGAATTTCTTGCGCTTGGGGGTATCCTCTATGGAATCATCCAGCTGCCGCAGCAGCTCCTTCTGGTCCTTGGAAAGTTTGGTGGGGGTTTCCACTACCACGGTGAATTTCTGATCACCCCGGCGGCGGGGATTTCCCACCACAGGAATGCCTTTCCCGCCAAGGGTGAATACCGTTCCGGTCTGTGTTCCCTCGGGAATGTCAAAGGGCACTCGTCCGTCCAGCGTAGGGACCTGAATCTGGGCGCCCAGCGCCGCCTGACCGAAGGAAATGGGAACTTCGCAAAGCACCGTATAGTCCTGACGGCTAAAAATGGGGTGGCGCTTGATATGGACATCCGCCAACAGGTCGCCACTGGGACCGCCGTTAGCACCCACGCAGCCCTCGCCGCGAACACGGATGCTCTGTCCGTCATCCACACCGGCAGGAACCTTCACTTTGATCTTCTGGGTGCGGCGGACTTTACCCTTACCCCGGCAGGTGTTGCAGGGTGTTTTTATTATTGTACCACGACCACTGCACTGAGGGCAAGTAGAAGTTGACTGCATTGCCATACCCATAAAATTCTGGGTGGTGCGAATCTGACCCGTACCGCGGCACATAGAGCAGGTTTCGGTCTTACCGTCGGCAGATCCGGTGCCGGAGCAAGCGGTGCAATTTTCGATTCTGGGAACGGAAACTTCCTTTTCACAGCCAAAAGCGGCTTCTTCAAAGGTCAAATCCAGCCGAGCGCCCACATTTTCGCCTCGGCGGGGTGCGTTAGCGCTGGAGCGCCGGGAACCGCCGCCGCCGAAGAAAGACCCAAAAATATCGCCCAGATCACCAAAGTCGCCAAAACCGCCAAAGCCACCAAAGCCGCTGCCGCCCTGACCTGCGCCGTAATTGGGATCCACACCGGCAAAGCCGAACTGATCGTAACGGGCACGCTTTTCGTCATCGGACAGCACCTCATAAGCTTCTGCTGCTTCCTTGAACTTCTCTTCCGCCTCTTTGTTATCCGGGTTCCGGTCAGGATGGTATTTCATCGCCAGTTTCCGGTAGGCCTTCTTTATATCCTCGGCACTGGCACCCTTTTGCAGCCCCAGCACCTCATAATAGTCGCGTTTATTCTCTGCCATATGGTTTCTCCTCAACATGTGGAACGAGAGGGGCGGCGGTTTGCCGCCCCTCCGGATAGAAAGGGGTATCTATTAGTCTACAGTTTCATAATCTGCGTCAACGACACCGTCATCGCCGGGCTGTGCGCCGGGCTGACCCTGTGCGCCAGCCTGCTGATACAGTTTTTCTGCCACGGGATAGAATGCCTTCTGCACTTCCTCTGTAGCGGCCTTGATGGCAGCAACATCAGTGCCCTTGTTAACTTCCTTCAGGTTGTCAATAGCAGCCTGAATGGCAGCTTTCTCCTCTTCGCTGATCTTTTCACTCTGCTCGCTCATAGCCTTCTCGATCTGGTAGATGGTTTGATCAGCCATATTGTGAGTATCCACTTCTTCCTTGCGAGCCTTATCCTCGGCGGCATACTGCTCAGCCTCGCGGACAGCCTTATCGATGTCCTCCTGACTCAGGTTGGTGGATGCGGTGATGGAGATATTCTGCTCTGCGCCGGTACCCAGATCCTTGGCAGAAACCTTCACGATGCCATTGGCGTCGATGTCGAAGGTAACCTCGATCTGAGGAACACCGCGGGGTGCGGGAGCAATGCCGGTCAGCTGGAAGCGACCCAGAGTCTTGTTGTAAGCGGCCATCTCGCGCTCGCCCTGCAGGACATGGACATCAACAGAGGTCTGTCCGTCAGCAGCAGTGGAGAAGATCTGGCTCTTCCGGGTGGGAATGGTGGAGTTACGCTCGATCAGACGGGTGAACACGCCGCCCATAGTCTCAATACCCAAGGACAGGGGGGTAACATCCAGCAGCAGGATGTCCTGCACATCGCCGGTGAGAACGCCGCCCTGAATTGCTGCGCCAACAGCAACGCACTCGTCGGGGTTAATGCCCTTGAAGCCTTCCTTGCCGGTGATATTCTTAACAGCCTCCTGCACAGCAGGAATACGGGTAGAGCCACCTACCAGCAGGACCTTATCCAGATCACTGGGCTTCAGGCCGGCGTCAGCCAAGGACTGATTGACGGGCTTCAGGGTGCGCTCCACCAGATCGGCGGTCAGCTCGTTGAACTTAGCCCGGGTCAGGCTTACATCCACATGCTTGGGGCCAGTGGCCTCAGCGGTAATATAGGGCAGGTTGACAGTAGTGGTGGTCATACCGGACAGCTCGATCTTTGCCTTCTCAGCTGCTTCCTTCAGACGCTGCATAGCAACGCGGTCCTTGCTCAGGTCAATGCCTTCAGCCTTCTTGAACTCAGCAACCAGGTAGTCCATAACTCTCTGGTCGAAGTCATCGCCACCCAGACAGGTGTCGCCGGAAGTTGCCTTAACTTCCACAACGCCGTCGCCGATCTCCAGAATAGAGACGTCGAAGGTGCCGCCGCCCAGGTCATAGACCATGATCTTCTGCTCGGTTTCCTTGTCCAGACCGTAAGCCAGAGCAGCTGCGGTAGGCTCGTTGATGATGCGCTTGACATCCAGACCGGCAATCTTGCCGGCATCCTTGGTTGCCTGACGCTGTGCATCGGAGAAGTAAGCGGGAACAGTGATGACAGCCTCAGTTACGCTCTGGCCCAGATAAGCCTCGGCATCCGCCTTCAGCTTTGCCAGAGTCATAGCGCTGATCTCCTGGGGAGTGTAATCCTTACCGTCGATATTTACCTTGTAGTTCTCGCCCATATGGCGCTTGATGGAAGCCACAGTACGGTCTGCATTGGTAACAGCCTGGCGCTTTGCAACCTGGCCCACCATACGCTCACCAGTCTTAGAGAATGCTACAACAGAAGGTGTGGTACGGCCACCCTCAGCATTGGCGATAACAACAGGCTCGCCGCCTTCCAGAACAGCCACGCAGGAATTGGTGGTGCCCAAATCAATACCAATAATCTTACCCATAATAATTTCCTCCTATATATAACTTAAAATTGTTAACGAATTTAGTTGGCCACTTGGACCATAGCGAATCTCACGGTCTTTTCGCCGATGCGGAAGCCTTTCTGGAACACCATACTGATGGTGTTTTCACCCAGAGTTTCATCTTCCGTGTGCATCACTGCATTGTGCATATTGGGGTCAAAGGTCTCCCCCACCTCACCGAAGATCTCTACACCCAAACCGGTGAGAATCTTAACAAGCTCGGTCATTGTCATTTCTACGCCCTTTTTATAGGCCGCATCTTCTGTGGGCTGATTCAGAGCCCGCTCCAGATTATCGTATACCGGCAGCAGCTTTTCCACTGCGTCGGCCTTGCCATTCAGGTAGGAGCTTTCCTTTTCTTTTAATGTGCGCTTGCGGAAATTATCAAATTCCGCTGCCAGACGCAGGTGAGAATCCCGCTCGGCGTTGTATTTCTCCTCCCAAGGATCAGTCTTCGGTTCCTCTACGGTTTCTTCGACCGGAGTTTCCTCTACCTGCTCTTCGGGAATCTTCTTTTCTTTTTCCTTTTTTGCCACGACTTTTGCCTCCTAATGCCGGATCATTCTTCTGTGTCTGCCGGGGGGAGCTGTTCCTGCTCCGGCTTGTTGAACATCTTACTCAGGCTTTCTGCGAAGTAGCTCAGCCGGGCGGTAACCTTAGCGTAATCCATACGGGTAGGTCCCACCACGCCGATCATGCCCTGCAGGCCGTCGCCGATGTCAAACTTTGTCATAACAACAGAAGTATCTCTTAGCTCTTCGGTTATGTTCTCCGGTCCAACCAGAACCTTGGTGCCGCTGGCGTTCTGCATCACGGCAGGCAAATTGCTCAATGCGCCCTCATCGATGGAGGACAGCACCCGCTGGGCCTTGTCGATACTGCGGTATTCCGGCTGTTCCAGCAGCCGAACATGTCCGGCCACGGTCATATTGGTGCTTTCCTGTCGGCGCAGGGTGTCCATTACGAACTCCACAACCACCGGTACGAGGCTTGCTGTCAGTCCGGCGGAGTTCATCACCCGATCCATCAGGGTGGGGGTGAATTTCTCGGCGGGGAGCTCTGTCATCGTGGCATTGAGCACTGCGCTCAGAAGCTTCAACTCGCTCTCTTCCACGTTCAGCGGCAATTTGATCAGCTTGTTGACCACCTCGTCGGTGCTGAGCATCACAACCAGAATGATGCTGCCTGCGCCGGCCATAATCAGATCAAACCGCTTCACAGTTACACCGTTGCTTCTGGACGCTACCGAAATTGCCGGCAGATCCGTGGCCTGAGAAACCAATTTTGCCACTTTTTCCATCAGTTTATCCACCCGCTGCATCTTCTCCTCGATGGCAACATTGATGGACTGGGTCTCATCCAGGGTCAGGCGGTAGTCCGCCATCAGTTCATCCACATACAGCCGGTAACCGGCAGCGGAGGGAACCCGTCCTGCGCTGGTATGGGGCTGTTCCAGATAACCCATACTGGTCAGATCCGCCATTTCGTTGCGGATCGTAGCAGGAGAATAGTTCATGTCCGGCAGTTCTGCGATAGCCTTTGAGCCCACCGGCTCAGCTGTCCGGATATACAGGTCTACGATGCAGCGCAGTACCTTCTTTTTCCGTTCGGTCAGTTCCATGCCGTCCCTCCTCAGCGGTATTAGCACTCATTGTCCTTGAGTGCTAAGCACACTATACACTAGAGTGCTAAAATTGTCAAGCCTTCATTTATAAATTATTTTTGAACAAATTTTAAGAGGCTATTCTGCGCAAAAGCAGAAGAAAACTCCTTGCTATTTTCCGTCGAATAGATTACAATGTATTGGTAGTACTTTTGAACTGAGGTGCCGATATGAGATGCATTGGATTTGACAATGAACAATATCTGCAGACGCAGTCTGCCCATATCCGGGAACGGCTATCCGCCTTTGGCGGCAAGCTGTATCTGGAATTCGGCGGCAAGCTGTATGACGACTACCACGCTTCCCGGGTGTTACCCGGCTTCCAGCCTGACAGTAAGCTAAAAATGCTGCTGCAGCTGAAGGATCAGGTGGAAATGGTCATCGCCATCAACGCTGCTGACATCGAAAAGAGCAAAGTCCGTGGCGATCTGGGCATTACCTATGATCTGGATGTAATCCGGCTCATAGGCCTATTCCGTGAGTTGGGACTGTATGTTTCCAGCGTAGTGCTGACACGTTTCAACAAGCAGCCCGGCATTAAGGCTTTCCAGGAACGTCTGGAGGGTATGGGTCTGAAAGTCTACCGGCACTATGCCATCGATGGATACCCCGCCAACATTTCTCATATCGTCAGTGATGACGGCTACGGCCGCAACGACTATATTGAAACCACCCGTGAACTGGTAGTGGTTACCGCACCGGGTCCCGGCAGTGGCAAGCTTGCCACCTGTATGAGCCAGCTGTACCACGAGCATAAGCGTGGCGTTCAGGCCGGCTATGCCAAGTTTGAGACCTTCCCCGTTTGGAACCTGCCGCTGAATCATCCGGTGAATCTGGCTTACGAGGCCGCCACCGCAGACCTCAGCGATGTGAATATGATCGACCCCTTCCATCTGGATGCCTACAACAAGATCACCGTCAACTACAACCGGGACGTGGAGGCTTTCCCCGTTCTGGTGGCTATGTTCGAGAAAATTCTCGGCAAATGTCCCTATAAGTCCCCCACAGATATGGGCGTCAACATGGTGGGGGGTTGCATCACCGACGATGCCGCCGTCAAGGAGGCCTCCCGGCAAGAGATCATCCGCCGGTATTACGATGCACTTTGCGCAGAAAAAAAAGGCAAGGGCTCCGCTGACACTGTTGCCAAGCTGGAGCTTCTGATGAAAAAGGCCGGTGTGGATATCTCCAGCCGCCGTGTAGTCGCTGCCGCGCTTGGGCGGGCAGACGAAACCGATCTGCCTGCAGCAGCAATGGAATTGCCCGACGGACGAATCATCACCGGCAAGACCTCTAATCTGCTGGGCGCATCCTCTGCCCTGCTGCTGAACGCACTGAAAGCGCTGGGCAATATGCCCGACGATCTGCACCTGATCTCCCCCATCGCTATTGACCCCATTCAGCACCTGAAGGTGGATCATCTGGGCAACCGCAATCCCAGACTGCACACCGACGAAACCCTGATCGCCCTGTCCATCAGTGCCGCTACCAATCCCACGGCAGAGCTGGCGATGGAGCAGCTGAGCAAGCTACGGGGCTGTGATGTCCACTCCTCTGTTATTCTGTCCAGTGTGGACGAGCGCACATTCAAGCGTCTGGGCATCAATCTGACCTGCGAGCCCCGTTATCAAGGATGAAAGGAAGATAGCGTATGTATACCATTCAAAATGAATTCCTGACCGTTACTGTAGATACCCTGGGTGCACAGCTGATGTCCATTGTCGCCGCCGACGGCACCGAGTATGTCTGGCAGGGCGACCCCAAGTACTGGGCAGACCGCTCCCCCAACATCTTCCCCTCCGTTGGCCGCCTGACCGGCGGTAAGTATCGGCTGGACGGCAATTATTACGAGCTGGGTTGCCACGGCTTCGCTGCAAAAAGCGTTTTTGATGTCATCAAAGCAGAGCCCACCTATTTGGAGCTTTGCCTGACCGATAATGATGCAACTATGGCCGTATATCCCAGAAAGTTTGCTTTCACTATTGTCTACTCTCTGGAGGGCAACAAGCTGGATATTCTCTTCAAGATCGAAAACCGGGACAGCAAGGAACTGCCTTTCGGTCTGGGCGGACACCCCGGCTTCTGCGTGCCTCTGGCTGAGGGCAAGAAATTTGAGGACTACCAACTGCGCTTCTGTGAGACGTGCCAGCCGGAAAAGTATCTGGTTACCCCCAAGTTTTTCTTCAGCGGTGAGACCGTCCCCTTCCCCCTGAAGGACGGTACCACGATCCCTCTGGAGCATTCCCTGTTCGACGAGGACGCCATCGTTCTGCGGAACGCCGCCCGGGAAGTTACTCTGGAAGCCCCCGGCGACAGCCACAGCGTTACCGTTACATATCCCGGTATGCGCTACATCGGCTTCTGGCACAAGCCCCACAGCGATGCGCCCTATGTGTGCATAGAGCCCTGGTGCTCTTTGGCATCCTTCCAGGATGTGCCCGCCATTTTCGAGGAACGGGAAGACCTGCTCCGTCTGGCACCCGGTGAAACCTACGAAAATCTCTGGTCTGTCCGCTGCACATTCTAACCAAAAAGGGGCTGCAGCAGCAGCCCCTTATTTTTACTGTTACGAATAATCCCCCGCTGGAAGACGCAAGATTGTGTATATATCCAACATTTACATCGAATCATAATTTTTTTCAAAAAAATATTGAAAATTGCTGCGTTTTGCGGTATAACATTGGTGTTGTTTTTATTTAGTCGGGAATGGCTTGTTCATTCCTAAGAAATGAGGTCTTTTTAATGGAAAGAAAAGTCGGAACAACCTCCAGAGGTATTCGCTGCCCCATCATCCGGGAGGGCGATAACCTGACTGATATTGTTGTAAACAGCGTTATTGAAGCTGCTGAGAGCGAAGGCTTCTGCCTGAACGATCGGGATGTGGTGGGTATCACCGAATCCGTGGTAGCCCGCGCCCAGGGCAACTATGCCTCCGTGGATGCTATCGCCAAGGATATCCGTGCCAAGCTGGGCGGTGAGACCATCGGTGTCATCTTCCCCATTCTGTCCCGTAACCGTTTTGCGATCTGCCTGCGCGGCATCGCTATGGGTGCCAAGAAGATTGTGCTGATGCTCAGCTATCCCTCCGACGAGGTGGGTAACGAGCTGGTGTCCCTGGACAAGCTGGACGCCGCCGGCGTCAATCCCTACAGCGATGTGCTGACCGAGGAGAAGTACCGGGAACTGTTCGGTGAGAACCTGCATCCCTTCACTTTGGTTGACTATGTAAAGTACTACGGCGATCTGATCCGCGAGTGCGGCGCAGAAGCCGAGATCATCTTTGCCAACAATCCCAAGGTGATCCTGAACTACACCAAGAACGTTCTGACCTGCGATATCCACACCCGTGAGCGCACTAAGCGGATCCTGAAGGCCGCCGGTGCAGAAGTGGTCTGCGGTCTGGACGATATCCTGAATGCAAGCGTTGACGGCAGCGGCTACAATGAAAAATTCGGCCTGCTGGGCTCCAACAAGTCCACCGAAGACAAAATCAAGCTCTTCCCCAAGGAGTGCGGCGATCTGGTGCTGGATATCCAGGCAAGATTCCTGGAGCGCACCGGCAAGAAGATCGAAGTTATGGTCTACGGCGACGGCGCATTCAAGGATCCCGTGGGCAAGATCTGGGAACTGGCTGACCCCAGCGTTTCCGTTGCTAACACCCCCGGTCTGGAGGGCACGCCTAACGAGCTGAAGCTGAAGTATCTGGCAGATAACGATTTCGCTGATCTGTCCGGCGAGGCTCTGAAGGTCGCTATCGAGCAGCGTATCCGTGAGAAGGGCGATCTGGCAGGCTCTATGGCATCTCAGGGCACCACCCCCCGCCGCCTGACCGACCTGATCGGCTCCCTGTGTGATCTGACCTCTGGCTCCGGCGATAAGGGCACTCCCATCATTCTGGTCCAGGGTTATTTCGACAACTACACCAACTAAAATACAAACCCCGGTGTGCAGCAGCACACCGGGGTTCTTTTCGTTTTCTTAGAAAAAGCTGGTAACAAAAATCTCAATACCAATAGCAATCAAAATCATACCGCCGAAGATACCGGCCTTGCCTGCCAGCTTGGTGCCTACCTTTTTGCCGATGAGAAGACCCGCAAAGCAGATCACAAAGGTAACCGCTGCAATCAAGCCTGCGGCAAGGACAGCCTCTGTGAAATTGTAGTCCGCAATGGTGAAACCAACAGACAGCGCATCAATAGAAGTGGCAATGCCCTGCAGCAGCAGCGCACCAAAGGTCAGCGTTATCCTGCACACGCCCTTTGTTTCGCAATTCACGCTGTCCAGGATCATCTTTGCGCCGATATAGCTCAACAGCGCCAAGGCGATCCAGGGAATCAGATCATCCAGCACCCCAAAAAACTGCACCAGCGTATGCAAGCACAGCCAGCCCAGCAGAGGCATCAGGCCCTGAAAC
This sequence comes from Faecousia sp., assembly GCA_045630825.1. Classification (GTDB taxonomy): domain Bacteria; phylum Bacillota; class Clostridia; order Oscillospirales; family Oscillospiraceae; genus Faecousia. The sequence continues at coordinate 9,788 of JAZQTN010000006.1, read as the reverse complement.
ACACCGAACATACCGGCGATGGTTCCCATTTTTCCGCCGCGCATCCGGGGCTCATTCAAGCCGTTGGCCAGAGATACGGAAAACGCATCCATAGCCAGTCCCACACCAAGCAAAAGGTTATTGAAATAAAACATAAAATCCGTCGGCATCCTATTTTCCTCCGAACGCAAATTCTCCCGCTTACCTTACCATATGGCAAAAAAATTGTCAATATGCGCAAAAAAGCCGGCGTGCCTTTCAGCACGCCGGTATGTATTTTACTCTGCGTCGGCGTAACCCATGGGGTTGGAGCTCTGCCAGTTCCAGGAATCCCGGCACATATCTGCAAGGGTCTTCTCTGCCTTCCAGTGCAGCTTCTCGGCGCTCTTGGCGGGATCTGCATAGCAGGTGCCGATGTCGCCGGGACGGCGCTCTACGATCTGGTAGGGTACGGGAACACGGTTCACATCCACAAAGGTATGGACCATATCCAGCACGCTGTAGCCGGTGCCGGTGCCCAGATTGAAGACCTCACAGCCTTCGTTCTCGGTGGCATACTTGACAGCGGCAACATGGCCTCTTGCCAGGTCCACAACGTGGATGTAGTCGCGGACGCCGGTGCCGTCAGGGGTGTCATAGTCGTTGCCGAAGACATTCAGCTGCTCCCGGCGGCCGACAGCCACCTGCGTGATGTAGGGCATCAGATTATTGGGGATACCCCGGGGATCTTCGCCGATACGGCCGCTGTGGTGAGCGCCGATGGGGTTGAAATAACGCAGCAGAACGATGCTCCACTCCTTGTCGGCGTGGCTCATGCCGGACAGGATCTGCTCGGTCATATACTTGGTCCAGCCATAGGGATTGGTGCAGTAGCCGGTGCGGCTGGTTTCCTTCAGAGGCATTTCGTTGTCTGCGGTGTAGACAGTGGCGGAGGAGGAGAAGATCAGATTCTTCATGCCCACTTCCTTCATCACCTTGGTCAGCACCAGAGTGGAATTCAGGTTGTTATCATAGTATTCCCAAGGCATAGCGACACTCTCGCCAACAGCCTTCAGGCCGGCAAAGTGAATCACACAGCCGATTTCGTTTTCTGCAAAGATCTTCTTCAGCAGCTTTTCATCCCGGACATCGCCCTCATAGAACTTCAGGGTCTTTCCGGTCAGCTCCTGAACACGCTTCAGGCTCTCAGGATTGGAGTTGCACAGATTGTCGACAACCACGACCTCATAGCCTTCATTCAGCAGTTCTACACAGGTATGGGAGCCAATATAGCCGGCACCGCCGGTAACCAAAACTTTCATAATAATTCCCTCCATTTGGTATTTTCTATATTTTACTGCACTAAAATAAAAAAAGCAAGCACAGGCAGGTATCATTCCCGATTTTATCTTGCTATTTTTCTATAATGCAGGTATAATGTAGTTAGTAGAAGTATACGCATCTGCGCTATCCACACATCCCCCAACCTTACATCAGGAGGTTTTTATGGATAACATTTATGTAACTGGCCACCGCAATCCGGATACGGATTCCATCGTTGCCGCTATGGCCTATGCTGCACTGCGCAACGCACTGGGTGATCGGGAATATGTTGCCGCCTGTCTGGGTCGGGTTTCCGACGAGACCCAGATCGTACTGGATCGCTTTGGCTTTGAGCCGCCGCAGCTGCTGCGCAGCATCCATACTCAGGTAAAAGATATTGAATTTGATACACCGCCCGTACTGTCTGCCGCCGTTACTATGGGCAGAGCCTGGGATGCACTGGGTGGCCTGAGCGGTATTGCCGCCATTCCCGTCGCTAATGACGACGGCACGCTGTTCGGCATGCTGTCCCGGGAAAATGTGGCGCACTATAATATGAACCTCGCCACCGCCGGTCGGCTGGAAGACGTTCCCCTTTTCAATGTCCTTTCCATTCTGGAGGGCAAGATCCTCAATGATGCCGGCGAACGCACGGATATGATCTCCGGCGAAGTCTGCATCGCCCTGCCTCAGCAGCAGGAATCTTTGCTGTTCAACTCCCCCGAGTCTGTGGTTTTGTGTGGCCACCAGCCGGAAATGATCAAAAGAGCCTTGCAGATGAATGTAAACTGTCTGGTTCTGTGTCAGGCAGAGCTCAGTGAAGAACTGCGCGCAATACCTACCAAAACCTGCATCATCTCCACACCCTATGATGCCTACCGGGCAACGCGGCTGATCTTCCAGTCCGTTCCCATCAGCCGCATCTGTAACACCAAGGGCCTGATCTGCTTCCACCTGGAAGACCGAGTAGACGATGTAAAAGAGCAAATGCTGAAGCACCGCTATTCCTGCTACCCCATTCTGGACGAGCAGGAGCGTGTGGTAGGTGTTTTGACCCGGTACCACCTGCTGCGTCCCCGGAGAAAGCGGATCGTTCTGGTGGATCACAACGAAATCAGCCAATCCGTTCCCGGTTTGGAGGAAGCGGATATTCTGGAAATCATTGATCACCACCGTCTGGCGGATATTCAAACCGCCAATCCCATTTATGTCCGCAATGAGCCTGTGGGCTCCACCAACACCATCATCGCCGGTATGTTCCAGGATCGGGGCTTGATGCCCTCTCCCAATATGGCAGGTATGATGGCAGCTGCCATTTTGTCGGACACCGTTATGTTCAAGTCCCCCACCTGCACCGAGCGGGATATCCGCACTGCAGAACGGATGGCACGGATCGCCAATGTTTCTCTGGACGATCTGGGTAAAGCCATTTTCTCCGCCTCTGTGGATACCAAATCTGCTGAAGATCTGTTGACCGCAGACTATAAGGAATTCCACATCGCCGGCCACAATCTGGCTGTGGCGCAGATTACCTGCGTGGACAGCCCCAAGATTCTGGAGCGCAAAGACGAGTTCCTGGCATTGATGCGGAAAATCAAGGCAAAGAAGGATTACTCAATGATGATCCTGATGCTGACCGATGTGCTGATGGAAGGCACACAGCTGATCTATCTGGGCAACGACGAGATCATCGAACAAGCATTCAACATTCAACCCAAGGACAACACCGTCTTCCTGCCCCACGTAATGAGCCGGAAGAAGCAGGTTATCCCGATGCTGTCCGCACTTTGGGGCTAAAAATAAACTTTCAAGGAGAGGTATATGGGCTTTCGCCGCTTGCTGGGCAATGACCAGCTGAAACAGAATCTGAAAAATGCCCTTAGTAGCGGCCATATTTCCCACTTTTACCTCATCAGCGGTCCAGCTGGCTCAGGTCGGCACACCCTTGCCCGGCTGCTGGCGGCGGCCATTTTGTGCCAGGGGCATCAAAAGCCCTGTATGAACTGCAGCGCCTGCCGCAAGATCCTCGGTGATAACCACCCTGACTTTATCACCGTGGACGATCCGGAGAAAAAAACCGTTCCGGTGGATCTGATCCGGGAGGCACGGGCAGATATCTATATCCAGCCCAACGAATCCGACCATAAGATCTATCTGTTCCCCCGGGCACAGGATATGGGTATCCCGGGACAGAACGCCCTGCTGAAAGTGCTGGAGGAACCGCCCAAATACGGCGTTTTTATTCTCATTGCAGACAACCCCGAAAGTCTGCTGCCCACGGTTCGCTCCCGGTGCACGCCGCTACAGCTGCAGCCCCTGAGTGAATCTGTTCTGCTGCAGGCTTTGGCTACAGAATTCCCGACCGCTTCTCAGGAAGATCTTCACGCCGCTGCCATTCGCAGCTGCGGTTTTCTGGGGCAGGCAAAAAAGCTGCTGGACGGCAGTACTGCTGTTACGCCTCAGACAGAACACTTTGTCAAAAGCTTTTCCCAGCGGGATCCTCTGCTTTTGACCCAAACCCTGGTTCCTATGGAAAAATGGAAGCGGGATCAGCTGATCCCCATTTTGCAGCAATGGCTGGAGCTTCTGGAGGGCGCACTGGCCTGCCGGGCAGGTATGCCGGGTGTTGATCCCCTTTCCCGGACGCTCAGCGCCGGGCGCAGTTCCCAGGACCTGATGCAGGCCATTTCCCACCTGCAAAAGACCATCGAGTATGCCCAGGGCAATGTATCCGTTGCCGCCATCTGTGGCTATCTTTCCTGGGCTTTGCGATAAACATAAATGTTACTGCCTCCGTTGGCAGAGATAAAGGAGTTACACATGGAAGAACAAATTACAACTTCCGGCGTAGAAGTGGTGGACATCCAGTTCCGCCCCGGCCAGAAGGTATACTATTTTTCCCCCGCAGGCCTTACCCTGCACACCGGCGATCATGTCATCATCGACACCGCCCGGGGTCCTGAGTACGGCATCTGCGCCGGCGGAAATCACCGCATCCCGGAAAAAGATGTGGTTTCCCCCTTGCGGGGTGTCCTGCGTCTGGCAACAAAGCAGGACGAAGCCGTGATCGCAGAAAACCGGAAGAAAGAAGCCTCTGCCTTCAACACCTGCGTCAAGATGATCGAGGAGCACGGTCTGGATATGCAGCTGGTCAGCGCCGAATGCGCCTTTGACGGCAGCAAAATTCTTTTCTTCTTCACCGCTGACGAGCGTGTGGATTTCCGTGAGCTGGTAAAGAATCTGGCAAGCGCATTCCACACCCGTATTGAGCTGCGGCAGATCGGCGTCCGGGACAAGGCGAAAATGGTAGGCGGTCTGGGCATTTGCGGCCGGCCCTTCTGCTGTGCAAGCTTTTTGGACGATTTTCAGCCCGTTTCCATCAAAATGGCAAAGACTCAGAATCTAAGCCTGAATCCCACTAAAATATCCGGCACCTGTGGCCGGCTGATGTGCTGTCTGAAATATGAACAGGACGCTTACGAGGATCTGCTGCGCACTGCACCGAAGATGGATTCCTTTGTGGACACTCCCGAGGGTCGCGGCACTGTAGTGGAGATCGACCTGCTGCGCCAGCGGGTGAAGGTGCGTCTGGAGGATCAGCCGGAAACCATTGCTGTTTTCCCCAATAATGACATCGCCGTTCTGCGAAGCGGTAAGGCAAAGAAGAACGATCCCCCGATTCCTGACGATCTTGCTCCCATCTCCGGCGGCAACAGACGCCGCAAGGAGAAAGAAGAGGAAGAATTCCCCAAGTTGGAATCTTTCCGGGTACGCTACAACGACGGAACCGTGGAAGAAGAACCTGAACCCAAGCAGGAGGAAACCCCTGCCTCAGAGCTCAAAAGCAACCGGCGCCGCCACCGCAAGAACCATTCCAGCAAAAAGCCTGCTGCTCCTGCCGCAGCTGAACAGAGCGCCGCTCCCGCAGCTCCTGCCGCTCCCTCCGGCGAAGGCGAAAAAGCCAAGAAAAACAACCATCATCGCCGGCATCATCGCCGCCCCAAGCAGAATAACGGACAATAACAAAAAGACCGAGGTGTGAGGCACCTCGGTCTTTTTTTATCCGTTTACACGGCTTTCGATTCGGGTCAACGCGGTCTTCATCGCCTCATAATCCTCTGCAGATACTGCATCGATACTGCGGTTTTCATAGGCTGTTATTGCCTGACGAATCCGCAAAAGACGAACATCGCCCTCTTCGCTTTCTGCCCGGTAAATCGGCTCATAGGAGAAACCGGAAATTGCGACCGCGCCGGTTTTTCCGCTGCGGGTGATCTCCATATCCAGGATCACCGAATAATCGGTGCCGGCCTTGTCGCCATCGCCGTAAAAATCGCCAAGAGAATAGGCGATAAACATTCCCGTTTCCTCATCAACGCCGATCTTCTGCACATAGTGGGGATGGGTGCCCACGATAGCATCCACACCGCCCTCTGCCATAATCTGCTTGATCTTCACCTGGGACTTGCTGATCTGGTCATTGAATTCGCTGCCCCAGTGCAGCAGCGCAATGGTGATATCCGGCTTTTGCTTCTCGATGGCTTTCAAAACCGACCGGATGCCCTCTTCGTCCACCGTCTGGTAGGCGCTGTTATAGTCTTCGTACAGCAGATTCACGCAATGCTCACTGCCGCTGGGCAGGCCCTTGCCGTCCATACCCTTGGTAAACGCCGTAATCGCAATGCGGATGCCGTTTACTTCCCGGATCAGGAAGCCCTGATAACGCTGGAACTGCTCTAAACTTGCGTATGTTCCGACGCTCTGCATCCCGGTAGCGCGGATTCCGTCCAAGGTAGCCGTCAGACCCAAAATACCGTTAGCAATAGACTTGGAATTGGCAGTCTGCAGAATATCCACGCCGGCATCCCGCAATGCCTGCACCAATTCTTTCGGAGCAGAATTATGCTTGGAGCCGTAGGGCTCTTCGTAAAGATTACCCTCAAAATTCAGCACCGTCAGGTCGCCGCCGGATAAAACCGGCATCACATCCAGAAAAACATCGGAATAATTATATTTCCCGTCCGCTGCACCGGATGCCACGACCTTGTCCGTTACATTCACATCGCCGCCCGCCACAAAATGAATGACGGTATCCTCGGCAACGGGGGCATCTGTACCGGAGTTGGGGTCATTCTGTACAGAGGGTCCCAGCCAGCCCATAGCGTAGCCGACGCCAAAAACGCCCAGCGCCAGCACTGCGACCACTGCCGCTGCGATGCCTACCTTGGCACCCACAGACAGCTGCCGCCTGCCCGTGCCGGGCTTATTCCGTTTTCTGTTAAAAGGCGCCATCTCGTCCCCTCCGTTTCTGTTTCGATTATTTTACACCATTTCCCCCAATAACACAAGTACCTGCGGGCGTTGACAGATAAGAAATTATTGATTACAATAGGTATATATCAACTGCAAAGGAGTTTATTACTATGAAACGATTATCTCCCGGTGTCAGATTTCTGCTTGGTTTCATTACATTCCTGCTGTGTGTGGTGCTGTTTGTAACCACCTTCGCAGGCATTCTCGTTTCCAATGTGGTGCAGATTCTTTCCTCTCAGGAGAATCTGGAAAGTCTGCTGCGCCAGGTTATGTTTGTGGATATGAACCACCCCGCCCCGGTCCGCGGTGTTCCGGGTAGCAATGCTCCTGCTGTCCGGCAAGCCCCGGTAAAGACCTTGGCTCCCACCGCTATTCGCCTTGCGGAGCAGGAAACTGCCGCTTCTATGGTGGAATGGATCTACGAGGCTCTTGCCGAAGACTTCGGCGACGAGATGCAGGTCTCTCTGGAAACCGTTAAGGACTTCGTGGAGCGCTCCACTCTGGACGATTTTCTGGTGGAAAAGGGCGCAGGTCTTCTCAATGATGTATATACCGGTGAAAGCACCGTTACCTTAACGCCCGAGGAAATTAAGGAAAAGATCGAAGAAAATGCTCCCCTGATCGAAGAAGTTTTTAATGTTGCGATCGACCCTCAGGTCATCACTGATGTTACCACCGTCATTGAGGAGAATGCGTATGTTGCCCGGATTGAAGAAGAGGGCATCGTCAACATCATCCTCAACCCCCAGGGCACAACCCCTCCCGGCGAGTCCGGTGAACAGGGCGAACAGAACAACGATCAGGCGCTGCAGATCCAGCAGGCCATCGAGACTGCCCGTATGGTGCTCTCCGTCAATACGATTCTGACCTGCGGCGGTGTTTGCCTGCTGCTGATCGTTCTGATCCTGTTGGTGAACATCAAGCAGATCTGGGTGGGTATGAACAAGGCCGGCGTTACCCTGATGCTGGCATCCCTTCCTGCCGTAGTGCTGACCGTTCTGGTTTGGACCGTTCCTGCCGGCTGGTCGGAACAGCTGGGTGTTTTCAGTATTATCGAGGTTTTGATTCGTGAGATCGTTACCATCAACTCCGTCATCTGCATCGGCGTATTCGCCTTCGGTCTGCTGCTCCTGATCAGCGGTATTGTTACCAAGTGCCTTGTACGCAGCAAGTACAAGAGAGCTGCCGCTGCCGCAGAATTGGAAGCCAAGCTGGTTGCAGAAGTACCTCCCGCTCCCGTGGAATTCCCCGCTGAGGCAGAGGCTCCTGCGGAAGAGGCTGTCGAGGAAGAAACTGCTGAAGAAGAAAGCACCGAGGAAACCTCTGAAACTGTATAATCTACATACGAAAAACGCACCCCGGTTGGGGTGCGTTTTGTTTTCTTAAAAATCAGGAATAAAATTCGTTGTGGCGGACTCTGCCTCCTGTGTAAAGCCCTCCAGACCGTTCAGATACATCCAACTGAGAACTGCATCATATTCCTCGTCGCTGACCCGTCGGTCAAACGGCGCTGCCAGGCCGCCCATAGGTGTATACTGCCGCATCAGGCTCACCAGCACCTCGCCCGGCGCAAAGCTCTCACCGATCCAGTCCAGCACTTTCAGAGAATTGTCCACGCAGCCCGGCAGAATCAGATGGCGGATAATCACGCCCCTGACCACTCTTTCTCCCTGCCACTGTACCGGTCCGACTTGCCGCACCATCTCCCGGACGGCTTCCACCGCCACAGAAAAATAGTCCTTTGCGCCGGATAGCTTCTCCGCCAAATCAGGGTCTGCATATTTCATATCCGGCAGGTAGATATCCACCTTGCCCTCTAATGTCCGAAGGGTCTCGGCACGCTCATAGCCGCCGCAGTTATAGACCACCGGCACGCTCAGTTTCGGCTCTAATGCCGGCAAAATCGTGGGCAGATAGTGGGTCGGCGTAACCAGATCAATATTCTCTGCGCCGTCTGCGATCAGATGCTCCATCATCGTCCGCAGGGCTGTGCTATCCACTTCTTTGCCTACAGGCTTGCCGGAGATCGCCCGGTTTTGACAGTACTTACAACCCAGGGTGCAGCCGCCGAAGAAAATGGCACCGCTGCCGCCGCTGCCAGCCAACGCCGGCTCTTCCCACTTATGGATCATTGTCTTTGCCACCAACGCTCTGTTGCTGCCGCCGCAAAAGCCCAGTTGACCCTGGGTGCGATCAACGCCACATTCTCGTGGGCACAGTTTGCAGCTTGCGTAGTCCATTTTCATCACTTCCTTTCCTTTATTGTAGCACCCTTTTTCCCATTTGCCAAGGTTTGCGCTTTACCGCCGTCTGATTTTGTGCTATGATTGGATAAAGATTCTTTTGTGAGGTGGCAATATGATCATTCGCAAGGCAGAAGCGCGGGATATTCCCGGCCTTTTGGCGCTTCTTCGGCAGGTGGGGCAGGTGCATCACGAGATCCGCCCCGATATTTTCCCTGCGGGCACGCTGAAATACGATGAAGCTGCACTTGCGCTCCTTCTGCGCGACGGCACACGACCTGTTTTCGTTGCGGAAACGGAGGGTTCCGTGGCAGGCTACTGCTTCTGCGTTCACAAGATCATTGCAGATTCTCCGCTGTCTGTGGGACGGCAGGAACTGTATATCGATGATCTGTGCGTGGATGAGCGCATTCGGGGTAAGCTCGTGGGAAGCAGACTTTATGATCATGTCTGCATTTACGCAAAGTCCATTGGCTGCCGCAGCGTCACGCTGAACGTATGGTGCGGCAATGACAGCGCCATGAAATTTTACGAATCCCGGGGCATGAAACCCCGGAAGATCTACATGGAAACATCTTTGGAGGAAACATGCTGATCAAAAATCAAATTTACGAAACGGTGATTACCGACTATACTTCCGAAGGCCAGGGCGTTGCCCATATTGAGGGCTGCGCGGTGTTCATCCCCAATGCCATTGCCGGTGAAAAGGTAACCGTTCGGATTGAAAAGGCTCAGAAAACCTGGGCTGCCGGTAAAATTGTGGAGATTCTGGAAAAATCCCCTCATCGGGTGAACCGGGAATGTCCCGTTGCCAAGCTCTGCGGCGGCTGCGATTTCTGGCATATGGATTATGAAGAGGAATCCCGGCTGAAGGCAGAGCGGGTCCGCAATAACTTAAACCGTATGGGCGGCGAAAGTCTGGAAGAGATGCCTATTCTGTCTGCACCTACC
>JAZQTN010000005.1:0-33440 GCA_045630825.1 Faecousia sp. | reverse complement strand
GAAGACCAGAGGGTCCCCTTCAATTTAAAGGACAAACCTAAAAACAAAAACGCGCGCGGCCAATGGCAGCCCGCTTTCTTTCTGTTTTTAGCCGTCCACAGTTACTGTGCCGTCTTCTTCGACGGTGATCTTCATTCCGTGCTGAACATAGTTCAGGAATTCTTCACCCAAGCTGTCAACAACCGGCATCTGCACATCCGGCAGCCATACAGAAGCCAGAATCGAGCCGGCAGCTGCCAGAGAGTCGATGGGGTTGGAAAACAGCATGCAGGCCGGCTGGCGCTGCATAGCGCAAGCGCAGTAAATGACCAAGCCGCCGGTGGTGGAGCCGATAGTCTGGGGCAGGCACAGAGCCTTTCCTGCCAACTCCTTGCCGTGGAGGTCAGGGTTGTTCTGATCGCCGCAGGTGGCTTTCTTATCGCCGAACTGCAGTGCGCCCTGCAACGATGCCAGGGTGTTAAAGCCACCGTGGGAAACAACTGCCTCAGCAGTAACAGTACCGGGTGCGATGACGCGACCTTTAAACTTCTTCATATCAGCAGCCTCCCTTCGTGATCATAGAAAGAATCTCGTCTTCCGTGTAGTAGCGGGCGGTGGTATAAGTACGCAGCTTATTGGAAGAGGTCATAACCGGCATAGCCTTGCACAGAGGATTATTCATATACATCAACGGACAGATGTAGCTAAGAATAACACCGGTAGCTTTCAGCCGGGCAGCATACTCGGTCTTTTCAAACTCAGCCTTGACCGCAGGTGCAGTGGTGAACACGGTGGGAATCAGCACTTTCTTCTTGCCGGATTCTTTCAAGCCCTTCTCCACAGCATCGGTCCAGTCTTTCAGCTGCTGCAGGCTCATATGGGGGCAGCCCACAAAACACAGCTTGGGCTTAGCGTCAGGATTCTTCCACATCACGGGATAATTTTCCTTTACGCGCTCCAGCTCCGCATCGTCAATGACATAAACCTTAACATTCTCACTCAGCAGGCTTCCGCCCAGTTCCTTTGCCTCAGGCGTCAACTTGTCAATGTGATACAGACCCACTGCGCCATTGGATGCGGTTGCTGCACCAAAATCCTTCAGGTAAGAGCAGACTTCGTCGGTCAGTTCTGTGCCCAGCCACTTGTCAAGGCCCTCGATATAGGGCACATCTTCCATCACCTTCATACCGATGGCAGAGCCCAGCAGCTGTGCCTCAGGTTTCTTGGTAGTTTCAACCTTAACGATCCAGGTAGCCTTACGGCCCTCATCTGTCAGCAGGCCAAAGTTGGGAACGAAACCGGCAATAGAGCCCATAATATCCATAATGCCGGAATTGCGGTTACACCGGGCGCCCAGAACGGAGTTGGCATATACAACAGCAGAGGACTCTGCCCAGCTGAGGATGTCGCCCTTACCGGGCTTGTTGCCCACCTGATCAAGGTAACAGGCGCAGGTAAATGCATTTTCATCCATCAGACCCAGCTGATTCAGCTGACCCTCGTACATTTCCTGGGTAGCGTACATAATCTTATTAAAGATCAGATTCTGCAGGAAATTAGCGGGCACATTCTTGTCTACAGGACGGGGGTCCACGGAGAACTGCTGGCCGGAAACAGCGCCGGCATCAATCAGCTGCTGCATCAGGTCAAATACAGGCTTCATCATCTTCAGTCCGAAAGATGTTACCAGATGGTTATACTTGGAGGTAACAGGTACCATTTTATCCGCACCGAAAGCATCGCCGTACATCACCAGGGTCTTCCAGACCTTGGCGATAGTTTCGCCTTTGGAACCATTCAATATAGCCTGTTGTTCGTCGGTAAGATACATAAAATTTGCTCCTTTCTTACAGTTTCATTGCCACATCCCAGGCCTGCCAAATAACAGTACGCAGGTTACCAACCTTGCTGGCATCGCCGACGATGTGGATATGCTTGCCTTTAGCCACCAGAGGTGCACTGCGGTAACCGGTGGAGAGGATCACAGAGTCGGCATCGATCTTGAAAGTCTTACCGTCCTTATCGGTAACGGTAACACCGTCATCGTGAATCTCGCCCAGACGGGTTTCCAGATGCACGGGAACTTTGTTTGCGGCGAAGAAATCTCTCAGGAAACTGGTGTTGGCAAGGCAGATACCGGGCGTGGTGATCAGATCATCCTGCATTTCCACAATGGTAGGTTTCTTGCCCTGCAAGTACAGTTCATAGGCGATCTCGCAACCGGTCAGGCCGCCGCCGATGATAGTAACGTTCTCCCCTACCTCACGCTTGCCCAGCAGGAAATCAACAGCCTGGATTCCCTTCTCCACGCCGGGAACAGGAATACAGTTGGCTGTAGAACCGGTGGCGATGATGACTTCGTCAACACCCAGAGCGTTAATATCAGTAACCTCGGTGTTCAGCTTGACCTCGATGGGATACTTTGTCATCTCCCGGCGGTACCAGGTGATCAGATCCCGGTCCTTCTCCTTGAAAGAGGGTGCGGCTGCTGCGATAAATACGCCGCCCAGCACATCGGACTTTTCGTAAAGGGTAACTTTGTGTCCCCGCTTGGCGCAGACCAGAGCGGATTCCATACCGCCAATACCACCGCCGATGACGGCGATGTTCTTGACCTTCTTGGCCTTCTTCAGGTTGTACTTGGTAGACTGCATCGTCTCAGGATTGATAGCACAGCGGGCAAGACCCATAGTATCCTTCAGATCCTGGGTATTTGCGTGGCCTTTGGATTTAGAGAAATTGAAGCAGCCGTTGTGGCAGCAGATACAGGGGCGAATGTCCTCCAGCCGCTCCTCCAGCAGCTTGGTGATCCACTCAGGATCAGCCAGGAACTGACGGGCAATACCTACGCCGTCAATACGGCCCTCGGCCACAGCCTGGGCGCCCACATCCGGCTCCATACGGCCGGCGCAGACCACGGGGATGTCCACAAACTTCTTGATGTGTGCCACATCATCCAGATTGCAGTTGTGGGGCATGTACATAGGCGGATGGGCCCAGTACCAAGAATCATATGTACCGTTATCAGCGTTGAGCATATGGTAGCCGGCATCCTGCAGATACTTGGCAGCTTTTTCAGACTCTTCCATATTACGGCCCACTTCGGTGTATTCTTCACCGGGCACAGCGCCGGAGCAGAAATCCTTGACCTTGGACTGGACGCTATAGCGCAGGGATACAGGGAAATCTTCACCGCAGGCGGCCTTGATGGCCTGCACCACTTCCACGGGGAAACGGTAGCGATTCTCAAAAGACCCGCCGTATTCGTCGGTACGCTTGTTGGTCCACTCCATTGTAAACTGATCCAACAGGTAGCCCTCGTGGACTGCGTGGACTTCTACGCCGTCAACGCGGGCATCCTTACACAGCTTTGCAGTCTTGGCAAAAGCCTCGATGATCTCGTGGATCTGCTCCACCGTCATAACGGGGGTAGTGATCTCCGGAGCCCAACGGGAAGGCAGTGCACTAGGAGCAGCCAGTTCGTGGTTGGTATCCAGAATGGGCTTCAGGATCGCACGGGTAAACTTATTCTTGTGCAGGGGTGCGATCAGCTCGGTAATTGCCCAGCTGCGGCCCATGCCGGCAGTCAATTGAATGAACAGCTTTGCACCGGTCTTATGGATCTCGTCCATAAACTCCTTTAGATCTTCAAACATCTTGGGGTTTTGCCACAGCCACTTGCCCCAGAAGGTATCCCGCAGAGGGGCGATGCCGGGAATAATCAGACCCACATTATTCTTTGCCCGCTCCAGGAAAAACTTTGCAGCTTCCTTGTCGAACTTACAGCCAGTCAATTCAAACCAGCCAAAGAGCGAGGTGCCGCCCATAGGGCACAGAACGATGCGGTTTTTGGTCTCCACATCCCGTATCTTCCAAGGGGTAAACAAGGCTTCGTATTTCTGATCCATAATTAACACTCCTTATCAAATTTTGTCTATATATAGTGTACAATAAAACAAAAAACCTGTCAACAAATTGCAAATTTTCCGGTTGCGTGCAGGGCAAAATCTATGTATAATATAAAATATCACCGGAAAGGCGGAATTCATATGAAATCTACCGTATATTTCAGCAAAACCATCACTCCCGAAAAGGTCTTGGAGCTTTATAAGCTTTTAGGCAAGCCCCTGCCCGGAAATGTGGCTCTCAAGGTTCATTCCGGTGAGCCGGGAAATCAGAATTTCCTGCGGCCGGAGTTCTGGAAACCCATTGCAGACTATGTTGGCGGTACTATTGTCGAGTGCAACACCGCCTACACCGGCGGTCGCCACGATGCGGCTCACCATATCGTTACTATGGAAAAGCACGGTTGGTTACAGCACTTTAATGTAGATATTCTGGACGCAGAAGGTCCGGATCTGGTGCTGGACATTCCGGATGGCAAGATCATTCAGAAAAACTACGTTGGTAAGGACATCGTAAACTACGATTCTATGCTGGTGCTAAGCCACTTCAAAGGACATCCTATGGGTGGCTACGGCGGCGCACTGAAGCAGCTGTCCATCGGTGTTGCCTCCGCCTATGGCAAAAAGTTCATTCACGGCGCAGGCGATGTGGATATCCTCTGGGAAGCTGACCACGATTCTTTCCTGGAAGCCATGGCAGACTCCGCCAGCTCTGTAACAAAGTATTTTGACAACAAGATTGTTTATGTCAATGTAATGAAGAATATGAGCGTTGACTGCGACTGCTGCCCCGATGCAGAAGATCCCTGCATCGCCGACATCGGCATTCTGGTATCCAGCGACCCGGTAGCTATCGACCAGGCCTGCGTGGATTTAGTCTACGCCTGCTCCGATCCCGGCAAGCCCCACTTGATTGAGCGCATTGAATCCCGCAACGGCGTGCATACCATCGAAGCTGCCGCAGTCCTTGGTATGGGTTCGAGAGAATACGAACTGATCGAAATTACATAGCAAAAAGCTCCCCTTTTCAGGGGAGCTTTTCTTTTACTTAATCAAACGAACTCTCAGCACACCCTCGATGTTCCGCAGGTCATCCAGAACGGTCTGGGATGCCGGGGTGTCCAGATCCAGCATCGTAACCGCATAGCTTCCTTTGCTTCGGTTCAGCAGGTCGGAGATGTTCAGGTTATCCCGTGCCACAACGGAGGTGAACTGACCCAGAGAATTAGGAATGTTCTTATGCAGCAGCAGAATGCGGCTTGCCTTGGTACAAACGCCCATATCGATGGTGGGGAAATTCACAGAATTGATGATATTACCGTTTTCCAGATAGTTCATCACCTGCTTGACAGCCATCTTAGCGCAGTTATCCTCGGATTCTTCCGTAGATGCGCCCAAGTGCGGAATGGTAACTACGCCCTCCATATTGGCAGTCTTGTCATTGGGGAAATCGGTAATGTAGCGCTTGACCTTGCCGGACTTCAGCGCCTGCTCCAAAGCATCGTCATCTACCAATCCACCACGGGCAAAGTTCAGCAAAATCACGCCATCCTTCATTTGGCTCATAGCCGCGGCGTTGATCATATTTTTGGTGTCCGGCAGCAGCGGCACGTGAACGGAGATGATATCGCACTGGGCGTAGATTTCCTCACGGGTCTTGACCGGAATGATGTTGCTGTCCAAATGCCAGGCCGCATCAATGGAAATATAAGGGTCGCAGCCATAGACCTCCATACCCAGCTTGATAGCTGCATTGGCCAGAGGCCCGCCGATGGCACCCAGACCAATAACGCCCAGTTTCTTGTGGGCAATCTCGGTGCCAGCAAACTTAGACTTGCCTTTTTCCACCTGCTTTGCAATGTCGCCAGTGTCCTTGATAGACTGTACCCAGTTGATACCGGCTACGATGTCACGGCTGCCCAGCAGCATGCCGCACAGTGCCAGTTCCATAACGCCATTGGCGTTGGCACCGGGGGTATTGAACACCACGATACCCTCTTCTGCGCAGCGATCCAGCGGAATATTATTGACACCTGCGCCGGCGCGGGCAATGGCACGCAGGTTCTTGGAGAATTCCATATCGTGCATTGATGCGCTGCGGACCAGAATTGCCTTGGCTTCGTCGACATTGGCCGCCTGGGTATATTCCTCAGTAAACAGCGCTGTGCCCTTGGGCGAGATGGAATTCAAATAATGAATGGGATACATATTATTTCCTTCTTTCAAAGTCTTTCATAAAGGCCACCAGTTTTTCCACGCCCTCCTTGGGCATAGCATTGTAAATGCTGGCGCGCATACCGCCGACGGTGCGGTGTCCCTTCAGGTTGACGAAGCCTGCCTTTTCGGCTTCCTTGACAAACTCTGCGTCAAGATCGGCATTGCCGGTTACAAAGGGAACGTTCATCAACGAGCGATCCTGCTTTACCACAGTACCGCGGAACATATCGCTGTTGTCCAGGAAATCATACAGAACAGCTGCCTTTTCCTGATTCCGGGCCTCGATAGCGCTCAGACCGCCGATGCGCTTCAGCCACTGGAACACCAGACCGCAGATGTAAATGCCGTATGCAGGAGGTGTATTGAACAAAGAGCCGTTGTCTGCGTGGGTCTTATAACGCAGCATTGTGGGTGTGCCGGGGAGCACATCCTCGGTGATCAGGTCTTCCCGGATAATGGCGATGACCACGCCGGCAGGACCGATATTCTTCTGCACGCCGCCGTAAAGCATACCGTACTTGGTAACATCTACGGGCTCAGACAGGAAGCAGGAAGAAACATCCGCAACCAGGGGCTTGCCCTTGGTATTGGGCAGGGTCTTATACTTTGTGCCATAGATGGTATTGTTTTCGCAAATGTACACATAGTCCGCATTCTCACTAATGGGCAGGTCAGAACAATCGGGAATGTAAGAGAAACCCTGATCAGCAGAGGACGCAACAGCATTGGCTGTACCATAGATCTGTGCTTCCAGCCAAGCCTTCTTGGCCCACTGACCGGTGATAATATAGTCCGCCACCCGGTTCTTCATCAAGTTCATAGGCACAGCGGCAAACTGCTGGTATGCACCGCCCTGCAGAAACAGAACTTTATAGTTATCCGGAATATTCATCAGTTCCCGAATATCGGCTTCGGCAGTGGTCAGAATCTGTTGATAGGTCTTTGATCGATGACTCATCTCCATTACTGACATACCGCTTCCGCGGTAGTCAAGCATTTCGGATGCTGCCTGCTGTAACACTTCCTCCGGCAGAACAGCCGGACCGGCAGAAAAGTTATACACTCTTGCCATTATTAATTCCTCCTCGAGACGAAAGTTGTCCGTATGGTATAAACAAATGTATACCACACATCATACCACCTTTTGCTCTAAATTACAATATGCGAAATACATAGAAAGCGATTATTTTTTTCTATTTTCGCTGTGCATAGTTCCTTGACAACAGCAGAAAATGCTGATATAGTCCAAGAAAACGATCAGGAGGGCACTATGAGCGGATGTGGGAACTGCAGCGGAGACTGCCAAAGCTGTGCCGGTTGCACCGGTGCACTTGTAATGAGTGAGGGAGAAATCGACATTTTGCAACAGTTGGGACAGATCCCCTTCCTGCCGGTGGCACGGGAAATTGCGGATATGACCCCGGTTTGTCCGGAGTGCCCTACACAGGAATACAGCCTGAGTCTGCAATGCCTGGAAAAAAAGCAGCTGATCAGCATTGACTATGACACGCCGCTGAAAGGCTGCGATGTTGCTGCCTACAGCGCATATCCCATCCGAGGCAGCTTTGCCTTGACCGCAAGAGGACAGCAGGTTCTGGAGCTGCTGGAAATACAGGGCGCAGAATAAAAAGCAGACCACTTTTGTGGTCTGCTTTTTGCAAATATATCAGATTGCGATGCCGGCTTTTTCCAGGACAACAGGCACATTCTTCTCTGCGCCGATAGCCATAATGTGCACACCGTCTCCCAGGCCCCCCTCCTTGATCTTGGCCACCATTTCTGCAGCCATTTCAATGCCTAGCTTGCCGGGCAGGCCTTTGATGCCCTTTTCCTTACCCTCGGCAGCAGCTGCTGCCAGCCGGTCGATCATTGTCTGGGGCACGTCGATGCCGGGGACATTCTCATTCATATACTTAGCCATACCCGCAGACTTCAGCGGGATAATGCCTGCCATTATGTGGGTCTTGATGCCAAATTTATCTACCTGTTCCAGAAAACGCTTATAGGTATCCAGGTCGAAAATACCCTGTGTCTGGATATACATTGCGCCGTTTTCCACTTTCTGCCGCAATTTGTTCAACTGCAGGAAAATGGGCTCATAAACAGGCGTAACAGACGCGCCCTTGTAGAGTTGGGGAGCACCGCCGGCGATCTCATTGCCGCCACAATCGCAGCCGGTTTCCTCCATTTTTGTCAGCATTTTTAAAATACCGACAGAGTCCAGATCGTAAACAGGCTTGGTGTCCTTACAATCACCCACCACGGGGTGATCGCCGGTCAGTGCCAGCACCGTGTCTATGCCAAAAGCAGCGGCAGACAGCACATCGCCCATAATGCCCATCCGGTTGCGATCACGGCCGGTGATCTGCAGAATGGGCTCAACTCCTGCCTGCTTCAGCTTGATGCACAGGCCGATGCCGGAGGCTTTCAGGCTGGCAGACTGCATATCGGTAACATTGACGGCGTGGACCTTACCTTTCAGAAGCGCAGCTGCTTCCATCTGCTCGGTAAAATCGTAGCCTTTCGGAGGTGCCATTTCGGCGGTTACGCCAAACTTGCCGGATTCCAGCGCATCTTTCAAGTTGCTCATCACTTATCCCCCCTTAAACTGATGGTTCTGGGATAGGCAACCTTTTCGTAGCCCTTATCCTCCCGCAGCTGTGTCAGTTTCTCCAGCTGACCGGTAGCCTCCAGCCGCTGATAGATCTTGATCCAGGCGCAGTCGTTTTCAGGGTTGACCTCGCATTTGCCGTTTTTCTGACCGCCGCAGGGGCCATTGACCAGGCTCTTGGCACACTGGGTAATAGGGCACACCGCACCGGTCTGACCCAGCAAGCACTCGCCACAGAAGCGACAAGCCTCTTCCCATACGCCGAAGCGGACAGCTTCGCCTAAGTACATCGTATTGTTGGACGGATACACCGGTGTATTGCCGGAATTTTTGGCAACGCACTGAACGCCGTCGCCGCAGGACATACAAACCACGCAATCGGGGTTTGCAGCATTGATGGGCTTCATCTTATTCCGGACGCCCAGATTCATACAGCAGTAGTCCGCCACTGCAGTGGCAACAACCTTCTTGCCGGCTTGCTCCAGAACAGCCGTCAGCTCTGCGATCTGCTGCTCGCCGCCGGTCTGGCAAGCCGTGGCACAGCTACCACAGCCGATGATGGCCACGGTTTTGGCGTTGCCCACCATCGTCATAATTTCTTCCATCGGTTTCTTCTGAGTGATAATCACACTGAATCTCTCCTTCCGATATTTCCAAAATCATACTTGCGCAATTAGGCGGGCTATGCGGCTGATGGTTGCGCCGTGGCACTTGTGGTAAGCAGAAAAATCGTCCCAACGCCGATTCACTGCCCACAACCGCTCAGAAAGCGTTGTTGCGTTGTGCATTGCGGCATTGATCTCCTGTTCGTAAGTACATTCCCAAATGCTGAGCTGTGCGCCTAACACCCGATCGGTGGGCTCCAACTGAATGGGATTCTTACAGGCATAGGACTCCGGCCACCAATGCTGCCAGTTGTATACATTCCACTCCAGCAGGTCCTTGGGTCCCCAGTGAAGATCCAGATTGTCAACAATATACAGCGGCTGCCAGGAGGAATTGATCACCCGGAAGCCCTCTTCCAAAAGATTGCCAACCAGATGATAGTGTGATTCCCAGGCGATAACAATGGTCTCTCGAGGAATGCGCTCGGCACCCACTTTGGGGAAGCCTTCCCAGACAATAGGTGTTCTGCCCAGGTCAAGAACTGTCTGGGTAACCCGGGCGATGAACTCGCTGTAAAGTTCCTTTTCGCCGGAGATACCGTGCTCTTTCATATATTTCACGCAATCGGGGCACAGATTCCAGGCCTTGATATTGGCCTCGTCGCCACCGATGTGGATGTAGGGAGAATCCGGGAACATTTCGCAAACTTCTGCCAGCAGCGTCCGGATCGCATCCATCGTTTCGGCTTTGCCTGCGCAGACAAGGCTGTCAGCATTGATGACCTGTCCGCCCTCAGCAACCAGGATCGCCTCATCCTTATTCTCAATGTTGTTTGCAAACACCTGCGGGTACTTGAGGTTCAGTTGCTTACTGTGTCCGGGAGCTTCAAACTCAGGGATCAAAATTACGCCCCGCAGTTTTGCATACTCGCAAAAAGCCGCAACCTCTTCAAAACTGTAGTGGCGCTTGCCGGGTAGTTCCGGGAATGCCTTAGAAGGCAGGGTATACAGCTGATCGTCGATAAAATGCAGGTGCAGATACCGAATCTTCAGTGCAAAACACAGATCGATATAACAGAAGATCTGCTTAGCCGGATGCCAACACCGGGCCAGATCCACCATCAAACCCCGGTACTCTTTATCCGGGTGGTCCTCTATACAGGCTTTTTCGCACTGAAATCCCCCGTTGCAGGGTTCTACTGCGTGCAAAGCGGTGGAAAGGCCGTACATCAGTCCCTCAACAGCAGATGCATATACCGTGATACCATCCCGGGAATCAAAAATGTAGGCATTTTCCGCCAGAGTGGCATTGTAGTCCACCCGGATGCCGCCGTCAGCAACCGCCACAGGAATATCGTGAACCTTTTCTGCCGCCTGAACGAAGACAGACAGATGAGCCGCAAAAGGCGCATAATCTGTGTCGATTGCGGCCTTGACATAAGTAATCCCCTCAAAAGTCTCGGTGCGTTTTGGTGTAGGAAGAATTGTGTTTATCATTTGAGAACCTCCGTTCGGACAGGATCTTCAACATTATATTTCCAGTTTAGCACAGTTCTTCCTGAAAAGCAACGATATTCTCCACATTTATAGAGACCACGCCAGCCCTATTCCTAAGCAAAAAACCTGCCGGAAACCGGCAGGTTTTTTATTACTTTCCGAACTTTCCGTGCTTAGGAGAACCAAAGCTGCAATTATCCAGCACATTAGTATCGAAGGAATAGACAATATCATTTTCTTCTCTGGTGCGCTTCAGGGCCAGTTTGATCATCCGATCCAACAGCTGGGGATAGCTCACACCAATCGGGCTCCACAGATAGAATGCAAGGGAGCCGGGAATCGTATTGATCTCATTTAAGTAAATCGCATTGTCCGTAGTGTCAATCATAAAGTCGATACGGGCAACACCATTGCCGCCAAGGGCCTGGAAGGCTTTTACCGCCATAGTGCGAATGGTCTCCCGCTGCTCCGGGGTAATATCCGCAGGAATCTTTCTGGACAGGCTTGCCATACCCTTGCTTCCACCGGAGGATTTCCCGCCGGCGAGGTACTTATCCTCATAGCTGAGAATGTCTGTGGCGTTCAGCGGCTCTTCACATTCGGAAGCCTCAGCATCATAAATATCGCCAAGAACGGCGCAGTTGATTTCCCGCAGGTTTGTAATTGCCCGCTCTACCAACACTGTAGACGCAAACTGGAATGCAAGATCCAAGGCCTCCACCAGTTCTGCCTGATTGTTGGCCTTGCTGATTCCTACGCTGGAACCCAGATTAACCGGTTTGCAGATCACGGGGTATCCAAAGGTAGTTTCCACCGCAGAAACGACCTTCTGCTCGTCATCGATAAACTCGGTTTTTAGGAAACACTTACTCTCCAACACCGGGATTCCGGCATCCCGGAACACCAGCTTCATAACATGCTTATCCATACCCACTGCAGAAGCCAGTACATCGCAGCCGGCGAAAGGCACGCCCAGGGTCTTCAGATAGCCCTGCAAAGTTCCGTCCTCTACATTGGTGCCGTGGACAATGGGCAGCACCACATCAATAACAGTATCCCGCTTTTTGCCGAAGCCCCGTTTCTGGGGATACTCGGCCATAACGACCTTACCGCCCTCATTGATGAGAATGACCTGTTTACTCTTCTTCAGCAGGGCATCCATATTTTTATACGATTCAATCTTGCCGATTTCCTCACCGGTATACATTTTGCCCTGCTTGCTAATGTAAATATAAACGGCCTCATACTTCTCTTTATCCAAATTTTCAGCCGCCTGCAACGCAGAGATAACCGAAATCTCATGCTCGACGCTCTTGCCGCCAAACATTATTGCAACATTGATCTTCATAGTGCACTGTTCCTTTCTCGTATCATATGCTAAAAATTATCGGGCAAGTCATTTTCCAGAAGAATGATTTTTTCCTTATTCCCGGCATCTACTGCATAAACATTGGACAATGCATCCTGCAGATCATCCGAAACATATATTCTCTCCTCCGGATAGCCTGCAGAAAGCAATCCGTCATAAATACTTTGCGTCTGTTTCTTGCCAACCAGCGCCACATAGTCGCAAACACCGGCAGCATAAGCGCCAAAGGCATAGTTCAGCTCGTCCTGCTTCTCTCCCAGTTCCACCATACCTGGGGTGACCAGAACCTTATATCCATCAAACAGCGCCAGTGCGTCGATGGCTGCTCTGGAACCTGTGGGGTTGGAATTGTATGCATCATCAATGATGGTAATGCCGTTTCTGCGAATCAGCTGCAGTCTGTGGGGTACACTTTCCAGCTTTCTGATCTGCATTTTCAGCTTTTCCAACGGAATCCCCAGTTCACAGCAAACGGCGATAGCGCCGATAATGTTGATTACGTTGTGCGCGCCGATCATTTTGGCAACATAGGTCTCGATGCGACCGTCCGGCGTATGGGCTGTGAATGTAGTGCCCTTTGAAGATGCGGAAATATCCGTCGCGTAATAATCACATTGGTCGGAAAGGCCGTAGCTTACCACCCGTTTTCCCGCATAAGGCAGCTGCGCACGGATATTGGCGTCCTCCAGATTCAGAAAGATCGTTCCGTCAGCCGGTAGCGCATCTGCAAGTTCAAACTTGGTCTTTCTGACATTCTCGATGGAATGGAATGTTTCCAGATGCTGGGGGCCTACTGATGTGATAATGCCCATTTTCGGCTCAACAATATCGCACAGTTCCTTAATATCACCCACATGGCGGGCACCCATTTCGCAAACAAAGATCTGATGGGTTGCCCGGAGCATTCCACGGACAGTCTTGATAACGCCCATTGGGGTGTTGTAGCTTTCAGGGGTTTTCAGAACATCGTATTCTGCCTGAAGCAGCGTATGCAGAATATACTTTACACTTGTTTTGCCATAGCTGCCGGTTACGCCGAGAGTAAGCAGATCTTTGTTGCTCTTCAGGATTTTTCGGGCATCCCGGATATAATATTGGTTGATAGCCTTTTCCAACGGCTTGTTTACAGTATTGGCGATCAACACCAGAAGCGGGCTGATGACCGACAC
Source organism: Faecousia sp. (assembly GCA_045630825.1). Lineage (GTDB taxonomy): Bacteria > Bacillota > Clostridia > Oscillospirales > Oscillospiraceae > Faecousia. The sequence continues at coordinate 20,088 of JAZQTN010000005.1, read as the reverse complement.
GCATACCAGCGTGATCAGGAAACTCCCTCTGCTGAAATTCATCAGGCAGCATACTGTACAAACCATTATCAACAGAACGATGGTAACCAGCATTCTGTTCACGCGCTTCGTATAAACCAGCGGTTTCTTAGCCTTACGTGGGATCTGCGTTGCCGCAAGAACAGCATACACAGCCAGCGTAATGGCAAGTGCAATCACATCTGTCAGCATCGGCAGCAACATCAGTGCTGCAACTGCCGCACCAACAAGACCGGGCAAAAAGCTTCCCATATGCTTGCGCAACCAGCTGATATGGGTAGGGGTCTTGTAGGAATTCAGCTGGAACATATGCATGGATTTAATGACGGTAAGCGCAAGGAACAGCAGTGCCGCCACCGTTGCCGCAATGTATAGTACAATCATCAAAAATCACCTGACTTCAAAAAACGATCCCATAATTCCCGCAAAAATAACGGGCTGCTCCACAAAAGAAAAATGACCGGCATTCTTGATCACTGCCAAGCCTGCGTTGGGGATCTCCTTTTCCATTTGCTTTGCATCAGAAAGGGGCGTTGCGGTATCATTTTCTCCCCAGACCAACAGTGTAGGCGCAGAAATGCCCGGCAACAGCTCACTCAAATCTTCATTTACTACTCGAACCAGACACTGGCGCATCATAGGCGATGCCGCCGCATAATCTGCCGAACCAAACTTCACACGCAGCTTTTCCAGCATATTAGGACACAGGCGGGCAATGAGCTTTCTTGTGGCAAACCATTTTCCGATCTTGTAACTGGTTTGCTTCAGGCTCTTTTTTGTTGTCTTTTGGGGCCTGATTCCTGCGCTGTCCACCAACACGATCTTATCAACCTGGTAGGGCAGCTTTCTGTTGACCATTTTTATGATCACTCTACCGCCAAAGGAATGACCTACCAAAGAGAGTTTGTTGATATCAAACAGCTTAAGGAAATCCAACACAAAATCTACATATTCGTCCACACCCCAGGGATCTTTCGGCTCTTCTGTCTTTCCGAAGCCCGGCATATCAAGGGCGATAACAAAGTATTTTTTTGAGAGCTGATCAATCAGCCGCTGGAACAAGGTAATATTCGCGCCCCAGCCGTGCAAAAGCAACACCGGTTCACCCTCACCCACTGCAAGGTAATTGGTGTTTATCCCGTTTATGACAGCATTCAAAAGCGTATCCCTCCCTTGCAAAAAATCCCATAAAACAATATGCGTACATTGTACCAAACAATCCACAAAAATACAAGAGGTGAAACCCTGTTGTTTTCACGCTTCAGAATAAACCTTTCGCCATTGACTATCAAAAATAAAGATAGTATAATTGCCGCAAGGACAATCTATACTCCTATATACTCATTAAGGTCGTGATCCGCTTGCGCAACCACTTAACGGAGCCAATTCCCAACATCTCCATCCCCAACACAGCAGGAATTCAAATTCAGGCTGTTGACGATCCGTTAGTCTGCATTTCCGATTCTATGCAGGGCACACTTTTGTTTCAGCCCCGCTACCTCCAGCGCGGACTTCCCGGCGCAACCTCCAAAATGTATGTAAGAAAAACAGTAGCTGAGCTGCTGCTGCGCGCCGCCCGGAATCTTCCTGCAGGCTATAAGCTGAAGATTTGGGATGCGTGGCGCCCTCCAACTGTCCAAAAGTCACTGTTTGACGAATACTACGCCACACTGAGTGCCGCTTTTAAGAACACCGGCAAAACAGCCCGGGAAATAAATGAAATGACACAACTTTTTGTGTCCTATCCCTCAGAAGACCCGGATTTCCCCTTTGTCCACGCCACCGGCGGTGCTGTTGATCTGACCGTTGTGGATACGAACAGGAACGAACTGGATATGGGTACGGATTTTGATGACTTCTCAGAAGCGGCACACACCGCATATTTCGAGTCTGCTCCGTCCGGCCGCATCCGCGATAACCGGCGTATTCTATATAACGCTATGGTTGATGCCGGATTTACGAATTATCCCGCTGAGTGGTGGCACTATGATTACGGCGATAACTTCTGGGCGGCGCTCAAGGGCAAGGAGGCGCTCTACCGGGGCGTATACACAGAGCCCTGCAGCCTGCAAAAATAATCTGAAACTGCAAGAACCAGTGAAAACACTACAGCCGCCCTTCACGGGGCGGCTGTAGTGTTTATTGGAAGAGCAGACTAAACGCTGCCAATATGATCAAAAAGCCAAAATTAAAGGCGGTAAACAGTGCAATGTAGTGTCTGGTTTCCCCCTTATTTTGTTTGCTGTATTCCCGAAATGTGATCAAGCTGGCAAGGGACGCAATCAGGGTACCTACGCCACCGATATTGACGCCCAGCAAAAGATGCTTGTAGTTTTCAGTAAACTGTGAAAGCAGGATTGCAGAAGGAACATTGCTGATAACTTGGCAAGATAACGCCGATACCAGCAACGTATTTTTGTTCAGCAGGAACGAGAAAACTGCCCGCACCCCATTGATCCGCGCCATATTCCCCGAAAAGATAAAGAAGAACACAAATGTAAGCAGCAATGGGTAGTCCACCATTTTGAGTGCCTTCCTATCAACAACCAGCAACACCCCGGAAATTACCACCAAACCAATAACATAAGGAATCCCCCGGAACACGATGGCGATTGCCAGTGCAAACAGCAGCAGATACACAATAGACCGCCCTGCCGGCAGGGAAACCTTCTCGTCCTTCAGGGCAAAAGGTTCCGGTTTTACAAAAATAATGCAGCACAGGGTGATCAGCAGTATTGCCAGTACAAACGGCGCAGCCATAATACCCATAAATTCCCCCGTCGGAATTTGGAACTTGGTGTACAGATACAAATTTTGAGGATTTCCGAACGGCGTGAGCATACCACCCAGGTTTGCAGCAATATTTTGCATAATAAAGGTAAATGCCATATGCTTGCTTTTTCCGGTGGTAGTCAGCACATAAGTACCAAGGGGCAAAAAAGTAAGCAGTGCCATATCATTGGCAATGAGCATAGATCCAATGAATGTGATATATACCAGTGCAAGAATACAAACCCTTGCATTTTGGAACATCCGGACCAGTTTTTTCGCCAGCACATAGAAGAAATTGATATTCTTCAGCGCACAGACCACCGCCAACACACAGAACAGGCACGTCAATGTCTTGACATCAAAATAATCGAGATAAGCCTTGTCCGGCGGCACTAAAAAGCAGGTAACCGCCGCCGCCAACATAGCAATGACCATCACAACATTTTTCTTGACAAAGCCCCGAACTTCCCGATAGGAAAATAAATGATTCGTAATTCTCACTTCCCTCTTCAAAAACATCACCATTATCCATAAACTGACTGGATTTGTCAAGATGTTCCCTAGAGCATAATGAACCTGTCCGGCTGAATACAACAAGTGAACGATATAGGACTCGGTTTGCATTTTCGCCTTTGGCGAAAATTATTGTTGCACTCCGTCAAGCCGTCGCACGCAGCAGTTCACCGGACTGCTGCATTTAGATGGGATCGAATCCATCGTCCAAAACCAAAAAAATCACCACCCAAATGGGTGGTGATTTTTTTTGGTGGACGATATAGGACTCGAACCTATGACCTTCCGCACGTCAAGCGGATGCTCTAGCCAGCTGAGCTAATCGTCCAGGCGCATAACGGATTATAACCCAGCGAAAATGTTTTGTCAAGCACTTTTTGTCTTTTTTATAAATTTATATTCCGGTCGAAGCAGCGGAAAATCACAGAAAAACGCGAAAAAGTCCTTGACTTTTCCACTTTCGGGTGCTAAAATGGACAAGCCGCATTGAAGAGGCTTAAGTTGGTGCGCCCAAAAGCACCCGCCTTAAGAGCGAGACTACACAATATAAAGTAGGTGAAAACAAAAATGAAGGCAGTTATCGTTACTGGTGGCAAGCAGTACACCGTTGCTGAGGGTGATATCCTCTACATCGAGAAGCTGAACGCTGAGGCTGAGTCCACCGTCAAGTTCGAGCAGGTTCTGGCTATCCTGGACGGCGAGAACACCAAGGTCGGCACCCCCACTGTTGAGGGCGCTTGCGTTGAGGCTACCGTTGTTAAGAACGGCAAGGGCAAGAAGATCCACATTCTCCGCTACAAGCCCAAGAAGGGTGAGAAGAAGAAGATCGGTCACCGTCAGCCCTACACCAAGGTGGAGATCACCAAGATCGCACTGTAATTATGACAAGATGCGAGTTTTTTATGGATGGCGACAGAATCACAGGATTCTCCGTCTCCGGACACAGCGGCTATGCTGAAGAAGGCAGCGACATCGTTTGCGCCGCCATCTCCGCTGTGGTTACCATGCCAGTAGCCACCATCAACGAAGTGTGTGGCGCAAATGCCAAGGTTCGGGTCAAGGAAGAGGATGCACGCATCACTCTGACCCTCCCCACATCCTGCGACGAAGAGGATGCAATTCAGGCAGTCCTTGCCGGAATGATGCTGACTCTGTGCAGTATGCGGGACGATTATTCTGATTATATTGAAGTTTTGGAGGTGTAACACCATGCTGAAGATTGGTATTCAGTTCTTTGCTCACCACAAGGGCGGCGGTTCCACCAAGAACGGCCGTGATTCCGAGGCCAAGCGTCTGGGTGTCAAGCGCGCAGACGGTCAGTTTGTTCTGGCTGGCAACATTTTGGTTCGCCAGAGAGGCACTCACATCCACCCCGGTGTCAATGTGGGCATCGGCAAGGATGACACCCTGTTTGCTCTGGTTGACGGCACCGTCAGATTTGAGCGCAAGGGTAAGGACCGCCGGCAGTGCTCCGTGTACGCCGAGCAGTAAAAAGCGTATGAGAAGCGAAGGGCTGTTGCAAACTAGGATTGCGACAGCCCTTCTTTTCGCTCCAAATGGCAAGCGGAAAGTTTAGACAGTGTCTTAATTTTCCGGTTACCATTTGCAATTCCTTATCAATAAGGAGGATATTTCTATGTTTGTAGATAAAGTACGAATCACGGTAGTAGGCGGTCGAGGCGGCGACGGCGCGGTGGCCTTCCACCGTGAAAAATATGTGGCATCCGGCGGTCCGGATGGCGGCGACGGTGGCCACGGCGGCAGCGTGATCCTGCGGGTCAATGACAACCTGTCTACTCTGCTGGACTTCCGCTATAAGCGCAAATACACAGCAGAAGCCGGCATTAACGGCATGGGTCGCAAAATGAGCGGCAAACGCGGTGAACCCCTGATCATTCAGGTGCCCAGAGGCACTGTGGTCCGGGATGCAGAAACCAACCAGATCATCGTGGATATGTCCACTGGCGAGGATCACATCATCGCAAAGGGCGGCCGCGGTGGCTGGGGTAATGCCCACTATGCTACCCCCACCCGTCAGGTCCCCCGGTTTGCAAAGGCCGGCCTGAAGGGTGAAGAGCGGGACATCATTCTGGAGCTGAAGCTACTGGCCGATGTGGGCCTTGTCGGCTTCCCCAATGTGGGTAAGTCCACTCTGCTGAGCGTTACTTCCAATGCCCGTCCCAAGATCGCCAACTATCATTTTACCACTTTGTTCCCCAACCTGGGCGTCATCTATGTAGACGAGGGCGTGTCCTTCGTTATGGCGGACATTCCCGGTATCATTGAGGGCGCCGCTGACGGTGCAGGTCTGGGACACGATTTCCTGCGACACATTGACCGCTGCCGCCTGCTGGTCCACGTCATTGATGTTTCCGGCAGCGAGGGTCGGGATCCTGTGGAGGACTTTGATGCCATCTGTGCAGAGCTGCAGAATTACAGTGTCGACCTTTCCAACCGTCCGATGATCGTAGCCGCTAACAAGTGCGATCTGCTGATGCCGGAGTCCGACAATTTGGAGCGCCTGCGGGCCCATGTGGAAGCTGCCGGCTGCGAACTGTATGAAATCAGCGCCGGTACGACCCAGGGCACAAGAAACCTGATGCGGGTAGTTGCCGAAAAACTGCGCACCTTACCTCCGGTTACCATTTACGAACCGGAATATGTGGAAGTTGTGGAAGCACCCAGCGACCCCAACGAATTCGAGGTTGAGCATTATGGCAGCACTTGGCTGATTACCGGCCGGTATCTGGAACGCCTCATTGAAAACATCAATTTCGATGATTACGAGTCCCGGAACTACTTTGACCTGCAGTTGAGAAAGTGCGGTCTCTTCGCCCGTTTGGAAGAAATGGGCATTCAGGACGGCGACACCGTAGACATCTACGACTTTGAATTTGAGTATCAGAGGTAAATAAACAAAGAAAATGTTTGCCATTTTCGACTTTTTTGTGTATAATAGAGCCACAATCTTGTGGCTCTATTTTTTATGGGAGGGATTTTCTATGGTCAGACATCTCAACCAACTGAATTTTAAGGACTTTGGCACCGTTCCTCCGGAGCGCACCTCTAATGCTGCCTTTTCTGCCCAAAATATGCAAGCTACCACCCTGTCTTCTGTTCAGGGCGATACCGCGGTCTATCGAGCACTGTCCGATACATATCTGAACTGTGGCAAGGGTATGACTGTTCTGTCCGTTTCCCGGGATCAAAAGGAATTCCAACACTATTACCTGGATAAGGGCGTGTGCATTCATTCCGGTGTATTTTTTTCTCTCTCCCCTTTCAAGCAGAATGCCTTTGAGGTTTCCCTCAGCGCCCAGCTTCTACCGAAACGCACCGAAGAAGTGCAACCTGCTCAGGATTTCCGTTTTTCGTCATTGGTGCGGGTAACGGAGCTTTATACATTTTTCTACCACGAGAAAGAACGGGGTTTCATCTTCCCCGGCGAGGCGCATCCTATGCTGGAGTTGACCTATGTTGATCAAGGCACGTTGCACTCCGTTGCGGACGGCCAGGAAACTGTGCTGGAACAGGGCGAGCTGATGATCTATGGCCCCAATCAGTGGCATATGCAGTATGCGGATGTGGATGTTGCTCCCCGGTATGTAACATTCTCCTTTGACTTAGAAACAACAGAATTGGATCATCTCATCAATCGCAAATTCAAGATCCCCCAGCGCTCCGCATTCCTTCTGCAGCAGCTGCTCCATGAGCAGGACCGGATGGATCGGTACTCTTCTGACCTGATCATTTCCCTGCTGACCCAATTTTTGATTACACTGCTGCGCAGCGATGAAACTCCTGACGACACCCGGCTGAAGGCCTCCAATTCCGTCCATTCTGAAAACGAAATCATCCGCCGTGCCCAGCAATATATCAGTTCCCATGTCCGGGAAAAGCTGTCCGTCCCCACCGTGGCACGGATGGTGGATGTAAGTCCCAGCTATTTGACAGCGCTGTTCCACAAGAACCTGCAGATCTCCCCCGGCGAATACATCCGCCGCATCAAGCTGCAGGAGAGCAAGCAGATGATCCGGGAAAATTCGATGAATTTCTCGGAAATTGCCGCAGCACTGCAGTATTCCACAGTGCATCATTTCTCCCGGCAGTTTAAGGACAAATTCGGCACCACCCCCACGGAATACGCCAAATCCGTCCGCTCTTTCTAAAAATGCATCAGCCGCAGCAAAATGCTGCGGCTGTTTGTTTATGTAAAAAAAGAAAAGCCGCGACGATTGTCGCGACTTTTATGGAGCGGGTGACGAGGCTCGAACTCGCTACCTCCACCTTGGCAAGGTGGCGCTCTACCGGATGAGCTACACCCGCGGAACGAAACTTATTATAGCACGCTTCGCAAATTTGTCAATACATTTTTTGCATTTTTGCCGTTAAATTCCCCCATCGCTTGCCATCTTCCCCAGAATCTGGCTCAGAGTCTGAGCACGCTTTGGGTCAATACGCCGCCAGGGCTTGCCGTCTTCCAAAAGAAAGCGATCTGCCTTCTGCACATAATGCTTTTCACAGCCATCGGAGTATTCCAGTGTAATTTGAAAGCTGCTGCCGGACACTGTGTCAGGATTCTCCTCCGGCTTCCCATATGGATCCAGCCACCGCAGATAGTTCAGCACCGCCCGTACCTTGGAAGAAACCGTATACTGCCGTTCAATATGAAATGGTCCGTCATCAAATGTAACATGAATTCCCGTTACGATTCTGCACTGAGCAGGTCCCTGCGCTCCCAAATCCGCACGGCCACAGCCTGTAAACAGCAAACTGATCAACATCAAAATTGCGACAAATCGCCACGATCTTTTCACATTGAATCCCTCCCTCAAAATTTAGGGTGCGCAAATCACTTTTTATTATATGTGAAAAAATCAGTAAAAAGGGCTGTTGCAAACCGGAAATTTTTGCAACAGCCCTTTATTTTTCCGCTTTTTCCTTGGCGGATTGTTTTGCTTTCTATTGTAAATCTGCCGTGAGCGGTTTGCTCAAATGTCCCCATACATCTTCAGCGACAACCGAAATATGCCTTGCATTATTGGGAAGCCGAGCAGAAAATGTAATTGAATCGGGACGGTCTGCAATGTAATACTCGGAAAGTTTCCAATCAGTCAGAACAACCTTGCCGTATGCATCAGTGACCGTCAGGCGATATAAATACACTTCGTTTCCACTGTACTCCGCCACACTTGCCTGAGGCACAGTGATTTGGGTATTCGTATTATTTCTTTTCACAGTCAACTTCGCATTTTCGGCAAAGGTCGGTGCCTCGGCCGCATTCTTTCTTGCCCCGTGAGAATATATTTCCTTGGTGGGAGCAGTAACATTGTCAATCAGATAGACACAAAGAATTCTATTTGCGGCGACATCCAGCACTTTGACAAGCACGCGGTTTTCGGCATCAATTTCAACAACAAGCGCCTGCGCAACTGTTTCATACTTGTCAGGGTGAATGCAGTTTTTATCATCTACGGTGAATTCCGCATAATACAAACCGCCGGTTCCAATCGCGGTGTAAGCGCCCTGCCAGATACTGCGAGGATCATTTGCCGGATAGTGAGAGTGACCGGAAAAATCAATTGCCTGCGGATATTTTTTCAGCACTGCACTGAATGTATCCATACCCCAACCGTCTTGTTTATAACTGCCGAAGACAGTATTGGAAATATGTTCGTGCTGGAAAACAAACACCGGCTGTTGGGGCGCATCCCGTGTCGCTTCCAGAAGCTGGGCATCGAGCCATGCAACTTGTTCGTTAGTATAATGTGCGCGCGTATTGGAAGCAGAGATGCCGATAAAATGAAATCCGTTGATGACTACGTGAAAATCACTCGGTTGTCCCAATAACCTCGAAAAATATGCGATCGCATTTGCTCCCATACTGCTACAGTCGTGACTTTTTGCAGCAACGGCAAGTCGTTTTGTGTTGCCCCGCAAAGCGTTTTTCGTGGTCGCTGCAAAAGCATCGAATTCCGCTTTTGTGCCTGAATTCGTTAGATCTCCGACAAAAACAGCGGCGTCGAGCTTTTTGTAATGTTCATCCGCCTCGCTCAGCGCATAGACCTCGTCGAACATTTTTGCAATGCGCCTGCTATTTACATCCCCGGAAGAAGTGATATGGGTATCTGATGCAACAAGGAATCGCGTCACGGGAACAAATGAATATTCGTTGTTGACCAATTTTTCGTAATTCCATGTCCACCGTTCAGCCTCAGTCCAAAATAGCTGTACACAATTTAATGACGTACCATCCCAATAGATGTCACAACCAAAATATCTAGCATCTTTTGCTAACATATTTTCCTTGTATCCCTCGGTAGATGTAAAGAACTTATTGAAAAAATGCTCAACTGCATTGTTATATACTTGAGTGCTTTTTGCAATATTTTCTGTCGCTCCGCCGACACTAGAACCAAAGTGGTCAAACTTAGTTGAAATTTCTTCTGCTCTCACATCTGCGAATTCCAATAACGGCTCACCAATTATAAGCTCTAAGTATCCGTAGCCCAATTTCTTTCTTTCCGCATTGATAAGCGCCAGCATTCTTTCTGCGATTTCCTGTTGGCTATATATGTAGTGAATGGATTCTTCGTCGATAGTCAAACATACGGAACATTGATTACAAAGGAATTCATTGTGATTTTCATACTTGCAATAGGAATTATCATCATACTTTTCCCGGTAAGCCAATGCACCTCCTGCGGCGTTCACTTCGCACCACGCATGAGAAAGTTGTTGGAACTTTTCTTCAGAAACAACACCATTGCACTTATCGCAGATTACCTTTTTGTAACCGTTGCTGTCACAGGTAGAAGCTTTCTCTTCTGTATGTGTCTTACCATGACCGGTGGCCTCGGAGGCCTCGCTCTTTATTTGGGGACATCTCGTGCACGTATAGTTTTTCTTGCCGTCTGCGGTACAAGTTGCCGTATCAGATTTCAATTCCCACTTGTGGTTCAAGGCAGGCGCACTTGCATTATCAACAATCTTCAGCAGCTTTCCACAGTCGCTGCAAATCGTTTTTGCTTTTCCGCAAGACGTACATGTAGCCGCAACTTTTTCCGTTTTGATATTCTTGTGACCTGTTTCTTTTAATGTTTCCGTATAACGGCTGGTGCATCTGGTGCAACGATAGATATTCGTTCCGATCTTTTCACACTTGGGATTTACAGCGATGAACAATGTGTAATTATGTCCAAGTTCGCCGGTTTCATCACTTCGGTATTCGTCGCCGCAAGCACACTCATGCAAAATGTAACCGCCGGAAGTGCAGGTTGCAGAAACTTGCTTTTGGTTATAGCTGTGTGTATGAGGCTTCACGCCGGGCTGTAAAGGTTCTACACGATTGTCCTCATAAGTGTGCTCACAAAGATAACAGGTGTTAATTGTATAGCCCCAGCTTTCTTCTGTGGGCGGAATAACAGTCTTGACATAGTTGTGAGGAGCGATGGCTGTTTCGTTGCCGTTCTTCGTTTCTCCACATTCGCATTCATAGATTGTATATCCCTTAGAAGTGCAGGTAGCGGGAACCGTTTTCTGCTCAATAGAAAAATCGTGTTCGTGAACTGTGCTTTCTGTGGGATTTGTTGGGTCTGCCATCACATTCTCAGAAGGCTCCGTAACCGCATTTTCGGTAGCTGCCTGCGTGGGAGCAGTAGGTTCGCTTGTGCCTTCAGAAGGGAATGTCTGCACAACATCAGCCCCATTTTCGCAAGCCACCAGAGAAATCATCAAAAATGCTGCTAATAGGAATATAGCAAACTGCTTCATAATTCGCCCCCCAAATTTTTCATCATTATACTCTCATTGCGCGCAAAAGTCAAATCCCATAAAATTCAGACGGTGTCGCCATGTGAAAAAACAGCAAAAAATGCTCCCTCCAAAGTGGGAGCATTTTCCATTTTTTTATTACAGTTCGCAGTTGCCCACAGTTCTGGGGAAGGGCAGGACATCGCGGATATTTGCCATACCGGTCAAGTACATCACGCAGCGCTCGAAGCCCAGACCGAAACCTGCATGGCGGGCAGAGCCGTACTTACGCAGATCCATATAGAAGCCATAGTCCTCGGGATTCATACCCAGTTCCTCAATACGACTCTTCAGAATATCGTAGTTATCCTCACGCTGGCTGCCGCCGATGATCTCGCCGATGCCGGGCACCAAGCAGTCCATAGCCGCTACAGTCTTGCCGTCGGGATTCAGCTTCATATAGAAAGCCTTGATCTCCTTGGGGTAGTCGGTAACGAAGACGGGGCGCTTGAAAACCTCTTCGGTCAGGTAGCGCTCGTGTTCGGTCTGCAGGTCACTGCCCCAATGGACGGGATAGTCGAACTGATCGTTGTGCTTTTCCAGAATCTCAATAGCCTCGGTATAGGTAACCCGGCCGAAATCGGAATTTACAACGTGATTCAGCCGTTCCAGCAGGCCCTTGTCGATGAAGGAGTTGAAGAAATTCATTTCCTCAGGAGCGTGCTCCAGAACGTAGGAAATGATATACTTGATCATATCCTCAGCCAGCTGCATATCGTCAGTCAGATCTGCAAAGGCGATCTCAGGCTCGATCATCCAGAACTCCGCTGCGTGGCGGGTGGTGTTGGAATTCTCAGCGCGGAAGGTAGGACCAAAGGTGTAGATGTTGCGGAAAGCCATTGCGAATGTTTCGCCGTTGAGCTGGCCGGAAACCGTCAGGTTGGTGGGCTTGCCGTAGAAGTCCTGGCTGAAATCCACCTTGCCGTCCTCAGTTTTGGGAATGTTGTTCAGATCCAGAGTGGTAACCTGGAACATTTCGCCTGCTCCCTCACAGTCAGAACCGGTGATCAGGGGTGTATGGACATACACGAAGTCCCGATCCTGGAAGAACTGGTGGATCGCCATCGCAGCCAGGCTGCGAACACGGAACACCGCCTGGAAGGTGTTGGTGCGGGGACGCAGATGGGTGATGGTGCGCAAGAACTCCATTGTATGGCGCTTGGGCTGCAGGGGATAATCGCCGGTGGATGCACCCTCCACAGTAACGGTCTTTGCCTGGATCTCAAAGGGCTGCTGACCATTGGGGGTCAGCTCCACAGTGCCGCGGATAATCAGCGCAGCGCCGATGTTGATTTTAGAAATTTCCTGGAAATTCTCGATGGAGTCATTATAAACGACCTGCACAGGATTAAAGTAGGTACCGTCGGACAGCATAATGAAGCCGAACTGCTTACTGGGGCGGCGATTTCGTACCCAACCGCCAATCGTAATTTCCTGTCCTGCGTAAGCCGCAGTGTTCTTGAACAATTCACGTACAGAGATCAAATCCATGATCATTTCCTCCTAACTTAGAAAATATAGCTAAAGTATACGCCAAATCGGCAGAATTTACAAGAGGAAACTTTCATTTTTAAGCAAAATATCAAAAAAGTTTGGCGTTTTTATACAGAAAGCCTTTGCATTGCTTGCATCGGTAGGTATTTTCGTATATACTTAAAGAAATAAGGAAGGAGGGAAACTCCGTGGATTTTAAGATTTTAGCCGTGGGTGATGTGGTTGGCGATCCCGGTTTGAATCGCATTCGCAAGAGCCTGCGCTACCTGAAACGGAAAACAGAAGCCGATTTTGTGATCGTAAATGGTGAAAATGCCGCCGTAGTAGGTCTGACCCCGGAGCAGGCGGAGGACATCTTCGATGCCGGTGCAGATGTGATCACTATGGGCAATCACACCTTCGGCAAGCGGGAGCTGGTAAGCTACTTAGATGACAATTCCCGGATTCTGCGGCCTGCAAATTACGCCCCCCAAGCCCCCGGTCGGGGATACGGCGTGTACGACAGCAAGGTTGGTCCCATCGCCGTTATCGACCTCATCGGCCGATGCAATATGGACTATGGTCCGGATAACCCGTTTTTGATGGTCGACAAAATTCTCAAAGACATTTCCGCAAAGATCTGTCTGGTGGAAATCCACGCCGAAGCTACCTCTGAAAAGCTGGCAATGGGCTATATGCTGGACGGGCGGGTCAGTGCTGTTTGGGGCACCCACACTCATGTCCCCACCGTCGATACCCAGGTGCTGCCCAACGGAACGGGCTATGTTACAGATCTGGGTATGACCGGCCCTGTCCATTCCGTACTGGGCATTCGTCCCGATCTTTCCATCGCCAAATTCCGTGGCGATCTGACACAGCGCTACCAATGGGCAAACGGCCCCACCAAGATGGAGGCTGTGCTCTTTACTATCGATTCCGAAACCGGACTTTGCCGCAAGGCAGAAAGGGTGGATCTGTATGATGAAAATATTGCACAGCGCTGACTGGCATCTGGACGCCCCTATGTCCGGCCACAGCGAGGCCGAAACTCAGCGCCTGCGCAAGGAGCTGAGAAAGATTCCTGAGAAGATCGCCAAACTCTGCAAAGCAGAAAACTGTGATCTTATGATCCTGGCAGGCGATTTATTTGACGGTCCATACACCAAAGAGAGTCTTACCGCTGTACGCACCGCACTGGAAAGCGTGCAAATCCCGGTAATTATCACCCCGGGCAACCACGATTTTTGTAGCAAGGATTCCCCCTATATGGCGGAAGAATGGCCCGGTAATGTCCACATCTTCACAAAACCGGAGATCGAGGCTTACGATCTTCCGCAGCTGGACTGCACCGTTTACGGCGCAGGATATGAAGCGATGGACTGCCCTGCCCTACTGAAGCATTTCCGTGCAGAAACCTCCGCCCGGTGGGCAATCGGCGTACTCCACGGAGATCCCGGCGTTGCCAATTCCCCTTACTGCCCCGTATCCAAACCTCAAGTGCTGGAATCCGGCCTTGACTATCTGGCAATGGGACATATTCACAAAGGCGGCAGCTTCCGTGCAGGCGATACCCTGTGCGCCTGGCCCGGCTGTCCTATGGGACACGGCTATGATGAATTGGGCCCAAAGGGCGTTCTCATCGCCACCTTGGATGAAGAAGTAAAGGCATTTTTCGTGCCACTGGACACGCCCCGTTTTTATGATGAGGAAGTGGAGGCCGGGGACGACCCTGTAGCCGCCGTTGCGTCCTTGCTGCCGGGCATTGACAGCAGTGATTTCTACCGCATCACCCTCACCGGTTACAGCACCGGTGTAGATTTGAACGGGATTTCTGCCCAATTCCCCCATATCCCCAATCTGATTCTCCGGGACGAGACCCGTCCGGAAATGGATCTGTGGAGCGAACTGGGCGCAGACACTCTGGAGGGTGTCTATTTCGGACTTCTCCACGATAAGACCCAGTCCGACAGCGCAACCATTTGCAACCGGGCCAAATTAGCGGCACGGATCTCCCGTCAGATTCTGGACGGTCAGGAGGTGAAGCTGCCGTGAAAATTTACTCTATGACCGCCACTTTCGGAAAATTAGAGCACGATACTCTGACGCTTGAGCCGGGGCTGAACATCATCGAGGCTCCTAACGAATGGGGCAAATCCACCTGGTGTGCATTCCTTGTAAATATGCTTTACGGCATCGACACCCGGGTTCGTTCCACCGGAACTTCCCTTGCAGATAAGGAGCGGTATGCTCCTTGGTCAGGCGCGCCTATGGCAGGCCGTATCGATTTGAACTGGAACGGCAGAGATATTACCATTGAGCGCCGGACAAAGGGCCGTCTGATTTTCAGTGATTTCCAGGCCTATGAAACCGAAACCGGTCTGGATGTCCCAGAGTTGACCGGTGCCAACTGCGGCCAGATGCTTCTGGGCGTGGAGCGAAGCGTATTCGTCCGAGCCGGTTTTTTGAAGCTGACCGACCTGCCGGTAACCCAAGATGACGCCCTGCGCCGCAGGCTGAACAATCTGGTAACCACCGGTGACGAAAGTGGAGCCGGCGACAAACTGGCAGAAACCCTGAAAGAACTGAAAAATAAGTGCCGCTATAACAAAACCGGTCTTCTGCCTCAAGCAGAAAGTGAACGGGATCTGCTGCGTTCGCAGCTGGACGATCTGCATGACCTGCAGAAAAAAGCAGAAACCACCCGTGCGCAGCAAAAGGCACTGGAGGATCGTATTGAGGCATTGGAGAATCACGCAGCTGCGCTGAAATACACTGCCAGCAAGGAAAATGCTGCCCGGACAGAAGCCGCTCTTGCGGCCCAGGAGCAGGCGCAGCAGGTCCTTACAGAAAAGCAATCTACCTGCACACAGCTGCCCACAAAAGCAGAGGCAGAAAAAACAGTCGAACGCGCGCAGATTTTGCAGGACAAGTGGCTGGATCTGCAAACCCAGGCCGCTGCCCTTCCCCAAAAACCTGCCGAGCCTGCAATACTGCCTCATTACAATGGCATTGCCGATGTTGTAGCAGCTACAGAAGCTGACCTTGCAAGAAAAAACGCCTTGGATGCCAAAAAGAAAAAGCAAAGGAGCACTACAGCCGTTTTGCTGATTCTCGCCGCTGTGCTGCTTGCCGGTGCGTTGATTGCGGGCCTCACACTTTCCGTTATGCCTCTGCTGATTGGCGGCGGTGTGGGAGCCGTTATTCTGGCCGTTATTGCGTTGCTGATCAGCCTGCAGGGAAAGAAATTCCGCACTGAACTGGATGTGCTCAATCAGCGCCACCCCGGCCTTGCTCCGGAACTTTGGATCAGTGATGCCCAAAAGTATGCCACTGCGTTGGCTGCTTATGAGGAGGCGCTGGCTAAATGGAACGCCGACAATGGCTCCTTTGAGGAGCGTCGAACCGCCATTGAAGCTGAGATCACAGAGGCTACTGACGGCAAGGGTCTAAAAGAGTGTCTACAATCTTGCAAGAAAGTTCTCTCCGCCTGGGACGAGTTGGAGAATGCACAGCGTGATGTGCAGACTGCACAAGCCATTTTGCAGGCGCTGCAATCATCGGCGCAACCTACTCCCAAGCCCGCAAAGCCCGACACCTTGACCGAATCTGCCGAGGAAACGGAGCGCCTACTGACTGAGGCCCGCTTTACGCAGCGACAGTTACACCTGCAGCTTGGGCAGTACTTAGGTCAGGCAGAAACCTTGGGGCAGGAATCCCTGCTAAAAGCGCGGCTGGACACTTTGATCCGCCGAATCGCCCGATTGGAAGATACATATTATGCCTTGGAAATGGCGCAGGACGCCCTCCGGGACGCCACCACCAGCCTGCAGCGCCGCTTCGCTCCCCGGATCGCCAAGCGTGCTCAGGAACTGTTTGGCAAGCTAACCGGCGGCCGTTATCAGCGGTTGACCCTCAGTGAGGATCTAAGCCTAAACGCCTCTGCTGAGAACGAGGACACTATGCGTTCTGCTCAATGGCGAAGCGACGGAACTGCGGACCAGCTGTATCTGGCGCTGCGGCTTTCTGTAGCTGAGGAACTGACCCCGGAAGCTCCTCTGGTGTTGGACGACGCACTGGTGCGTTTTGATGACAAGCGCTTGGCATCGGCCTTGAAAATCCTCCGGGAAACCGCCGAAAATAAGCAAGTCATCCTCTTCACCTGCCAAGGTCGGGAAAAGAATCTGTAAAACAAAAGCAGACCGCAAATTGCGGTCTGCTTTTTATTAACCTTCTTCAACAACGATTTCCTTCAATACCAGACCGGGGTTGCGACGGCAGGTGAAGTCGATAGCCCAGTAGCTGCTGAACACCAGCAGACTGCGACCACGGTAATCCTCCAAAAGTTCTGCATCCGATCCCAGGTTCAGGTCGGAAACATCACCGGGATAACTCTCAATAAGCCGGATCTCCTCGTAGGGCAGGCCTTCCATCCGCAGATCCACGCCGTATTCGTTCTTCATACGGTACTGGAACACATCGAACTGCAGCGTACCAACAACGCCTACGATGACCTCTTCCATACCGGAATTGGGCACCTTGAAGATCTGGATCGCACCTTCTTGGGCGATCTGTTCTGTACCCTTGACGAACTGCTTGCGCTTCATGGAATCCTTGGCGCTGACCCGGCTGAAATGCTCGGGGGCAAAGGTAGGAATGCCGGAATAGGAGAACTTCTTGCCCGGCACAGTAATGGTATCGCCGATGGCAAAAATGCCGGGGTCGAACACGCCGATGACGTCACCGGCGTATGCCTCCTCCACGATCTCACGCTCCGCAGCCATCAGCTGCTGGGGCTGGGAAAGGCGCATCTTGCGCCCGCCCTGAACATGGTAGTATTCGGTATCCCGCTGGAATTTACCGGAGCAGATCCGCATAAATGCCAAGCGGTCTCTGTGCGCTTTGTTCATATTTGCCTGAATTTTGAAGACAAATGCGGAGAAATCCGGGCAGAAAGTATCGATTTCGCCGCAATCCGCAGTGCGGCTCAGCGGTGGCGGAGTCAGCTTCAGGAAGTTCTCCAGGAAAGGCTCAATGCCGAAATTGGTCAGTGCAGAGCCGAAGAACACAGGAGAAAGCTCGCCCTTGCGGACAGCCTCCATATCCATTTCCCGGCCAGCAGACAGCAACTCAACATCGTCTATCAGCTGCTGATGCTTAGCTTCGCTGTCCAGCAGCTCAGCAACCTGAGGATCGTACAGGTCAACAGCCTGCTTGTCGGCACGGTTCTTACCGGAAACGCCGGAGAAGAACAGCAGTTCTGCCTTTTCCCGATCGTAAACGCCCTGGAAATCCTTGCCTGAGCCAATGGGCCAGTTCATCGCGTAGGTCTCAATGCCCAGTTCCCGCTCCACCTCGTCCAGCAGATCAAAGGGATCTTTGGTCTCCCGGTCCATCTTGTTGATAAAGGTGAAGATAGGGATGTGGCGCATTGCGCAGACCTTAAACAGCTTCCGGGTCTGAGGCTCGACACCCTTAGCGCCGTCGATGACCATGACGGCAGAGTCAGCGGCCATCAGGGTACGGTAGGTATCCTCGGAGAAGTCCTGGTGGCCCGGGGTGTCCAGAATGTTGATGCAGAAGCCGCCGTACTGAAACTGCATAACCGAGGAAGTAACAGAGATACCACGCTGCTTTTCAATCTCCATCCAGTCGGATGTGGCAGCGCGGGCATTTTTCTTGCCCTTAACAACACCTGCCTGGGCGATAGCGCCGCCGTAGAGCAGGAATTTTTCCGTTAATGTGGTTTTACCGGCGTCGGGGTGGGAAATGATCGCAAATGTTCTGCGCCGGCTGATTTCTTCGATTAAGGTTGACATAACATTCCTCCAAAAGGGTAATTAGAATTTTTAAGACAGTGATTCGGTCTACCCCACTATGGAATTTTACAACCGCGCAAAGCTCGTTTCATCATTTTTTCTCCTTAAGTTTTACGAATCCAATTCAGTTTACCACATTTTAGGTCGTTTTACAAGTAGAAAAACAATCAGAGGGCAACCGATTTGGTTGCCCTCTGAAATACTTTCAATTATTCGCCCTGCTCCAGGACCAGGGTGATGGTGGTGCGGTCGCAGACCTCGGTAGGTCCGAAGTACTGGATAGCGCCGGGGTAGACATAGCAGGTCTCCTCTGCCCACTGCGCACGGTTAGCCTCAAAGAACTTGAAGGGCTTTCCGTCCAGCTCAACCAGAGCCTTACGGATAACGGGCTTATCTGCACCGTGGCGGCGCTCGATGTTCATCATCTTGGTGATGGGCATACCGCCGGCAATCCACTCCTCAGCGGGAGCCTTCAGATTGGAAACCTTGGACAGGTAGCCGGTGTAACCGTACTGAATCAGCATAAAGGCGTTATAGCCCAGGCTGTAGCAGTAGTCAGCATCGAAGTTGGAGGGGAAAGCGCAACGGCCTTCGTAGCCCAGGAAGTGGTGCAGGGGGCTGAACTTGCCCTTGTAAGTACCGGCGGCCTTGCGGTCAGCCAGATTCTTCTTGACCATCTCGGAGAACAGCTTCTCAGACTCGATCAGAGAAACCTGAACGTTACCATGGGGATCGCGCTCCAGGAACAGCTGCTGCTGAATGGTCTGGGGCAGGATTGCGAAGACAGCCATAGACTCCTTAGTCAGGCCAGCCTCGATGAATGCGTACTTCTCTTCCCAAGTGGGCAGCGCATTGAAAGCGTCAGCCTTCGCACCGGCCAGCAGTTCGTTGATCTCAGCGATCAGCACGGAGAACTCAGGAACGAACTCAACGATGCCCTCGGGAATGATAGCAACGCCGAAGTTCCAGCCCTTAGCGGCACGGTTGGCAACGGAATCAGCAATATAGTTGGTGATCTCAGCCAGGGACATCTTCTTAGCTGCCACTTCCTCGCCGATCAGGCAGATGTTGGGCTGGGTCTGCAGAGCAGTTTCCAGAGCAACGTGGGAAGCGGAGCGGCCCATAACCTTAACGAAATGCCAGTACTTCTTAGCGGAGTTGGCGTCGCGCTCAATGTTGCCGACGATCTCAGCATAGGTCTTGGTAGCGGTATCGAAACCAAAGGAGCACTCGATATCCTCGTTCTTCAGGTCGCCGTCGATGGTCTTGGGACAGCCGATAACCTGGATGCCGGTGTTGTTGGCAGCAAAGTACTCAGCCAGAACAGCAGCGTTGGTATTGGAATCGTCGCCGCCGATGATGACAACAGCGTTGATACCATGCTTCTTGCAGACCTCAGCGACAACAGCGAACTGCTCCTGGGTCTCCAGCTTGGTACGACCGGAACCAATAATATCGAAACCGCCGGTGTTGCGGTACTGGTTAATGTACTCGTCGTCGAAGATCACATAGTCACCCTCCAGCAGACCGCTAGGGCCGCCCTTGAAGCCATACAGGACATTCTGGGGGTCAGTAGCCTTCAGTGCATCGTACAAGCCGCAGATAACGTTGTGGCCGCCGGGAGCCTGACCGCCGGACAGGATGACACCGACAATTTGCTTCTTAGCCTCAGCGGTGTTCTTGC
>JAZQTN010000004.1:0-5134 GCA_045630825.1 Faecousia sp. | reverse complement strand
ACTTCCTTCTTGGTGGGCAGCGGAATGGGGCCGGAAACCTGTGCGCCGTTGCGCTTTGCGGTCTCCACGATCTTTGCAGCGCTGGAGTCGATCAGCTGGTGATCGTAAGCCTTCAGCCGGATGCGGATCATTTCTTGGTTTGCCATGTTTTGTTTTCCTCCTTGAATGTAACGTACTCAGTTTGCATGGTACCTGGGTACGGTCGAACTGTCTCGTTCACGCCGCCGTGCGTATCATTCTGAGCCAAGAAAAATGGCCGACGCAAGGCCGACCTTTCCCCTGCCGCAGCGATATACGCAAGCGTAAACAGAAGCAGTTCAGCCGCCCGATGACCGGACATACTCCGCGAAAGTTACCGTTTTTTAGACGCAATCTCCCGCATCATCGCAGTGCGCGCATAATATCCCTACACGCGCTCGATTATCTTACCATTATATAAAGAAAATGTCAAGCACTTTTTTAGAGAAAATAACAAAAATTTCTCCGCAATTTTGTTAATTGCGGAGAAATAATTATTTCAGTTCCCACTGCTTGATCTGGCTTGCTTTTTCGTACAAACGCAGATAGCTGTCATATCGGCTGGGTTCCAACTCCCCTGCCCCAACTGCTGCCGTAACAGCGCAACCCGGTTCTTTCCGGTGGGAGCAATCGTGGAACTGGCATTTTCCGATATAGCGGCCAAAATCCGGGAACGCGTACTGAAGATTCTCTTTCAGTATCACATCCATCTGATCGGTATCAAAGGAAGAAAAGCCCGGTGTATCTGCCACCAGAGTATCCGCATCCAGGGAGTACAGCTCCACATGGCGGGTAGTATGCCGTCCTCTTCCCAGTTTCTCGGACACCTCACCGGTGGGCAGTTTCAGTTCCGGACACAGCCGGTTGAGAATACTGCTCTTTCCGACACCAGAATTGCCGGTAAAGGCTGTCAGTTTTCCACGGATCATTTCTCTCAGTTCTTCAATGCCCTCACCGGTCTCGGCGCTGGTGCTGATAACAGGAAAGCCTGCGTTCTTATAGATGCGCACCAGATCTATCGCCGGGTCAAGATCAGATTTATTTACGCACAGGATCACCTGCACCTCCTGATCGCCGGCAATAGCTGCAACGCGGTCAATCAGAAACGGCTCTGTTACCGGGTTGACATTGGCAGCAAACACCACCAACGCATCCACATTGGCAACAGCCGGTCTTACAAAGCTGTTCTTTCGGGGCAGGATCCGCTCCACCATTCCCTTCCCTTTTTCCACGGTGATCTCCACCATATCTCCGGTCAGGGGTATGCTGTCTGCTTTTCTGAGGATTCCCCGTGCCCTGCAGGTAACAGTACCTGCAGGGACAAGGACATCGTAAAATCCGCTTAATGACCGAATAATTCGGCCGGTCTGCACATCAATCTTCATTCGGCATATCGTCCGCATCCACAAAGGACACATTGATCGTAGTGTACGGATCGTTGTCGATCAGCACCGTAAACTTCATCGTATCCTTGCCGGATACACGGAATTCCGTGGATACCGTTCCGGCAGGAACCACACGCTCTTCCATCAGGATACCCTCCCGATACAAGGACACCGTGCATTCCTTCTGCATATCTGCAGGCAGCGGAACGGGGATGACCTGATAAATATAGTCGTCCGGCTCAGGGAGCTGATCCGGCGGCAAGGTAATCGAGGTGTCCTTGCCCTTGGAAACACGCAGAATGATCGTTGTGGTTACATCTACTGTTCTGCCTGACGGAATGTTCTGGTAGAAGATCTTACCCTGAGGCTGATCGCTTGTTTCCTCATAAACCTCAACATTATTGAAGCCATTCAGTTCCAACCACTTAACGGCAGAATCTCTGGTGTATCCGCCGGAGGTAAAGTCAACCATTGTAACGGTCTTCACTTCCGGACCGGTGCTGATAAAGAGCTTGATCAGAGTAGCGTCGGTAAGCTCTGCATCCTTTCCGGGCTCTGTCTTGAAGATCTGGCCCACCGGGACATCGTCGCTGTTGCTGTAGATAATGCTGATATTGCTTTCCGGGATACCCTGAGTATTGATCAGATAGTTCTTTGCATTGGTTGCATCCAGGCCCGTCAGATCTTCCATCAACTTTTCCTTCGGCTCAGGGCCGTTACTGACGACAACGGTAACGGTGCTGCCCTTATTCACCTGGGTAAGGGCCTTGGGATTCTGCTCAATAATCTTACCCTTTTCGTACTCGTTGCTGTAGACCCATTTTTCTACCTCAACAATGTAGTCTGTCGCATTTGCTGCTTCTTCCAGAGTTGCGTTCAGCAAATTGGGAACAGTTACAGTATTCTGGGCATCTTTCAGTCCGTTGTTGCCCAGAAGTGCGATCAGGAAAACCACAATGGCAATCACCGCAACAACAGAGCATACGATAATAGAAATCGTAGCAGCCTTCCCACCGCGCTCATCATCTTCGATGATCTCTTCCGCGCGGCGGCGGGAACGGCTCACTGTGGCGGGCTTTCTCGCTACAGTTTTAACTGCAGTTTTCTGAGCAGTGCTTTCTCTCTTCACCGGCTGATCTGCAGTAGTTCCGGTTCCCTTCTCCTCTGCAGTGGGCTGTGCCGTGTTTTGAATCTTGATGACATCATCCAACTCCTTGCTGGTGTTGTGATAGTCGAACAAAATAGACGGATCCTTCCGGAACTCATCCAGATCAAACAGCATTGCCTGCGCAGAAGGATACCGCTTATTGGGATCCTGTTCCATGACTTTCATAATGATCTGTTCCAGACCACCGGGGATGTTGGGATTCAATGTAGACGGCATCTGGGGCTTTCCGTTTATGTGCTGGATTGCCACAGCTACCGGGGTCTCTCCGTCATAGGGAGGTCTGCCGGTCATCATCTCCTCCATCACAACGCCCAGAGAATACAGGTCGCTGCGGTTATCTACATTGCCACCTTTTGCCTGCTCAGGAGAGATATAATGCACAGAGCCCAGAGCCTCTTTGGTCAGCGTATTGCTCTTAGACATCACCCGGGCAATACCAAAGTCAGCAACCTTGACAGAACCGTTTTTCAGCACCATTACATTGTGAGGCTTGATGTCCCGGTGAACGATTCCGCGGCTATGGGCGTGCTCCAACGCCTTGGCGATCTGGATTGCAAAATGGAGGGTCTCCTTCCAGTTCAGCACGCCCTTCTTCTCCATATACTGCTTCAGACTGATACCGTCGATCAATTCCATAACAATGTAGTCTGCATCATCAGATGTAGAAACGTCGTAAACAGAAACGATGTTGGGATGGCTCAGCATTGCGACCGCCTGACTCTCTGCGTGGAATCTGCGGCGGAATTCCTCGTCCTGAAAATAATCATCCTTCAGAATTTTGATCGCCACCAGCCGGTTCAGACGATGGCAGCGGGCCTTGTACACAACAGCCATTCCACCGGTACCGATAACTTCCAATATCTCATAACGGTTATCCAATAACCGTCCAATATACTTATCCATAATATCTCCTTTCACGGCAAGTCAGATTAAGACCATTACGCCGGTAACATTGTCCGGGGCGCCCCGGTTCTTCGCAATGTCCAGCAGCCGTTGACAGCAGTTCTGCTTATTGGTTCCGTGGACCACTTCGAACAGGATCTCCTGATCGTCCACCATATTACTCAGGCCGTCGCTGCACAGCAGCAGGCAGTCCCCCCGCTCTACATCCAGCCGGAATACATCACACTCTACAACAGCCTCCGGTCCAATAGCACGGGTAATATAATTCTTGCCCGGGTATGTTCTGGCCTGCTCGGGAGTCAACTCGCCACGATCCACCATCATCTGCACCACAGAATGATCCGTAGTCAGTTTGCGGATACCGTTTCTGCCAACCAGGTATGCGCGGCTGTCACCCACATTGATAACTGTAACCTCATTATCCTGCACCAAGAGCGCAACCAAGGTCGTTCCCATTCCGGTAAATTCTTCCAGTTGCTGTGCCTGATCATAGACCGTAAAGTTCGCCAGTTTCACCGCACTGCGCATCATTTGCTCCATTTCCTCAGAACCCATACCGGGCTTCCAAGTCTGGCGCACTTCCTCTACAAAGACCTCTGCAGCAAGGGTACTTGCCACATTGCCGGATTTTGCGCCGCCCATTCCGTCGCAGACGATGCACAGTACGCTGTTGCGATCCAACTGTTCAATTAAATACGTATCCTGGTTTTGCGTCCGAACGCAGCCGGGATCGGTAACACCCCAACATTGCATAAGGAATCCGCTCCTTTCAGGTAGATCTACTGATGTTCTTTTGTATATTTTCTTCTCAACTGACCGCAGGAAGCGTCAATATCGCCACCCAATGTCCGTCGGACAGTAGCAGGAACACCGCCGTCCTCCAATATTTTCTGAAACCGTGCCACTGCATTGCGGGAACTGGGCTTCAGGGGACTTTCTTCCACGTGATTTAAGGGAATCAAATTAAAATGTGCTGGAAGACCCTTTAGTCTGTGAAGCAATTCTTTCGCATTCTCCTGTGTATCGTTGACACCGTCAATCATAGCATACTCAAAGGAAATACGGCGGCTGGTAGCCTTGTAATACCGGCGGCAGGCCGCAAGCAATTCTTCGATAGGATATGCTTTGTTTACCGGCATAATTGTGTTACGCACCTCGTCGTTGGGTGCGTGGAGGGAAACCGACAGTGTCAGCTGCAGCTTTTTCTTCGCCAGCTCATCGATTTTTGGTACAAGACCGCAGGTGGACAAGCTGATGTGGCGCATCGATATATTCATTCCATCGGGGCTGTTTACCAACTCCAGAAAGCGCATCACATTGTCAAAATTATCCAGCGGCTCACCAATGCCCATGAGAACAATATGACCAATGGGCAAGCCGGAATCCACCTGCGTAAACAGCACCTGATCCAGCATTTCATAAGGCTCCAGCTTTCGCACCAGACCCCCTAGGGTAGAGGCGCAAAAGGCACAGCCCATCCGGCATCCCACCTCGGTGGAAATGCACACAGAATTGCCGTAATGATAGCGCATAAGTACGGTTTCCACGCAGTTTCCGTCGGACAGTCGCCAAAGGTATTTAATCGTGCCGTCCAGCTTACTTTCCTGTTTGCGAACCACTTCCGGTGGGCAAATGGGGTATTTTTCCGCAAGAAGTCGGA
>JAZQTN010000003.1:0-31535 GCA_045630825.1 Faecousia sp. | reverse complement strand
GTATTTTGCTCCCGGAAAAGAAGGATCGTGCGGTGCTGTTTGATTCCATATTTCGAGCCTGTAATTCCCGCTCAAAAGGCGGGTTTTGCTTGATTTTTCCCGATATTTCAAGTATAATAATATGATGAAAATTAGTGCTATTTCGCGCGTTAATAATCGGGGTATATTTATGTATAAATCCTTTATTAAAAGAGTATTGGACCTTGTTCTGTCTTTTCTGGGAATCGTTTTTTTAGGGATTCCAATGCTGATACTGGTACTGGTGATCAAGCTGGATTCTCCCGGTCCGGTGCTGTTTAAGCAGAAACGTGTGGGCATACATAAAACGCATTTTCATATCTGGAAATTTCGCACGATGCGCATCGACACTCCGAAAGATACCCCCACGCATATGCTGGGAAATCCGGAGCAATGGATCACCAGGGCGGGGCGTTTTTTGCGCAAGACCAGCCTGGATGAGCTGCCGCAGATATTCAATATCTTTATGGGACAGATGTCCATCATCGGTCCTCGCCCTGCGCTGTGGAATCAGTTCGATCTGATCGAGGAGCGGGACAAATACGGCGCTAACGACGTGATGCCGGGCCTCACCGGCTGGGCGCAGATCAACGGCCGGGACGAGCTGGAGATCCCCGTAAAAGCAAAGTTGGACGGCGTGTACGTGGAACGGATGAGCTTCCTGTTCGACTGCAAATGCTTTTTCGGCACCATTGCATCCGTCCTGAAATCCGACGGCATCGTCGAAGGCGGCACCGGCGAGCTTAATAAGAACGAAACGAAAGACGCGGTAAAGAAATGAAAAAAATTCTGATCACCGGCGCAGGCAGCTATATCGGCACCTCTGTGCAGACTTACCTTGGCCGCTGGCCTGAAAAATACCAGGTAGACACGGTGGATATGATCGACGGCAGCTGGCGGCAGCAAAGCTTCGCTGGCTATGATACGGTGTACCACGTGGCAGGTATTGCACATTCTGATACCGGTAAGGTTACAAAGGAACGGAAGGCCTTTTACTACCGAATTAACACGGATCTGGCTGTGGAAACCGCCAGGAAAGCAAAAGCGGAGGGTGTCAAGCAGTTTATCTTTATGAGCTCCGCTATCGTCTATGGTGACAGTGCGCCTATCGGGGGAAAAAAGGTTATTACGCGAGAAACACCGGTGAGCCCATCTAACTTCTATGGCGATAGCAAAGTGCAGGCAGAAAAAGGAATACTTCCTTTGAATGACGGACAATTCAAAGTGGTTATTCTGCGGCCGCCTATGATCTACGGCAAAGGTAGCAAGGGAAACTATCCTGTGCTGGCAAGACTGGCAAGATCAATGCCGGTTTTTCCCTGGGTGAACAACGCCCGATCTATGCTCTATGTGGGAAACCTGGCAGAATTTGTTCGTCTTATGATCGAAAACGAGGAGCAAGGACTTTTCTGGCCCCAGAACAGCACCTATACCAATACAACCCAACTGGTGCAGCTGATTGCGGCAGCCCACGGCAAGAAACCGCTCTTACTAAAGGGCACGGTGTGGGCGTTGAAGGTTATGAGCCGCGTTACCGGCCTGGTGAATAAGGCTTTTGGCAGTTTGTGCTATGACCTTTCCATAAGCGAGTACCGGCAAGATTACCGTATTTATTCCTTAGAGGAATCCATTGAACTAACGGAGAAGTAACATGGCAAAACACATTTTGGTGATCAGCCAGTATTTCTATCCGGAGCCTTTTCGGATCAATGATATTTGCTGTGAGTTGGTCAAACGTGGCCATCGGGTCACGGTGGTCACCGGCATTCCCAACTATCCCGAGGGGAAGCCCTATCCGGGGTATGGCTGGTTGCGCCGTAGACACGAAACGTGGAATGGTATCGAAATTATACGACTTCCTCTAATCCCCCGGGGCAGCTCCGCTATCGGTTTGGTAGCCAACTATCTTTCCTTTGTGGTATCTGGCTTTTTTTGGAGCCAGTTCACCTCTCTGAAGGCGGATTATGTATTTTCGTTCGAGGTGTCTCCTATGACACAGGCTCTGCTGGGCGTGTGGTATGCAAAGCGCCGTCAGTTGAAGAACTGTTTATACGTGCAAGACTTGTGGCCGGAGAATGTAATCTCTGTTACCGGCATCAAAAATAAAATGGTTATCGGACCGATTCAAAAGATGGTGGATTACATCTACCGCAATTATGACCGAATCCTAACGACCTCTCCCAGTTTCCGGGAAGAGGTGGCGGCTCGGATTCCGGACCAAAGGGAGAAAGTTCGATACTGGCCTCAATATGCAGAGGAATTTTATTATCCCAGAGAACGAACGACCCAGCCGGAAATCCCGGATGACGGCAGCTTTAAGGTGGTATTCACCGGTAACATCGGACAAGCCCAAGGGCTGGAAGTGCTGGTGGATGGAGCAAAGTGTCTGCAGGATAAGGGCGTGCAGAATGTACATTTTGTGATCATCGGCGACGGACGCAATAAAGGAAAATTGCTACAGAGAATCAACGAATACGGTGTGCAGAATATGTTCACCGTTATTGGCCGCCAGCCAGCCGAGAGAATACCGGAGCTGTTAGCAGCCTGCGATGCTGCGTTTGTATCGTTTATGGCAGACCCGTTGTTTGAAAAAACAATTCCGGCAAAACTTCAGTCCTATATGGCGTGTGCTATGCCGATTGTGGCAGCAGCCAGCGGCGAGACCGAAAGAATCATCCGCGAGGCAGACTGTGGCTTGTGTAGTCCCATTGGCAATGGTGATGCGCTGGCGCAAAACGTTCTGAATATGATGACCGATGGCGGTTTGCACCGCCGTAGCGTCAACGCACGGACGTATTTTGAGAAACATTTCGAAAAGCAAATGCTAATGAACGAGTTCGAAAAAACCTTTTTGGAGGATATCCAATAAACCCGGTTACTGTTTGTAAAAAAACTCGCGCAAGCAAAGGGAAATACATATGAGAGTTCTGTTAATTAATTCTGTCTGTGGTGTAGGCAGCACCGGAAGAATCTGTACGGACCTAGCAAAGGAATTTGAATCCCAAGGGCACGAAGTGAAAATCGCCTACGGCAGACAGGCCGCACCGAAACAGTTTCAAAAATATGCGGTTCGAATTGGCGATGATCTAGATGTAAAACTGCACGGCCTTCGCACGCGCCTTTTCGATGATCATGGTTTTGGCTCTAAACGTGCAACAAAAAAGTTCTTGCAATGGGCTGATGAATACAATCCAGATTTGCTTTGGCTTCATAACATCCACGGGTATTACATCAATATCGAACTCTTATTTGCGTGGATCAAATCCAGGCCTAATATGCAAATGAAATGGACATTGCATGATTGTTGGGCCATTACCGGCCACTGTTCCCATTTTGCTTTTATTAACTGCGAAAAATGGCAATGCGAGTGCAATAACTGTCAGCAGAAGAAGAGCTATCCGACGAGCTTGCTTTTGGACAATTCTAAGGGAAACTTCTCACGAAAAAGGGATTTGTTCACCAACATTCCTAATATGACGATTATTACGCCTTCGCTTTGGTTGAAAAAAATGGTCGAAAAAAGCTATCTAAGCAATTATCCAATTCAGGTTATTCACAACACCATCGACACCCAAGTTTTTCGGCCGACACCCAGCGATTTTCGAAAAAGATACAATTTGGAGAATAAAAAGGTTATTTTGGGTGTGGCCAACGTTTGGACAGAGAAGAAAGGCTTCAAAGATTTTTTGAGACTTGCGGATATGCTGGACGACGAGTACAAAATTGTACTGGTTGGCGTAAGTGACAGCCAAATTCGAAAGCTTCCTGCCAATATCATCGGAATCCAAAGAACCAACAGCCCGCAGGAACTGGCAGAGATTTATACCGCTGCAGATGTGTTTTTTA
This sequence comes from Faecousia sp., assembly GCA_045630825.1. Lineage (GTDB taxonomy): Bacteria > Bacillota > Clostridia > Oscillospirales > Oscillospiraceae > Faecousia. The sequence continues at coordinate 27,671 of JAZQTN010000003.1, read as the reverse complement.
ACCCTACTTATGAGGATACTTATCCCACAGTAAATCTGGAAGCGCAAGCTTGCGGAACCACTGTGGTTACTTACGATACCGGTGGGTGCAGGGAAACGGTATCCAACGGCGAAGCAACCGTAGTAAAGACCGGAGATCTTCATGGTGCCGCCAACATTCTACTGAGCTATCGGTAAGAAGAGGTAAATATGACAGTTGTTTTTGTAACAAACTACTATAATCATCACCAATCTGCATTTGCTATGGCAATGGACGAACAAACAGCACACAATTTTTACTTTATAGAAACAGAACCGCTTGATACAGAACGGAAACAAATGGGATGGGGGGAAGACCATATCCCCAGCTTTGTGTTGCAGGCATATCGTAGCCAAGCGGATAATAAGAAATGCAAAAAGTTAATTCTTGAGGCAGATGTGGTTATTTGGGGAAGCTGTCCGATGTCAATGGTCAGGAGACGATTGAAAGCGGGAAAACTCACATTTGCTTATTCGGAGCGACTGTTCAAAAACGGTTCCCGTGGATTTTCCTATTGGGGACGTGTGGCAAAATACTATTTCAAGCTACGCCCTTACCAAAAGAACCATTATCTGTTGTGCGCCAGTGCGTATGCAGCTGAAGATTACGCAAGAATTGGTCTGTTCAAAAATCGCGCATATCGCTGGGGTTATTTCCCGGAAGTAAAAAAATACGATGATCTTGAAACGCTGGTTGCACAAAAAACGGAGAATTCCATACTTTGGGCGGGAAGACTGATCCCTTGGAAGCATCCAGAAACGGTCATAGAATTAGCTCGCAGATTAAAGGAAAGTAATTTTAGTTTCCAGCTAAAAATAATTGGCTGTGGCGAGCTAGAGCCGGTTTTGGCACGTATGATCAATGAACACCAGCTTGAGGACTATGTCCATATGATGGGCGCTATGAGGCCGGAAGAAGTCAGAGATCATATGGAAAAGTCCGAGATTTTTCTATTTACCTCTGATCAAAATGAGGGATGGGGAGCGGTGCTGAATGAATCGATGAATTCTGCCTGCTCGGTAGTGGTCAACAGCCAAATTGGTTCTGCTCCGTATTTGATCTGCGATGGTCAAAATGGTTTGCATTACCACAAGGGAAATGCTGAAGAGCTTTTTGAGAACGTAAAAACACTGATGCTTCAACCCACTTACCGCAGGAAGTTGGGGGAATGCGCATATCACACGATGATTAACACGTGGAATGCGCAGATTGCAGCGCAGCGCCTAACACAGTTTGCAGAAAACAGAGAAGTGCTGTTTGCAGACGGCCCAATGAGCCCTGCCTCACAAATGTAAGAGCGGCTATTAGAGATCGGAACTACCACACAAAGGAGGTGACGGTTTATGGCAGTGATATATGTTTCCAGCGCTTGCTCTGAGGAAATGATTGGACAAATCTTTGAGGGCAAGCTAACTGGTGTGTTCCAACAATCCCAAAAATACAATTCCCTGCTGGCAGAAGGCTTTGCGCAAAACGGGCAGGAGGTTACTATGCTCTCCAGTCGTCCTATTAACCGGCAGATTAATCCGCAACTGTGGTTTAAGACCAAACGAGAACATACCAAAGGAGTCACTTTCCACTATCTAAGCTTTATTAATTGCCCTGTGCTGCGGCAGCTATGCATCGCTTTCGGTATATTTTGGAATATTTTATTATCTCAAAACGACCGAAAGGACACTTTCGTGATCTGCGATGGATTAAACATTGCAGCTTCTGCAGCGGCCATAGCGGCGGCTTTTCTGCGGGGCTTTTTGACGGTAGGCATCGTCACCGATGTGCCGTGTCATACCACCTCGGATAAGCAAGCTTTGAGCCAACGAATCAACTTGGGTATTATGCGCCTTTTTCGCAGTTACCTACTACTAACAGAGGCAATGAATCAGTTGGTTAACCGCAAAGGCAGACCGTACATTGTGCTGGAAGGTCATGCGGACCAAAAAATGGCGAAAACAGAAAACACCCTGGCAGGCAAAGCTCCTCAACGAATTTGTCTCTATGCTGGCGCTGTGAGAGAAATCTATGGAGCTAAAGCACTAGTGGAGGGTTTTTTGGCAGCACAGCTCCCTGATACTGAACTTCACATCTACGGAAACGGGGACTACATCCCGCAGCTACAGATCCTGGCTGCAGAGCATCCTAATATCCGCTGTATGGGCGTTGCACCCAATAGCGAGGTAGTTCAGGCAGAGTTAGCCGCAACTTTGTTGATCAATCCCCGCCCCACCCATGAAGAATTTACAAAGTACTCCTTCCCGTCGAAAAACATGGAATATATGGCCTCCGGAACACCTGTGCTGACAACCCGTCTGCCGGGTATGCCCCAGGACCACGCGCCTTATGTATATTTTATCGATCGAGAAGATGCGCAGGGAGTAAAAAAAGCCTTGCAAGACGTTCTGTCTCAAGACGATGAAACACTTCATCGCTTTGGTATCGCAGCCAAGACTTTTGTTCTAAAAGAAAAAAACAACGTCTCCCAGGCTGCCAAGGTAATGACTTTCGTTAATTCAATGCAATAATAGCGCTATAACGACTGTGAGTTTTGGATTGATTTTTTCATAGGAGGTATCTCGTTGATAGTATTCTTGATGTTTTTAACAGCGTTAAATTTTATAAACAGATTCTATTTTTGTGTTTTCTTTGCTGCTATTGCTTTTGTCCTGACACCTTTTAGAAAAATTCGCGTAAATGCCTCTGTTCTTATGCTTATGATTCTTGGCATTTCTTTTCTCCTTTTTAGCACTAGCGCAACAGGTAGAATTTTTGATATGATAAAGCCTTTTTCGTTTATGCTGTGCTATATGTTTGGATTATGCCTATCGCAAAAGAAGTCCCTTGCGGAATTTTCGATAGAAAGAGAAGAGAAAAAGCTTTCTTCTATCATCTATCTTCTGTCGTTTGGCTTTTTGCTGCACTATATTCTGAATTTATCCATAAATACATCGGCACAAACTAGAACGGGTATTCTAGATTTTTGGACACAGGAGGAATTAGCTGCCACGCTGCATGCAGCCATGGCATTTCTTCCTATAGGAACCATAACTGCTGTCCTTGTTGCACCGGTAAGCAAATGGAAGAAAAGCCTTGCGATTGTGACGCTTGCTATCATTGTCTTTTTTAACCTGATTTTAGCTGGACGCACACTATTTGTTCTATTTGCAGCTATCTTTAGCCTCATTTTGGGTTATATGCTGTTTGTGGAGAAACGGAAACTTTCTAAAACTCTAATTGCGCTGCTAATCCTAGTGTTAATCCTATTATATATGTACAGCAACAACATTTTCGGTATTAAAACATATGTGGAGTCATCCAACTTTTTTTCTCGTTTTTTTGGTATATCATATGGTAACGAAATTACAGAGGATGCACGCTTGCAGCATAAACTAAGATATTTAGAGTATCTTCCAAGTTACCTATGGGGTGGACGGAATATTATGAGGGTATATGGTCATTATGCTCATGACCTATTCCTAGACTGTTATGACGATGCGGGTTTACTCGCGTTTCTGGCCATTCTTATCTATTTTGCTCTATCTGTGGGTCGGGGTATAAAATGCATAATGAACAAGAACTTGGGCCAAGAAGTTAGGATTTTGATTCTTGGTACTTACTTGGCTTTCGCAATTTCTTTTGTGCTTGAGCCAATTATAGACGGTCTTCCTAATTTTTTGGCAATCTACTGCTTCATTGATGGCTTATTAACACAGTTTCTTGCAGAGGCGTCAGTGTGTTACCGTAACGACTCAAATGTCGTTCTTCCGTCAAACCACGGTTTGGACAGATCATCTACACAGACAGTCGAGCGGTAGATAAAGAATATTTGCAGAAACTTTATCCACACCATTTCAAAATAAGGAGAAAGCATATGAAAGTTCTGTGGATCTGTTCGACAGCAACTGCACCCATTGCCAAAACGTTGGGATTGCCAACTCCTACTTCGGGAGGTTGGCTCCAGGGTGCAGCGGATATGCTCTGCCGTCACCCTCACATCCAATTGCAGATGTGCTTTCCGCAGAGAAAGACAACCACGCTTTTGCAGGGAGCGGTTGATGGAATTGCGTATTTTGGTTTTCCTGCTGCCGCCAAACCATACCATATTTATGATCCTGCGTTGGAAAACCAACTCTCTCGTGTTCTAGAATTGGCACAGCCTGACATTGTCCATATTTGGGGCGCAGAATTTCCTCAGTCGCTTGCTATGACAAAGGCGTTTGATACCCCTAGCAAGACGGTCATCAGCATTCAGGGGTTATGCAGTTTCATTGAGAAGCATTACTGCGCATTTTTGCCGCATAAAATCTGTACCGCATATACATTCCGTGATTTGTTGCGCCGGGACCGGATCGTTGACCAGCAAAAAAAGTTCCGTCTGCGTGGCGCTATGGAAGCGGCTGCTTTGCAAAATGTAGGTCATATAATCGGCCGTACCCGCTGGGACTATGCTTGCACCAAGCAGTTAGCTCCTAATACTTGCTACCATTTCTGCAATGAGACGCTTCGAAGCAATTTTTATGAGAAGTCTGGTGCCTGGACACCGGAGACTTGCGAAAAGCATAGCATATTTGTTAGTCAGTCGAGCTATCCTTTGAAAGGTTTTCATCTAGTGCTGGAAGCTATGCCCCTGATTCTTCAGCAATACCCGGATGCAAAGCTCTGTACTACTGGCGTTGATCCGTTCAGCGTTCCCTGGTACCGGCTGGGAGGGTATCAGAAATACTTGAAACAACGTATCATACAGCTAGGACTTAAAAGCAAGGTTTTCTTCTTAGGCAACCTGGATGCAGCTGCTATGTGCGAGCGCTTTTTGGCCAGCCATGTGTTTGTTAGCGCATCCAGCATTGAAAACTCTCCTAATTCAGTAGGCGAGGCTATGCTGTTAGGTGTGCCGACGGTGGCAAGCTATGTAGGCGGAACGATGGATCTGTTGGAAAATGGAAAAGATGGCTTCCTATATCAGGCAGATGCACTTTACTTACTGGTGGACAGGATCTGCACCCTTTTCGCAGATGATGATTTGGCTACTCAGTTTGGCAAATCCGCAGTTGCTCATGCATTGCAAACCCACGACCCTCAAAAAAACTTAGCTGCACTGCTGCAGATCTATGAGGAGATCCAACAACATGAAGATCATCTTCTTGTCTAATTATTTTAACCTTCATCAGCTGCCGCTGTGCCAGGCGCTATACAAAAAACTCGGCAATAACTTTGTTTTTGTAGCAACCGAGCCAATCGAGGCTGAGCGGCTTTTGCAAGGTTATTCCGATATGAATAATCTTTATCCCTACATATTACGTGCCTATGAAAACGAAATTCAGCAGCAGAAGGCCCAACAGCTGGCGGATGAAGCGGATGTGGTAATCCTGGGTAGTGCGCCTATGGCGTATTTGCAGAAGCGGCTACGGGAACAGAAACTGACTTTCTTGTACTCTGAGCGACTGTATAAATCCGGCTACCAGGCATGGAAATGGCCGGTGCGGATGTGGCGTTTTTGGAAGAAGTATGGCAGGCACAAGAGTTTATACCTGCTTTGCGCCAGTGCTTACACTGCCGCGGATTTTGCCAAAACCCACACGTTTTTGGATAAGGCCTATAAGTGGGGTTATTTTCCTGAAACCCGTTACTATGAGGCGCTACCTGACAAAACGCCAAATACCATCCTTTGGGCGGGCCGGTTTTTAGATTGGAAACACCCGGAATATGCTGTGGAGATTGCCCAACGGCTTAAGCAAGATGGGTACGATTTTAAGCTCACTATGCTGGGAAACGGCGAGCAGCTGGAAAACATCCGACAGTTGGTTCAAGCTTTGGGCTTACACGATCGGATAGACTTGCTTGGCGCGATTCCTGCAGAGGATGTACGCGGCTATATGGAAAAGGCGCAGATTTTTCTGTTCACCTCCGACCGTAACGAGGGATGGGGTGCGGTGCTAAACGAAGCAATGAACTCTGGTTGTGGCGTGGTGGCTTGCAGTGCTATTGGATCCGTTCCCTTTTTGTTGCAGGTCGGCAAAAACGGGCTTGCTTACTCGTCTATGGATGTAGATGCTCTCTACAGAAATGTAAAGCAATTGCTGGATGACCCGCAGCTCTGCCGAGATCTTGGTCAGCAAGCCTATAAAACTATGACGGGTTTTTGGAATGCAGAAACCGCTGCTACCCGGTTGCTGGCTTTGTGCCGTGCGCTGCTATCTGGCAATTCTTACCCCCATCTATATGACTATGGACCCTGTAGTAAAGCGGGCCCAGTATATGATAACCTAAGGAAAGACCATGGATAATTCTACAAAAAAACTTTTAAGCGGATCTGTAGTGTATTTTGTGGGCAGCGCACTGACGCAGATTGTCAGTTTGCTCCTGATGCGCTTTGTTACCGGGAATATTACTCCTGATGAGTATGGCTATTTTAACTTGGTGACGACTATATCCAATTTGGTAATCCCCTTTGCTACATTACAAATAGCAGATGCGGTTTACAGATTTGTGCTAAAAACTAATGATGAGAGGGAAAAAAGAAGTTACTTTTCTGTATGCTTTGTTATTACGATCCTTAGCACGCTTCTAATTATTGTGACGACCATTGGTATATCTGCTTTTATTGTGCCCATTCCCAATGCCGGGCTGGTGGCATTGTTTGTGGCATCCAATGCTATTATTGCCATATACCAAAAGGTAATGCGTTGTTTGAATAAGAACACGGCGCTTGTTGTGGGTAACTTAATAAAAACGACTCTGTTCCTTTTGCTAGAAATTTTGTTAATTTCTGCTTGTGATATGGGAGTGGAAGCACTTTTGTTAGCACATATTCTTTCGGCAGCTGCTTTCCTAATATTCGCGGAGGTAAAAGTGCATGCGTTGCAGCTGTTTGATGTTCGGTCTGTCCGTATTGCGACATTTAAGGAAATGATGAGATTTTCTGTTCCCTTGATTCCCAATGCCGCCTTTTGGTGGATGACGTCATCAGTGAATAATGTGATTGTATCCACTCGCTTAGGCGTGGGCGTTAATGGCATCTATGCGGTGTCAAACAAGTTCTCTTCTGCGCTGAATTTGGTGACCGGAGTTCTCAATATGTCTTGGCAGGACACGGCAGTAGCGGACTATGGAACAGAGCATTTTAGTAGATTTCTGACCAAGACATTCAATACCTTCATTAAACTAATCTTCTCCTGCATTGCTGTTTTGCTACCGCTCGTTACTTTGCTTTTGCCCCATATGATTGATCCATCTTATTCTGATGCGATTTCCTATACACCGTTTCTGCTGGTAGGAGCGGGGATTTCCTTCCTTTCTGGCTTCATGGGGCAGGTCTACACGGGCAAAGGGAAAACGGAATGGTTGTTGGTCACCTCTGTTTTGGGGATGGTGGCCAATATTGCGGTGGTTCTCCTCCTCATTGGAAAGATAGGTCTGTGGGCGGCAGTTCTGGGTACTCTGTTGTCGGATTTCACGCTCATGAGTACCCGGATCTATTTTGCACGTAAGGAGTTTGCCAAGGGTATCGATTATGGAAGCGTTGTAATAGTACTTTCGATGCTGGCGGCAAGCATAATGATTTATTTCAAAGCATCTACTGCTGTGAATTTTGTCTGGCTTCTTTTATCTGCGGTGATCGCGATAATCTTGAACAGAAGCTTTATTAAGGATTTGCTGGTGCTGTTACTGGGACGGTTTCAACGTAAGAAAGGGTAAGTAATGAAAAATCTGTTCATTATGCATACGCAGTACAATCTAATCCTTTCTGCTGCGGTACTGTCTCGCTGGAAGGATGCAGAAAACACGCTGGTGCTGTATTCCGAATTCGCTCTTAGTGAACAGTTGCATCATACACTGTCAAAAATCTTTCAGCGAGTACTGGTGGTGCGGGAGCATTATTGTCCTGTGCCTGGTATGTTGGAAGATATCCGACAGATTCGTACGGATCTAAAAAAGGTGCGATGCCTTAGACATACTCACTTTGATCAGGTGTTTATGTCACAAGAGCGGATTTTCGACATGATTCTTTGTGCGCAAGCTAAAAAAATAAATCCTGCGGTGCGATGCTACAACATCGAAGAAGATGCTTATTACTCTCTTAACGAAGAGTTCAATGCAGATAACTACGTGCATAAACTTACTGATCGGCAGCATTTTGACAAGGTATTGTATGCTCTGCTGTTAGCTGGTTACCCCTATGATTACCAAGATGCACCATATTGTTATGGAATGAGCCGGGAGTATCATGGCGCCTGGCTGCTATTCCCGTGGCTTGCACGCAGGGAACTACAGGGCAGAGAACTTTTGGAAATCGGGCGAAGCGAACTAATTGCTGGCATCCGAATGATCTATTCCGATGCGCAAACCACGATTCCTCCTGGAGACAAATATACCGTGTTTTTCTTTGATCTGATGAACAGATATCAAGATCCGGAAATGGTGAGACTCTTTGTAACGGAGGTGGTAAATGCATCCCGTGAAGCGGGTAGATCCCTGATATTTAAATACCATCCGCGGGAGACGGAAAAATTTTGCAATGCGGCAGACTGCGTGGAGATTCCGCATATCATACCCGCAGAAAAGCTGCTTTATGATTTAGCAGATACCAATACTGTGGTTATAGGCAATGCAACTACCGCTTGTATCGTAGCAGCAAAGTTGGGGTTTCAAGTGGTTTCAATAAGTAGGTTTGAAAAACCTAATAATACTAAGATGCATACAACTATGGAGAAGATGGGGATCCATTGCATAGAAAGCATTGATAGCATTAAGAAAATACTTTAGGAGGATTACTATGAGCATTACAGCTGTTATTCCCGTTAGAGAGGGAAGTAGGAGACTGAAGAACAAGAATATTGCGCCCTTTGCAGGAACAAATCTATTAATAAATAAGATTGAGCAATTGAAAAAAGTTCCTGAGATTGACACCATTCTTGTATCTTCCGATTCGGACCTTATGTTACAGATGGCTGCCGCTGTTGGCGCAAGAACGCATAAAAGAGCGCTTGAGTTTTGTGATGAGAAGTCAAAGACATTTGGCGAAGTGGTTGCTCATGTTTGCGAAAATGCTCCTGGTGATCATATTGTTTGGGCCACTTGTACAGCACCGTTGGTGTTTCCTAAACATTATACTGAAGCGATTAAGCTGTACTATAAAGCGTTGGAAGAGGGCTACGATTCTTTGGTTTCTATGGAACAGTTCAAGCGTTATTTGTGGGACGAAAATGGTCCGGTGAACTATGAACTTGGTTTGAAGCATGTGCCTTCCCAACAGCTGAAACCCTTGTATTTTTGTACGGATGGCATTTTGATAGCTCCCCGAAAGAAGATGATTGAATGGAACTATTTCCATGGTACCAATCCTTACCGCTATATTCTGGATAAACGCACTAGCGTGGATATTGATGATGGGCTGGACCTTGCTTGTGCACGTGCATGGCTCGATATGGACGAGACTGTTTCTCAGATTGAACCGTATATGAAAAAATGATGTTAGGCTGATCCAACAGAAATGATTGGCGAAATATGAAGAAGAGAGGATGGTGCAGGTGAAGCTTGGCAATAAATCATTGATCATGATTCCCTATGCTAACATAGATGCTATGCAGGGCGGTGTGAACATTACCGCCAAAGGAAGACTGGATGTTTATATGCAAAACTGCTGTGTAGCGCTCCTGTCGGCAAAGCAGTATAATCCGGATTCTGATGTGGCGTTGGTCACAAATATCGATGTGCCGGAGCCATACAAGGGGATCCTGGAACGCAATGATATCCTGATCATCCAAGTGCCATTCGATACATTCCGCTTTTCTGCTGATTATCAATGGGGCCTGGCATTCTACAAGCTCTGCGCCTTGAAATATGTGGCAGAGAATATGGAATATGCCAATTATGCTTATTTGGATTCCGATGTGTACGTACAGAGTAGCTTCGATAACATTTGGGAAGAATGCGCTCACAATGTTCTGCTCTACGATATCAACCACGGACTGCAGGTGGCGGACTATCGAAAGATATTGGCAGATTTTCGCGAATTTACTCATGAAGATGCCATTGTAACCCACTATGGCGGCGAATTCTTTGCTGCCAACCGAGAAAAAGCTCTCTATTTCATCGATGAAGCCTATCAGGTTTTCCTGCAAATGGAACGAGAAAACTTCAGTACCTTTGCCGGAGACGAATTCATTCTCTCGATGGTTGCCCATAAAAACAACTGCCTCATTCGTAATGCGGGTGCCTATATCTACCGTTTTTGGACGGGTTCCTTCCATTTGGTAAGTACCTGTTACCGCTTCAATCCGGTCACTGTTTTACATGTGCCCGATGAGAAGAAACGAGGAATGCTCAAACTCTACCGTTACTATCTTCGCCATCAGCGATTACCGAAACAGACCCGTGTTTTACAGATCCTGCAGATCAGCCGCCAATCCCTTGCTCGCAAAATGATCGTTCAAGCAAAAATAATTGCGAAAAAGATATTAAAGAGGTAATACATATGTCACTTTTTAAGGATAAGACCCTGATGATTACCGGTGGTACGGGGTCGTTTGGAAACGCGGTGTTGAACCGGTTTTTGAAGACGGATATTGGAGAGATCCGCATCTTCTCCCGGGATGAGAAGAAGCAGGATGATATGCGCCACGATCTGCAGGCGCGCTTCCCCGAACATGCCGGCAAGGTCAAGTTCTATATCGGCGATGTCCGCAATGCCCAGTCTTTGCGGGATGCAATGCCCGGCGTAGACTATATATTCCACGCCGCTGCGCTGAAGCAGGTCCCGTCCTGCGAATTCTTCCCCATGCAGGCGGTCCAGACCAATGTTATCGGCACGGACAATCTGCTTCATGCCGCTATCGATGCCGGCGTTAAGCGCGTCGTCTGCCTCTCTACCGATAAGGCAGCATACCCCATCAATGCTATGGGTATTTCCAAGGCTCTGATGGAGCATGTGGTTTATGCCAATGCCCGTGTGGCAGCCGAAAGAGGCGGCACGGTGATCTCCTGCACCCGTTACGGCAATGTTATGTGCAGCCGCGGCAGTGTTATCCCGCTGTTCATTGATCAGATCAAGGCCGGCAATCCCATCACCATTACCAATCCCGATATGACTCGGTTCCTGATGAACCTGGACGAGGCAGTGGATCTGGTTAGGTTTGCTTTTGAGCACGCCAACCCCGGCGACCTGTTCATTCAGAAGGCAGACGCCTCTACCATCGGCGATCTGGCAAAGGCTGTGCAGACCCTGTTTGGCGACACCGGCACCCACATCATCGGCACCCGCCACGGCGAAAAGCTGTTTGAGACCCTGATGACCCAGGAGGAATTCCTGCGGGCAGAGGATATGGGCGACTACTATCGCGTATGCGCTGACACCCGGGACCTGAACTACGATAAGTTCGTGGTTAACGGCAAGGTGCAGACTATGGGCAATGAGGCCTATACCAGCCACAATACCACCCGTCTGGATGTGGAAGGCACCATTAAGAAGATCCTGACCACGGATTATGTCCGTGAAGAACTGGAAAAGGCGGGCATCACCGTCTAAGAAGGAGTTTTTTTATGAAGATCCTTGTTACCGGCGCAGCCGGCTTCGTCGGAAAGAATCTGACAGCCGCACTGCAGGCAATTCAAGACGGCAAGGACCGCAGATTCCCCGGTCTGGAGATCACAAAGCTGTATCTTTATGACATCGACTCTCCCCGGGAACTGCTGGAGGAAGCCTGCCGGGAGGCAGATTTTGTCTTCAATCTGGCCGGCGTGAACCGTCCCCAGAATCAGGAGGAGTTTATGCAGGGTAATTTCGGCTTTGCATCCACTCTGCTGGACACCCTGAAAAAGTATCATAATACCTGCCCGGTGATGATCTCTTCCTCCATTCAGGCTACCTGCATCGGCCGCTACGACAGCGAGTACGGCAGAAGCAAAAAGGCCGGCGAGGAACTGGTGTTCGCATATGGCGAAGAAACGGGCGCCAAGGTGCTGGTCTACCGTTTCCCCAATCTGTTCGGCAAGTGGTGCCGCCCCAACTACAACAGCGCGGTGGCTACTTTCTGCAACAATATCGCAAACGATCTGCCCATCACCGTCAATGATCCTGCGGTAGAACTGGAGCTGCTGTATATTGACGATCTGGTGGATGAGATGCTCGCCGCCCTGCAGGGACAGGAGCATCACTGCGAGTTCTCCGGAATCGACACGGTGCTCGATGCCAACGGCAGATACTGCGCCGTCCCCACTACCCATCGGGTAACACTGGGCGAGATCGTGGGACTGCTGGAAAGCTTCCGGGCACAGCCCCAGACCCTGACGATGCCCGAAATTCCCCACAACAGCTTTGCGAAGAAGCTGTATTCCACCTATTTAAGCTATCTGCCCAAGGAAAAGGTGGCGTTCCCGTTGAAAATGAATGTGGACGTCCGGGGCAGCTTTACCGAACTGCTGCGCACCGAAAAGTGCGGACAGTTCAGCGTCAATATCTCCAAGCCCGGCATTACCAAGGGCCAGCACTGGCATCACACCAAATGGGAGTTTTTCATTGTGGTGGCGGGCCGTGGTCTGATTCAGATGCGAAAGATCGGCTCCGACGAAGTGCTCAATTTCGAGGTTTCCGGTGAGAAGATCGAAGCTGTGCATATGCTGCCCGGCTACACCCACAATATTATCAATCTGTCCGAAACCGAGGATCTGGTTACGGTGATGTGGGCAAATGAATGTTTTGATCCCGGCAAACCCGACACTTTCTTTGAGGTGGTAGAGTAATGGATATTAAACTGGATTATTCTGATGTGTCTTTCAAGAACAACGGAAAGCTGAAGCTGCTGATCATTGTCGGCACCAGACCTGAGATCATTCGTCTGGCTGCCGTTATCAATAAGTGCCGGCAGTATTTTGACTGCGTTCTGGCCCATACCGGTCAGAATTACGATTACACGCTGAACGGCATCTTCTTTAAGGATCTGGGTCTTGCAGATCCCGATGTGTATATGGATGCCGTGGGCGACGATCTGGGCGCCACCGTCGGCAACATCATCAACTGTTCTTACAAGCTGATGGCGCAGATCAAGCCCGATGCAATGCTGATTCTGGGCGACACCAACTCCTGCCTGTCTGCCATTCCCGCCAAGCGGCTGCATATTCCCATTTTCCATATGGAAGCCGGCAACCGCTGCAAGGATGAGTGCCTGCCGGAGGAGACCAACCGCCGGATCGTGGATATCATCTCCGATGTGAATCTGGCCTATTCCGAGCACGCCCGCCGGTATCTTGCCGACTGCGGTCTGCCCAAGGAACGGACCTATGTTACCGGCTCCCCCATGGCGGAGGTGCTGCATCAGAACCTGGAAAACATTCTGGCATCCGATGTCCATCAGCGTCTGGGTCTGGAGAAGGGCAAGTACATTCTGCTGTCTGCCCACCGGGAAGAAAATATCGACACGGAGAAGAATTTCCTGTCGCTGTTCAACGCCATCAACAAAATGGCGGAAAAGTACGATATGCCCATTCTGTATTCCTGCCACCCCCGCTCCAGAAAGCGTCTGGAGGCTACCGGCTTCAAGCTGGATCCCCGGGTGCGCACCAATCAGCCTCTGGGCTTCCATGACTATAACTGCCTGCAGATGAACGCATTTTGCTGCGTTTCTGACTCCGGCACGCTGCCGGAGGAGAGCAGCTTTTTCACCAGCGTGGGACATCCGTTCCCTGCGGTGTGCATCCGCACCTCCACCGAGCGCCCTGAGGCGCTGGACAAGGCTTGCTTCGTGCTGGCCGGTATTGATGAGGAACATCTGCTGCAGGCGGTGGATACCGCTGTGCAGATGAATCTTAACGGCGACTACGGAATCCCTGTGCCGGACTATGTGGAAGAGAATGTGTCCACCAAGGTGGTTAAGATCATTCAGTCTTACACCGGTGTTGTGGACAAGATGGTCTGGAGAAAGTACTAAGCCCTGAACGAAAGGGGTGCGCGTATGCGTATAGATTATAATAAAAATACGCTGGACATTTTTCGGCTGATGGCCACAGTTCAGGTGTTTTTGGGGCATGTTATTACCCAGTTTTATATGCCTAACCCTCCGGTCAATCTGATTTATTTTGTCCGTGGCGTGCCGATCCTGTTCGCGCTGTGCGGTTTCCTTGCTGCCAAGTCGCTGGAAGGACGGAATGTTAAGGACTGGTGGATCGGCCGCGCAGCCCGTATCGTACCAGGACTGTGGGCGTGTATCATTTTTAATACAATTATCATTGCGCTGGTTTATGAAACAAAACCGACGCTTACCGAGGGTGCCGTATATGCCGTTACCCAGTTTTTCGGTATGAACTTTTATACCGGCGACTGGCTGCGGGGCTACGGTGTCGGAACGCCCAACGGCGTTTTGTGGACAATTTCTGTGCAGATTCAGTTCTTTGTGCTGGCGCCGTTGATCCGGAAGCTGATCGCAAAGAGAAGTCTGCAGGTCGGCCTGATCACGGTGGGCTTGCTGACATTGGTCAGCATTGGCTGCAATATGGTAGAGCCCTATCTGCCTGAGATCGTGAACAAGCTGATCGGCGTTACGGTTATACCGTATCTGTATTTCCTGGTGGCAGGTATGGTGGCGTGGTATCATCGCGATACCATTATCCCCGCCCTGAAAAAGGCCAAATGGTTTATCCTTGTGGCCTATGTTGCCTGGAAGCTGATGGAAAACCACCTGGCATTCCCCCACGCAGCGGATGGAATCCTGTACAACACCGTTACGACCCTTTTGATGTGCGCGGTGATCTTCGCCTTCTCGTTCCTGGGCTCGTGGCGTATGCGCAGAGATTACACATTCGGTTTTTACCTGTACCATATGATCTTCGTGAATCTGGTATATCATTTCGGCTTTGCGACCCTGGTGCCCTTGTGGAAGGGTGGACTGATCGTACTGGGCGTAAGCGCAGTTACATTGTTGTGCGCTGTGCTTTCCAAGCGGTTTGTAGAGGATCCGGCCGCCAGATTGTTTACAAAGAGAGGAGCAAAAAATGGCTGAACTGAAACGCTATGCCAAAAAGGTGGCCATACGGACACTGTTGACCCCTTTGCGGCTGCTGCCGATAAAGAAAAATCGGGTCTTGCTGATTAACAATCTGTCCCATAAGTATGCCGGCAATCCCAAATATGTTGCTGAGTACCTGGATCGGGCTTATCCCGGTCAGTTTGAGATCGTGATTTCCGTGAAGCATCCGGAAGAATACGAGCATCTGCGGCAGCGGGGCATCAAAGTGGTGAAGTTCAACACCCTCAGCTATTTCGTCAATGCGATGACCTGCAAGGTCTTTCTGACCAACAGCGGCGGATATTCCTATCTGCCTCTGCGGAAGAAGCAGTATACTATCAACACCTGGCACGGTGGCGGCGCTTACAAAAAGTGCGGCACCGATATGTACAACAACAGCAAGACCTTCCGTAAGGATCTGTGGCTGCAGGGCAAGCAGACCAGTGCGTTTCTGTCCACCTGCGACCGGTTTACCCAGGAGATCTCCCGGGCTATGATCATTCCGAAGGAAGTGTTTTGGGGCGTCGGTATGCCCAGAAACGATATGCTGATCCATCCGGATGAAGCCCTGCGGCAGAAGATCCGGGAAAAGCTGGGTCTTGCAGATGGCGAAAAGCTGATGCTGTTCGCCCCCACTTACCGCAAGCCCGGTGATGACTATTTCCAGGATTCCATTGCCATTTCCTACGGCGTGGACAGCGACCGGGTCTGCAAGGCTATGGAGCAGCGCTTCGGTGGCAAATGGCGCTTTGCTGTGCGCTATCATCCCAATGTCGTCAATCGGGAAGATATGTGCGACGAGGGCGTTATGGATCTGACCGATTACGAGGATATGCAGGAGCTTTTGCTGGCTGCAGATGCTATGATCAACGATTTTTCTTCGTCTATGTGGGACTTTATGCTTACGGGAAAGCCCAGCTTCCTGTTTGCAGTGGATCTGAATCACTATATTGCCACTACAGAGGTCTATACTCCGGTTTCGGAGTGGCCCTTCCCCCAGTCTGTTAACAATGACGAGCTGGAGAAGAATATTCTGGAGTTTGACGAAGAAGCCTATGCTGCGGCCTGCAAGCGCCATTATGAAGATCTTGGCGGCTGCGAGACCGGCAAGGCTACCGCACTGGTATGTCAGCGGATTTGCGAGACAGTTTGCGGCTGACGAAGGAAAGTTTACCAGGATGAGTACAGAAGAATAACGGAGGGGTTGTTTTGAAGACCATTTTCTTTTCCGCAATGTTTTCTAATGTAGAAACCGACATTAAGATGTCGAGAAAGTCCAATCCCGTTTCCGGACATAAATTCCAGGAGAATCTGATCAAAGGCCTTTTTGAGAATGATTGCGATTTGACCATAATAAATGTGCCGCGCGTTCGCACATATCCAAATTATCCCAAGATCATTATCCCCAGGAAGGAAAGAATGTGGCTGGATGCGATTCCGGGAACAGATGTTGGCATCATCAATTTACCGTTATTCAGCTATATAACATCCTGGATCGGATGCTACCGCGCCTTCCGTAAAGAATTGAAGAAAAACAAGAATGAGACGTATATGTTGGCCACGTTTAATTCGAATCTTCACACTTGCTTGCCGATGTTGCTTGCCAAAGTGCTGCATAAAAATGTAACGCTGTGCAATATCGTCGGAGATTTGCACGGATCGTATGGCCTGCACAACCGCATGCCTGGACTGAAAGGGTTTATGGTTCGGATTGTGGAGAAACTTCAGGACCCCGTTGGAAGAAAACTGGATTCTTTTGTTTTTCTGACAAAGTATATGGCACAGGCTATGGGTGTTGCGCATAAGCCCAACTGTGTTGTTGAGGGCCTGTATAATGTAAATCCGCTCCAGGAAACGCCGGTTTGTGCCGAAGACGAAAATGCAAAAATCGTTTTCTATGCCGGTACGATGTGTAAGGAATACGGCTTAGACCATCTGCTGCGGGCATTTTCACTGATACCGAATGAAGACTATCAGCTTTGGTTGGCCGGCGGCGGTGATAACGAATCGCTGATTGAAGAGTACGCAAGCCGGGATTCCCGGATTCGGTATTTCGGATATATTACCCCCCAGGAGGTTGCGCAAAGGCAAAACAGGGCAACCGTATTGATCAGCCCCAGAACCTCCGAGTTGGAATTTGTAAAGTACAGCTTTGCAAGCAAGACAATGGAATGTCTTGCTTCCGGCAAGCCGTATATTGCCCATAAACTTCCCTGCGATCCTCCTGAATATGCGGCGCATATTCAGTACGCTGCAGACGATACCGATGAGGCACTGCGGGATAAGATTGTTGAAATTTGTGAGCTTCCACAAGCACAGCGTGAGCAGATCGGTGAAGCTGCAAGGAACTTTATCGCGTCAGAGAAAAACCCCAAGGTTATGTGTAAGCGGATCGTTGATTTGTGGGAAACGGCATTGGAGAGCAAGCGTGTTCCCAAAACAAAGAAATAAAGGGGCAGCTTTTGCTTTTTATAGAAAAAACACTTAGGTAAAGAACAAACGAGTTTCGATAAAATACCTAACAATGTCCCATATGTTATTCGGGGCGTGGAAAGGGATGCGTATGAAAAATTTGCAGAAAAAAGCATTTGTTTTCTTGCTTGTCTACTTAGGCGTTTTGGTGTCTTTGAATTCTACTTGGGTAAGAGAGGTTATGCACCCAACGCAGACGGTGACCAAAATCTACACGTTGCTACTATATGCGCCATTTGTCCTTGCAGTGTTTTACAAGCTGCTGACAGATATTCGACACATTAAGAATACGGTTTCCTCTGTAAGCAACTGGATTTTCTACGCTTTTGCGCTGTATTTTGTGGCGCTGAGTGCGTACCGTTTTCTCAATGGAATGGAAGTCAAGGAAAATCTGTATTATTCCATTATTTTCTTCGGTGCGGTTGCAATGTATATGCTGCTGCGCGACGGAAAAATCTATATGCCTGAAAAGAATGTGGAGAAGAACATTCTTTGGATTGCTGCGTTCTTTGTGTTGTTCCGTTTGGCGTATTGCCTGATCGGCACACATTTCCTAAATAGGGCACCCATCAATATTAACCTGACATCCGGTGCTGTTGCAATTTTGATGCCCGTTATAGGCAATATGTTGATCAACCCGTCTACGGATACGAGAAAAGCAATATTGCCGTGGGTCGTATTTTGTTCCGGAATCGTTGTTGTCGCTACAACGGGTGCCCGGGCGCTGTTTGCCCTGACCGCCGTAATTGTAGTGGCAATGTTAATTGTTGCACTGATCCGCCGCGCAGGCGTGCTCCGGCTTATTACAGCGATTGTCGTTGGCTGTGTCATCGTGGGTGTGTTGGCAGCAGCGGATGTAGGAGATGTGAGATATTCCATCTATCGGCAAACAGGAATCAATTTTAGCACATCCCAAAATGCCGGCGGATCGAATGTAACAAACGGAAGCGAAACTGGTGTAACGACACTTCCTTCCACGGACCCGACACATAACCAGACGCAACCCACTGAACTTCCGACAGAAACACCCACCGAGGCGCCTACGCAGGCTCCGACAGAAACGCCGACCGAGGCACCTACGCAGGCTCCGACAGAAGCACCCACCGAGGCACCCGTGCAGGTGCCGACAACTCCGGAACCTCCGAGTCAGGTGCAGAATCAGGATCAAGTAGCGGCACAGGAGCAAATTGCTGCCAGCGATTGGATGCGCAAAAATCTGATGCAGCAGGGCATCAATCAGGTTAAGGAGAATCCGTGGTTTGGCACCGGTGATGTCATGTATTGGTATCAGGTGAACGAAACATACGGATTTATGCAGTCGTCTCATAACTTCTTGATTGAGGCTATTGTTTGCTACGGCATCATTGGATTGCTGATGATCGCGGCGCTGTTTGTAGCGATTCTTGCTGAAGCAAAACTGTTTACCAAAATGGCACTTCGCCGCTGGAATTGTACGGTTGCGCTGCTGCTGACAATAATGTTCTACTTTGCGTTTGGCTTTGTACAGCCTACGGTTTTCGATTTGTTCATCTGCCCGCTGTTTCTTCTGACAGTGGCAGCGTACCGCGGTGCGTTGCACGAAGTACAGTGATTAATTCCGAGGGGCATAGAGAGAAGGATTATTTATGTCTCAAACCAGAAGTAAATACAGTCTGCTGAATGCCGTTTCTGCGCTGACGATGACCCTTGTTAACGGCCTGCTGGGCATTATCGTTACCAAGCTGGTTATTGCGGCCTACGGATCGGACTTTAACGGACTTAACTCCACGGCGAATCAGATCGTCAATGTGCTGCTGATTCTGGAGGGCGGATTTACGCTGGCCTCCAATGTGGCACTGTTCACGCCGCTGACCCAGGGGGATTACCCGTTGGTTAATGGCGTTTTGGCTGCCACCAGAAGCAAATTCCGGAAGATCGGATTGCTCTTCCTGGGCGTTGGCGCAATTATCGCCGGCGGATATGCTGTGCTGGCAAACAGCGGTTTGCCCAACGGATTCATCGCCACTGTGATTATGATGACGGTGATCCCCGGTGCGTTCAATCTGTTCTATGCGACGACCTATCGCGTCCTTTTGCAGACGCAGCAAAAAGAATATGTGATCAATATCATCACCATCATCACCCTGGGATTGGGCCATACGTCCAATATCATTATGATCTCCCTGGGCGGACCGATGTGGATGGTGCGCTTTATCACGATGTCCTTTGCGCTGATCAACAGCTTGCTGATCGCCGGATATGTGAAGAAAAAGACCCCATATCTGGATCTGCGTCAGGAGCCCAAACCCGAACGGATCAAAGGCACCGGCGATGTGATGATCCAGAAGATCACCGGCGTGATCTACAATTCCGCACCCATCGTATTTTTGTCCATTTCTCCTTCCGGCGGCACAGTGTTGGCCAGCGTTTATGCGGTCTATAACAATGTGTTCATTATGATCAAGAGCTTGCTCCACGGCGTTATCGATGCGCCCCGGCTTAGCTTCGGTCAGATGATGACGGAAAAGAAGAAAGAGGATATCTGGCCTGTATTTGCCCAGTATGAGTATACGGCATTTATGGCGGTATTTGTTTTGCTGACAACTTGCAGCGTGCTGATCCTGCCCTTTATCGGTCTGTATACCAACGGCATTTCCGATGCCAATTACTATGATGTGAAGATCGCGCTTCTAATGGTGTGCATTACATCCCTGGAGCTGCTTCATATTCCCAGCGGCCATATTATTAATATGGCGGGCGAGTTCCGGGTCAGCCGCAACATCCAGGTGATTGCCTGTGCCGTTCTGGTGGTGGGTATGATTGTTGGTGGCAGCGTCTGGGGCGTTTACGGAATGCTGCTGGCCATCCTGCTGGTGGCGGCACTGCTGTGTGTGATGGAGATGGGATATATCCACACCAGATTTTTCGACAAAAAGCTGGGCAGCCTTGCTCTGCTGCTGCTCCCGTTGATGGCGGTTGGCGTTGGTATTTCCTATCTGGAAATGCAGCTTTCCCTGAACATCAATGGCTATCTGAAGTTTGCGGTTTACGGCGCTGCGCTTGTGGGCGTTAACGCCGTGGTTGCTCTGGCTGTCGGGTTTGTTTTCAACCGGCGGGAGCTGACGGGCCTGGTCAAGAAAGCCACCAGCTTGTTGCGGAAAAGATAAAAGAAGAATAAAAGCCTCCGGACAGATGTCCGGAGGCTTTTTGTGTTAGATTTTGGCGGCGTAGCGTTTACGCCACTTGTTTTCCAGAAACAGCAGCAGACCGCAGAAAACGGCGAAGGCAAGAATAATTGCGGTGGCTGTTAGAAGCATTTGCCGGCAGAGAAGAAACAGACTTTCGTCGCCGGCAGAATCCATGGCGGCAAAAATATTCCTGAATTCACCGACATAATGACCGATGTCCAAAAAGCTGTTTTGGGGCATTAAAGAAGCCGGAAGGTCAATGGTCTTTGACAAAAGCAGGATGGGCAGGAGGGTCAAACCAGTAAGGCTGAAATTGATCCACAGCAGTGCAGGGGGATACTGCTTTTTCGTCAAGCCGCAAGTACCTGCCCATAGGAGCAAACCGACCAACAGCAACCCTGTCAGCAGCGCAACCATCGGCAGCTGGCGCAAAAAGCTTTCGACCTCCGTATAGCTGTAGAGCCGCATGCCCTCTGCATCAAAGCGCTTGGCAAGGGACTGCTGGATCTGATGCTCGAAAAATGGCATTTCCAGCCGTATGGAGTCCATCAGCATTCCTTTTTCACCTTGCTGCAAAATGGTGAAGTTGTTTTGCAGCGGCTGGGTCGCAGTGGCGCCGTTCGGGGTGTAGAGGATCAGCTTTTCGCCGGGACTTTGGGTTGTTTCCACGATCTGCACCGGATCGCCCGTTTGGGGCGCTTTGGTGGCCGATAGCACGATGGTGTACTTTGTTCCCGGGTGTAGGGAGATATACTCTCCGTAATTGCGCTGGACAGTGTAGTACAGTGGATCAATTTCAGCAATGCGGCTGCCGGAATTCCAGCCTGTCCCCTCTACGATATGGAACAGCCCTTCCCGCTGTCCCCAGCAATAGGTGTAGATGGACAGGGTATTATTGTGGTAGACGCTGCCATCCAGCTGCTTCACCGTGGCCAGGACCGTCATTTCCCGCTGCGCCATCGGAGAGAAGATGGTGCAAAACAGCAGCAGGTATGCAAGAAGGGAAAAGGTGCATAATACTTTTCGTTTCATCGTTATTTTTCACCTCCTGCGGCAATGCCGCTGCCCAGTTCGCGGTTAAAAAACAGGAACAAAAACAGCGGAGGCAAAGCAACCAGTACACAGCAGGCCATCAGCACAGTAGGCTCTGCCGGGGAGACCGATGCCAGCGCAACGGAAAGGGGGTAGTCCTGAAAATCTTTCAGAAAGGTCAGGGGCTGTTCCACCATGTTCCACGCATCCGCAAAGGAAAGCAACGCTGTGCAGATCAGCGCGTTGCTGCTGTTCGGCAACAAAACTCGCAACAGGACAGAAACGGAGTTGCAGCCATCCAGCTGGGCGGCCTCGATTACGCTGTCGGCGGTTGCCTGGAAACTCTGGGTCATAATGAATGTACCCAAGGGGGCAAAAAAGGCGGGCAATGCCAGGGAAAGCTGTGTGCCTAAAAGGTGCATATTCTGGAACAGCAGGTAATTGGGCATCAAGGTTACCTGCAATGGCAGAATCATCAGGATCATCAGCAGGAAGAAGAGTACGTTTTTGCCAGGGAAGCGGAACTTGGCAAAACCATAGCCTGCGAAAGCGGAGATGACTACCTGCACTGCGGCGATGGCCATACTCAGACCAAGGCTTTTCCAAAAACGAAGCAGAAACTCTGTTTTTCCTAAGAATACCTCATAGTAAGATTGCAATGTCCAGTGCCCTGACCGAATCATACCGGAAACCAGAACATAGACGAAGGGGACGATGCACACGGCACACAGAAATGCAGAAATAAAAACTACGAAAGGCGATCTTTTACTCATCTTTTGTACGCCTCCTTTCGCAAAACGAAGCGATAGCAAAGGGCAAACAGGCCGCACAGAAGAAAAGTCAGCAGTAAACTGGCGGCTGCGGTTTTGCCATAGCTGAGCTTTTTGAAGCTGTTGTTGATAAAGTGCTGCAGCATATAAATGCTTTCGTCGGGGGCTTCGCCGCCGATGAGGAAGATTTCCCGGAAGCACTTAAATGCATTGATCAAGGAGAACACTCCGGCGAAAAAAACGCTGTACCACATCTGGGGTGCGGTGATGTAGCGCAGTTTCTGCCAACGGTTTGCGCCGTCCAATTCGGCAGCATCGTAGTGATCCTTGGGAATGGTCAAAAGACCGGACAGCAGAATCAGCACACTGTAACCGGTGTTTTTCCAAAGATACAGCAAAACAATGATCCAAAAAGCACTGCTGCCCTGCAGCCAGGACTGCGCCGGCAGTCCCAAAAGATTATACAGTTTGCTCCAAAGACCGGTTTCGGCAAACAGAACATCCACCAAAATCACGGTGCCGATTACCGGCATCACATAGGGTAGGATCACAACGCTTTGAAGCAGGCTGCTGCGTTGTGCGGGGCTTCTCAGCAGCAGGGCGATGGCGTAAGAAAGCAGAAGGATCAGCGCCAGACCGACGGCCAGAAAGCCAAGGGTGTTTTTGGCGGCCAGCAGAAAAACCGGATTTTCCATCAACTTTGCATAATTGCCCAGTCCAACGAATTGGGTTGCCGCACCATTGCCGCGAACGACAGAAAACCAAATTACCAGCACAAAAGGTGCGCCGTAGAATACCAGACAGCCAATGAGCAGAGGAAGGATCAGCAGAAAGGCGGTCCAAGCCTTTTTAGTTTGTAGTTTCATACTCAGCCCTCCGATATGTGTCGGCGCAGATCCCAAAGGAACTGCTGGGCGATTTCCTGTGCGGGAATGTCGAGGGTGTTCAGTGCCGTTTCCAGAGCGGTGTCCATTGTAGACGGGAAGCGTACCTGGACGATAGCAGCATCCAAAAGCTGCGCCCATTGCTCCTCCAGGGGAGTCAGACCTACCTGACGGTACCGGAATCGGTCAGTGGTTGACATATTGGAGGTATAAAACTGCTTGCGGCGCATATCCCAAAGAGGGGCTAACGAATTTTTTGTCCGCACCGGCCAGCCGTTTTCAATCAACCCGGGGGTTTGGGCCTTGTTAGAGGTGTCCTGATGCGTGGGGCGGGGAGGGTTGCCTATGATAATATTTGCTTTTGTGGGGCGATTGTGTTCCCATTGAGAGTCCTCCGATAGGAACTGCCGTAAAAAAGCGTAAGTCAACTCCGGATTGCGACAACCGGAGCCCATAGCGGCATAATAGGTAACCGTTGCGATGGAGCCATTGCCGGTTTTCAGGGGCGAAAGGGTATAGCTACCCTCCTCATACTGAGAAATGGGGGCATAATCCAAAAGTTTTGCCAAAGATCCGATGTACAGCGGGTAGCGAATCGCGCCGTGGTAGTTGTTTTCTTGAAAAATGCTGACAAATTTGTCATAGGAGCCCAGCACATAACTGCGCACATCCATAGGAACCAAATAGTGATCCCGGGCTGTGTCCGTAAGCCGACGATAGGACTCGATGTAGGAAGTCAGATCTTCTTCTGTTAAAGTGATGCGGTCTTCGGCATAGTTGATCCAACCGGTAAGGGCTTGGCTGCCGGTAAAGAGTCCGCCGGCGGCAACATAGGCATTTCCGGTAGAAAGTGCCGCCTGCATCAGCTCGCTCAAAGGCTTTTCAAGGGAAGACAGGTCAAAGCCCGCCTCCTCCAGCACTGCCTGTTGGGCATAGATTACCGGGATGTCGTAGCGCAGGGGCAGCACATAGCGGTTGCCCTCCAGCACACCGGCATCCATAATGGCGGTGTTCAGGCTGTCTTTTCCCAGATCAGCATCGGCATCGTACCATTGGGAGATGTCCCGGAACATTCCGTTTTTCATCGCCAGTACAACATCGGAAAACAACGGTTCCACCGTCAGATAACCGGTTTCAAGGGAAAGGCCATTGTCTGTAGGCAGCAAATAGGCATCCGGACCGTGGCCCTGAGTGATCTGCGTGCGCAGCTGCTGCAAATAGGCAGAGCGCTCTTTTTCCTCCGTGGGAAGAATATCCAGACGAATTTTTATACCGGGATGGGCTTTCTCAAAAGCTTTTTGCACGGCCAGGATCTGGCCGTTCATAAGATCCCAACGGGATTCTTCCGTAACGATCCAGATAGAGGTGTTGTTGGTACGGCTGCAGCCCAGCAGCGGGCAAAGAAGCGTCGCAATCAGCAGCCACAGCATCCACTTTTTCATGCACAGCACCTCCTTAAGAAAACTTTTTGATAAATAATTATACCACAATATACATATATAGGCAAGGGGCTTCCAAATTTTGCGACTTTTTCCGAAAAGAAACAATCATATTTGACCCCAATTCGGCAAAAATATGTTTGCGGAAAGAAAATGCTTTCTTCGGAAAGTGTTGGACTTCCGGAAGAAAGCAAAAGGAGAGAATAGATATGAAGAGCAATAACCAGATCAATGTGCCTCAGGCTCGTGAGGCTATGGACCGTTTCAAGATGCAGGCTGCCCAGGAAGTCGGCGTTAACCTGCAGAATGGCTACAACGGCCACCTGACCTCCCGTGAGGCCGGTTCCGTCGGCGGCCAGATGGTCAAGAAGATGATCGAGGCTTACGAGCAGGGCCTGCAGTAAACCCCGAAAAGGAAGATGACCGGTGAAAACCGGTCATCTTTTTTTGTTGCCGCGATTGACATACGGCACAAATCAGATATACTGGGATTAGAATGTTTGGAACAGGGGATTATCTATGACTTTCTTGGAAACAGAGCGGCTGCGACTGAGAAATGTGGAGCAGAAAGATGCTGAAATTATGTTTGATTACCGCAACAATGTGATCTGTGCACGGTATCAGCGAGGGCAGACTAAGGATCGCGCCGGTATTTTGGAACTGGTGGAGCGGCGCAAAGCGGATGCGATGTCCGTTGATGAGCCGTTTTTCGTGGCGGTGGCTCTGAAAGATACCGATGAGATGGTAGGCGAGATCGTGGTGATGCCTAATGACGGAACTATCAGTCTGGGCTATACCTTTTCTTATAAGCATCACCGCAAGGGCTTCGCCTTTGAAGCGCTGAGCGCCTTAATCGGAGCGCTTCACGAGAAGTATCCACGGTGGGATTTTGTTAGTTTTACCGAGCCAGAAAATGAGGCCAGTATGGCACTGCTGAAAAAGCTGGGATACAAGGATATGGGCTATCTGGCATCGAAAGAATCTCAGGTGTTCGGCAAATGGACAACGAAGCAAACAGAGGCGGAAATTGCCCGGGCGGTACTTAAGTAAGGAGGAAAAAACATGCGTTACGGTTTTGGCGTTGACTTGGGCGGCACTACGGTGAAGATCGCCTGGTTTGATGAAAGCGGCAATATGCTGGATAAGTGGGAGATCCCCACAATTACGGAGAATGACGGCAATCGGATCCTGCCGGATATTGCGGCATCGGTAAAAGAATATTTGAAAAAGAAAGATATTGACCGGGAGCAGGTCATCGGTATCGGCATCGGTGTGCCCGGAGCGGTGAATGGCAAGGGCGAGGTCAACAAGTGCATCAATCTGGGCTGGGACTGCTTCTTTAATATTGAGCAGGAATTGTCCAAGCTGACCGGCTTGCCTGTTAAGGCGGGCAACGATGCCAATGTGGCGGCGCTGGGTGAAGCCTGGAAGGGCGGCGGCAACGGCTGTGAGAATATGGTTATGGCGACTTTGGGCACCGGTGTTGGCGGCGGTATTATCGTCAATGGCAAACTGTTGGCCGGTGTTCACGGTGCTGGTGGCGAGATCGGCCACCTGGTAGTGAATACGAAAGAAACCGAGCGCTGCAACTGCGGCAAATACGGCTGCGTGGAACAGTACTGCAGCGCTACCGGTGTTGTTCGACTGGCGAAGCGGCAGCTGGCTGTCACAGATGCGCCCAGCATCCTGCGGAGCGCTGAAAATCTGACCTGCAAGGATGTGTTTGATGCAGGCAAAGCGGGTGATATGCTGGCACAGGCGGTTTTGGAACAGGTGTATGACTATATGGGTCAGTTCCTTGCCAATGTTTGCTGCGCAGTCGATCCTCAGGTGGTGGTTCTGGGCGGTGGCGTCAGCAAGGCGGGACAGATCCTGGTGGACGGCGCGAAAAAATACTTTGATCGCTACATTTTCCACGCAAGTTCTTCCATTACATTTGCGCTGGCTACGCTTGGCAACGATGCCGGTGCTTATGGCGCGTTCAAATTGGTGCTGGATGCGGTATAAAATTCTGCAGGCTTGACCATAATTGCCATCAGGAGGCGATGGCATGAAACTTCGTGATGTAATGACAGATGCGGTGGTCAAGATCCACCCGGAGGAATCTGTGGCGGTGGCTGCCCGCACGTTGACACATTATAATATAGGTGTCTTGCCGGTGTGCGGTTACGACGGAAATCTCTGCGGACTGGTAACTGACAGAGATCTGGTAACTCGCTGCTTGGCGGCGGGGCGCACGCCGGAGGCCACTTCTGTGCGGGAAGTGATGACCGGGGGCGTAATCTCAGCACAGCCGGATATGGATACCGGCGCTGCTGCCCATCTGATGGGAAGAAAGCAGATCCGCCGACTGCCGGTGGTGGAGAACGGCCGGCTGTGCGGCATGGTGAGCCTTGGGGATCTTGCCAATCGGGAGGAGTGCAACCCCGATGCGGCGGATGCCCTGGGTGAGATCTGCACGAATATTTCACAACGATAAACCTTGCTGCCGGGGTGGATACTCGGCAGCATTTTTATTTGGAAAAGTTGTATAATTCTGGCTGAAAACGGGTAGGATAGACAGGGGCAAAGGGGAAGGAAAAAATCCTGAAAATTTTGCTTGACAAATATTTGCTACGGTGCTATTATAAGCGGGCTGCGCGATGAACGGCTTGCTGGGAGCGCAGCAAAAAGTACAAAAATTTCCCGGAAAATTGCAAGAAACATATTGACAGCCGGAAATTATTGTGCTATTATGTAACAGTTCGCGAGAGTGAACGCTCTGTACCTTGTAAATTGAATAATGTGAGACAAACTATAACACCTTGGACAATTATAAATGGATTGTTTAAGCGTTTTTGAACGAATAACAGCCAACGAAA
Organism: Faecousia sp.; assembly: GCA_045630825.1. Taxonomy (GTDB): domain Bacteria; phylum Bacillota; class Clostridia; order Oscillospirales; family Oscillospiraceae; genus Faecousia. Next base: position 38 of record JAZQTN010000003.1, on the reverse strand, counting down.
ATTCTTGAGTAATATTGCTAGAAGCAAATTATTCAAAA
>JAZQTN010000002.1:0-20995 GCA_045630825.1 Faecousia sp. | reverse complement strand
CGCACTATGATGGGCAGGGGTCATCTTGTGGGGCTTCATTTCGATCAGTTCCACCGAAATGCCGCGCTGCGCCAGCTGCCAGGCAGCTTCGGATCCGGCAAGACCTGCGCCGACTACTGTAACTTTCATCATGCGCCTGCCTCCGTTTTCTTGGTGGACTTCTTCGTTGTCTTTGTCTTTGTCTTGGTCTGGGTATCGTCCGGTTTCTTCTGATAGTAGCCGCGCTTGTCCTCCGGCAGGAAATCGCTGCACTTTTCATTGATACAGAAAGGCTTCATTCGGCCTCTGCCGGACTTTTTGAACATTGTGTTGCCACACTCGGGGCAATCCAGCTCGGTCGGCACATCCCAGCTCATAAAGCCGCACTGTGCGCCCTTTTCGCAGCCATAGTAAGCATAGCCACGCTTGGACTTGCGCTTGAGAATCGTACCGCCACAGTTGGGGCAACGGCCGGGCATTTTCTCCACAATAGGCTTGGTGTTCTTGCACTCCGGGTAACCGGGGCAAGCCAAGAATTTTCCAAAGCGGCCGGCCTTAATGACCATCTTTCTGCCGCAAACATCACAAATTTCGTCAGATTCTTCATCCGGCACTTTCAGGCGCGTGCCCTCCAGGGCGGATTCTGCATCCATCAGCTCCTTGTGGAAACCTAAATAGAAATCGGAAAGAACTTCCTTCCAATTCCGCTTGCCCGCTTCCACATCGTCCAAACGGTTTTCCATATTGGCGGTAAATTCTACATCAATGATGTCTACAAACCGCTCCATCATCAGGCTGTTGACCACCTCGCCCAGGGGCGTGGGTGCCAGACGCTTATCCGCTTTCAGCACATATTCCCGATCCTGTATGGTAGAGATAATGGACGCATAGGTAGAAGGTCTGCCGACGCCCTTCTCTTCCATAGCCTTAACCAAGGTTGCTTCGGTATAGCGAGCAGGAGGCTGGGTAAAATGCTGCTCTTTCTTCATATCCGCAATATTGGCCCGATCGCCGATCTGCAGATCCGGCAGCGCGGAGCCGATAGCCTCTTCCTCATCGTCCTTGCCCTCTTCGTAGACGGCAATAAAGCCGGAGAATTTCAGGCTCTGATTGGTGCTGCGGAAGGTGTGGCCGGCGCACTGGGTGTCAATGGCTACCGTATCGTACACTGCGTTTGCCATCTGGGATGCCACAAAACGGCTCCAGATCAGGCTGTACAGCTTATACTGCTCCTTGGTCAGGCTTCCCTGCACACGCTCAGGATCCAGTTCTACATGGGTAGGACGGATGGCTTCGTGGGCATCCTGGGCGCTTGCCTTGGTCTTAAATGCATGGGGTTTTCCGTAATAATAGTCGTTGCCGTAGCGATTCTTGATATAGGTAGCTGCGGCTGCCATGGCTTCGTCGGAAATACGCAGAGAGTCGGTACGCATATAGGTGATCAAACCCAGCGTGCCTTCGCCCGCCACGTCAACACCTTCATACAGCTGCTGTGCGATGGCCATGGTACGCTTGGGGGTCATATTCAGCTTCCGGGAAGCTTCCTGCTGCAAGGTAGAGGTGGTAAACGGAGGCGCTGCAGTACGCTTCTTCTCCGCCTTCTTAACATTGGTGACCTCGAATTCCTTGCCGGTAATGTCGCGGATAACCTCATTGGTCTGCTCTTCGTTCTTCAGCTCCAGTTTCTTATCCTTGCCATAATAATGGGCAACGAAAGAGCCGGGCTTGCCGATTCGATCCAGTTTCACATCCAGCGACCAATATTCCTTGGGGATAAAGGCGCGGATTTCGTTCTCACGATCCACCACCAGCCGGGTAGCAACCGACTGAACACGGCCTGCAGACAGACCGCGGCGCACCTTTTTCCACAGCAGAGGCGACAGCTCATAGCCCACGATTCTATCAAGAATACGGCGGGCCTGTTGTGCGTCCACCAGAGAATAGTCAATATCTCTGGGCGCGCTGATGGACTCCTTGACAACACGCTCAGTGATCTCATTAAAGGTTACTCGGCGTGCTTTGCTGTCGCTAAGTCCCAGTAGCTCCTTCAGGTGCCAGGAAATTGCTTCACCCTCGCCGTCCGGGTGAGTTGCCAGATACACAGTATCCGCATTCGATGCCGCCTTTTTTAGTTCCTTGATCAGGTCCTCTTTTCCGGCAACCGGTACATATTTCGGCGTAAAGTCGTGTTCCAAATCTACGCCCATTGTGCTCTTGGGCAGGTCCCGCAGGTGGCCCATACTGGCCTTGACGGTATAGCCTGCGCCCAGATATTTGCCAATGGTCTTAGCCTTGGAAGGCGACTCTACGATAACAAGGTTTTCCATTTTATCTTCCTTTCCTATTTAAGGGCAACCCGTTTGCCGGGCTTTCTTACAACAATGCCCTGAATCTCCATCAATGTCAGCTGGGAAAGGATCTCTCCTGCCGGCATCTGGGAGTTTGCAATCACATCATCCACCAGCTGCTCACCGCTGAGCAAAAGCTGGGCAATTGTTCGTTGGGTTCCGGATAGCGCCTGAATGTCATAATAAGGCTGGGGTGGCTGCTTGTCAATGCTATCTTTTTGCTCTTTTTCAGCAGATTCCGCAGTTTTTGTGGGTTTCTTTGGTGTTTGCGCTACCTTGGGCTCCATCTTTTCTTCGCCCGTATAGCCTGCAGGCTGTACAAAGCTCGTATCCCTACGAATCTTGTCCGGATATAGATTCAGATATTCACTGACCACATCCCAACCGTTACGCACAGGTATCGCACCCTCGCGCATCAGCGCATTGCTGCCAATGCAGGTAGGGACATCCACATTTCCCGGAACGACGAACACATCTCTGCCTTGATCGGCAGCTTGTCTTGCGGTGATCAGCGCGCCGCTTTTTTCAGGCGCTTCTACCACCAGTACACCATTGGATAGGCCGCTCATAATGCGGTTTCTCCGGGGAAAATTCCACTTAAACGGCTCTGTGCCGGGCGAGAACTCGGACATCAGGCATCCGCGGCGCTCCACATCCGCGAACAGGCCGCGATTGCAGGCAGGATACACAACATCCACACCACAGCCCAGCACACCAACTACCGTACCACCGGCCGTCAATGCACCGGCTGCTGCAGCGCCGTCGATACCCTCGGCCATACCGGTCACTACAATTGCCCCGCAGCGAGCCAACTGGCCGCCAATGCGTTTGGCTACATTCATACCGTAGGGCGATGCCTTTCGCGTGCCCACAGCGGCGATTACCGGCGTGCCGTCCAAATCCGGCAAATGGCCCACATAATACAGCACCATCGGAGGATCGGCAATATTCTTCAGTCTACTGGGATATGCACCATCATTGAAGGTACAAATATGAATACCCAGATCCACACACTGACGTAGGATATCACCGGCCTCGTGCAGATCTTTCTCTTTGAGAGAATCGGCAATCTGCTGCGTCATCTCCGGAACTTCTGTATATGCCGCACTGTCAGCAAAGTAAATATCTTCAGGATTTCCAAAATGCGATAATACGGCCAGTCTGTCTCTATCATTCATATGCGGACGCGTCGCCAGCCATATCCAATGTATCAGCATCTTGGTTACCTTCTCTCTATAACTTGGTCATTTGCCACATCACGATGGTTGCCGCCACCGCAGCATTCAGCGACTCGCAACGCGGATTCATCGGGATGATCAACTCTGCATCGGCATTGCAAAGAATCTGCTGCCGTACCCCCTGCCCTTCGCTGCCGATCACCACAGCCATCTGCATCAAATCTGCCATCCGCAGATCCTGGGCTTTCTCAGAAAGGGCGGTCACGCCAATGGGAATACCGGCATTCTTGCAGGCAAGCGCCGCCTGCTCCCAACTCACACTAACAGGAGGTGTACGGAACACCGCACCCATGGAAGCGCGCACAACCTTGTGGCTATACGGATCAGCGCAACCCTCCAATAGGGCAACGGGAATCTGCAATGCATCTGCCGTTCTCAGGATCGTACCCAAATTACCGGGATCCTGGATGCCGTCCAAAAAGAGCATACCGGGCTTCGGCTCAAATACCGCATTCTCCGGCAAACGGCAAAGGAACAGCGCACCCTGGGGCGACTGCATCGGGGAAATGAATTCCATTACATCCTCCGGCACACGGACGATGCGCACATTCTCGGGCACATCGGCTTCTACACCATCGGAGAGGATCACCGTATCCAGGCCCGGCCAATAGGCCACAGCTTCTTTCAAAAGCTTTGTTCCATCCGCCACAAAAAGGCCGGCCGCTTCCCTCTCTTTTTTAGAAGAAAGGAGCTTTCTAACCTGCTGCAGCAGCGGATTTTTCCGGGCTGTAATTCGAATTTCAGTCATAAGAAAAAGCCCTCCAAAAAGGCATATTTTTGGATGATACATTATATTATAACAAATATCGCCATCAATGCAAGAGTCTTTTTCCCGGACACAGAAAAACCACCGGTTAAACCGGTGGTTTTATGATTCAATTTAGTTATCGCGAGTAACGCTGATGACCTTCATTTCATAAGAACCTGCGGGTGCATTAACGCTGAAAGTATCGCCGGCGGACTTGCCAACAACAGCACGACCAAAGGGAGAATCGTCAGACAGCTTGAACTCCATCGGATTCGCCTCCTGAGAGCCGGTGATGCGGTAACTGGTCTGCTTTCCGGTCTTTACATCCTCAACAAGCACGGTACAACCCAGACCAACACCGCCGGTAGCTTCATTCTCGTCTTCAATGATAACAGCGTGGGACAGAATGTTCTCGATCTCTGCAATGCGGCCATACAGCTTTGCCTGCTCGTTCTTGGCAGCATCGTATTCGGAGTTTTCAGACAAGTCGCCGTAGGAGCGGGCTTCTGCGATCATAGCGGCGATCTCGCGCTCACGGGTAGTCTTCAGATAATTCAGTTCCTTTTCCAGATCTGCCAGGCGCAGACTGGTAATCTTAAATTCCTTTGCCATATAAAAAAATCCTTTCTAAGAAGATAACTTTCCATTTAGCTTTTACATTATAGTGGATATGTTAACGTCAGTCAAGGTGTTTTTGGAACTTTTTGCAATAATCTCGGTCGATAAGGATTCCCACAGCCCTAAAAAGACTGTGGGAACCAAAATTTCTTAAATGTAATTCATGGGGTTAACCGACGCTCCGTTGTAGCGGATTTCAAAATGCAGATGGGGTCCGGTTGAGCCGCCGGTAGAACCCACATAGCCAATCACCTGACCGGCTGTTAAAAAATCGCCCTCAGAAACGATAAAGTTGGTCATATGCATATAGATGGACTTAAAGCCGTCTAAGTGGTCGATCATAACCGTCCAGCCGCCGGAGCCGTACCAACCGGTATAGGACACAACGCCCTCACGGGTAGCATAGATGGGCTTTCCATAGATACCCCGAGCCCACAGGTCAACGCCATTGTGGAACTTTTCCTTACCCGAGATAGGATGAATACGCCAACCAAAAGCACTGCTGACCTGCGTATAATCGCAAGGAATAACCCAGGTAATGCCGTTGGTATTGATCGGTGTACCGCCGTTGCCATTACCCGCCGGTTTGGTAGGCTTGGTAGCCGTAGCCATATGCTCCCGATACTTAGCCTCGTCGTATTCGACCTTCTTATCCGCCAGAGCATCCGCATTGGCTTCCTGCTCATCTTCCAATTCTTCCATCAGGGCATCAAACTCTTTGCCCTTTGCAACCAGTTCGTCCAGTAGTTGCTGCGCTTTCTCGGCTTTAACTTCCAGTTCGGCTTGCACAGCAGCGAGCTCATCCTTAGCAGCCTTCAGTTCTTCGCGTTCAACCAGCAGAACTTCTTTAGCCGCAGCCACTTCCTCTGCAGCCTCGCGGATTTCCTTCAATCGACGGCTATCTGCTGCCGCAATCTCTTCCATCATTGTCAGACGATCCAGAAAATCGGAAAAGCTGTTGGCCTCAAACAGCACAGACCAGTAAGACAGTTGTCCGTTTTCCTCCATCGCGCGAATCCGCTCTTTATGCTTTTCATTGAGCTTCTTAAGCCGCGCTTCTGCGTCGTCCAGTTCTTCCTGTTTGTCAGCGATCATAACGCTGTAAGCTGCAACCTGCTCATTGATGTTGCTGATCTGGGTATACAGAAGACCGATCTGCTGATCGATAACATCCTTCTGGCCCATAATTTCTTTGATCTCGGTGGCGTTTTCCTTCTGCTGATCCCGCAGATCGTCCAGCTTTTCTTCCAGCGCCGCCTGCTCTTTTTCAAGCTCCTCGATCTGCTCTTTGATCGCACTGGATGAGGCGGCGTTGGCATTGGTAGGCAGGACATCAAGGGTCATACCCAAAAGCAAACCGCACACCAGCGTCAAAGCTATTAGGGAAAGCCTTGCTCTTTTATGCTTCATATTCAGGCTCCTTATACGTCCATAAACTTCCGGATGGATGTCCAGCTGCCAACAACACCAACAAACAAGCCTGCTACTGCATAGGCAACCGCCATAGGTGCCAACAGCTCTTTGAAGGGTGCAAAGTTAAACAGCAGCTTCAATGTTCCCACAGAATCCAACTGTTCAACCACCCAGTTGTAAAGCATCCACATCAAGCCAAAGGACGCCACTGCGCTGACCATACCCAATGTGAATCCTTCCACCACAAAGGGCAGCCGGATAAATCCATTGGTAGCACCCACCATTTTCATAATGCCGATCTCATCCTGCCGGTCATACATTGCCAGTTTGACTGTGCTGGAAATGATCAAAAGGCTTACCATCAACAGGACAAAAACAACCAGAATAGATGCGATATGCAACACATTTTGAAGTGCAGAAAAGCCTTCTGCCAACTCAAAATTGGCTTTGACTGCCGCCACACCTTCCACCTGTTCAATCTTCTCCACCGTCTGGTGGATCAGGTCGTTGTTCTCCAGCGTTACCACATAACGGTGCCGCAGATCTTCAGCATCCACGCCGACAAAGGCGTCATCACCTTCATGGTCGGCAATAAAGTTCTCCAGCGCTGTCTCACGGGAAACAAACTTGGCGTTATAAATATTATCAACCTGATTCAGTTTTGTGCCAACACTTCTTGCCTGTGCATCCGACAAACTCTCATCGACATAGACCATAACCTCATTGGTCTTATTAAGGTCTTCTACAATGATATTAAAGTTATACGCCAGACTGAAAAAGCTACCCACGATCAAAAGACATGCCATCGTAACACCAACAGCTGTCAAAGACTTAAAGCCGTGCAGAAAGATGCCGCGAATGCCTTCTTTGATCAAATATCCAAAATTATTGATCTTCATAATGATAATACCCGTCCATTCCGTCACTGACAACCAATCCGTTGTCGATTACGATCACTCGATTGGGGAATCTTTCCACCAGTTCCTTTTCGTGGGTAACCACCAGCATAGTAGTACCCAGATTGTTGATCTCCTGCAGAAGACTCATTATTTCCAAACTTCTTGCGGGGTCAAGGTTACCTGTGGGCTCATCAGCAACGATGGTAGACGGATTGTTGACCAGTGCCCGCGCAATAGCAAGCCGTTGCTGTTCACCGCCGGACAGTTCGCCCGGATGACGGCGACTCTTTGTATCCATACCGACCAGTTCCAGCACATAGTGCACACGATCGCGGATCTCACGCTCTCTGGCGCCGATAACACGCATCGCAAATGCTACATTGTCATAAACCGTCTTATTTTCAATCAAACGGAAGTCCTGAAATACTGCGCCTACGGTTCTGCGCATATAAGGAATCTCACGCTTGCGAATACGCTCCAGAGAATAACCGTTAACGTGAACTGTGCCGGAGGTAGGCTTCAGTTCGCCGGTGATCAGTTTAATAATTGTGGACTTTCCCGAGCCGGAAGGACCAACAAGAAAAGCAAAATCGCCGTCCTCGATCTGCATAGAAACACCCTTAAGCGCCTCTGTGCCCACGGAGTACGACTTTGTAACATTGGTAAACTCAATCATACTATTTCAGCTCCAAAATCAGTATGTGAAAATTGTAACATATTGTAACATTTGTGTCAATATACCGCCAGAAATTTACAGACAAAAGCAGGGCTGCAACCAGATGCAGCCCTGCAAAAAATCAGCGAGCTTCCCTGGAAGACAGATACTTGCGAACCATCAGCGCCACCTTAAAAACGATGGCGTGATCAAACTGGCGAAGATCCAGACCGGTCAGCTTCTTGATCTTTTCAAGACGGTAGACCAAGGTATTCCGGTGGACAAACAGCTTGCGGGAAGTTTCGGATACATTCAAATTGTTTTCGAAAAACTTGTTGATGGTAAACAGGGTTTCCTGATCCAGAGAGTCAATCGAATTCTTCTTAAATACTTCGCTGAGGAATATGTCGCACAAGGTAGTGGGCAACTGATAGATCAGCCGGCCAATACCCAGGTTCTCATAGTTAATGATCGTTCTTTCTGTGTCAAACACCTTACCCACATCGATAGCGGTCTGTGCCTCTTTGTAGGAGTCAGCCAGGTTACGCAGGTGCTCCGCTACAGTGCCGATACCGATCACAGTCTTGACGAACAGCTCGTTCTTCAGTGCATCAGCAATATTCTGCGCAATGTGCTCCAGATCAGCAGCGGTAGCATTGCTGCCAATCTGTTTGATGACAGCAATATCTGTCTCATTGACGCTCAGAACGAAGTCCTGTGTCTTATCCGGGAACAGGTTGGAGATCACATCAACAGTTGCCACATCGCCGTGCCCCTGCTGCCGTACCAGAAATACAGCTCTGGGGGCTTCCGTAGCAAAACGCAGTTCCTTGGCCCTGATATAAATATCACCGGGCAGAATGTTATCCACAATGATATTCTTCACGAAGGTGCTGCGGTCGTGCTTCTCCTCGTAGAAGGTTTTTGCATCATTCAGTGCAATAAACGCCATCTGGCAGGAAAGCTTGGCACCTTCATCATCACCGGAGCAGAAAACCGCATACTCCAGATAATTTGCATTGCCGAAAATGGGCTTGAATGTCTTCTGATTAAAGGTTACAACACCCTCAGAACAGGATGCAGCTTTCAGCGCTGCCTCTTGCCAGCGCTCACCGAGAAGCGCGCCATCGGTGCAGGAAATGACGAAGCCATCAGTATCGATCACACCAAAGGTGCGGTCGGAGATTTCTTTTAATTGGGAAATAACGCCTTGAAAAACACTGTTGGACATTTTACAGACCTCCCTGAAAAAGATACACAAACACGATTTTCACAAAAATGCACCATTAGTATATACCCTTTTTGCATATTTTGCAAGTACCTTTTGACATATTATTGCAAAAAGAGGTGCATTTTTTATGTATTATTCCCTAAAACTTGGTTGTATTTATCGACAAGCAGCCTCCAACTCCGCAATTTCCGTTGCAGTCAGCTCCCGAACTTGTCCCAAGGGAAGCGTTCCCAGGGACAGATTTCCCTCTTGCTCCCGTTTCAGGTACAGTACTGTCATTGCGCGGGATGCCATCATCCGGCGCACTTGATGATACTTGCCTTCGCAGACCGCAATCCGGCTCTCCCCTACTCCCAGGGGCTCCAGCTTTGCGCTCAGGCAAACCGTTCCGTCCCGCAAAGTCAAGCCGTCTGCAAAGGCCTGCACATCTTCCTGCGTTGCCTGACCCTCGTGGCGGGCATAGTAGATTTTGGGCACTTCCTTTTTGGGTGAGATCAGCCGGTGCAGCAGATCACCATCGTTTGTAAACAGCAGAAGTCCCTCTGTTTCCTTATCCAGACGGCCCACAGGTTTCACATCCTGCTTCAGCAATTCCTGGGGCAACAATTCCATTACTGTCCGCTGCTCCATGTCCTCTGTGGCCGTTACAAAGCCGGCAGGCTTATGAAGCATTGCTACAACCCTGCGTTTTCCCTGCAGAGGCACTCCGTTGTACAGTATTTCCTGTGTATTAGAGTCAACCTTTCGCGCGCCGTCCCGTTCAAGAACGCCGTCTACGGTTACTGCGCCGGTTTTCAGAATATCCTTAACCTGGCTGCGACTGCCAACGCCGCACGCTACCAGAAATTTGTCCAACCGTTCCATACTTCCTCCGTTCTAACCTCGTCCAATCGTGAATAGGGTGTAATGCGAATTCAAAATTGGAGGGATTTATTATGATGGTAATGACCGCAAAGGTCGATAAGAAAAAAATCGCCATTATCTTTGCCGCTGTTGTAGTCGCCATTGCTGCTCTGGTTATGCTGCTGGGCGGCGGTAGGAACGCCTCGCCCACTGCAACCACCAATGTATCCAATAACGATGCCCGGGTGGAATTTTTGAAGGGCTTTGGTTGGGATGTAACTACCTCTCCTGCAGAGAGCAGTCAAGTACGTATTCCCGAAAAGTCCAGCGAGGTCTTTGACCGCTACAACACTATGCAAAAGCAGCAGGGCTACGACCTTTCCCAGTATGCAGGCAAAGCCGTAATGCGCTATGTGTACAAGATCAATAATTATCCCGGTGCCATTGAACCGGTGTATGCAACGCTGCTGGTGTATAAGAACCAGATCATTGGCGGCGACATAACTGACACCGCGGCAAAGGGGCATATCCACGGCTTCAAGAAACCGGATCAGTCATTGCTTCCCACCACACCGGAGGCCACTGCCACACAGCCGGCCGCCACAGACCCAACTGGAGCAACCAATGTAACCGAGTAATTTCATCATACCACAAAAAGCCAATCTTGACAAGGCAGCGGCAAAGTGCTATTCTGTCAGTAATCTCATATATCTTCAGGGCAGGGTGAAATTCCCGACCGGCGGTAAAGTCCGCGAGCGCCAGTGCGCCGAATCGGTGTAATTCCGATACCGACAGTAAAGTCTGGATGGAAGAAGAGCAATTATGTATTTTTACGCCCTGAGTGTGTACTCAGGGCATTTTTTATTGAGGTGAATGATATGAAACCCAATGTGAAGAAAATGGTTTTGATCGCTATGATGGCGGCTGTTGCATACTTACTGGTATTCTTCATCCGAATTCCGGTCATTTTGTTTTTAAGCTATGAGCCAAAAGATGTCATGCTGACGATCAGCGGCTTTTTACTTGGGCCTATGGCAGCTTTCTCTGCATCTGCTGTGGTATCTCTGGTAGAAATGTTCACTATCAGCACCACCGGCCCCATTGGCTGCATTATGAACCTGCTTTCTTCCTGCAGCTTTGCCTGCACCGCTGCACTTATCTATAAAAAGCGCCGTAATCTTAGCGGCGCGGTGCTTGGATTGCTGGCAGGTGCCGCCACTATGGTCATTACAATGTTGCTGTGGAACTATCTGATCACACCGCTGTATATGACCGGCACTTCCCGTTCCGATGTAGCCGCAATGCTGGTGCCTGTTTTCTTGCCTTTTAATCTTCTGAAGGCCGGCTTCAATTCCGCACTGACGCTGCTGCTGTATAAACCCCTTGTCAATGCTCTGCGGCGCTCCGGTCTGGTGGCGCAAAGCAACACCCCCAGCAGCAATTCCAAATCCGGTCTGTATGTATTTGCTGCTATTCTGCTTATTACATGTATCCTGCTTTTGTTGGTACTTCAAGGCAAAATTTAAGGATTATCCCGCCGCCTCCCCCAAGGGAGGCGGCTTTTTACGCAATGCGCAAAAAAGTTCTTCCTTTTTTTGCAATTTTGTGGTATGATTTAAGATGAATGATTATGAGCAAAAAGAAGGAGTAAGAAATGATCACTGTCAGTAATTTAGGTATGCAATTTGGCGGTCAATGGCTGTTCCAGCATGTTGACCTGCAGTTTTTGCCCGGCAACTGCTACGGCATTATCGGTGCCAACGGTGCAGGCAAGTCCACTTTCCTGCGAATCCTCACCGGCGAACTGGACTCCACCACCGGCAACATCAGCATTGACCCCGACAAGCGGGTCTCCGTTCTGAAGCAGAACCAGAACGCTTACGATGAGTATTCCGTTATGGATACCGTCATTATGGGCAATCAGCATCTCTACGATGTGATGAAGGAAAAGGATGCCATCTATGAAAAGCTCGACTTTTCCGACGAGGACGGCATCCGTGCGGCTGAACTGGAAGCTGAGTTTGCAGAATTGGGCGGCTGGGAAGCTGAATCCGATGCCTCCCGCCTGCTGCAGGGTCTGGGCATCAGCACAGAAATGCATTATGACAATATGGCAACTGTTGACCCCAGACTGAAGGTTAAGGTATTGCTGGCCCAGGCGCTGTTTGGCAACCCCGACATTGTTATGCTGGACGAGCCCACCAACAATCTGGACATTGAGGCTATCAACTGGCTGGAAGATTTCCTGCTGGACTTCCCCGGCATGGTCATTGCCGTTTCCCACGACCGCCACTTCCTGAATACCGTCTGCACTCACACCGTCGATATCGACTACGGCAAGATCAAGATGTATGTCGGCAACTACGACTTCTGGTACGAATCCTCCCAGATGGTGCAGGCAATGATCCGCAACAAGAACAAACGGAATCAGGAAAAGATTGAGGAGCTGCAGCTGTTCATCCAGCGTTTCTCTGCCAACAAATCCAAGGCCAAGCAGGCAACTGCCCGCCGTAAACTGCTGGATAAGCTAACGGTTGAAGAAATGCCCTGTTCTACCCGTCGCTACCCCTTCGTGGGTTTCATGCCGGAGCGGGAGCTGGGTAAGGATGTTTTGACTGTCAAGGATGTTTCCGTTACTGTTGACGGCGAGAAGCTGTTGGATAACGTCTACTTCTCCGTAGGCCGTACCGACAAGATCGCCTTTGTTGGTGAAAACGAAAAAGCACAAACTGCACTGATGCAGATCCTGATGGGTGAACTTGAACCCGACGAAGGTTCTGTCAAGTGGGGCATCTCCACCATTCGTAGCTATCTGCCCAAGGATAATTCCGCTTACTTTGACGGCAACAAGAGCGAGCTGGTAGACTGGCTCCGGGAGTTCTCTGTCAAGAAGGATGATGTGTACCTCCGGGGTTTCCTGGGTCGTATGCTGTTCTCCAACGAAGACGTGTTTAAGAGCGTGGATGTTCTGTCCGGTGGCGAAAAGGTTCGCTGTATGCTCTCCAAGATGATGCTCTCCGGTGCCAATGTGGTGCTGTTGGATCAGCCTACCAACCATCTGGATATGGAATCCATCCAGGCAGTCAATAAGGGTCTGGAGGCCTTTACCGGTGTTGTTCTCCTTGCCAGCCATGACCACGAAATGCTGCAGTCAACCTGTAACCGCGTTATCGCTTTCCAACCTGACGGCACTATCGTTGACCGCTACGCCACTTATGACGATTACCTTGCCTGGCTGGAACAGCAGAAAGGAAACCAAGAATGAAGAAGATCTTAGATATCATCACCGCCAATATGCGGCAGGCATTTGCAGATGCAGGCTATGATGCCAATTTCGGTATGGTAACTGTTTCTAACCGGCCTGACCTGTGTGAATATCAGTGCAACGGCGCTCTGGCTGCTGCCAAACAATATAAATGTGCCCCAATCCAGATTGCAAATGCAGTTATAGCCAAGCTGGATGCTAACGATTACGATATGGTAGAAGCTGTTATGCCCGGCTTTATTAATCTGAAGCTGTCCGGCAGTTTTCTGCAGAAGTATCTGGAGGAAATGCGCACCGCTGAAGATTTCGGTGTAGAAAAGATTGGTGCAGGCAAGACCATCGTGGTAGACTACGGCGGAGCAAACGTAGCAAAGCCCTTACACATCGGCCACCTGCGCCCCGCCATCATCGGCGAAACGCTGAAGCGTCTGCACAGCTTTATGGGCTTCAATACCATCGGCGATGTACACCTGGGCGACTGGGGTCTGCAGATGGGTCTGATCATCGCAGAGCTTCATGAGCGTCAGCCCGACCTCCCCTACTTCGATCCTAACTTCACCGGTGAATACCCGGCAGAGGCTCCCTTTACCCTCTCCGAGCTGGAAGAGATCTACCCTACTGCTTCTTCCAAAAAGTCTGATCCCGTCTTTGCAGAAAAGGCCCATATTGCTACCTACGAGCTGCAGAATGGTCGCCGTGGCTATCGAGCCATCTGGGATCACATTATGGGCATCAGCCTCCCCGATCTGCGCCGAATCTACGGCATCCTGGATGTACACTTTGAAAAGTGGCTGGGCGAAAGCGATGCCGATCCCTATATCCCCACAATGGTCGCAGACCTGAAGGAACGGGGTCTGGCTGTGATGAGTGAAGGTGCTTGGGTCATCCACGTAGCTGAGGAAACCGACAAGAAGGAAGTTCCTCCTATGATCCTCATCAAGTCCGACGGCTCTGCCATCTATGCTACCACCGACCTGGCTACTATGGTTCAGCGTATGCAGGATTGGGCGCCGGACAAAATGCTCTACGTTACCGATAAGCGCCAGGCACTGCACTTTGAACAGGTGTTCCGCGCTTCCAAGAAGAGCGGCATCACAAAGCCCGAGACCGAACTGGAACACGTGGGACACGGCACAATGAACGGCGCCGACGGCAAGCCTTTCAAGACCCGCGACGGTGGTGTTCTGCGTCTGGAGCAGTTGATCTCCGATATGACAAATTTCGTCCGCAGCAAGGTTGTGGAGAATAAAATCGTTGGCGACGATGAGGTGGAAGAAACCACCGCCAAGATTGCACTGGCTGCCCTGAAATATGGTGACCTGAGCAATCAGCCCACCAAGGATTACAACTTTGATCTTGAGCGATTTGCCGCTTTTGAGGGCAATACCGGTCCCTATATTCTCTACACCATCGTCCGCATAAAGAGCATTTTGGCAAAGTTCGGCGCCTGGGAGCATCTTCCCATCCAGCCCGCCACCAATGCTTCCGCCAAGGATCTGATGCTGGCGATCACCAGACTTGGTCCCACGCTGGAGGCTGCTCTGAACACCTCCTCCCCCAACCAGATCTGCGCATACATTTACGATCTGGCTGGCTGTGTCAACAAGTTCTACCACGAGACCCGAATTCTCGGCGAAGAGAATCAGGATCTCAAGAACAGCTACATTGCACTGATTGGTCTTGCCAAGCGGATTCTGGAAGAATGTATCCACATTCTGGGCTTCTCTGCCCCGGAAAAAATGTAATATAAAAGCGGAAAACGCAATGCGTTTTCCGCTTTCTTTTTATCGCCAGTTCTGTGCATTCTGGGTGTTATACAGGCTTGCATAGATGCCTTTGGTTTTCACCAACTCATCATGGGTACCGGATTCGGTAATCACGCCGTCGGCGATAGAAATGATCCGGCCGGCGTTACGGATAGTTGACAGCCGGTGGGCAATGATCAGCGTGGTTCTGCCCTTTGCCAAAGCATCAAAAGCTTTTTGAATTTTCGCCTCAGTCATAGAGTCCAGTGCAGAGGTAGCCTCGTCCAAAATCAGAATGGGTGGATTCTTCAAGAACACCCGGGCAATTGCTACGCGCTGTTTCTGTCCACCGGACAGCAATGTGCCCCGCTCACCTACATAGGTGTCAAAGCCGTTGGGCATTGCCATAATATCGTCATAGATCTCGCCCTTCTTGGCGGCCTCGATAACTTCCTCCATAGTGGCATCAGGCTTACCATAGCGAATATTCTCAAAAATCGTATCAGCAAACAGGAACACATCCTGCTGCACGATACCGATATTCTTGTGGACGGAACTCTGAGTAACAGATCGCACATCCATTCCGTCAATACTGATACTGCCGCTGGAAACATCGTAAAACCGGGGAATCAGCTGGCACAGCGTGGTTTTGCCGCCACCGGAGGGACCGACGATAGCCACAGTTTCACCGGGATGAATATGAAGGCTCACATCACGAAGAACATCCAACTCGCCATCATAAGCAAAGGATACATTCTCCACCTTGATCTCACCCTTGACATCATTCAGATCCGGGGCATTTTCCGGGTCTTGCAGCGTAGGCTTGGTGCGCATGATGGTTACAAACCGATTCAGTCCGGCAAAGCCGTTGGCAAACATCTCGGAAAAACCGGAAAGCTTGCGCATCGGACCTACGAAGGAAGAAATGTACAGCGTAAAGGTCAAAAGATCGCGATAGTCCATATCGCCTTTCATTACGAAGAAGCCGCCAACGCCGATAACAATTACATTCAAGCTGCACAGGAAGAATTCAATGGAGCTGTGAAAACGGCCCATTGCCTTGTAAAAACCCTTTTTAGCTGTCTTAAATTGATCGTTTGCCGCATTAAAACGAGCATTTTCTACAGGCTCATTGGCAAAGGCCTTGGCGGTGCGGAAACCGCTGAGGCTAGATTCGATCTCCTGATTGATATAGCCGGTCTTTTCTTTGGCGATGCGGGATGCTTTACCCATACTGCGACGCATCATCATGACCACCGTCAGGAACACCGGAATCGTCAGCGCCACGATCAGCGCCAATTCCCATCGGATAGACACCATAACCACCAGTGCACCGATGATGGTCAGCACCGAGGTCAGCAGATCCTCCGGGCCGTGGTGGGCAAGTTCTGTCAGTTCAAACAGGTCCGATGTCAGCCGACTCATCAGCTGACCGGTGCGGTTCTGATCGTAAAAATCAAAACTCATTTCCTGCATATGGGCAAACAGATCCTTGCGGATGTCCGCCTCCACCCGAACGCCAAAAATGTGGCCAAAATATGCCACAATGAAATTCAGCAGTGAGCGGAACACATAGCAGATCAGCACCGTAACCATAATGATAAAGAAAGTCCTGTACATCTGGTTCGGCAGCATATCGTAAAGGGCGCTTCTGGTTACCAACGGGAAAGCAAGATCAATACCGGCGATGCCCATTGCGCACATAATATCCACCGCAAAAAGTCCCTTATGATTCTTAAAATAATTGAGGAAGATCAAAAGTGGGCTCTTCTTCTCAAAATCCTTCGTCGTCATACATGTTCCTCCAATCTTTGCTTATATTATACACAATTTGCCACAAGTTGCAAGCGCAACGATTGAAATTATTGCATTGTGTGCTATAATAAGGACAAAAGGAGGTGTGCTATGGAAATTTTGTATTCTGACCGGGATATTGCAGTATGCGTCAAGCCCGTGGGCTTCAACTCCGAAGCAGACGTACCGGCAGCTTTGAAAGACGCTCTGGACGGTGAATTCTTCACTGTCCACCGCTTGGATCAGAATGTAGGAGGCGTGATGGTCTACGCCAGAAGCAAAGCTGCCGCCGCTGAGCTCTCACGCGCCATTCAGAGCGGCGAAATGATTAAAGAGTATCTCGCCCTTGTCCACGGCACACCGCCGGTCTCCGGGCTTCTAGAGGACCTGCTGTGGAAAGACAGCAGCAAGAACAAGGTTTTCGTCGTCAAGCGGGAGCGAAAAGGCGTTAAAAAGGCTCTGCTGGAGTACAAAACGCTCCGACAAGGCGAAGATTCTCTCGTCCGCATCCGCCTGCATACGGGACGCAGCCACCAGATTCGGGTACAGTTCGCCAGCCGAGGATTCCCCTTGCTGGGCGACCATAAATACGGTGCCCGGGACAACATCCCTGCCCCTTACCTTTTCTCCTGCAAACTCACCTTCCCGATAAAAGGGACAGTCCTTACATTTGAAGCAGCACCCGACTGGGCAGAAAAAACCGGCGTCGACTGACGCCGGTTTTTATTTTCACTTAAGAAGGGGCTCGATCACGTTGCCAATGTAATTTGCCATAATAAAAAAACCCCAGTCGCTGCCGTGAGCGCCATCGACCATAGGATCGTAGCCGAATTCCGCCATCACATCAAAGCCGTCGATAAAATATACATTCTTGTCGCCGGCGGCAATAGCATTCTGATATGTCTGATAGATCACGTCCCGTCTGCCCTTCTTGTCGTCGGTGCAATGGGGATGGGACATAGACGTGATCAGGATGATGGGCAGGTCAGGATGTGCCGCGCGAACGGTCTTAAAGAGGTTCTCGTGGGTATTGCGAAGATGATCAATATCCGGCGCATTGTGGTCGTAATCGCAGACAAAGATGCTCATATCCAGACCAGCAATGTAGTCAGCAATCGCCTGCTCGCCTCTGCCGCTGCCGGAGAAGCCAAGGTTGACGAAATCGCAGTCAAATCTGCGGGAAATGCGGTTGGGATAGGCATTGCCGGGACGGGATGCACAGCCTCCCTGGGTCAGAGAGTTTCCGTAATATACAATGGGTTTTTCGTAACGGTAAGGCTCTGCCGGAAGGAGCTGGGCCTTGTCGCTCAGGCCGATATAGAGCTTGCCCACATCGCTGTACAGCGGGAAATTGATGGTAATCTCGCGCATTTCGCTGGTGCGCAGATCCTGCACAGACTCATAGCCATCGCTGATCTCATAGGGCGGAACAAAAGTCTTCTCGTAAGTGTCCACGCCGTCCTTGCGGACATAGATATCAAAGCCAGCCGCACCGGTCAGGGCGAAATGGGGCATCTTGCCGATGTAGGGCATCTCTGCGTGAATGGCGATGTAGGAGCTGTCGGTCTTAAAACGGACACGACCGCCGGATGTCTGGGAATGCAGGAAATCCAGCGCATCGCTGACACCCTTGGCAGCAGCCTCAGGCATTCTGCGGTAGCGGCCATTTTCGTAGGAAACGCCGTAGATCTTAAAGGGCTCATTTTCGATGTCATAGAATACTATGTCATCTCTGTCAATGGTAGTAGCTGTCTTAAAATTAACGTCAACATCTGCAATATTGCGCATAATAATCACCTCGAGGGTATCATACCACGATTGGAAAGCATTGTCAATTCGAGGTGTTTACGGCTCATTGACAACACCGGCAAACAGCGGCAGGTTATCCCGGCTGCTAACGACGAACGCAAACGGGCGATCCAGTATAAATTCAATTGTCTCGACCTCTTTGGGAGGAGCAATGCCCATTGGCACATCAATAACGGTGAATCCAGCGCCAAAACAGCCCTTTTCATCTATGCTGACCCGGGCCGCATGATCGATTTTACCTACATACAGTTGGGGGGTATCTGTGATAGTACTGAAATCTGCACGCTTATCATCAAAAACATCGCTCAGTCCCAGAGATTTCATACCCTTGATCAGATCCTGCTGATGGACAATGTCAAACTTCGGCAGGCTCAATTTTATTTCATACTGGCTTTGATTTTCCCAGTCCACAGGATCCAATGTCATCTGCAGATATTCCTCGCTTTGCAGAACATCGTTAACCGTGTAGCCTTCATCAGGGAGAATCAACCACATATAATTGTCTCCGGTAAGTGCCAAATGAACAGCGGTAAAATTCTCCCCCCAATAGTACATATTGCGCATCTTCCTATACATAAAGGGAACTGTTCGATCCCCCTCCGGGCTATGGAAAATTGCATCCTTCGTGCTGTACTGCGGGAACTCATTCTCCCATGATGCGGTGAAATAAATAGTGGATGCAAGGGCAAGCACCGAATAATCACTCAATTTGATATTATTCGCCTGGTCCTTCAATATACCACCGGTATTGGCATTTAACCAATCCTGCAGATGCTTATCCATCTCCGCTGAGCCTAAATCCCCCCGGTAGGAAGATGCAAAATAGCGTTCAGCCAAAATCTGGGCGGTTTCCTGCTTAAAAGTATATTCTTCATCCAACCACAAAGAGTTTGCAAGCAATACATTTGTCTGTCCGTCATCGCAGTAATGGGCATTCCACAGATAGTATGCCTGCTCACGCAACTGTTCAATGTTTTCCGCGCCAAACAGATCCAGAATCTGCTGCCGGGAATTTCCGCCGGTAGTTTCCGCCAACATTGCCATTGCTAAGTATACATTTACCGGCGAATAGGTCTGGTTTTCCTCGCCCCGCAGGAACTGTGCAATGCTTTTATGAAAGAAATCCGTCAGACTGTCGGCATAGTCCAGAGGCTGATTGTACTGCTGCCGCCGGTTGTTAAGCCATGCACGATAAACCTCACCGTAGGCTTTTTCACCGTCATAGTCTGCCCGAATTGGGTATTTCAGCATTTCCGGATAGACCGGCTCTGCCAGCAGATTGCCCAAGGGCACCACAACAGGCCCCAGAGGCGGCAATGTTGCGGGAGGTTCGGTTACAGACGGTCTGGTGGGTGCTACGCCAGTGGGATTGCTTTCTGTTGTTCCGGCAACAGTGGGAGGCGTGCTCTCAATGGGCACAGGCGCATTATCCAACCCGGGAATGATTCCCTTTCCGGCCAATAGACCAACACCCAATGTCAACGCCAAAGTAGCTGCCACAGTGGCGACCCAGTAGGGTCTTGCAGATCTTTTCTTTTGCGTGCATTTCTCTTTTTCTGTTACATATTCTTCCACCAGATCTTCGTCAAGGTGGTTTAATCCTTCATTCCATTGTTCCGGTTTCATAAAATATATCCCTCACTTTCCAGTTTTTCTTTCAAGCGTTTTCGGATAATTGCCAATTCCTTGTTGACAGTTGATCTGCTGACGTGCAGTTCTCTTGCGATAGTGTCGATAGGCTCCGCTGCATAATATCGGCTCATAAATATGTATCTCCGGCGTTGGGACAGCATCCTGACAAAACCGCTGATAACGCGACCCAACTCCCGGGCGCTTATCTCCGCTGCCACATCTTCGCTGTTTGCGAGAAAATCCTCCATTTCGCTCAGAGCTACTGTCAATTCGCTGTGGCGCAAATTGCTGTGATAACGGTTAATAGCGATGCGGCGGATAATGGTGGTCAAAAACGCTTTCAGTACTTTAGGGCTCGTTGGCGGAATGGCATTCCAGGCTGCAAGATATGTATCGTTCAAACATTCCTCGCAGTCAGCGCTGCCGTGAACGATGTTGTAGGCGATAGTAAACAGATAGTTCTTGTATTTGAAGTCGGTTTCCGCGATTGCTTTCTCATCCCGTGACCAAAAGAGCGCAATGATCTTTTCATCACTGATGGGTAGTTTTACCCTTTGATGTTCCATATCTTACCCCCCCTCTCCGCCGTTTGAAAGGCCCTTCATAAATACAAGTCAAGAAAAACTTTGAAAGTGTGTAATATTTTCCTCTTTTTTGAATTATAGCATATAAAAATTCGAAGTGCTAGAAATATAAAAAAATCAGCCATCCCGGATGGGATGACTGATTTTTTGGAGCTGCTAGCCAGATTTGAACTGGCGACCTCATCCTTACCAAG
>JAZQTN010000001.1:0-79685 GCA_045630825.1 Faecousia sp. | reverse complement strand
GACCTACTGCTTAGAAGGCAGTTGCTCTATCCTGCTGAGCTACTGGCGCATTTCTATGGAGCGGGTGACGGGAATCGGACCCGCGTATCCAGCTTGGAAGGCTGGTGTTCTACCATTGAACTACACCCGCAAATCCGTGGCGATATCTGTTTCAGCCAGAAAATCTTAGCATATCAACGCGACATTGTCAAGGCTTATTTTTCAAGATGGCGGGAATCTTCTCGTAGATCACCTCGGCCACAGCACCCTCATCGCAGACGCAGACATTGGGGAAACGGTCAGCAACAGCGCCGTCAGCAGGGCAGAAGGAATAATCTGCGCCCTCCAGCATCGTCAAGTCATTATCGCCGTCTCCGACGCAGATAAGAATCTTGCGGCCCAACATTGCCTGCAGTTCCCGGGCGGAGCGAAGCTTGCTGCAGCCCTTGGCGTGCATATCCGTGATACGGGTACAGGCCTGGAAACAGTCCAGATATTCTCCGTATTTTCCCTCGATATACGCCACCACATCCCGGAAAAGTGCCTTTTCCTCCTCAGTGGCATTGTACATATCGGCTACCGTCTTTTCCCGGAATTCGCCGTAGACGGAGAATTTCAGAAACGGGCCGGGAATATCCTCAAATTCTGCGTATTTCCAGACGCACTGGTTATGGTCGCAATAGGCCTCCCAGGCGGGGTTTTTGTAGAAAATATAGTGGGCGTCCACACCCTGCCATTCCACACTCAGCTGGGGGAATTTTGCCTGCACATCGGTGATGACAGCTCGGGGATCCAGGGGAATGGGGCGGCACAGCAAAAGCGCACCCTTTTCCGTGTCATAAGCGGCACTGCCGTTATATAGCAGCAGCGGCGCATTGACGGGGACTTTGTTCAAAATGTTCTTGGCAGACATAGGTACGCTGCGGCCGGTATTGATGGTGAATTTGCCGCCATTATCCATAAAATACCGAATGGCCTCCAGATTCCGCTGAGGAATGGTGGAGTCCAGCGCAGTCAATGTCCGGTCATAATCGACGGTGAGTAAAATGTCAGAAAACATAGAATTTATACCATTTTCTCCAGTTTTTCGATAAGCTTTTGGAAATATTCCGGCAGGGGAGCGAAGACCATCACGGGCCGACCATCCCGGGGATGCCGGAAGCAGAGCTGACCTGCGTGGAGGCACTGGGTGTCCTGACCCAGTTCTGCCTTTTTGTGTCCATATACAGTATCTCCCACAATGGGATGGCCTATGTGGGCCATATGGACACGGATTTGGTGGGTGCGGCCGGTTTCCAACCGACAGCGGATATGGGTATAGCCGCGATACCGGGCCACGACCTCCCAATGGGTAACGGCGGATTTGGAGTTGCGGGGTGTAACGGTCATTTTCTTCCGGTCAGTGGGATGGCGTCCGATGGGGGCGTCTACAGTGCCGGAATCCTCCCGGAAAGAGCCGCAGACGATAGCCTCGTAAGTTCTTGCCATCGTATGGTCTTTCAGCTGGGAGGCCAAAACCGTATGGGCCAGGTCGTTTTTGGCGATGGCTAGAAGACCGGATGTGTCCTTGTCGATGCGGTGGACAATGCCGGGGCGCAGTTCACCGTTGATGCCGGAAAGTTTATCACCCATAGCGTGGAGCAGACCGTTGACCAGAGTGTCGTCCTGATGGCCTGCGGCGGGGTGGACCACCAGCCCCTTGGGCTTGTTGATGACAAGAACATCCTCATCTTCGTAAACAATATCCAGCGCCATTTCTGTGGGCTTGATGTCCACTTCCTTGGGCTCGGGAATGATATAGTCAATCCGGTCGCCGATATTCAATTTGTCATTTTTCTTAGCTTTCTTGCCGTTTCGGGAAACGTTGCCGTCTTCAATCAGCTTTTGGGCGGCAGAGCGGCTGAGCCCCTCTGCACACCGGGCAAGAAATGCATCCAGCCGTTCGTTAGGCATATCGGCATACAGCGTCATTTCTTTTCTTCCTTCCAGAATCCTTTGTTGAATATCAGAATGTGGGCCAACAGCAGAATACTGCCGCAGGTAATGAAGCAGTCAGCTACATTGAAAACGGGGAATTCGATAAACTTTGTTTCGATCATATCTACCACATAGCCCCGGAATACCCGGTCGATGACATTGCCGACGCCACCGCCGTAGATGGCGGCAATACACCAGCGTTCCAGCGCGGTAAAGGGCATCGGCTTTTTGAAATACTCCACAAAGAGCAAAACTGTCAGCACGGCAAAAACCACAACAAACAGCCACCGCTGTCCCTCCAGCATCGAAAATGCCGCGCCGGTATTTCGCACGTAGGTCAGTCCCAAAAAGCCGGGGAGGAAGGGAACATCTGCGTACAGCGGGATTTGGGTAACAGTAAGATATTTGGTGAGCTGGTCGATACCGACGATGCCCAGCGCAAACAGACTCATAAACAAAAAATGCATAACATTCCCTCCTGAAAGATTGAAAATATCATACCACGCCCCGGCGGGGATGTCAATTTTCTTACTGTACAAACGCCTTAAACTCGTGTACAATAGTGTTACAATGGGTAAATGGTGAAAAATTATGAAAATTGCTTTTTACACCCTCGGGTGCAAAACAAATCAATATGAAACACAGGCGATGGAGCAGATGCTGGCGGAGAAGGGGCACGAGATCGTTCCTTTTTCCGAAAAGTGTGATGCCTACATCATCAACACCTGCTCGGTAACCGCTGTGGCGGACAAGAAAAACAGGGCTGTCATTCGCCGCTGCCGCCGGGAGAATCCTCAGGCGGTGATCGGAGTGTGCGGCTGCTATACCCAGCACGCACCGGAAGATGTGCGCAAGCTGGGCGTGGATATTCTGGGCGGCAGCGCAAACCGCCGGGAGTTTGTCGAAAAACTGCTGGAAACGGCTGAGAGCCGGCAGCAGCAGGAAGTGCTGGATGTGGCGCTGCGCCGCCGGGAATTTGAAGTTTTGCCTGCCGGCGGCCTTTCTGAGCGTACACGGGCAATGCTGAAGGTGCAGGATGGCTGTGTCAATTTCTGCTCTTACTGCATTATCCCCTATACACGTGGACCGGTGCGGTCTGCACCGCTGTCTTTGGTGGTGGAGCAGGCGAAACAGCTGAAGGCAAAAGGGTACCGGGAAATCGTTATCACCGGCATTGAGATTGCCTCTTGGGGTGTGGATTTAGAGGGCAAGCCTCCGATGACGGATATGGTGTCGGCGGTCTGTGAAGCTGTGCCGGAGCTCCGGGTACGGTTGGGCAGTTTAGAGCCCCGGGTCATCACGGAAGAATTCTGTCTGCAGATGAAAAAATATGAAAATCTGTGTCCCCAGTTCCATTTGAGTATGCAGTCCGGCTGCGACACGGTGCTTCAGAGGATGCGCCGTAAGTACGATACTGCCAGGTATCTGCAGAGTGTAGAACTGCTCAAAAAACATTTTCCCAATTGCGCCATCACTACGGATATGATTGTGGCATTTCCGGGAGAAACAGAAGAAGAATTCGAGCAAAGTCTGGCGTTTATAAGGAAATGCGGTTTTGCCGATATGCACATTTTCCCCTATTCCCGCCGCCCCGGTACACCGGCGGACAAGATGCCCGGGCAGCATGATAATGCAACCAAGGACGCCCGGAGCCGGGCAGCCATCGCCGTTGCTGCGGAAATGAGCAGCGCCTATCGGGAGAGCTTGATTGGAAGTGTGCAGAGCGTACTGTTTGAGGAAAAGGATGGCGTATATTTCACCGGCCATGCGATGAACTATACCAAGGTCTATGTCAAGGGTGAAAACCTGCATAATACGGTGAAAAATGTAAAGATCACGGAAGTTTACAAGGATGGCGTAAAATAAGATGAAAACATTACTGCATATTTGCTGCGCGCCCTGCGCCAATCAGTGCATTGAGGTGCTGCGTAGCGACAAAATAGAGGTTAGCGGATATTGGTATAACCCCAATATCCACCCCTTTACCGAATACCGCGCCCGGCGTAACTGCCTGCGGGAGTATGCCAAGACCATCGATCTGCCACTTTTGGAGCGGGATGATTACGGTCTGCGGCCTTTCGTAAGAGAGGTGGCGGAGGATATTGCCGGCCGGTGCGTTAAATGCTACGAAATGCGCTTGTTTGAAACCGCAAAAACCGCAGCAGAGGGTGGCTTTGACAGTTTTACTTCGTCGCTTTTTATCAGTCCCTACCAGAATCACGAATTGATGCGGGAGGTGGCAGAACGGGCGGCAAAGGAATACGGCGTGGCGTTCCTCTACCGGGATTTTCGTCCCTATTTCAAGGCCGGGCAGGAAAAAGCCCGGGAGCTGGAAATGTATATTCAGAAATTCTGCGGCTGTGTCTTTTCGGAGCAGGAGCGGTATCTGAAGCCCAGTAAGATCATTCCCTAAGGAGAAAAAGATGGATCAATTTGAATTTGCTGTACCCACTCTGTTTGGGTTGGAGGGTATTGCCGGTGACGAGCTTCGCCGGTTGAATTTGGAAAATGTCCGGGTGGAGAACGGCAGAGTGCTGTTTTCTGGCGGTAAGGATGCGATTGCCAGAGCCAATATCGGTCTGCGGACCGGTGAACGGGTGCTGCTGGTGCTGGCGGATTTTGAGGCCAAGACCTTCGAACAGCTGTTTCAGGGTGTATATCGCACCAATCTGGAGGATTATATCCCCAAGAACGGAGAATTTCCTGTTAAGGGTCATTGTCTGAACAGCCAGTTGATGTCTGTTCCCGATTGCCAGGCCATTATCAAGAAGGCCGCCTCCAAGCGGCTGGGCGAAAAGTACGGCGTGAACTGGTTGCCGGAAGACGGCGCCAAGTATCAGCTGCAGTTTTCTGTTATGAATGACCGAGTGCAGCTGTATCTGGATACCTCCGGTGTAGGCCTGCACAAGCGGGGTTACCGGGCGATCGGCAATGATGCGCCTCTGCGGGAAACCTTGGCGGCGGCCATGGTGCAGCTGACCCGTTACCGGGGCAGAGAATTCCTCTGGGATCCTTTCTGCGGATCCGGTACGATTCCCATTGAAGCGGCGCTGATCGCAAAGAACCGGGCGCCGGGTCTGCGGCGGCGGTTTGCCGCAGAGCATTTTGCCTGGATGGAGGAGAAAATCTGGCAGGAAGCCCGTGGCGAAGCAATGGACAAGGAATTCAAGGGCAAGTATCGTATTTTGGGCTCAGACAATGACCCTAAGTGCGTCAGCCTTGCAATGGCAAATGCCCGGAAAGCCGGCGTATCCGATTGTATCGAATTCAAAGACGGCGATGCCACCAAAATGAGCTTGCCTACCGACCAGGGCATCATCATCTGCAACCCGCCTTACGGTCAGCGAATGATGGAGCAGCAAAGCGCCCAGCGGCTCTATGCCGCTTTGGGACGACATTTAAAATTTGCCGACGGCTGGAAAAAGTATATTATTACCTCCGAGCCGGAATTTGAGCATTATTTCGGTCGCCGTGCTGACAAGAAGCGTAAGCTCTATAACGGTATGATCAAGTGCGATTACTATATGTACCAGAATCCCGCCCGCACAAACGACTCCCGCAAAAAGTAAAGAAGCAGGAGATCTCTTATGACACATCTATTCATCATCAACCCTGCGGCCGGCAGCCGTAACCGGACTGCCTACTACACGGAGCAAATTGAAAGAGTTTGCTCCGCCCGGGGCATTACATACCGGATCGAAGTATCCAAAGCTCCCGGGGACTGCACCCGCATCGCCCGGGAGGCTGCCCGGAGCGGCGAAGAATACCGCCTTTATGCCTGCGGCGGCGACGGCACACTGAACGAAGTGGCTACCGGTGCGGCCGGCTGCGATAATGTGGCGGTTACTGTGTTTTCCGGCGGCAGCGGCAATGATTTTGTAAAGCTTTTTGATAAGCCTGAGGCCTTTTTTGATCTGGAGCGGCTGCTGGACTGTGAGGAAACAACCTTTGATCTGATCCGCTGCAACGATGACTACTCCTTAAACATCTGCTCTGTGGGCTTGGATGCCCGGATCGGCACAGATGTATCCAACTATAAGCGACTGCCGTTGCTTCACGGCTTCCGGGCTTATGTGGCCTCCACGGTGGTGAATGTGATCAAGGGTATTTCGGAGCATTATGTGGTGCAAATCGGCGGTGAGAAGATCGATGCCCGGCAGACAATGATCTGCATCTGCAACGGTCGCTATTACGGCGGCGGTTTCAATCCCGTGCCGGAGGCAGATCCCGCTGACGGTCTTTTGGATGTGCTGCTGGTAAAGCATGTATCCCGACTGCAGGTTCCCAGTGTGGTAGGAAAGTATAAAAACGGCCGATATAAGGAACTGCCCAAGCTGGTACGGCATTTTAAGACTGACAGTATCCGGATCCTGTGTGACAAACCTACAGTGATCAATCTGGATGGCGAAATGCGCGTAGCAGAAGCTGTGGATATCCGGGTCGCCGAGGAAAAACTCCGCTTTTTCTATCCCAAGGGATTGACCTATAAGTAAATGAAAGCACCCGGCGGATTAGCTGCCGGGTGCTTTTGCGAAAATGGAAAAATTATGGACTTTGGGGCTTTCTTTTTGCCCGGGTTGTGATACAATAATATTGAAGAAAGAAAAGGAGTGAGAATGTGGGAAAGTGTATCGTTTTTTGCGCTGCCGGTTTTGATGCTTTGGCACAAAATATTGGCGCAGATGACTATATCGTGGCGGCAGACGGCGGTTTGCGGCATTTGCAGACACTTTCGCTGACACCTCACGCCATACTGGGTGATTTTGACTCTTTGGGCTATGTGCCTCAGGGGGCAGAGGTGTTCCCGGTGGAAAAGGATGATACCGATGCGATGCTGGCGGTGCGCCACGGCCTGGAACGGGGTTTCCGGGAATTTTTGATCTACGGCGGTCTGGACGGACAGCGCCTGGATCATACTGTGGCGAATTACCAGACTCTGCAGTTTCTCGCTGACAACGGTGCAGTGGGTTATCTGATTGGCAGGGATTATTGCGTTACGGTGATCAAGAATGAATGTATTCGGTTTCCGAAGACGGCAGAGGGGATCCTGTCCTTGTTCTGCCTGGGCGCGGATGCCGGAGGGGTTTGCCTGCGGGGTCTGCAGTATCCGCTGGAAAACGGCGTGCTTAGCAGTGGATTCCCTCTGGGTGTGAGCAACCATTTTGTAGGCGAAAACGCAGAAATTCGGGTAGAAAGCGGCAGCCTGCTGGCTATGTGGGACCGGAAAAACGGCTTCCCGGAAAGAGAATAGGGATTCTCAGAGGAGAGAAATATGCAGAAAAAGAAAGAAACGGAATTGGTCCGCATAGATGTTCCTATTGTGGAAGCAGATGCGGAAATGGGCCTGACAGCAGATCAGGTGCGGGAGCGGGCGAGAAAAGGCTGGGCCAACGGCATGCCTAAAAGCGCTTCCAAGACAGAGAAGGAGATTGTGCTTGAAAAATGTCTGACATTTTTCAATCTGGTCTTCATCATTCTGGCGTTGGTGCTGGTCATTGCCGGCTCGTCCATTAAGAATATGCTGTTCCTGGGCATTATGGTCTGCAATACGGTTATCGGTATTTTTCAGGAGATCCGCGCCAAACGGGCGGTGGATAAGCTGACATTGGTGGCGGTGCAGCAGGTGCGCACCATTCGCGACGGCGAGCTTGTGCGGATTCGCTCCAACAGGTTGGTGCGTGACGACATCGTGGAGTTTTCTGCCGGCGACCAGATCTGTGCCGACGGTATCCTGCGGTGCGGAACGATGCAGGTCAATGAATCTCTGGTTACCGGCGAGGAAGATGCCATTGTCAAGAAACCTGGAGATGAACTGAAGTCCGGCAGTTTTGTGGTGGCGGGCACAGGCCGCGCCCAGTTGACCAGAGTTGGCGCAGATTCTTTTGCTGCCAAGCTGGCAATGGAAGCCAAGGCAAATCCTCAGGCCTCCAAATCGGAAATGATGCGATCTCTGGATAAATTGATCCGGGCTGTGGGCTTTGGCCTGATTCCCATCGGCATTATTCTGTTTTATCAGTCGTTAGCGGTACTCAGTAAACCGCTGCAGGAAAGCGCTGAGAGCACCGTCGCTGCGCTGATTGGTATGATTCCTGAGGGCTTGTACCTGCTGACCAGTGTGGCCATGGCGGTGTCGGCAATCAAACTGACTCAGAAAAAAGTTCTGGTGCAGGATATGAATTGCATCGAAACTCTGGCACGGGTGGATGTTCTGTGCGTGGATAAGACCGGCACCATCACGGAAGCCGTGATGGAGGTAGACAATGTTGTGCCCTTGACCGACGATGCACCGGAACGTCTGGAGCAGGTCCTTGCTGCAATCTATACCGGCGTGGAGCCGGATAACGATACCGCCCGGGCGATGACAGAGATGTTCGCCGGGGAAACGGATTGGGAGTGCGTAGGCCGCATCCCCTTTACATCCAAGACGAAATGGAGTGCTGCCGTTTTCCGCGAGCAGGGCGCTTTCGTTGTGGGTGCGCCGGAATTCATTATGGGCATTCGCTATGATGAATTAAAAGAATCTGTGGAAAGCTGGTCCTCCTTTGGCTACCGTGTGCTTTTGGTGGCAGAATATGCCGGCGAGCCGGATCCGGTGGGCCTGGTAGTGGAACGGCTGCGGCCGTTGGCACTGGTGCTGGTCAGCAACCGGGTCCGTCCTGAAGCAGAGGATACTTTCCGGTACTTTGTAGAGCAGGGTGTCTGCATCAAGGTCATCTCCGGCGATAATCCGGTAACGGTTTCTGAGGTTGCCCGCCGCGCAGGTATAGAGAATGCGGATAAGTACATTGATGCCGGCCACCTGAAAGAGGATCGGGATTTTCTGCAGGCAGTGGAGCAATACACTGTCTTCGGCCGTGTAACGCCGGATAAGAAAAAGAAACTGATCCAAGCGCTCCAAAAAAGAGGACACACTGTGGCAATGACCGGCGACGGCGTCAACGATGTGCTGGCGATGAAGCAGGCAGACTGCGGCATCGCTATGGCCAGCGGCGCGCAGGCCGCCAGCCAGGTGGCGCAGCTGGTGCTGCTGAATTCCGACTTCTCTGCGATGCCTAGCATTGTGGCAGAAGGCCGACGGGTCATCAATAACATTCAGCGTACCGCAACGCTGTTCCTGGTCAAGAACATCTTCTCCTTGGGACTGGCTGTTATCAATCTGATTATGGGTATGCAGTATCCGCTGCAGCCCATCCATTTGAGCGTTATTTCCGCAATGACCATTGGTGTGCCGTCTTTCTTCCTGGCGATGGAACCCAATTATGAACGGGTACAGGGCAGATTCCTGCCCACGGTTATGCGCAAGGCCTTGCCCGGCGGCTTGACCAATATTTTCGTTGTGCTGATGGCGCAGCTGTTTATGGTGGTTTTCGGCATGCAGTTGGAGCAGGTTTCCTCAGTTTGTGCGGCGATCCTGGCTGTGGTTGGTCTGCTGGTGCTGTATCAAACCTGTAAGCCCTTCGGTAAGATCAGAAGGATCATTTGGTGGACTATGGCTACCGGCCTTTTGGTGTGTTTTACTTTCTTCCAAGGCTTCTTCGAACTGCATTTGGAGGATCACGCCACCAGCTTGGTGATGGTGGTGCTACTGATCATGACACCTACAGTGTTCTTCGCTGCCCAGCGGGTATTCGACTGGGGCGATCAGTTGACGGGTTTCGTGAAACGGAAGCTGAAAAGAAGATAAAAAATTACGGCTGTCCTCCGGGACAGCCGTAATCGTTTTTTTAACGCGCCATACACATTTTTCGCAAAATGAGGGTGAAAATGTCGCCTAAGGTCAACCGTGGGACACTTTCCTGCGCCACCATACTGACCTGCGCCAGAACTTGCTCGCCGGCTTTGATCGTCATCGTGCCCAATTTCTGCCCCTTGCTGACGGGGGCGGACACCTGCGCTTCCAATTGGACTTGGGTAGAAACAGAATCCCGTTGGGATTTGTCAATGAGCAGTTGGGTGTCCTCCGCCGGGACAGCGCAGACAGTATCGGCAGTGCCCAGCTTTACGGGCACGGCATTGCTATCCGGCAGCTGGGGCTGCACGAGGGCAAAATTGGCAAAGCCGTAATCCAGTAGTTGTTTGCAGGCGGCAAACCGCTCCTGAGAGGTGGCGCTGCCCATTACTACAGCGATAAGGCCCAAGCCATCCCGCTCTGCAGTGGCGGAAAGGCAGTAGCCGGCATTGGCGGTGAAGCCGGTCTTGAGACCTGTTGCGCCGGCGTAAAAGCGCACCAGTTTGTTGGTGTTGGCGAGGCCGAATGCGCCGTCCCGGACGGTGTCCATCCAGATGGTGGTGAATTTTTTGATGTCTGGGTGGTGCTTCATCAGCTCCTGGGACATCAGGGCGATATCGTGGGCGGAGGTCAGGTGCTCCTTGGCGGCGGGGTCATCATCAAGACCGGTGCAGTTGACGAAATGGGTATCGTTCATCCCCAGTTCCTTGGCACGCTGATTCATCTTTTCCACAAACCCGGCCTCGCTGCCGGCGATATGTTCTGCCATTGCGCAGGCGCAGTCGTTGGCAGAACTGACGGCGATGGACTTGACCATATCGGAAACGCTCATTGTTTCGCCGACCTTAAGGTAGATCTGGCTGCCGCCCTTGGCGGCTGCGGTTTCCGAGGCGGTAACGGTATCATTCCAGCCGATCTTTCCGGAGTCGATTGCTTCCATGATCAGCAGCATAGTCATCACCTTGGTAACGCTGGCCGGGGCAAGTTTTTCGTGGGAATTCTGTTCGTAGAGAACGGTACCGGTGGCAATATCCATCAGCAGGGCGCTTTTTCCCGGGATCTGCAAATCCGCAGCGGATACCCGCACCGGGAGCAGGCAAAGCAGCAGACAAGCCGCCAGCACAGCACAAAGTTTTTTCATATCCATCCCTCCGCAATTTTGGTGGTACAGCCTATGCGTACAACCCGGTGGATATGCCTGATGGTGTTATGTAAACCTAGAAGTTAGGGAAATAAAGTGTAGGGGCGACTCTTGCGGTCACCCCTACAGAAATGCGCAGCACCAATGCCTTCCCCCGGGGGAAAGGTGCCCCGGTTGGCAAACTGGAGCGGATGAGGAATGCGGGCTGAAATCTGGGATTTCGCATAATTTCAAGACTTGCACAGTATTCAACTGCACGCCATTCCTCTCCCGTCTTTTGCTCCGCAAAATCCACCCTCCTTCGGGGGAGGGTATTGCGGTCGCCCGAATCTGCGGCGGGAGCAAGCCCCGCCCAACATTCACATTTCTGGGTTGCCCTGCAGTGGATTTTCGAATTTTCTTGCCTTTTCTTGGGATTGCAGGTATAATATAGGCAGAAAAGTTTGAGGAGGTGGCTGTATGCGGGAAAAACGCAAGGTTTTCCGGGGCGCTTTGTTGGGCCTTGCGGTAGGTGATGCCATGGGTAGCACGGTGGATCGTAAAAGCCTGGATGCGATCTGCACCGACTACGGCCCCAACGGACTTATGGGTTACGATCTGGCCAACGGCTATGCCGAGGTGTCCTCTTATACCCAACTGGCGGCCTATGTAGCAAACGGTTTGATTCTTGGCCTTGCCAGAAATCAAGCCTACGGACGGAGTAATCCCTTGATCCGGTATGTGAGCATCGCCCTGCGGGAATGGTCCAGAACCCAGCAATACAGCAGCCAGGAGCGCAATTACTGCTGGCTGACCACGGTTCCGGAGCTGAAGCGCCGCCGCTGTATGGACACCCGGATGCTGGACGCGCTGACCCGGGAAAGTTTGGGCACTCCTCAAGAGCCGGTGTTTCGCAACGAGCTGCCCAGCGCTTTGACGGAGGTCGTGCCTGTTGCGCTGCTAAGCAGAATTCTGGAAATTGAGCCGGATGCTGTGGATCTTTTGGGCGCAGAAACTGTGGCATTGACTCACGGCGATACGGAAACATTCCTGTCTGCCGCAGCCTTGACCCACGCCTTGTGCGTACTGCTGGAAGAACCGGATATTGGGGTGAAAGCACTTGTGGAATCCGTGGTGGATTCTGTTTCCCTGCAATTTGGCAGAGAATACGGCCATACGGGACATATCTGGGAGCTGTTGCAGATGGCACAGATTCTGGCGGCATCGGACAGCATTACCCCTATGGCGGCTATGGAGCAGCTGCGCTGCCGCACGGCAGCGGAGGTGCTGGCGGGCGTACTGTATGCCTGCATGACCTGCCACGGCGATTTTGATGCGGCGATGATCACTGCGGTGAATCATTCCGGCCGCAGCGCAGCGGTGGGGGCCATTACCGGCGCGGTACTGGGTATCCGATTTGGTGAGGATGCGCTGCCGGATTTCTACCTGGAAAGCCTGGAACCGGTGCATCTGCTGCGGCAGCTTGCGGATGATCTGGTCCAGTCCAGCGTTCTGGATCAGATGAACCGGTTGTTTGACGATGACTGGGATCGGAAGTATTTGCACGCCGGAATTTGAAAAAAGTCGAGAAAATGCATAAAAAACCTGAAAAAAGGTATTGCATTTCTCCAAAAAAG
The DNA here is from genome assembly GCA_045630825.1 of Faecousia sp. GTDB lineage: Bacteria > Bacillota > Clostridia > Oscillospirales > Oscillospiraceae > Faecousia. The sequence goes on along the minus strand of JAZQTN010000001.1, from coordinate 67,243 downwards.
ATGCTATAATCCCAGCGTAAGATGTTTGACTTTAGGAGAGAGGCGCTAGCGCCTCTCTCTTTCTTAATGAAAGAGGCGAAAAAATGAAAGTTACGGAACTGGTCGAACAGTTCGCGCGGCCTATCGTGGAGCAGCACGGCTGCTCGCTGTGGGATGTGGAATATGTCCGGGAAGGCTCGGAGCGTTTCCTGCGGCTCTACATCGAAAAAGAGGGCGGCGTGGACATCACTGACTGCGAGGCTATCTCCCGTGCCGTTGACCCGGTGCTGGATGAAAAAGACCCTATTGCGGAATCCTATCATTTTGAGGTGTGCTCCGCCGGACTGGAGCGGGCACTGAAGCGGCCGTCTGATTTTGAACGGTTTATGGGCAGCGCCATTACGGTCAAGCTGTATAGACCTCGGAATGGTCTGAAAGAGATCCCCGGCATCCTGCGTGGCTATGAAGACGGTTGCGTTACGGTGGAAGCCGGAAAAGAAACCATCACATTTACAAAATCCGAAGTCGCGCTGGTGCGCCTTCGTGTTGAATTCTAAGGAGGAAGAATCATGGCAAGAAATAGCAGAGCCAAGAAGCAGACCGAAGCATCCAAGGCCAACCTGGGCGCAGAGATTTTTGCCAGCCTGCGGGATCTGGAAAAGCTCAAGAGTATCCCTGTGGATTATATGGTGGAACGCCTGAAGCAGGGTATGGCAAATGCCTACCGTAAGGATCGGGAAGATCGCAAGGATGTCCCTGCGGACAATGTGGTCGTCGATCTGAGTGAAAAGGGCCTGTTCCTGCATGTCGTCAAGACCGTTGTGGAAGAGGTGGAGGACACCGAGCTGGAGATCCACATCGATACTGCCCGGCATATGAACCCCGATGTGCAGCTGGGCGACAATATTTCCATTCCCGTTGATTTTCAGAAGTTCGGCCGTATCGCTGCCCAGACCTTTAAGCAGGTGGTTATTCAGGGTATCCGCGAGGCTGAGCGTGGCGTAGTTTATGACAATTATTCCAACAAGGCGCAGGAACTTCTGACCGGTACTGTTGTGAAGGTCGATATCAATGGCGACCTGTTTGTCCGCATCGGTCAGGGCAACGAGGCCTCCGATGCCGTTCTGCGTACCGGCGAGCAGATCCCCGGCGAAGATTGGCGCGAAGGCGACAAGATCAAGGTCTATGTTCTGGAAGTACACAAGATGGGCCGTGGCCCCATCGTTCACGTAAGCCGTACCCACCCCAATATGGTGCGCCGACTGTTCGAGCTGGAAACTCCTGAGATCGCAGACGGCGATGTGGAGATCCGCAATATCGCCAGAGAGGCCGGCTCTCGCTCCAAGATGGCAGTTCGTGCTACTGTTGAGGATTTGGATCCCGTGGGCGCCTGTGTCGGCCCCCGTGGAGGCCGTGTCGGTGCTGTTGTCCGTGAACTGGGCGGCGAAAAGATCGATATCGTGGTCTGGAGTGAAGACCCCTGCGAGTATGTCAAGGCAGCTTTGAGCCCTGCGGATGTTATTTCCGTTACTCCCGTTCCCGGCCAGAAGGCTTGCCGCGTTATCGTGCCCGACGATCAGCTGAGCCTTGCCATCGGCAAGGAGGGCCAGAATGCCCGCCTGGCAGCTCGCCTGACCGGCTATAAGATCGATATCAAGCCTGCATCCGCTGCAGAGGAATAAAATTTTAAGGAGGCAGCTATGCAAAAGAAAATACCCCAGCGGCAGTGCATGGGCTGCCGTGAAAGAAAAGCCAAACGGGATATGATCCGCGTGGTCCGTACCACGGAGGGTACGGTATCTCTGGATTTCAGCGGAAAGCTGAACGGCCGTGGCGCTTATGTGTGCCCGTATATGGAGTGCCTGAAAAAGGCCCAGAAGAGCCGCGCTCTGGAGCGCTGCCTGGAGATCGATATCCCTCAGGAGGTCTATGACCGCCTAACAAGAGAAATGGAGGCCGGCAGCTGTGGATAAAGTGCTGAGCTATCTTTCTCTTGCCCGTAAGGCGGGCAAGGCAGAACTGGGCGAGGAGCCCGTCGGCGCTGCAGCAAGAGCGCTGCACGCTCACCTGATCGTCGTTGCCAAGGATGCGTCCGATCATACCTGGCGCAGAGCGAAAAGCTATGCTGCCGGTACTGACCAGCAGTGCATCCGGTTACCCTATACAAAAGACGAGATCGGAATGGCCATTGGTCGGACCAGCCTTGCGATCGCTGCGATTACCGACCCGGCGCTGGCGCTGGCGCTGGTACAGTCGTTGCCGCAGCCGGAAAAGTTCGCAGCAGTTGCAGATGTGCTGACGGAAAAGGCACAGCGGCTGCGTAAGCGGCAGTCCGAGGCCAAGGCCCACCTGCGCAATCGGCGCAGCGGAAAAAAGAAGAACTGATGTTTTTGGAGGTGCGTATATGGTAGTAAAGTATCGTTTGAAGGAGGTTGCCGCAGATTTTGAAGTGGCGCCCAAGGTGATTGTTGAGATCATCTCCAAATATTTTGAAAAGCCCAAGTCCAACACCCAGGTGCTGACGGAAGATGAGCTGAATCTGGTATTTGAGTATATGACAGTCAACAACCAGATCCAGTCCCTGGAGCAGGTGTTTGCTGTGCAGCCCAAGCCCAAGGCAGAACAGCCCAAGGAAGAGCCTAAGGCTGAGCCTGTCAAGGAAACGCCCAAGGCTGAGGAGAAAAAGCCTGAGCAGCCCAAGCCCCAGACCCAGACAAAGCCCCAGACTGCTTCCCAGCAGCCCAAGGCAGAAAAGCCTAAGGAGCCCGAGCGCAAGAGAGAGCGCCGCGTGGTCGATACCTCTGCGGTGCAGGTCAACTCTGCCCGTTTTGATGACCGGGTGGACAGCCTGATCTCCGAGCGCGCTCAGAATTTCCAGGGCGGCAAGCAGCGCATCGGCGGCAAGAAGGGTCAGCAGCAGAACAAGAAGGATATGCGTAAGGGCAACAAGGCCCGCAACGAGGAGCAGGAGAAGATGCGCCGCCTGCAGATGGAAGTGGCCCGCAAAGCTCCCGTTACCGTTAAGATCCCCGACGAGATCACAGTCGGCGAACTGGCAAGCCGGATGAAGAAAACCGCTGGCGAAGTTATCAAGACCCTGATGATCAACGGCGTTATGGCCGGTATCAATCAGGTCATTGACTTTGACACCGCAGAATTTGTAGCCACGGAAATGGGCTGCAAGGTGGAAAAGGAAATCACCATCACCATCGAAGAGCGGATTATTGACGATCACGTGGATACCGCCGACGAACTGGAGACCCGTGCTCCCGTTGTTGTGGTTATGGGCCACGTCGACCACGGTAAGACCTCCACTCTGGACGCTATCCGTAAGACTAGCGTTACTGCCGGTGAAGCCGGTGGTATTACCCAGCACATTGGTGCATATACTGTCGATGTAAACGGAAATATGGTAACCTTCCTGGATACCCCCGGCCACGCCGCATTTACCTCTATGCGTGCCCGCGGCGCCAAGAGCACGGACATTGCCATTCTGGTGGTTGCCGCTGACGACGGCATCATGCCCCAGACTGTGGAATCCATCAATCACGCCAAGGCTGCAGAGGTGCCCATCATCGTTGCCATCAACAAGATGGATAAGCCCACAGCCAACCCCGATAAGATTAAGGAACAGCTGACCAAGTACGATCTGATCCCTGAAGAGTGGGGCGGCGATACTGTCATCGTGCCCATTTCCGCTAAAACCGGTATGGGTCTGGACGAACTGCTGGAGATGGTCATTCTGACTGCTGAGGTGCAGGAGTTGAAGGCCAACCCCAACCGCCGTGCCAAGGGTACGGTCATCGAGGCCCGTCTGGACAAGACCCGGGGTCCCATCGCCACTTTGCTGGTGCAGAACGGTACGCTGAATCAGGGCGATATCATTATCGCCGGTACTTCTGTGGGCCGTGTCCGCGTGATGACCAACGACAAGGGCCGTACCGTCAAAACCGCAGGCCCCTCTGTGCCTGTTGAGATCACCGGTCTCGCGGAAGTTCCCGCTCCCGGCGACGAGTTCAACGCTGTTACCGATGAGCGTATGGCTCGTGAGTTGGTTGAACAGCGCCGTCAGGCTGCCAAGGATGCCGCTGCCAAGATGATGCAGAAGGTTACTCTGGACAATCTGTTCGCCAAGATGCAGGAAGGCGAAATGAAGGAACTGGCGCTGATTGTTAAGGCCGACGTGCAGGGCTCTGCAGAAGCGGTCAAGGCCTCTCTGGAGAAAATCTCCAACGAGGAAGTCCGTGTCAAGGTCATTCACGCCGGTGTCGGCGCCATCAATGAGAGCGATATCCTGCTGGCATCTACCTCCGGTGCTATCATTGTCGGCTTTAATGTCCGCCCCGATGCTGCCGCCCAGGCCAGCGGCCAGAGAGCTAATGTGGATATGCGGTTCTACCGCGTTATCTACGATGCCATCGACGAGATCGAGGCAGCAATGAAGGGTATGCTGGCACCGCAGTACGAGGAAGTTGTCATCGGCCACGCAGAGGTGCGTATGACCTACAAGGTTTCCGCTATCGGCACCATCGCCGGCTGCATGGTCAAGGACGGCAAGATCACCCGCGATGCCAAGGTTCGTATTCTGCGTGATAACATCGTCATTCACGAGGGCGAAGTTGGCTCCCTGCAGCGGTTTAAGGATGCTGTCAAGGAAGTTACCGCCGGCTATGAGTGCGGTATGTCTGTCGCAAAGTTCAACGATATCAAGGAAGGCGACGTATTTGAGTGCTTCGCCATGCAGGAGATCAAGAGATAATGATTACCGCCGCACCGCAAATGCGGTGCGGCGAATCTTTTTCCGAAAGAAAGGAGTCGCGTTATGGCATCCAATCGAATTATGCGAATTAACGAAGAGATTCAGAAGTCCCTGGCAGATGCGCTGCGTACCGTCAAAGACCCCCGTGTCAGCGGTACGATGATCTCTATCACCCGGGTTGAAACCACCCCGGATTTGCGCTATGCCAAGGTTTTTGTGAGTTTTCTGGAGGAGAATAAGGCAAATGATGCTATGAAGGGTCTTAAATCCGCCGGCGGTTATCTGCGCCGGGAGGTGGCGAATGACCTGAAGCTGCGTTACACGCCGGAACTGGTGTGGGCGCTGGACGATTCCATCGTCTACGGCGCAAAGCTGCTAAGCCTGATCAATTCCCTCGAGGTAAAGCACGATGACGAGGAATGAGTGCGCCGCATTTTTGCGGCAGAAGGACAATTTCTGCATCCTGACCCACGCAGATCCTGACGGAGATGCTTTGGGTTCGGCGGCAGGTCTGTGTCTGGGTTTGCGGGCATTGGGCAAAACCGCTTTTGTGCTGGAAAATCCCCAGACGCCGGCAAATCTCAAGTTTTTGTGTGAGAATTTGACGGTGGCTGTGCCTGTTGAAAATGCTACGCTGGTCAGCGTGGATGTGGCATCACCCCGGATTTTTATGAAGAACGAATCCTATGATCCTGAAAAGATCCAGCTGCGGATCGATCATCACGGCAGATCCACATCATATGCACCCCTGGAGCTGGTTGAGCCACAGATGGCATCCTGTGCAGAACTGATTTATGAGGTTTTGCTGGAGCTGGGAGTGGAACTGACGGAGGACATGGCAATTGCGCTGTATACCGGTGTGTCCACGGACACCGGCTGCTTCCGCTTTGCCAACACCAATGCCCACGCATTTCAGGTGGCAGCTGCCTGTGCGGCTACCGGCGCAAACCTGCAGCCTATTAACCAGGCGATGTTTGATACTGTTTCCTTGGGCAAACTCCGGGTCCAGGGTTGGATTGCGGAGAATACCCGGTTTTATGCTGACGGAAAGGTGGCAATTTGCGTGCTGCCTGCAGGTTTAATAAAATCTCTGGGCGCAGAAGAAAGCGAAATGAGCGGTCTGGCCGGCTTCGTTCGCTCCATTGCGGGGGTGAAGATCGCGGCTACTGTGCAGGAGCAGGAAACGGAGAACAAAATTTCTGTCCGGGCGGTCCCCGGCTATGATGCTTCTGCCATCTGTGAAAAATTTGGTGGCGGTGGACACAAGGGCGCCGGCGGAGCAGCATCCACAACTTCTCCGGAGGAAATTGCAGAAGCGCTTGTAAAAGCAATGCTGGAACAGCTGAATAATGCATAAAAAAAGAGACTGCTTTTGCAGTCTCTTTTTTGTTCGGGATTAGCAGTAGAAGTCCTTGATCTTCTTGGCACGGCTGGGGTGGCGCAGCTTGCGAATGGCCTTGTTCTCAATCTGGCGGATACGCTCACGGGTAACGCCGAAGATCTGACCCACTTCTTCCAGAGTGTGGGTTCTGCCGTCATACATACCGAAACGCATACGCAGCACATCTGCCTCACGCTCGGTCAGCGTGTCCAGAATTTCCTTCAGTGCCTCAGCCAGCAGAGCGTTGGAGGTGGCGTCGGCAGGACCGGGCGTGCGCTCGTCCTCTACGAAAGAGCCGATGGAGGTATCCTCTTCATCACCAACGGGGGTGTCCAGACTCAGGGTGTCTGCAGCGGTGCGGTTGGCTTCGATGATCTTTTCCACCGGCAGATTCAGTTCGGCGGCGATCTCTTCTACAGTGGGCTCACGGCCCAGCTCCTGCACCAGTTTACGGTTGCAGCGGGTGGCCTTGTTGATGACTTCGACCATATGCACCGGCACACGGATGGTCCGTGCCTGATCGGCAATGGCGCGGGTGATGGCCTGCCGGATCCACCAGGTGGCATATGTAGAGAATTTGTTTCCCTTTGTCCAATCGAATTTATCAACTGCGCGGATAAGACCGGTGTTGCCCTCCTGGATCAGGTCCAGAATGTGCAAGCCGCGGCCGGAATATTTCTTTGCGATGGAAACCACCAGACGCAGGTTGGCTTCGGTCAGCTTGTTCTTAGCTTCCTGGTCGCCTTCGGAAACCCGCTTTGCCAACTCGATTTCCTCATCGCCGGACAGCAGTTTCACCTGGCCGATTTCTTTCAGGTACATACGGACAGGATCGTCCAGATTATATTCAGCGGCCAGATCCACGGGATCTACCAGCTCTTCGTCTTCCATATCGGAAAGATCCACGGGATCATCAAGGTCTGCAAGATCCATATCGTCGCCCAGATCCAGATCCAGTTCGTTGCTGACGATCTGAATGTTCATAGACTCGAAGCGGTCATAGATCTCCTCGATCTTCTCTGTGGGAAGGTCCATTTTCTCCAGCAGGTCGTGCAGATCCGAAGCGCGGATCATACCGTCCTTCTTGCCTTGCGCGATCAAGGCCTGCAGTGCAGACTGGAGATCTTCTATGTTCTTGTTGGCAGGCTTCTTCGTTGTACTCAAATTACTCTACCCCTTTATCTATAATAATTTTACTTTCGTGCCGTAAGACTATATACCTTTTTTCCGAATTTGACAAGGGTCTTGCAGAAAATTTTTTCATTTTTGCAGCTTTGGGCGTATTTTGTCGTGATACAAATACAGTTTTCCCCCATTCTTCACAAAACATACAGTTTACTTTTCTTAAGTTTTCTAGTATAATATACCAATCTAATTTACAGGGCGTGTTTTATGCGCCAAACAGAGGTATTGTGCTATGACCGAACTTTCCAAGATCCGCAATTTTTCCATCATCGCCCATATTGACCACGGAAAGTCTACCCTGGCAGACAGACTGCTGGAGGAATGTGATGCCGTGGATAATCGACAGCGCAGCGAACAGATCCTGGATTCTATGGAGCTGGAAAAAGAGCGTGGCATTACGATCAAGGCCACGGCGGTGCAGCTGAATTATACAGCCGAGGACGGAGAAACCTATCACCTGAATCTGATCGACACCCCGGGCCACGTGGACTTTAACTATGAAGTGTCCCGCAGCCTTGCTGCCTGTGAGGGTGCGGTGCTGGTGGTGGACGCATCCCAGGGCGTGGAAGCCCAGACTTTGGCCAATACGTATCTCGCTATTGATGCGGGACTGGAAGTTCTGCCGGTCATCAACAAGATCGACCTGCCCTCTGCCCGGCCTGCCGAGGTAAAGGCAGAGGTGGAGGATATTATCGGTATTCCTGCAGAGGATTCTCCGGAGATCTCCGCCAAAAACGGTATTAATATCCGCTCCGTTCTGGAGATGATCGTGAAAGAGGTTCCCGCACCGGAGGGTGATCGGGAAGCACCGCTGCAGGCGTTGATTTTTGACAGCGTGTACGATTCCTACCGGGGCGTTATTGTCTATACCCGTATCAAGCAGGGTACTGTCAAGGCTGGTATGGACATCAGAATGATGGCAACCGGCGCAGTCTACAAGGTTGTGGAAGTCGGCACAATGAATCCGCTTGGCCTGACCCCTCGGGAAGCGTTGGGCGCCGGCGAAGTCGGCTATATTACCGCATCCATTAAGAATGTGGCGGATACTCAGGTAGGCGATACCATCACGGCGGTGGAAAATCCTGCGCCGGAGCCTCTGCCGGGCTACCGGGCAGTGCAGCCGATGGTTTACTCCGGCGTGTATCCCGCCGACGGCGCAAAATATCAGGATCTGCGTGAGGCACTGGAAAAGCTGAAACTGAACGACGCCTCCTTTGTGTACGAACTGGAAAGCTCAATTGCGCTGGGCTTCGGTTTCCGTTGCGGCTTCCTGGGACTTCTGCATATGGAGATCATTCAGGAGCGTCTGGAGCGGGAGTACAATCTGGATCTGATCACCACCGCCCCTAACGTTGTTTACCGGGTCACCAAGACCAACGGCGAGGTGCTCATGGTGGATAATCCTCTGGATTACCCCGATCCTATGGAGATCGAATTGGCGGAAGAACCTTTCGTAAAGATCAGCCTTATTGCACCTCAGGAATATGTGGGCAATATTATGGATCTTGCGCAGCAGCGCCGTGGCGAGTTTAAGGATATGGTCTATCTGGATGCAAACCGGGTGGAGCTGCACTATGAAATGCCACTGAACGAAATTATCTACGATTTCTTTGACGCGCTGAAGTCCCGCACCCGTGGCTACGGCAGTCTGGACTACGAACTGATTGGCTACCGTCCCAGCAAGCTGGTGAAGCTGGATATCCTGCTTAACGGCGAGATCGTGGATGCACTGAGCTTTATTCTCTTTGCGGAAAATGCCTATCCCCGTGCCCGGAAGATCTGTGAGAAACTGAAGGACAACATTCCCCGCGCCCAGTTTGAAATTCCGGTACAGGCAGCCATCGGTGGCAAGATCATTGCCAGAGAAACTATTAAGGCACTGCGCAAGGATGTTCTTGCCAAGTGCTATGGCGGCGATATTACCCGAAAGAAGAAACTGTTGGAAAAGCAGAAAGAGGGTAAGAAGCGGATGCGTACCTTTGGTACGGTTTCCGTACCCAGTGAAGCATTTATGGCTGTGCTGAAGCTGGATGAAGACTAATTGTAAAGGAGCAAGAGTTTATGTTCTGGCAAGAAATTTGGAATAGTATTGTGGGCTCCCAACCCGGCTTTGGGGAGATCTGCCTGCGGCTTGCCTGCGCAATGCTGGTAGGTTTGGTTATCGGTACAGAGCGTGAATATACCCATCGTCCTGCAGGTATGCGTACCCATATTCTGGTGGCGTTGGGCGCCTGCGTGGTATCCATCACCGGTGAACTGATCTTCCAACACTACAGTGTGCTGGGATCTTCCGCCGACCCCGCCCGTTTGAGCGCTCAGGTTATTACCGGCGTCGGCTTCCTGGGTGCGGGTACAATTCTGCGGGAAGGTCCGACTGTTAAGGGCCTGACTACCGCAGCCAGTGTTTGGGCAGTTGCCTGTTTGGGTATTGCCGCCGGTTTCGGTTACTATGCGCTGGCTGTCTTCGGAATGGTATTTATTTTTGTTACACTGACGATTTTTGAGTGGCTGCAGTCCGTTTTGCTGAAGCCTCTGCACAGAAGTTCTGATAAGTACATACTGGAAACGACAGATATTTCTGCAGCGCTTACTGTCATAAATGATAAGGCAGCAGCAGAGCGTGTTATGATCCGGAATATGCTGGCGCAGAGCATTGAGGGCGGTCATAAAGTCACCTTTAGCGCAGACTTCGGCAGCGGACATCTGAAAAACCGCCGTCAGCGGTTCTTTGATGCCATCATTTCTGCACCGGAGACAAAGTCCCTGCACAATGCGGATGAAGAGGTACATACCAAGCTGTAACGGAGGTGTCCTATGGCGATTTTAGGACGAAAAGACAAAACACCGCTGGGCATTTATATCCATATTCCTTTCTGCCGCAGCAAGTGCCAATACTGTGATTTTTATTCTGTGACGACCAAGGATGACCGGTTTCTGGACGGCTATCTGGATGCGGTCTGCGCGCATATCAAAGAGGCCGGTGCTTTGGCTCCGGGATACACTGTGGATACGGTGTATTTTGGCGGTGGCACCCCCAGTTTCTTTGGCGCAGACGGAATGGCCACGATTTTGACCGCAGTGCGCCGGAATTTTGATGTGTCCAACAATGCAGAGATTACTTTCGAGGCCAATCCGGACTCTGTTTCTCCTAAACTGTTGCGTAAGTTGCGTAGTGAGGGCTTCAACCGGGTCAGCCTGGGCATTCAGTGCGACAATGACGAGATTTTAGACAAGATCGGACGGCCTCATAACTATGAGCAGGCTGTGATAGCGGTAAAACAGATCCGCAGAGCCGGTTTCCGGAATCTTTCCCTGGATCTGATGTACGGCTTGCCGGGTCAGACGGTACAAAGCTGGGAAAAGACCCTCCAAAATGTGCTGAAGCTGGAGCCGGAGCATATCAGCTGCTACGGCCTGAAGGTAGAGGAAGGCACACCGATGCACCGCTACCAGGAATTTATGAACCTGCCGGACGATGAAATGCAGGCAGATATGTACCTGCGTGCTGTAGAGATTCTGCGCAGCAAAGGTTTCCGCCAGTACGAAATCTCCAATTTCTGCCGCCGGAACAACGAATCCAAGCACAATTTGAAGTACTGGACCGGCGGGGAGTACCTGGGCTTCGGACCGGATGCCAGTTCCGACTTTGCCGGCAAGCGCTTTAAGATGATTCGTGATCTGCGGGGCTATATCGAAGGCGTCCTGGGTGGCGGTCAGGTGATCGACGAAGTGCAGGAAATCCCCCAGAGAGAGCGGGCGGGGGAGTATCTGATGATGCGTCTGCGCACCAATCTGGGCATTCAGGCGCAGGAGTACGAAAAGCAGTATCTGCTGCCTTTTGCGCCCCTGGAAAAGGTACTGACCAAGTGTGGCGAACGAGGCCACGCAGTCAAACTGGAAGATGGCCATTGGCGGCTGACCCCGGAGGGCTTCCTGCTGTCCAATTCCATCATTTCGGATCTGTTGGTGGCGCAGGATAAGGCTGCACCTTTGGCAAAAAAGAGATAATGCGATCCCACAGAGCGATCTGCTCTGTGGGATTTTTTGTGGCACGGCGGCCCACACGCCACAATATGCTGTGGTGTGCCAAAAAACACAGCGCTTTTTGGGGAATTTTCATAGCCCAAAAACCGTTGTGGTAGGGGGAAAACTATGGTATAATTGCTATAACTGACGAATTTTACGAGGTAAGGTATGAATATAGAGAATTTGACAATAGATGCGGCCGACGTGCGCAAGCTCCTGGGTGCTGCCAGCGGCGATGCGGCACTGCTGTATCTGTATATACACAGTGGTGGAGCACCTGAAACAGCAGAAAAGGCACTGAACTTTACCCAGACCAGAATGTCTTGCACAGCTGCCACCTTGCGGCAGCTGGGACTGTGGCCGGAGGAAAGAAGAAGCACTGTCCAGCCCGGCGAGCGGCCCAGCTATTCCGAAACCGATGTGCTGGAAGCAATGGACACAGACAAATCCTTCCGTATGCTGTACGGAGAGGTGCAGATGCTGATGGGCAGATCCCTGAACACCGAGGAAATGAAGATACTACTGGGCTTTATCCGCTATTTGGGACTGCCGGTAGAGGTGATCTCGGTGCTGGTATCCTATTGCAAGGAGCGCGCCCGGCAGAAGGGCAGCCTGCGTAACCCCTCTCTGCGCACCATCGAGAAGGAAGCCTACAGTTGGGCAGAGCAGGGCATCGATACGCTGGAAGAGGCTGCCGCCTACATACATAATCAGGCTGTCCGCAATTCTCGGCTGCAAAAGTTGATGACACAGCTGCAGATCCGGGGAAGAAGTCTGACTCCGGCAGAGGAAAAGTACGCAAAGAGTTGGCTGGATATGGGCTTTGAGGACGGTGTCATCGCTATGGCCTATGAAAAGACCTGTGTCAACACCGGCGGCTTAAGCTGGCCTTATATGAACAAAATTCTTTCCAGCTGGCATACAGCCGGCTATAAAACGGTAGAGCAGATCCGCAATGGCGACCGGAAGCCCACAGTTCCCAAGGGCGCGTCCGGTGAGCTGGGCGAAGCGGAGATGGAAGCAATCCGCAGACTTTTGCAGGAGGGATAACCTATGGCATACAGTGCAGAAGTGGTCAAACGGGCCAGAAACCGACTGGCTATGGAAAAAGCTGACCGGGAATCGGAGTATCAGCATAATTTAATGGAGGCCTATAACCGCGTCCCCCGTTTGCGGGAGATCGACCGCCAGCTACGGCAGACTATGGCCGTGGCGGCCCAGGCAGTGTTCGCAAAGGGCGGGGATTTTGATGCGCTGGAACAGGCAAAGAAAGAGAACCTGGGCCTGCAGCGGGAGCGTGCAGAATTGGTGAAAGCCCATTTTGAAGAGGGCTTTCTGGACGAAACGCCCATTTGCAGTCAGTGCGGCGGCAACGGCTATATCGGCGCTACGATGTGCGAGTGTTTGCGGGAACTGTGCCGGCAGGAACAGAAGAAGGAACTTTCTGTTCTGTCCTGTGGCAAGGAGTCCTTTGGTCAGTTCCGGCTGGAATACTACAGCGATCAGTATGACCCTAAGTACGGCGCAAGTCCCCGGAGCATTATGGAACTTGTTTTCCAGAAATGCCGCCGGTATGCAACCACCTTCACGGAGAATTCCGACAATCTGATGTTTGTTGGAAACACAGGTCTGGGCAAGACATTCCTTTCTGCCTGCATTGCCGGTGCGGTGGCAGACAGAGGCTATTCTGTTGTGTATGAAACTGCATCCCGGCTGTTTTCCAAGTTAGAGCAGGCGAAGTTCAGCGGTAATGAGGAAGCCCGTGCGGAAACGGCGAAGTATACCCAGTGCGATTTGCTGATCCTGGACGATCTGGGCACGGAGATGCCCGGACAGTTCGTTACAGCAGCGCTGTACAGCCTGCTGAATGAGCGGCTGCTGGCCGGTAAGGCTATGGTGATCTCTACCAACTTGAATGCGGACGAGATGGGTCGGCGGTATTCCCCCCAGATCGCATCCCGGCTGCACGGTGAATTCTCCCGGCTGACCTTTGTGGGAGATGATATCCGGGTGATAAAAAACAGGAGGGTATAAGAATGCGTATCGGCATTTTATTTGACTTGGACGGCACACTGCTGAACACGCTGGACGATCTGACCGACGGTGTCAATTACGCTCTGGCACAGTTTGGTTGCCCGTCCAGAACACCTCAGGAAATCCGCAGCTATCTGGGCAACGGCGCAAAGCAGCTGATTGCTTTGAGCCTGCCGGAAACAGACGCACCGGATGTGGATGCGGTGCTGGATGTGTACAGAACTTACTATAACGCTCACTGCCAGATCAAGACCGGTCCTTATGCCGGTATTCCTGAAGCCCTGACGAAATTGGGTGAAAAATATCCCTTGGCGGTGGTGTCCAACAAGCCGGATTCTGCCACCAAGCCCCTGGTAGCTTACTATTTTCCCGGCATTTATGCTCTGGGTGAAAAGTCCGATTGTCCTCGCAAGCCTGCCCCGGATATGCTGAAAAAGGCGATGACAGATATCGGCGTGGATAGCTGCGTTTATATCGGCGACAGCGAAGTGGACGTACTGACGGCAGAGAATACCGGCGTGCCCTGTATTGCAGTCAGCTGGGGCTTCCGGGATCGGGAAGACCTGGTGGATAGCGGTGCGAAGTATATCTGCGATGACCCTGCACAGCTGGTGGAAATGATTGAAAAGATTGTAGGAGAAATCAATGGCGAATGAGTTTTATGCGCTGATGGCGCGGATGCGCTATATTACTCGCTGGGGCCTAATGCGCAATACCTTTTCCGAGAATATTCAGGAGCACAGCCATCAGGTGGCAGTACTGGCGCATGCTTTGGCGTTGATCCGGCGGGACCTCTTGAAGCTGGAGGGTCCGGATCCGGATCGGTGCGCTGTGGCGGCACTGTACCACGATGCTTCTGAGACCCTCACCGGCGATCTGCCCACACCCATTAAGTATTATAATCCGGATATTAAGAGCGCATATAAGCAGGTGGAGCATATCGCCTGCCAACGGTTGATTTCGATGCTGCCGGAACAACTCCGGGATGCCTATACACCGCTGATCACAGAGGCAGACGGGGAAGTCAAGCCCATCGTCAAGGCGGCGGACAAGCTGTCAGCTTATATCAAGTGTATCGAGGAACAGAAAGCAGGCAATGCCGACTTTGACTCCGCAGCGAAGCAGACGCTGGCGTCGATCCGTGCAATGGCGCTGCCGGAACTTGATTGGTTTGTCGAGAATTGTCTAAGCGGCTTCAGCCTGGATTTGGATCAGCTGTGATGCTTGACGAACGGATAAATATGTGATAGGATACCTTTTGTTCCACGCCGCTGTGGTGGAATAGGTAGACACAAGGGACTTAAAATCCCTCGCCGTAAAAAGCGTACCGGTTCGATTCCGGTCAGCGGCACCAGAAAAGGCGACCCTCCGGGGTCGCCTTTTCTGGTGCTGCTGACGAGTTATGAGAACGGTCGGTTCGATTCCGGGGAGCGAGGGGAGCGCCGCCGGTGGCGGGAGGAGCGACCCAAGCGAGTGGCAGCGGTCGGCAAGATGCAAGCCTGCTTCGTCAGGCGCAGCAACTGCCGGGCCCCGCAACAGGACAGCGGCATAAGGAGCGACCCCGGGGGGTCGCCTTTTCTGGTGCTGCAGAAATATTGTTGAAAGACGTAAAATATGTGCTATAATGTGTCTATATTGCGCATTTAGGGAGATTTATATGGACATTTTCGGTTATCCCATCTGGGTGGTGCTGCTGGTTTGCGTGGGTGTATTCTGTGCGTCTTTTATGGATGCCATCGGTGGTGGTGGCGGCATTATTTCGCTGCCGACCTATCTGCTGGCGGGCCTGCCGATGCACTACGCTCTGGGTACCAATAAGCTTTCTTCTTGCATCGGCACTGTGGCATCTACCGTACGGTATGTGAAAAACGGTTATGTGGATTGGTTCCTGGGCATCCCATCCATTGTGCTGGCTCTGGTAGGTGCCCATCTGGGCACAAAGCTGCACCTGATGATGGACGAGCAGTATCTGAAGATGGTGCTGCTTTTGGTGCTGCCGCTGATCGCTGTGATCCTGCTGAAGAAGAAGGAACTGCCGGAGCAGCGTGGCGAACAGAATAAGTGGCTGCGGTGCAGCATTGTGTGGGGTGCATCCCTGATCTTTGGGGCCTATGACGGCTTTTATGGCCCGGGTACCGGCACATTTTTGCTGATGTCGTTCTGCTATCTTGCCAAATTGGATGTGCGTACATCCTCCGGCAATGTAAAGCTGGTGAATTTGGCCTCCAATGTGGGTGCAGTGGCCACTTCCTTGATGGCCGGTACGGTGATGATCCCCTTGGGCCTGATTTCTGCGGTTTTTGCCACCGCCGGACAGTATTTTGGCGCAGGCCTGACCCTGAAAAATGGCTCAAAAATCGTGCGGCCGGTGATCCTTGTGGTGCTCGTGTTACTGGCAGGCAAGGTGATTTTAGAGCTTTTCGGAATTGCATAAATAACTGCAACCGCCTTAAGAATTATTTAAGGCGGTTGTAATATTATGGGGAAATTGGTATAATTTTTGCAGATATTAGAAGAAAAGAGGGAGTTTTATGCAACTTTGGACTGCTGGTCATGCGAAAACGTTACCGCTTACAGTGCTGGTGATGATCCTTATCGGTATTGTGCTGCGGCTGGCGATCGGCAAGAAATCCTTGAAAATACGTATGATCCCGCTGCAGATTATTGGCGTTTTGCTGGTGGTGCTGGAGATCGGCAAGCAGTATGTTTCCTTTAAGAACGGGTATGACCTGTATCATATTCCGCTGCATTACTGCTCACTGTTTATCTTTGCTGTGCCGTTAATGGCTTTTTACACCGGAAAAGGCTGCGAAAAAGTCCGTGCTATTGGAGCAGGCTTCTGCGGAGCGATGACCACACTGTTGCTGATCTATCCTGACCTTATCTACAGCGCCGGAAATATTGAAAACTTTTTCAAAGGCTATTTGGATATGCACACGGTGGCATTTCACAATTTGGTGATCTTCGCTTTTGTGCTGATCCTTGCGCTGGATCTGCACACGCCTGAGGAAAAGGAGCAGAAGTTCCCTGTGCTGGCTACGGTGGCTTTCTGCGTATTGTCCGCTACAGCGGCCAATGTTTTGAAGGTCAACTATGCCAATTTCTATCACTGCAATATCCCGCCGCTGGAGGCGATTCGCATTTCATTGCAGGGCCCGTTAGGCGTTGTACTTACCCAAATTTTGTATGTGTGCATCGTATCTGCCTTGACTGTGCTGTACACTTGGGGGGCATACTGGCTGTACCGCCTGTTGCGCAAATTCACCGCTATCAAGACTCCGGTAACGCAATAAATAAACGCACCCGAAAGGGTGCGTTTTTTTGTTGACGAAGTTGCCCAGAAGCGGTACAATAAAGCCATATTACGGTAAGGAGTGAAGAAATTGCCTGTCCTGTTGGATTTGTTTTTGACTTTCGCCAAGATCGGTTTGTTTACTTTTGGCGGCGGCTATGCGATGATCTCGGTTATCGATACCATCTGCGTAGACAAGAAAAAGTGGATCACCCATGACGAAATGATGGATGTAACGGTGATCGCGGAGTCTACTCCCGGTCCGATTTCCGTCAACTGCGCTACATTCGTGGGCTTCAAGCAGGCAGGATGGCTGGGTGGCGTGCTGGCCACACTGGGTGTGATTCTGCCCTCTTTTGTGATCATCTACATCATTTCGATGTTC
Source organism: Faecousia sp. (assembly GCA_045630825.1). Classification (GTDB taxonomy): domain Bacteria; phylum Bacillota; class Clostridia; order Oscillospirales; family Oscillospiraceae; genus Faecousia. Next base: position 50,202 of record JAZQTN010000001.1, on the reverse strand, counting down.
CTGGATAACTTTTTGGAGATCACCTTGATCGCCAATGCTTTTAAGGGTATTAAGATCGGCGTAGGCATCCTGATTGTGGATGCAGGCGTTACGATGCTGCAGAAAATGAAGAGAAATCTGCTGCCCGGCATCATTTTGATTTGCAGCGTTATCGTGATGCTGCTGGTGGATATTTTCTCCTGGAATTTCTCATCCATCAGCCTGATGCTGATCGCAGCGGCGGTTGGATTTGTCAGTTATTTGCTGAATAGAAAGGCAGGTGCAGCAAAATGATCTATCTAGACCTGCTGCTCGGCTTTTTGAAAGTGGGCTGCTTCGCTTTTGGCGGTGCCTATGCAGCAATTCCGCTGATTCGGGATGTGGTTCTGTCCTACGGATGGTTGACAGATGAGCAACTGACCTATATGATCGCGGTGAGCGAAAGTACGCCTGGCCCTGTTATGATCAATCTGGCCACCTATGTGGGCAGCTCTCAGGGCGGAATCCTGGGCTCGCTGCTGGCAACTCTGGCGGTGGCATTTCCGGCGTTTCTCATCATTTGGCTTGTGCTTGTTCTGCTGAATAGCTTTATTGAGAAACCGGCTGTGCAGGCAGTACTGGGCGCAGTGAAGCCCTGCGTTATTGGCATTATTCTGGCTACCGGTGTGTATATGTCCCTGAGCAGTGTGCTTTCTGTTGGAAGCAGTGTTGCTGTGGACGGCAGGGCAGCAATCATTGCCGGCATTGTGGCGGCGGCGGTCATCGCCTGGCGGATTATCAAGAAGAAAAAGGCTTCCCCTATTGCGTTGATTATTGTATCCGCTTGTTTGGGAATGCTGGTTTACAGCATCTAATGTGAGGATTTTATGAAAGAACAAGGAAAAATTACCATATCCACTACCCACTTGATTCTGCTGAGCTTTCTCGTTACAGTTTTGTTGGGTGCGGTGCTGCTGAGCTTGCCTGTCAGTGCGGCGGACGGGCAGGCAACACCTTTTGTGGATGCTCTGTTTACGGCAACTACGGCGACCTGTGTAACGGGTCTTGTTGTGGTGCCTACGGCCACAGCCTGGAGCTTGTTTGGACACATCGTGATTCTGTTTTTGATCCAGCTGGGTGGCTTGGGTGTTATTACGGTACTGGCAGGCATCGCCCTGACGCTGAATCGAAAAATGGGCATTTCCAGAAGCGTTTTGCTGCAGGATGCCTTTAATCTGGATACGCTGTTTGGTCTAGGTGCCTTTGTAAAGAAAGTTATTGTCGGCACATTTATTGTGGAGGGGCTAGGCGCACTGGCGTATATGACAGTTTTTGTTCCGGAATTCGGGGCGAGAGGCGTCTGGATCTCTGTATTCACTTCTATTTCTGCATTTTGCAATGCCGGCATTGATATCATCGGTGAAAACAGTTTAATAAATTATGCGACCAATCCCATTATGAATGCTGTAACCAGCGCCTTGATCATTTTGGGCGGTATTGGCTATATCGTGTGGTGGGATCTGCTCCGGGTGTTTCGCGAGAAGAAAAAGGGCTTCGCTCTGCAGCGGTTGACGCTTCACAGCAAGATTGTATTGAGCGCGACTGCGATACTGATCTTCGGCGGCGGGCTGCTCATCTTCCTTTTTGAGCGGAACAATCCTCTGACCATTGGATATATGTCCCTTTTTGATCAGATTCAGGTGTCCTTGTTCCAGTCCGTTACCACCAGAACAGCAGGTTTTGCCTCGATCCCTCAGGAGAATTTGAGCAATCCCTCAGCGTTTGTGTCGCTGCTGTTGATGTTCATCGGCGGATCGCCGGTGGGTACGGCAGGTGGCATCAAGACCGTAACCTTTGTGGTGCTGTTTGCCGCGGCGCTTGTGGTGGTAAAACAAAAGGGCAACGAAGTCAATATGTTTAACCGCAGCATTACCCGGCAGGCAGTGAGCAAGGCTGTAGGTGTTTGTTGTATGTCCTTCGGCATTATGTTTATTTCCACGGTGCTGTTGTCCGCAGTAACAGATGCCAGTGCGCTGGATATTCTGTACGAAACTGTCAGTGCTACGGCAACGGTGGGTCTGACACGGAATCTGACACCCAGTTTGAACATTTTGGGTAAGCTGATTATCACGGCAACGATGTATTTGGGTCGTGTGGGTCCTATTTCGCTGATGATCGCGTTCAATCTGCGCAAGAAAAGACCAAATATTATTAACAATCCCGTTGAGCAAATCAGCGTTGGATAAGGAGGAAGCAATATGAGCATCCATAAGACGTATGCAGTTTTGGGCCTGGGCCGGTATGGCAGGGCCGTTGCCAAGGAATTGACCGATAGTGGCGCTGAGGTGCTGGCGGTAGATACCAACCAGAATATCGTCAATCAGGCGGCGCTGGAGTTGCCGTACTGCAAGTGCGCAAATATTACCGATCCTGAGGTGTTCTACCAACTGGGTATTGGCGATGTAGACACAGTAATCATCGCTATGGCCAGTAATCTTGAGGCTACGGTTATGGCTATCACGCTGTGCAAGGAAGCTGGCGTGAAAAATGTCATCGTCAAAAGCGGCAATGAGACCCAGAGCAAGATCTACACCCGTCTGGGCGCGGACAAGGTGGTGTTCCCGGAGAATGAGTCTGGTATCCGTCTGGCGAAAAATCTGCTGAGCTCCGGTTTTGTGGATATGATAGAGCTGTCTCAGGATGTGTCTATGGTTGAAGTGGATGTTCAGACGGATTGGGTAGGGAAGAATCTGATCCAGTTGAATCTGCGGCGGAAATACGGCATCAACATCGTGGCCGTCCGTGAAAACGGCGCGGTGCAAACGGATGTGAATCCGGAAATGGCGCTGACAGCGGATATGAAGCTAATTGTTATCGCCGACACCAAGAAACTGGCAAAGCTGAATAAATAAGAATAATCCCGCTTGGAAAATTCCAAGCGGGATTATTGGCGACCCCGAACGGACTCGCTTTTCTGCGGAAAAGCCACGGTGGTTGCAACAGTCCACCGGACTGTTGCTAAGAGCCACCTTTCGAGTCCATACGGACCTGAAAACAAAAGCAGCACTGCCTAACGGCAGTACTGCTTCTGTCTTGGCGACCCCGAACGGACTCGAACCGTCGACCTCCAGCGTGACAGGCTGGCGTGCTAACCGACTGCACCACAGGGCCATTTTTGTGGAACGGTTTGGATTATAGCAGAAAATTTGCGGTTTGTAAAGACCTAAAATCAAAAAAATTGAATTTTGCTACTGCCATTATCCGACAAAAAAGGGTTGCTTTTTAGAGAGGTCTTTGCTATAATACCCACACATTCCGCAGGGTTAGTTTATCGGTAGAATTTCTGCTTCCCAAGCAGACTGGGCGGGTTCGACTCCCGTACCCTGCTCCAAAGAAAAGCAGCATTTGCAAACGCAAATGCGGCTTTTTTTATTTATAAATTACAGCTGGTTTGCGCCGTTTTCCAGAGCGAATTTAGCGGTCTTCTGGAAATAGGAATTCAAAGCTTCCACATCAGCGCCCAGATTCAGGAACTGATAGCCCATCTCCAACAGGCCGGGAACTTCCCAGGGATCAGCAACAGTGCCGGCGAACTTGCCGTACTTTCTTGCAGCCTCAGCAACCTTCTTGTAGCCTGCGACAACGTCGGGATGATCGCACTGACCGGGATGGCCGATGCTGTGGGAGAAGTCGCCGGGTCCAAAGAACAGCATATCGTAGCCGGGAACCTGAGCGATCTCATCAATCTGCTCCAGAGCTTCGGGGTCTTCAATCTGGAAGATGATGAAGCGATTCTCATTAGCCTGCTGGGTGTAGTTTTCTACGTTGCCGTACTTGCCGTCGGCATTACCACCGTCCAGGGGACGACGGCCGACAGGATAGTAACGGGTCATATGGACAACGCGCTTAGCATCCTCAACGGACATAACGTGGGGCACCATAATGCCGGAAGCATCCAGCTCCAGAGGACGGATATAGTCGCTGTAAGAGCCTCTGGGCACGCGGACCAAAACGTCGGTATCATAGATCTTACCGGCGCGGATCTGGTTCTCGGTTACGGCGTAATCATTGGGGGTGTGCTCCATATCCACCCAGATGCAGGGGAAACCGGCCATAGCGGCCATCTCGGTTACACGGGCGTCCATGGTATTGAGCTTCATAGACATAACGATCTTTCCGGCACGCAGGAGTTCCAGCGTGCGGCTGCGGCGCATATTCATAGTAAAAGACTCCTTTTTTGTTTGGATTTTGCGAATTCCATTATAATCCAGTGATTCGTAAAAGTCAACTGCACGCCGGGATTGTAAACAAGAAAACTTTTCCGTTTTCGGTAGGTTTAGCCCAAAAAATAGTTGAATTTGAAAAAGGGGTGTGCTATGATAATGTCGTATAAATGCGGGTGTTTTTCGCCTGCTGAATGTGTGAAAAATGACCAAGGAGGAAGGCAAAATGCCTCATACCATTGCGGTAGCCGGAAAGGGCGGCGTTGGCAAGACCACCATCTGCGGAATGATGATTGACTACCTGTGCAAAAAGGGCAACGGTCCTGTGCTGGTAGTGGATGCGGACGCCAATGCGAACCTAAACGAAGTGCTGGGTGTGGATGTGGACACCACCCTGGGCGACATCCGGGAGGAAATGGCCCGGGCGGAGCAGAAGGGAACGATTCCTGCCGGAATGACCAAGGCAGATTATGCCGAATTTAAGTTTAATTCTGCCCTCATTGAAGAGGACGATTTCGATATGTTGGTTATGGGCCGCACCCAGGGTAAGGGCTGCTACTGCTATGTCAACGGCGTGCTGAAATCCCAGGTGGACAAGTATGCGAAGAATTACAGCTACATTGTAATGGATAACGAAGCCGGTTTGGAGCACGTTGCCAGAGGCACACTGCCTCAGGTAGACACGATGCTGCTGATCTCCGACTGTTCCCGTCGGGGTGTCCAGGCTGTGGCCCGCATAGCCGAAATGATCGGCGAGATGAACCTGAATCCCGGTCGGATGGGTTTGATCCTCAACCGGGCACCGGGTGGCGTTTTGGATGACGGTATTCGGGAAGAGGTGGAAAAGCACGGCCTGCAGTTGCTGGGTGTGCTGCCTCAGGATGATGCGGTCTACCGCTGCGACTGCGCAGGTGAGCCCAGCGCCAAACTGCCGGATAGTAATCCGGTAAAGGATTCTCTCAAGGGAATCCTGAAGTCTATCGGACTGTAAACATATCAACACTGCGTTTGCATTAACTATATTTCAAGGGGGATAAACAACTATGTCTTTTGTACCCAAGACCCAGCCCTTCAGTGGGAGAATCAATGCGGTAACTCTGGGCACCGGTGATAAGGCAATCGTCATCGGCGGACAGAATGTACTGCCTTTCTACACCTTTGACGCACCCATCGAGCACGCGCCCAAGATCGGCGTAGAGATTTCCGATCTGGCAGATCAGTGGACCACGCCCGGCTTGGTAGAATTCTACGCCGGCTGCACCACTATGGCAGAGCGTGCGGCTAAGGCTCAGACTATGGAGGGCGTTGACTTCCTGTGCCTGCATTTCGAGTCTGCTGATCCCAACGGCGCAAATCGCTCCGTGGAGGAGTGCGTGGCAGATGCCAAGGCGGTTGCTGAGGTTGTGGATATGCCTCTGGTCATCGTGGGCTGCAAGAATATGGAAAAGGATGCTGAGCTGTTCGCCAAGATCTCCGAGGCACTGCTGGGCAAGAACGTTCTGTGTATGTCTGCCAAGCAGGAAAACTGCAAGAGCGTGGGTGCCTCTGTCGCCCTGGCATACGGCCAGAAGGTCGGTGCAGAAACCGCTGACGACATTAATCTGGCAAAACAGCTGAATATTATGCTGAAGAAGGATGCCAATGTTCCTTCTGAAAGCATCGTGATGGACATCGGCACCGCCGCTGTGGGTTATGGTTATGAATATGCCGCTTCCACCTTTGACCGGATTCGTCTGGCAGCGCTGGCACAGTCCGACGCAGACCTGCAGATGCCCATTCTGGCAATGGTTGCTCTGGACACCTGGGGCGTTAAGGAAGCGACGGCTACGGTCGAGGATGAGCCTGCCTGGGGCGATCAGGAAGAGCGTGGCATCGGTATGGAAGTTGCCACCGCTGCTGCTGATCTGACCGGTGGCGCAGACGCTGTTGTGATGCGTCATCCCGCTGCCATCGCCACTATTAAGAAGTTCATCACCGAGCTTGTCTGATCGGAAGGAGGATACATACTATGGCTTTGAAAGGTCTTGACATCTTTAAGATGTCTCCCAAGAAGAACTGTAAGGAGTGCGGTAACCCTACCTGTATGGCGTTTTGTATGAAGGTCGCTCAGGGTTCTGTTTCCATTGATAAGTGCCCTTACTTCTCCGAAGAAGCAAAGGCAATGCTCAATGAGCAGACTGCTCCCGCAATGAAGACCATTTCTGTGGGCGATTACAAGCTGGGCGGTGAGACCGTGCTGTTCCGCCACGAGAAGACGCTGGTCAACAAGAACCTGTACGCCGTCAATGTCTGCACCTGTATGGACGATGCAACTGTTGATGCCAAGCTGGCTGATCTGCAGAAGATCGACTATGAGCGCATCGGCGAGCGGATGTATGTAGAATTCGTTTTCGTTGCCAATAAGCAGAACGATCCTGCGGTTTACGCAAAACTGGTACAGAAGGCCGCTGCTACCGGCCGGGCTCTGGTACTGGAGTGCTGGGATGCTGAGTGTGCCAAGGCTGCTCTGGCTATCTGCGGCAAGAATGTGATCCTGGACGGCGCCACTCCCGAAAACTGGGAAGCTATGAACGCCATTGCTACCGAGGCAGGTGTGGTACTGGGCGTTTGGGCAGAAAACATCTCCGATCTTTACGATACCGTGAAGAATCTGGAGGCCAAAGGCAATAAGAACCTGGTACTGGATGTTACCGGAAAGAACGCCAAGGAAACCCTGGCAAACGCTGTTCTGGTACGCCGCACCGCCATTAAGGATGGCGACCGGACCATGGGTTATCCCTCCATTGTCAATATTGCACGGCTGGCCAAGGGCGATTCCCGCCTGCAGACCGCTTATGCGGCTATGTTTACTGAAAAGTACGCTTCTATCATTGTGATGGAAACGATGACCTACGCACAGGCCCTGCCTCTGTACGGCCTGCGTCAGAATATCTTCACCGATCCGCAGAAGCCTATGAAGGTAGAGGCAAAGATCTACCCCATCAACGGCGCTGATGAGAACAGCCCCTGCGCGCTGACCGTTGACTTCGCTCTGACCTACTTCCTGGTCTCCGGCGAGATGGAGCGCTCCGGTGCACCGGTAAATCTGATCATTACTGATGCCTCCGGTATGTCCGTGCTGACTGCCTGGGCTGCCGGTAAGCTGTCTTCTTCCACAATCAAGAATACCTTTGCGGAACTGGACATTGAAAACAAAATTAAGAACCGCACCTTGATTATTCCCGGCAAGGTAGCCGTGATGAAGGGTGAGATTCAGGAAAAACTGCCCGGATGGAATGTGGTTGTCGGTCCTCTGGAGGCGGTACAGCTGCCTAAGTACCTGAAGGATAAGGAGTACGAGGGTGCTGTGGCTGCAGCGGAGGCAGAACGCGCTGCCAAGGCAAGCGCTACCCAGACAGAAGTTAAGGAGCTGTCCTTCGACGAGCTGCTGCAGACCCGGGTTCCCAAGATCGAAGTGGTGGATATGGGCGTAACCTATAAGGGCTATAACCCCGAGGCCAAGACCTTCGTTACTATCGGCGAGCGGATTCACTGCATCGCTCCCACCATTCGTAAGGCAATGGACGAGCGGGATCCCAAGCCCATTCTGGAGCGTGCTGCCCAGCAGATTGCTGCCGGTGCTACTTACCTGGATGTGAACATCGGACCTGCTGAAAAGGACGGCCCCGAGCGTATGATGTGGGCTGTCAAGCTCCTGCAGGAGAACTTTAACAATGTACCTCTGGCACTGGATACCGCAAATATGAAGGCCATCGAGGCCGGTATCAAGGTCTATAACCGTGCTAACGGCAAGCCCATCGTCAACTCTGCCGATGCCGGCTCCCGTATCGGTTACATCGATCTGGCGGCTGCCAACGATGCTATCTGTATCGCACTGTGTTCCGCTGACGGCATCGCCAAGGACAACGAAGAGCGTATGAAGCACTGCCACAATATGCTGGAGCGCGGTCTGAGCCTGGGTATGACCTCCGATGACCTGTGGTTTGACCCGCTGTTCCTGGTTGTCAAGGGTATGCAGGACAAGCAGATGGAAGTTCTGGAAGCCATCAAGCTGTTCTCCGACGAGGGTCTCAAGTCCACCGGCGGTCTGTCCAATAACTCCAACGGCGCTCCTAAGGATGTCCGTCCCATTATGGACTCCACCCTGGTTGCAATGTGCATGATGCAGGGTTTGACCTCTGCCATCGTCAACCCCAATGACCGCCGCCTGATGGAAACCATCAAGTCCTGCGACATCTTCAAGAATCACGTTCTGTATTCTGACTCCTATCTGGAGCTGTAAATAAGAAAGTAATTAATAAAATTAATTTTGGAGGAATCATTATGAGCGTATTAACCGATCTGATCTATGGCGGTTCCAACGCCGTTGCAGGCCTGACGGAAGGTGCTGTTAACGACGCCATCGCCAAATACGGCGCTGACCATCCCATTGCATTCCCCGATACCGCATACTTTTTTCCCACCATTTATGCCGCTACCGGCGTAAAGGTTAAGACCCTGGGCGATCTGACCGCCTGCGTTGGCGTTCTGAAGAGCCTTATTACCAACCAGGAAGATCTGGGTCAGGCTCTGAATGCAGGTCTGGCTACCGCTGTGGGCGCAGAGATTCTGGAAGGCCTGAAGTGGGTTGAGGGCGGCAACCCCTACGAGAACGAAAGTGGCATTGGCTTTGTTCCCGATCCCATCATCCGTAGCCTGGGCGTGCCTCTGGTTACCGGTGATATTCCCGGTGTTGCTGTTGTTCTGGGTAAGGCTGACAACGCAGAAGATGTTGTCAATGTTGTTAAAGACTACCAGTCCAAGGGCATTATGACCTTTATGGTCGGCGACGTCATCGAGCAGTGCGCTGAGGGCGGCGTAAAGATGGGTCTGGAGTTCCGTGTGATTCCTCTGGGCCACGATGTTACCTCCGTTATCCATGTTGTTACCGTCGCTGTCCGTGCGGCACTGATCTTCGGTAATGTTACCCCCGGCGATCTGGGCGGTCTGCTGACCTACACCAAGGAGCGCGTTCCCGCATTCGTCAACACCTTTGGCGCCATTGATTCCGTTGTGGTTTCCGCCGGTGCAGGTGCTATTGCTCTGGGCTTCCCCGTTGTTGTGGACATCGACCTGGGCGAGAATCAGGTTCCCGGCGCACTGGAGTCCGTTTGCGACCACGCCGAGACCGTTAAGAAGTCCCTGGAACTGCGTAACATCAAGATCAAGGTTACCGAGCTGCCCATCCCTGTGGCATTCGCTGCTGCATTCGAAGGCGAAATCATCCGTAAGGCTGATATGCACAACGAGTTCTATTCCGGCAAGAACCCCACTGCTGAGCTGGTGGTTATGAAGGAGCTGGATGAGGTTGAGGATCACAAGATCACCGTTATCGGCCCCGATCTGGACGGAGAGACTGAGTTGTCCCTGGCTACATATGTTGAGGTTGCCGGCAAGAAGATGCAGGTGGACTTCGAGTCTGTTATCGAGCGTAAGTTCCACTCCTGGATCAACTATATGGAAGGTGTTATGCACACCGGCCAGCGCAATCAGGTCCGCATCCGCGTCAGCAACGCTGCTTTCGAGGCAGGTCTGCGGCTGAAGGACTTTGGGGAAGTTCTGTATGTGATGATCATGAACGAGGTCGAGCCTGTTGTCGACAAGTGCCAGATCACCCTGATCACCGACCGCGCCAAAGCTGAGGAGTTCCGCGATCAGATCGCAATGCCTCGCTACATCCAGCGCGATGACCGTCTGGCTTCTATGACCGACGAGTCTGTTGACCGTTACTACACCTGCATCCTGTGCCAGAGCTTTGCACCGGCACACTGCTGCGTGGTTACTCCCGAGCGTTTGGGTCTGTGTGGCGCAGTTTCCTGGCTGGATGCCAAGGCAACCAACGAGCTGGATCCCAACGGTCCCTGCCAGCCCATCCTGAAGGAAGGCTGCACCGACGAGCGTACCGGTCGTTTTGCATCCGTTGATAAGGCTATCTTCGACGCCACTCACGGTGCTGTTGAGACCGTTACTCTGTACTCCATCCTGGAAGATCCTATGACCTCCTGCGGCTGCTTCGAGTGCATCTGCGGCATCGAGCCGATGTCCAACGGTGTTATCGTGGTTAACCGTGAGTTCAAGGGTATGACTCCCGCCGGTATGACCTTCGGCGAACTGGCATCCTGCACCGGTGGCGGTGTCCAGACTCCCGGCTATATGGGCCACGGCCGTCATTTCATCTCCTCCAAGAAGTTCGTTTCCGCTGAGGGCGGTATTGAGCGTATCGTCTGGATGCCCAAGGAACTGAAGGACGATGTTGGCGAGCGTCTGAACAAGACCGCTCTGGAGCTGTACGGCATCGAGAACTTCACCGATATGATCGCTGATGAGACCATCACCTGCGACTGCGAAGAACTGCTGAACTGGCTGACTGAGAAGGAGCATCCCGTTCTGGGTATGGAGCCCCTGATGTAATTTCATTAACCATAAGCAAACCGAATAGGGGAGGGCATTTGCCCTCCCCTATAAGCAAATGCGAAAGGATTTCTATCCTATGAAAGTTACCTTCCAAATCGAGGGCGCAAGCCCCGTTAGCATTGAATGTAACGCCGGAGATAATCTGCTGGAGCTGGCTCGTCGGGCAAATGTGGCCATTGACGCACCCTGTTCCGGCAACGGTTCCTGCGGCAAGTGCCGCGTCAAACTTGTTGAAGGACAGCTGGAAAGTCTGCCCTCCCGCCATATCTCCGACGAGGAATATACTGCCGGCTGGCGCCTTAGTTGCTGCAGCAAAGTGGCTTCCGATTGCACCGTATTTGTGCCGGACATCGCAAGTGCCTACCAAAGCCGGATGAAGACCGCCGATCTGTCCTCTCCTGAGGAAATGGCAGCGTTTGAAGCGTGTCAGAATGCACTGAAAGAGAGCGGAATCAATTTTGAGAACAACCTCCGTTCCTATGTGCTGACAATGTCAGCCCCCACCCCCGATGATACAATGCCGGACAATGAACGGCTGATTGGCGCTGTCCGGGACACAGCCGGTGTGGAGAATGTGAAAATTCCCTGCGCCGTAATGGTGAAGCTGGCAGCGATCCTGCGGGAGAATAATTTCTCTGTCTGCGTTAAGGGTATACTGCAAGAGGACACATTCTGCTGTATGGATATCACCGACCCTGAGGATACTGCCTTGGTGGGCTGTGCCATTGATATCGGCACCACCACGGTCTCCGCAGTGTTGACCGATCTGCAGAACGGTAAGCTGTTGGCAAAGGGCTCTTCCGGTAATGGACAGATCCGCTATGGCGCAGATGTCATCAATCGCATTATTGAGCAAAGCAAGCCCGGCGGCAAGAAGAAACTGCGAGATGCCATCGTCAAGGAAACACTGGTGCCGCTGCTGACAAAGTTGAGCCAGTGCGCAGGAATTCACACAGACTCTATTTTGCGGCTTTCCATCGGTGCGAATACCACGATGAACCATCTGCTGGTGGGTGTAGATGCTGACCCGATACGGATGGACCCCTATATTCCCAGCTTTTTCGCCTGGAATGGTTTGCTGGCAGGGGATCTGGATCTGCCTGTAAATCCGCTGGCAAATGTGATTCTTGCGCCCAATATCGGCTCCTATGTGGGCGGCGATATTACCGCCGGTACGCTGGCCGCCGGTTTCTGGGACAAGGACGAGATGAGCCTGTTTATTGATCTGGGCACCAACGGTGAAATCGTGTTCGGCAACCGGGATTTTCTGATGAGCTGCGCTTGTTCTGCCGGTCCTGCCTTTGAGGGTGGCGACATTTCCTGCGGTATGCGGGCAACGGATGGCGCGGTGGAGGCTTGCACCATCGACAAAAATACGATGGAGCCCACCCTTTGCGTTGTGGGCGAACAAAAGGTAGTGGGTATCTGCGGAAGTGGTATTATCGACATCATTTCCGAGTTGTACCGCTGCGGAATTATCAATGCCAAGGGCTTGTTCGTCCGGAATGGCGAACGGGTGAAGCGGGATGCGCACGGAATGGGTCGATATGTGATCGCAGACGCCACGGAAAGCGAAACTGGTCGGGAAGTGTCCATCAACGAGGTGGATATCGACAATTTTATCCGGGCAAAGGGAGCGATTTTCTCTGCCATTGATACGCTGCTCAGCAGTGTGGATATGACAGTGGAGTGCATTGATAAGGTCTATGTTGCCGGCGGTATCGGTTCCGGTATCAATATGAAAAATGCGGTAAATATCGGTATGCTGCCGGATGTGGAGCTCACCAAATTCCAGTATATCGGCAATTCCAGCCTGACAGGTGCCTACGCAATGGCTGTAAGCGAGCAAGCTGCGGAAAAGTGCCACGAAGTGGCTGCCAATATGACCTATCTGGAGCTTTCTACTTATCCCGGGTATATGGATTCCTTTGTGGCGGCCTGCTTCATTCCCCATACCGACGCAAGCCTGTTCCCCAACAGTGTTCAGGAGGGTTGATATGCAAATCGAAAATCACAAGGAGGAAGCGCCCTTTTCCTATTATGAGGAGCGGTTTGCCAAGTTACAGCCGGAGCAGATGATGGCGCAGACCGGTGTGAAATGGGATGGTAAGGAGTTTTATGTAAACCTGCTAAACCGGGAATTTGCTATTTCGCATCCCGTTTATGCCATTCGCACGCTGGATGGTGGGGACATACCACCTCTGACGGTGCAGACATTCCTGCTGCGCTATCTGCTGGAGGCGAAAGCGGCAAGCTGGGCAGGCACCTGGAAAACATTCCGGGAAATGCCCTGGGGTGAGACCTATGCCAAACCCTTTTCCGGCCGGGTGCTGACCCGGGCGGCGTTTGCTTTCGGGTTCCGGTTGGATGCGTTCCGTAACGCCTGCGAAAAGCTGGACGGTACTGCGGTGGACCACGGCGATGCGGGCTATCAATTTGATCTGATCGGCGACTACAAGATGCAGATTCTGGTCTGGGCCGGCGATGAGGAATTTCCGCCCAGCACCCAGATTCTCTATTCTGACAACTTTGCAGTTGGCTTCACAGCGGAGGACAGAGTTGTGGCAGGAGATATTCTGATCGCACTGATTAAAGCAAAAATGTAAAAGGACGCCCACTGGGCGTCCTTTTTATTGTTTTTTGCCTACCACTTGATACATCTTTTCATCGGAGATCTTGGTGGTAACGGTGAGATGTTGGGAGAAAAGCTCTGCCAGTTCATCCTCGTGCATCAGCCCCATGGAAACCTTACAGGCGCTGCCGCTGTGATGCCGGTCTATGGCGGCACGGCTCATACCGTGGGCCACCGTCAGCATACCGCCGGGGGTTAGCAGATCGCTGAGGGTACGGATCAGATTTTCCGGATCAGGGAAGTGGGGAAAGGCGTTGTATACCACGATGGCATCAAATTTCCGACCAAAATCTACAGTTTCCACATCGCCGCAGATCACATTGACTCCGGGGAATTTATCTTTGGCGATCTTTGCCATTTCGGGGGAGATATCCACTGCGGTAACGGAGCCCACATTCCGGTCCAGATAATCGCTGAACAGCACTCCGGTGCCGCAGGCTACGTCCAGAATATGCTTATCGGCGGTAATGCTGGCATTGTCCAGAATCAGGGAAATGATACCATCATCCCGGATCATATCCGCATCCCATTGGGGCGCAAGCCGGTCGAAAAATGCGATAATGTCGGACTTGTTCATTGGATCCCTTCCTTTGTGTAGCGTTCGGGGATCAGCCGAGCCCGGGTCAGGGCGAATACCACTGCGGGCATCACGATCAGCTGAATGCAAATTCCGGGTATACCGGCCACCAGCGAAGTGGTTACCCAGGCAAAGGGCGCTGTGCCGGGGGTGAAAATCAGCGCCTTGGCTAGACCGGCAACGGTGCGGCCCAGCACCATTGCGGTGAGTATACTGATGTACAGGTCAGCTACAGTGGATTTGGTTTGCAGAAATTTCATCATCAGGCCGGTTACCAGTCCGTAAGTAGCGCACTCCACCATCATGGAAGGGAGCATCGCCGCTGGGGGCATACCGGTGAAAAAGCCGGAAAGGAATGGGCCAATCAGACCGCAGACCAGACCAAAAGGCCAGCCGCAGATCAAACCGCACAGCAATACAGGAATATGCATCGGCAGGAAGATTGTTCCGGCGTTGGGCACGGTGTGAAACGCCATAGGAAGCACCACGCACAGAGCGGCGCACACAGCGGTAAAGACCAATTTTTTGATTTGGGACATTTTCATAAGAGATACCCCCTTTGCAGATTATGCATCCATTATAAAGCTGCAGAGGAGGCGATTGAAGCCCCCGTGGGGGATATAAACGCAAAAAAACACAGCGGGAATCCCCGCTGTGTTTTTGTGATCAAGAAATCTGTTTAGCGATGACCACCAACCTGCCTTCTTCCAAAGTGTATTCGCAGGTGGAGAGGGTAATGAGTTTATCACCGTACTCGGCATCAACATCGGTGTCATAGAAGCTCATACGCTTCACTGTGCTGATAAAGTCATTGAATTCCTTCTCATTCTTTGCATCGTTGAATCTGTGGTAGGGGAAGAAATCCTCAGAAGCAACGTCGGTCTTGAACACGGCGACAATCTGGTAGGTATGGTGCTCATAGATGGTGTCATACCGAATGAACTGGTGCTCCCGCCAGAAAGATTCATAGTAGTAGCCGTGCAGATCGTGGAACATAGAGCCGTCTTGCTTATAGTGGCCGTAGATAACCACATTGTCAGAGGGCTTGAAAGGATCGCACTTCTCCCGGATGTAAATAGCGCCGGGGCCCCGCTTTTCATACTCTTCATAGAAATTGCGGTGCAGATAATAATCCTTTTCTGCCGGGCGATACATAACAGGATAGTCAATAACGGTACCATCAATACTGATCCAGCCGGCAAGGTCATTGTTAGCGTTATACGCTGCCTGGTATTCCGGAAGGATCGGAGAAGAAACATCGAAAGGATAATCCTTGTTCGGGTCAATATCCAAAGAGCCGTCCGGCTTGGTGGGCGTATTGGCAAGAATATCCTCGATCTGGGATTTGCCGTCGTTGAGCTCGTTATATTTTTTCATATTCTGTTTGGACACAATGAAATAATCCATCATATAAATGACACTGAAAATGAAAATGGCGGAGAAAATACCAAAAAGGGTAAAATATACAATCCGCATTACATTCTTCTTTTTCGTGTCTTTCGGTTCCACTTCAGGCTGCGGCTCTGCGGCCTTGGGCTTAGCCTTAAACAGCTTTTTGATGCGGCAGAAGACTGCCGTGAACAACTGCTTTATCTTCATAATAAATCCCCCTTGCTTGTATCCATAATAATACCAGATTTTTATGAAAAGTAAAGAGAAATGTAATTTTTGTTCGGACCGTTGCAATCGCAGCGAAGTTTTGATAAACTGAAGCTATAGAAAAAATATGCCAAAGGAGTGGATGTTGATGATTTCCAGAGATGTTTGCCGGAAAGTGCTGCAAAAAGCAGTTTCTACCGGTGGTGATTATGCGGAAATTTTTTCTGAAAACACAGTCAAATATAATGTTGCTATGATTGCGGGCAAGGTGGACTCTATTAGAGATGGGGTTATTGCCGGTGCGGCGGTCCGGGTGTACAAGGGTATGCGCAGCGTTATGGCCACTACTGTTGATACCACGGAAAGTGGCTTGCTACGCTGCGCGCAGCAGGCAGCAGAAGCTTTGGGACAGGGTACGGCTGGTATCGATATTGTATTGCGCGAACGCACATTTGGCGATATCCATCCGGTGAAGATCGTCCCCAGTTCTGTGTGTAACCGGGAAAAGGTGGATATCCTGAAGGCGGGCTACTTTGCCGCCAAGGAATACAGTGAAGCGATCACCCAGGTCAGTGGAAATCTGATGGATGTGGATCATAATATTCTCATTGCAAACACAGAGGGGCTGTATGCGCAGGATCGCCAGATCCGCACACGAATTGCCATTTCTGCCGTGGCGGAGGTGAACGGCGAGACCCAGACAGGCGCTTGCTCTCCCGGACGGAGAATGGGTCTGGAGATGTTTGATGCCATTGATCCCAAAGCGGTGGGTATTCACGCCGCAAAGCAGGCGGTTACCATGGCCGGTGCGGGGTATTGCCCTGCGGGTGTTATGCCGGTAGCCATTGATAATGGCTTTGGCGGTGTTATTTTTCACGAAGCCTGCGGGCATTCTCTGGAGGCGTCCTCTGTTGCCTATGGACGCAGCCAGTTTGCCGGAAAGCTGGGCGAGAAGATTGCCAATGAAAAGGTTACTGCTATTGACGACGGCACCATTCCCAATGCCTGGGGTTCCATCAACATCGACGATGAGGGTACACCTGCGAGAAAGAATGTGCTGATCGAAAAGGGTGTGCTGAAATCCTATATGGTGGACAAGTTCAACGGCCGCCGAATGGGTATGGAATCCACCGGCAATGCCCGCCGGGAAAGCTATGCCTATACCCCCACTTCCCGTATGACCAACACCTATATTGCTCCGGGTGCAGATAAGAACGAGGATATCATCGCCTCCATCGAGTACGGCCTGTATGCCAAGGAGATGGGCGGTGGCTCGGTCAACCCCGTAACCGGTGAATTTAATTTTGCTGTCAATGAAGGATACATCGTCCGTAACGGCAAGATTTGTGAGCCTGTCAGAGGCGCGAGCTTGGTAGGCAAGGGCTCAGATGTTATCCAAAATATTGACATGGTTGGCGCAGAGCTGGATATGGGTCAGGGTATGTGCGGCTCTTCCAGCGGCAGTGTGCCTACCAATGTGGGTCAGCCAATGATCCGGGTATCTTCTATTACCGTGGGCGGCAGATAAGGAGGGTGTTGCAATGGATTTTCAAGCATTCAAGCAGATCGTAATTGAAACGTGCGCCCAGATGGGCATTGAAGAATACGAGCTTTACTATCAGTGCGCCCAGTCTACCTCCGTCAGTGCATTTCAGCACGAAATTAACCAGTTCACCGGTACCACCGAGGGTGGCGTTTGTTTCCGCTGCATCGTCGGCGGTAAAATGGGCTATGCCTCCACTGAGGCGCTGACACCGGAACAGGCGCAACGAATCGTAGAAAAGGCTGCGGACAATGCCTCTGTTTTGGAGGCGGAGGAGCAGGTGTTCCTCTGCGAGGGCGGTCAGGTATATGAGCCGGTGGAGGATCGTTCCTATGAACTGCCTACAACCGAGGAGATCATAGCTACGGTGCTTTCTACACAGGAAAAACTGTATGGAGCAGATCCTGCGGTGGTGGATGGTTGCCAGACGCAGGGCGTTGCGGAAAGCAGTGAGATCGCAATCTATAATTCCAAGGGGCTTGACTTGCATAGCCAGGTAAATCTGGCCGGTGTAGTGGTTGTGGCCGTGGTTACCAATGGGCAGGAAAAAGCCAATGACTATCAGGTCAAGCTGGGTAAAATGTCTTCCATCGATACCGATGCGTTGACAAAAAAGGCAGCGCAGACGGCACGGAACAAGCTGGGAGGCGATGTGGCACCCACAGGTCAGTATCCGGTGGTTTTTGACCCCGAGGCAATGAGTAGCCTGCTGCAGACTTACACATCCATCTTCTCTTCTGAGTCGGCCCAAAAGGGTTTAAGCAAGCTGGCCGGCAAAGAGGGCGAGGTGATCGCATCTGATCTTGTAACGCTGGTGGATGATCCTTTCCATCCTCAGGCACCGATGCCCAGGAATTTTGATGCGGAAGGTTCTCCTACCTATAAGAAGAATTTGATTGAAAATGGTGTTTTCAAAACGCTGTTGTATAACCTGAAGACGGCAGCTATTGCCGGGGGAAAGACCACCGGCAATGCCTCTAAGGCGGGTTATGCCGGCGCGGTGAAGGTCAGTCCCTTTACCCTGTATCTGGCTCCCGGCGACATGACGGAGGAGCAGCTGCTGCAGAAGGTGAGCAATGGCGTATATATCAATTCTTTGAGCGGCCTGCACGCCGGCGCAAATGCGATTACCGGTGATTTCTCCTTGCAGAGCGCAGGATTTATGATTGAAAACGGTAAAAAGACCACGGCGGTCAAGTCCTTTACCGTGGCAGGCAATTTCTATGAGCTGCTGAAAAATATTAAGGCGGTGGCGTCCAATCTGGAGCTGCCCGGTATGGCGCGTTTCGGTGCTCCCAGCGTGCTGGTAGAAGGCTTAAGCGTTGCAGGAAAATGAATGAGGAAAGCCTGAGGGCGGCAAAAATGAGCCGCCCTCAGGCTGTTTTTTCGTTCAGTTTGCAAGAAAATGCAAGAGACAAGCTGAAAAATTGCAAAAAGGTGTTGCAATCTCTCGCCAAATCTGGTAGAATTAGGCCATTCTGAGAAAAGAGGTGCCCTATAATGAGCTATGTTGATGAAATTATCCAAAGAGTAATTGAGCAGAACCCCGGTCAGGAAGAATTCCACCAGACCGTAGAAGAGGTTCTTGGCTCCCTGCGCCCCGTTATTGAGCGCAATGAGGAAGCTTACCGCCGCAACGCAATTCTGGAGCGTATGACTGCTCCCGACCGTGCGATCCAGTTCCGGGTATCCTGGCTGGACGATCAGGGTCAGGCACAGGTCAACTACGGCTACCGTGTCCAGTTTAATAACGCTATCGGCCCCTACAAGGGCGGCCTGCGTTTCCACCCCAGCGTCAATATGTCCATTATGAAGTTCCTGGGCTTTGAGCAGACCTTCAAGAACTCCCTGACCAGCCTGCCTATGGGCGGTGGCAAGGGCGGCTCTGACTTTGACCCCAGAGGCAAGTCTGACCGTGAGGTTATGCGTTTCTGCCAGGCTTTTATGAGCGAGCTGTATAAGTATGTCGGTGCAGACATCGATGTTCCTGCCGGTGATATCGGCGTGGGTGCCCGTGAAGTTGGCTACCTGTTCGGCCAGTACAAGCGGCTGACCAATACATACGAAGGCGTGCTGACCGGCAAGGGCATTTCCTACGGCGGCAGCCTGATCCGTCCTGAGGCTACCGGCTTCGGCGCTGTGTACTATGTTGATGAGATGCTGAAGTCCTTCGGCGATACCATCAAGGGCAAGACTTTTGTTGTTTCCGGTTTCGGTAACGTTGCCTGGGGTACTGTCAAGAAGATCGCAGAGCTGGGCGGCAAGGTGCTGACTATCTCCGGTCCTGACGGCTATGTCTACGACAAGGACGGCATCAACACCGAAGAGAAGATTAACTTTATGCTTCAGATGCGTGCATCCGGCCGCGACAAGGTTCAGCATTATGCTGACAAGTTCGGCGTTCCCTTCTACGCAGGCCAGAAGCCCTGGGGCGTTAAGGCCGATGTACTGATGCCCTGCGCTACCCAGAACGAGGTCAAGATGGCTGAGGCTGAGCAGATTGTTGCCAACGGTACTAAGTACTATGTGGAAGTGGCCAATATGCCCACTACCAACGATGCAATGGCATACCTGAAGAAGGCTGGCGTCGTAGTTGCTCCTTCCAAGGCTGTTAATGCCGGCGGCGTATCTGTTTCCGGTCTGGAAATGAGCCAGAATTCTATGCGTTACAGCTGGACTGCCGAGGAAGTGGATGCCAAGCTGAAGCAGATTATGAAGAACATCTACTGGAATTCCTACAATGCTGCCAAGGAATACGGTATGGAAGGCGATCTGGTTGCCGGTGCAAACATCGCAGGTTTCCAGAAGGTTGCCGATGCTATGATGGCACAGGGTATTGTGTAAATTACATAGAGCTAGGGCGTGTTGCTGAGCAACACGCCCTTAATTTTATTCACGGGCCATATCCAAAGGCCGGAGAACGCAGAATTCGTCGAAACGGGTATCTCCGCTGTCTGTCAGGAACACCAGACGGACGGCGGGATCTTCAAAGCCGGACTGTTCGGCAAATGCCAGCGTGTCCAGAACGGAAACACCCTCCAAATACAGCCGACAATGGCCCTCGGGGAGGGTAAGATCCGGCTTGGTACGGGTGAAGGATACGCAGAAGGTGTCGGTAGCGCAAGTGCTCACCAGTTTTTCTGCGGCGTCGGTCAGTGTTTGCTGTCTGTCGCCGTTAAAGCTGATCTTGTCGGTGCCGGGGAAACGGAAATCAGCCAATACCACCTCACTGAAGCCCAGCTGGCGCAGCTCGGTGATGGTCTGAATCAGGTAGGACATGGTTCCGTCGGCGGCGGGATTCATCCAGTAGCAGGGACCTTCGGCATCCAGCCACAGGGAGCCATTACCGCCTGCTTTGGGCAGACCGTAGGGAACACGGCTTCTTTCGTCTGCCAGAATGTAGCGGTATTCCTGGAAGGCGGGGATCCGGGCAATGAGGTAGTGTCCCTGCTTACGCAGATCTGCGATCAGCGCATCCAGCTTGGTGGTGTCAAAATCGGTGGCACGGATACCGGCGGTTGTGGAGAAATAGGAATAGCTGGACACACTCTTTACGTCCAACAGTATAGTGCTTCCGGAGGGGTGCTGCTGCAGCTGCTGGGCCACAGTATCGAAATCGGACAGTAGGGTGTCCAGTGCTACATAGTAGCCGCTGAAGCGCGTCAGTTCGGTCTGGGGTTGGCTGGGATCCTCGGGCTCGCCGTATTGGATGTTGACGGTGGGAAGAGGCTCAGACGGCGTGGAAATTTCACCCTGCTGATATTCCAGAGGCTTGTTGAAATCAATGATGACGCCGTCCTGGGTGTAGACTACATAGCGGTGCAGCCATAAAAACCAACACAGCAGCACTGCTGTGCCAACCAGGGCAAGCGCCAGCAGCGTTATGAGTATTTGCTTCAGCACACGGCGTGCTCGGTAAGGTAAGATCATAGGATTCTCCTTTTTGCAGTAACGCACCGCCAGTCTTCCTGTTGGAAAGTTTCCAGCACAGTCAGCCCGGCCTGTTCCAATGCGGAAACTACATCGGTAAGGCGGGTATCCAGAATTCCGGAACAGATCAGTGTGCTGTTTTCCGTCAGGAAAGAGGGGAGTACGGGGGCAAGACCGATAATCACATCGGCAACGATATTCACCAGTACCACATCGTAGTGTTGACCGGCAAGCCTGGTCATCAACGGGCGATCAGTGGTAACATTTCCGGTAAGAGCGGTAAACTCCGGGGCGGAAAAATGATTGTAAGCCGCGTTTTCCCGGGCGATGTCCTCAGCTTTGGGGTCGATATCCACGCCGATGGCACTTTGTGCTCCCAGCCGCAGAGCAGCGATGGACAGAATTCCGCTGCCGCTGCCAAGATCAAGGCAGTGGCTTCCGGGCGCTACATACTTTTCCATTGCCCGCATCACCATCTGGGTGGAGGGGTGTGCACCGGTGCCGAAGGTCAAACCGGGATCCAGAATCACCGGCAGGCGACCCGGGTGATCATCGGCGCTGAGCCAATAAGGCAGTACCACAAGGCGGCTACCTACTTCCACGGCGGGATAATTGTCTTTCCAGCTTTCTTCCCAGTTTACATCGGCCATTGGTGTCACGGACATAGGCAGGGAAAGAGATTCCGTCAGAGCAGTCAGCCGGGCAAGACCTGATGTGTCGGTATCCTCCAGATACAGCTTGATCCGGGACAGACCCTGCAACTGCTGCTGCAGCTGCTCGTCAATATAATCCCAGTAGGCGCGGTTCTGCTCCAGAAAATCCTCGAACTGATCCTGATCCTCGATGAGCAGATCGGAAAAACCATTGGCAGTCAGTGTGGCGGCGATCTCGTCCACGCCGGCAGAAGCGGTATTGATGGTAATTTCCAGCCAGGCCATGGCACGGATCCCTCCTAAGAACAAACTTTCCTTCATTGTACCGCATTGCGCTTCAATTCGCAACCGAAAAAACCGATAATTTTATTTAGAGCTCTTCCTATTTGGGGAAAATTGATATATAATAAGGACACTATGTTTGCTTGTTACAAGCCAAGGAGCTTTTTATGATTCAGGTTTTTGAACTTTTTCCGGGGGTTACGCTCCGCTACTTTGCAGACAGCCGATTTAAGCAAGGCTGCCTGAGTTTTCAGCTGGTCCGGCCCATGGCGGCGGAAGAGGCGGCGATGAATGCGCTGCTGCCTGCAGTTTTGTTGCGGGGAACAAAGCAGTATCCCGATCTTCGCGCCATCACTTTGCATCTGGACGATCTGTACGGCGCATCGGTCAGCGCATTGGTACGCCGCATCGGTGATTACCAGACCACAGGCCTGTATTGCGGCTTTATGGAAGACCGGTATGCGATGGGCGGCGATGAAATTCTGGCGCCGATGGTGGATTTCCTGCGGCAGCTGCTGCTGGAGCCGGTTATGGAGGGCGAGGGATTTTTCGCGGATTTTGTGGAAAGCGAGAAGAAAAATCTCATCTCCACTATTGAATCGGAACTTAATGACAAGCGCGTTTACGCAGGTACACAACTGCTGAAGACAATGTGCGCCGAAGATACCTTTGGAATTCCCCGTCTGGGGGATAAGGAAAGCGTGGAAAAGGTGAATGCCGCAGCGCTGTATCAGCATTATCAGCGCATTTTACGCCAAAGTCGGATCGAGCTGTTCTATGTGGGCTCGGCTGCACCGGAGAGAATTATTCCGTTACTGAAGGATATGTTGGCGGGGATTGATAGATGTTATGTAAACCTGAACGCTCAGACCCCGTTTCACGATGCCGGTGGCAGGCATGCCCGGGAAAAAATGGAGATCACCCAGAGCAAACTCTGTATGGGTTTCGTTACCCCCATTACCAACCGGACGAAAGAGTTTGCGGCGATGCAGCTGCTGAATACGGTCTTCGGCGCAGGCATGACCTCTAAGCTATTTATGAATGTCCGGGAGAAGATGTCGCTGTGCTATTCCATTGGCTCTGGCTACTACGGCACGAAGGGCATTATCACTGTGTCTGCCGGCATTGATGCCGAGCAGGAGGAAACAGTGCGCAATGAGATATTATGTCAACTAAACGCCTGTCAGACCGGTGATATTACCGAAGAGGAACTGACAGCCGCCCGGGAGGCGGTGCTGTCTGGATTGCGGACTGTTCACGATTCGCCCGGCTCTATTGAAGGCTATCATTCTACCGCTGCTTTGAGCGGCATTGGCCTGACTGTGGAGGATTATCGGAATGCGGTGCAGGCTGTGAAGATCCCGGACGTTGTGGCGGCAGCCAAAACCCTTAAGCTTCACTCCAGTTTCTTCTTGCAGGGGGTGGGCGTATGAGACAGCAGTACTACGAACAGCTGAATGAAACCGTATTTTCCTGCAAGATGGAAAACGGTCTGACCGTGCAGGTAGTGCCACGGCCGGGATTCTCCCGAAAACTGGCTTACTTTGTTACGGATTTTGGCTCGATCCATACCGATTTTCTGCTGGAGGGCAAGCAGATCAAAGCCCCGGCGGGTATCGCACATTTTCTGGAGCACAAGATGTTTGAACTGCCGGACCGGGATGTTTCGGCGGAATTTGCGGCGCTGGGCGCCAATGTCAACGCCTTTACCAGCTACGATATGACAGCGTACTATTTCTCCTGCACGGAAAATTTCCAACAGAATCTGCGGCTGCTTTTGGAATTTGTGTCTACGCCCTATTTTACGGAAGAAAGCGTGCAGCGGGAGATCGGCATTATCGATCAGGAGATCGGTATGAGTGAGGATTCTCCGGAGCGGGTGTTTGAGAATCTGATGGGTGTGATGTATCGCAGCCATCCCATTCGCGTGCCTATTTTGGGTAGCCGGGAAAGTATCCGGCAAATTACGCCGGAGCTGCTGAATGAATGCCATCGAGCGTTCTATACCCCCACCAATATGGTCCTTTGCGTGGTGGGCGATGTAGAGCCGGAGCAGGTGCTGCAAACGGCCCGGGAGGTGCTGGGCTATGAGAAAAAGGAAGCCGGCATCAAGCTGCGGTCCTGGCAGGAGGATATGACCTGCCATCAGGACGAGGTTACTATGCCAATGGAAGTGGCGATGCCCAATTTCCAGCTGGGCTTTAAGTGCGAGAGCATCGGCAACGGTGTGGAAGCCATCCGGCAGGAGATCATTGGCGATTTGGCAGCGGAGGCGCTGTTCGGCGAGTCATCCCGGCTGTATTTGCAGATGTATGAGCAGGGGCTAATTGATTCCTCTTTTGGCGGCGGCTTCGAAACCGTGGACGGCTGCGCCCTGCTGACCTGCGGCGGAGACAGTGAGGATGCTTATGCTGTGCGCGACGCCATTTTGGCACGAGTAGAGGAGTTGGTGGAGGCCGGTATTCCTGAAGCCGACCTGCTGCGAATGAAGCGCAGCGCTCTGGGTCGCAGAATCCGGGATCTGGACAGCTTCGATTCCACTTGCTTTCGTCTGTGTGCCTACCGTTTGTCAGATTTTGACTATTTCTGTTTCCCGTCGGTGTATGCCGAGGTTACCGGGGCGCACATATGCGAATTTTTGCGTAAAGTTGTGAAAAAAGAGCGCTGTGCACTGTCGATTATCCAGCCCCGCAGATAAGCATAAGGAGGTTATCCTATGAACTACGAATATTCCCGAATTGCCATACCGGCGCTGAATCTGGAGTTTGACCCCTCCCGCTTCTTGAAATTGGGACCGCTGACCATCTATATCTACGGCTTGCTGATAGCCACAGGTTTGCTGTTGGCGGTGATCTATGCCTGGAAACGGTGCAAGCAGTTCGGCATCAAGGAAAATGACCTGACAGATGGCATCATCTGGATCGTGCCACTGGCAGTAGTTTGCGCCCGGCTGTATTACTGCGCGTTTAAGTGGGAGGAGTACCGTCTGGATCCTATTCGGATTCTGTTTGTTTGGGAAGGCGGTCTGGCTATCTACGGCGGCGTCATCGGTGCGGCTATCGGTGTTGTGGTGCATTGCATTGTTAAGAAAATCAAAATCCCTGCTCTTCTGGACCTGGTGGCGCTGGGCTTTTTGATCGGTCAGTGTATCGGCCGTTGGGGCAACTTCTTCAACCGGGAGGCCTTTGGCGCAACTACGGATTCCTTCCTGCGTATGGGCTTGTTCAACACCAGGACCAATGCGTGGGAATACCATCATCCCACTTTTTTCTATGAGTCTATATGGAATCTTGCCGGCTTTATTCTTCTACATTTTCTGTCGAAGAAACGCAAATATGACGGGCAGATCGCTTTGGGTTATGCGGCTTGGTACGGTTTGGGACGCGCCATCATCGAGGGCTTGCGGACAGACAGTCTTTACTGGGGACCTTTCCGGGTCAGCCAGATGCTGGCAGCGATTAGCTGTATTGCTGCAGTGGCGGTATTGATGATTCTGTCTTTCCGCCGGCATAAGCCGGAAAATCTGTTCGTAAATCAGGTTGTGGCTGCCCCCGCTGCTGAAGAAATTGCACAAAGCACTGAGGATGTGAGCGAATGAAGATCAGGACACGCAAGCTGCCCTATGAAAAGGTAATAGCGCTGCCTAAGGGGAAGCACCGCTTGCCCCGCAAGCCCAGCTTTCTGTTGCATACGGTGATCCGGGTCGCTTCAGTGTTCGACCTGTGGGCAACGAAGTTTTCCTATACTACTGAGGGTATGGAGAAAGTGGGGAAAGTGCCTTGCCTGATTCTGATGAATCACTCCAGTTTTATCGACCTGATGATCGTGTCCAGGATTTTTTACCCCAAGCCCTACGGCATCGTCTGCACCAGCGACGGCCTTGTGGGCAAGGAGTGGTTGATGCGGCTTCTGGGCTGTATTCCTACCCAAAAATTTGTCAGTGATATCACCCTGATCCGGGATATGGAGTATCTGTTGAAGAAAAAGAAAGCCAGTGTGCTGATGTACCCGGAAGCCAGCTATTCCTTTGACGGAACAGCCACGGCGCTGCCCCGGAAGATGGGCGTACTGTTAAAGAAGCTGAATGTGCCGGTGGTGTCTATCACTACCCGGGGCGCATTTTCCCGGGATCCGCTGTACAATGGGCTGCAGAAGCGGAAAGTTAAGGTCAGCGCCGAGGTAAAATGTCTGCTGACGCCCGAAGAAATCAAGGGAAAGACCGTAGCAGAGCTGGATGCAGTTCTGGATGCAGCATTTGCCTTTGACAACTTCAAATGGCAGCAGGAAAATGGTATTGAAATTACGGAGGATTTCCGGGCCGACGGTTTGGAGCGAATCCTCTATAAATGTCCCCATTGCGGCGCCGAGGGCGAAATGGAGGGCAAGGGCATTTTGCTTGCCTGCCACAACTGCGGCAAGCAGTGGGAATTGACCACCAGAGGCTTTCTGCGGGCTTTGGAGGGGGAAACAGAGTTTTCTCATATTCCGGACTGGTACGCCTGGGAACGGGCGCAGGTTCGCGCTGAGCTGGAGAGCGGCACATATAAGATGGAAGACGATGTGGACATCGGTATGATCGTAGATTTCAAGGCATTCTATACGGTGGGACAGGGTCATCTGCGCCACGACAGCGAGGGCTTCAACCTTACCGGTTGCGACGGAAAGCTTAACTATCAGCAAGGTCCGCTAGCTTGTTACGGATTGTACGCCGACTACTACTGGTACGAAAAGGCAGATGTTATCTGCATCGGCAATCAGGATGCACTGTATTATTGCTTCCCTAGGGGCAATACTCCTGTCGCCAAGGTGCGTATGGCTACTGAAGAGCTGTATAAAATGAAAAAGATGAGCAGAAGAACGCTGCAATAAAATACAAAATGGTGTTGTTAGGAAGGAGAAGAAAAATGAAGAAGGTATTGCTTTTACTGCTCTTATTTGCAACCGCCTTTTTGTTTATAGGGTGTGAAGCGAGAGTTACTCGCGATAATTACACAATAGACTATTACAATGCGGAATCATTCGAGAGCGCACTTAACGACGGGAAGAATGTTAAAGGGAAGGTTGTACAATTCCTTGTGCTTGAGTATGCACCTGATTCAATTTTAGGCATCAACTGCCACGCAGGAGAACATCTCAATTTCCTATTCGAAGAAGAACTCAATGTAGAAGCTGGAGATACTCTTGTTGTGCATATTACCGAAGAGGCATCAAAAGTTTTTTTGATGAATTCTTGGAAAATCCGTTGTGAAGTTTTTGAAATCATTAAAGAAAAAGTGGTTACAAAAGCCACGATAAGCACAGAAACGGAAACTCAACCGACTGAAAGTACAGCACCAACAACAAAGCCAACTGTGCCTGGTGAGGCACCGGCAAAACCGACGGAAAGTATAAAACCGACAACGAGACCTACGGCAAACCAAGAAACAGGTATTCGTGTTTCTTATTCAACGAATGATTATGAAACGGCAAAAAAAGGAAATACGGGAGTGTATTCGTATAAGAATAAAAGCGGCGCATATGATGTTTATTGGATTGTTGATTTTAATTTAGGGGTTGTCTATAACTTTGCAGACGGTAATGGTGATACGACCTGCGATGAGGTGAAAATTATTTCCGGCGACCTAAATGATAGAATGAAAATAACATGGTACGAAGGTGGAGATCAATGGTCCTGGCACTTGCATTTTAAATACAAAAATCAACCGGAAACACTGATTGTAAACGACCATTACGGATATGCAATAGAATTTACCGCAACCAATTTAAATAGAGCATTAAGCGTTCGAAACACGAAAACAATCAGAAAATGCTATCAAGAAGCATCAAATACAAATCAGCAATCAAGTAAGACACAGAAAGAATTGGCAATTGAGGCGGCTCAAAAATATCGTAATGACAACGAAGACATAATATTGTCTGTATATGATTTGTATGAGCATTTAACTAATCTAGGACATAATGAGGATATTTGTGCGGATATCTGCTTCAATGAAGGAATAGAGGGATTTGATGATGGCACGGCAAGGTATGATTATGAAAGAATAAAAACATTTCACAATCAAGGTTTTTCCCGCGAAGCAATTATCAACTACTATGCTGATGTGGTATCTTATGATGAGGCAGTGTATTTAGTTGATGAATGTTTGAGCGGTAAGAAACTAACCTACGAATACATTGATGGCGAGCTACAATTAGTAGAGCACTATTGACTTTAGTCTAAATTAATTAAAAAACCCTGTCTTCTGCTAAAGGAAGGTAGGGGCTGTACGGAAGAAAAGTAATGCGCTGTACTACTGCTTCCCCAGGGGCAATACTCCTGTCGCCAAGGTGCGTATGGCCACGGAAGAACTTTACAAAATGAAAAAAGAAAGCAGAAAAATGCTGCAGTGAAAAAGCACCCGCATAGCGGGTGCTTTTCTTTATAGACTTGCCAAATATTCTTCCGCGTAGTGGGCGGCCATTGCACCGTCGGATACTGCGGTAACGATCTGCCGGAGGGCTTTCGTCCGGACATCGCCTACAGCGAATACGCCGGAGATGCTGGTTTCCGTGGATTCACCGGCGATGATATAACCGGCTTCGTCCAGAGAGAGCTGGTTGCCAAAAAGACCCGTGATAGGGGAGCGTCCAATGCTGACGAAGACGCCGTCGCAATCGAGGGTAGATTCCTCTCCTGTCTGGGTGTCGCGTAGCTTCAAACCGGTGAGTTTGCCGTCATGAAGAAATGCCACTACCTGACTGTTCCAGCGGAATTCAATGTTGGGGGTGCGCTGCAGCGGTGCGTGGTACACATTGGTTGCCCGGAGGGTATCCCGGCGGTGAATGAGAATGACTTTTTCCGCGATGCGGCTCAGTTGCAAGGCATCGGCTACCGCTGTGTTGCCGCCGCCGATGACCGCAACGGTCTTACCTCGGTAGCGCATACCGTCGCAGGCGGCGCAGTAATTGACGCCCTTGCCCACCAACTGTTTTTCCTCGGGAAATCCCAGCTCCCGAGGGTCGGCGCCGGTGGCGATGACCACAGTTTTACCGTAGAATGTGCCCTCGGTGGTGATGATCTCTTTAATTGTGCCTTTTAGGTTGGTGGCGGTAACCTCAGCAAGGATCGTTTCCGCACCAAAGCGCTCGGCCTGCTGTTGCATCTGCTCGCCCAGTTGGAACCCGTCGATGCCTTCGGTAAACCCGGGGTAATTGTCGATCTGGGTGGTCAGCGCCATCTGTCCGCCGGCGGACAGCTTTTCCAGTACCGCCACTTTCAGACCGGCTCTTGCGGCGTATAGCGCCGCGGTATAGCCGCCCGGTCCGCCGCCGATGATGATCATATCATAGGTCATAGCGATTACCCCAGATTTTCACGGATAAATGCTTCAATAGCGGCTTTGGATTCGGGTGCTACCACGGAGTTCAAAACCTTGCCGTCCTTATAAAGGATCAGGGTGGGGATAACGTCGATATTCTGGGTTTGCGCCAGTTGCACCTCTTCATCGATGTTCACCTTTGCGACGATGATTTCTTCGCCATACTCCTCAGCGATCTTTTCGTAGGCAGGGCCGATCCGGCGGCAGTAGCCGCACCAGGGTGCCCAATAGTCCACCAGGATTACCTTTCCCTCGTTCATTGCCTGTTGGAATTGTTGATGATTCATATTGATAGCTGCCATAAAAGTCAGCTCCTTTCTTTTTTCTTTAGTATATCCGGATTTGCGTTTCCATTCTGTAACAAAATCACCAAAAGAAAAAAGTGTACAAATTTCTAATTGCGATGTATAATAAAAATAATGTATGGAAAGCAAGGCGGTGTAGATAATGGAATACAAAAACTACTTTCCCGTCTGGGACAAGCTGACGAGCGAGCAGCAAGATAGAATCGCCCAGGTAATTGAATTTCACAGTGTGAAAAAAGGCGCTCACATTCACGACAGCAGTGCGGACTGCCTTGGCTTGGTGCTGATCAAGTCCGGTCAGTTGCGGGCCTACATCCTTTCGGAGGACGGCCGTGAGGTAACCATAGGTCGGCTGTTTGAGTACGATGTGAGTCTGCTCAGCGCCTCCTGTGTGATGCCGGATCTGCAGTTCAATGTGATGATCGAAGCGGAAAAGGACACTGAATTCTGGAGTATTCCTGCCTGCCTTTTTAAGAATCTGGTGGACGAATCTCTGGCAGTATCTAATTATTCCAGGAGTTTGCTCAGCAGCAATTTCTCCGAGCTGATGTGGCTGATGGAGCAGATTATGTGGAAAAGTTTTGACAAGCGGTTGGCAGCTTTCCTGCTGGAAGAGATGAATTTGGAAGGGACACCCCTCTTGAAGATCACCCATGAGAAAATCGCTGCCCACATGGGCACAGCCCGGGAGGTGGTTACCCGGATGCTGCGGTATTTTCAGAACGAGGGTATGGTGCGCCTTACCCGGGGCAGTATCGAGATTATAGAAAAGGAAAAACTGGAAAAAATAAGCGGTACATAGAAGTTTTGTGATTTTATCACGGAACGGCCGCAAATTAGGGCATATACTGATGCCAGAAAATGAAACAGGGAGAAGATGACTATGACTATTACCAACGATATTAAGTACATCGGTGTTAACGACCATCAGGTGGATCTGTTTGAGGGACAGTATGTGGTCCCCAACGGAATGGCCTACAATTCTTATATGATCGTGGACGAGAAGATTGCCGTGATGGATACGGTGGATCAGAATTTCACCCATGAATGGTTGGATAACATTCAGCGTGAATTGGCAGGTCGGCAGCCGGACTATCTGGTGGTGCAGCATATGGAGCCGGATCATTCTGCCAATGTGCATAATTTCCTGAGTCTGTATCCCCAGGCGGTGGTGGTGGCTTCCGCCAAGGCTTTTGTGATGATGAAGAATTTCTTCGGCACAGATTACGCTGATCGCCGCATTGTGGTAGGCGAGGGTGACACCCTGAGTCTGGGCAAGCACGTTCTGCACTTTGTGACTGCCCCTATGGTCCATTGGCCCGAGGTTATCGTAACTTATGATGATTATGACAAAGTGCTGTTCTCCGCCGACGGCTTTGGCAAGTTCGGTGCTTTGGATGTGCAGGAAGATTGGGCTTGCGAAGCCCGCCGGTACTACATCGGTATCGTTGGTAAGTACGGCCCTCAGGTTCAGGCACTGCTGAAAAAGGCAGCGGGTTTGGATATTTCCATTATCTGCCCCCTCCACGGCCCGGTGCTGACAGAAAACTTAGGCTATTATCTGAATCTGTATGATATCTGGTCCAGCTATCGCCCTGAGAGTGAGGGCGTTGTGATTGCCTATACCTCTGTTTACGGAAATACCTACGCGGCTGTGGAACTGCTGGCGGAAAAGCTGCGGGAAAAGGGCTGCCCCAAGGTTGTGGTCAATGATCTTGCCCGCTGCGATATGGCTGAGGCAGTAGAGGATGCTTTCCGCTACAACAAGCTGGTGCTGGCAACCACCACCTATAACGCGGATGTCTTCCCCTTTATGAAGGAGTTTATTCACCACCTGACAGAACGGAACTTCCAGAATCGCACTGTGGGTCTGATCGAAAACGGTTCCTGGGCACCTCTGGCCGCAAAGGTGATGCGCTCTATGCTGGAAAACAGCAAGAACCTGACCTTTATCGATACCACTGTGAGGATCCTGTCTGCACTGAATGAGGATAGCAGAAATCAGATCGAGGCGATGGCCAACGAGCTTTGCCGGGAGTATATGGCCCAACAGGATGCTACTGCCAACAAGAACGATTTGTCCGCGCTGTTTAACATTGGTTACGGGTTGTATGTGGTAACCAGCAACGATGGAACCAAGGACAACGGCCTTGTTGTGAACACAGTTACGCAGGTTACCAACACCCCCAACCGGGTGGCGGTTATCATCAATAAGCAGAACTATTCCTACCACGTCATCAAGCAGACCGGCGTGATGAATGTCAACTGCCTGGATACCACTGCACCCTTCTCCGTATTTGAGAGATTTGGCTTCCAGAGCGGACGGACGACGGATAAGTTTGCGGGACTCGAGGAGCTGCGCAGCGACAACGGCCTGCGGTTCCTGTCTCGGCACATCAATTCCTTTATGTCGTTGAAGGTTGAGAATGTTGTGGATATCGATACCCACGGCATGTTTATCTGCTCCATTACCGAGGCGCGCGTGATGGAAGACAAGCCCACGATGTCCTATGACTACTATTTGGAGAATGTAAAGCCCAAGCCCCAGACTGAGGGTAAGAAGGGCTATGTATGCAAGATCTGCGGCTGGGTCTATGAGGGTGAGGAATTGCCTGATGACATTATTTGCCCCCTGTGCAAGCACGGCGCGGCGGATTTTGAGCCCATTCAATAAGCAAAATAAAGGCAAGTCGGTAAGACTTGCCTTTGTTTTTATATGGACAGCAAAACTTGACTTTGCAGGGTAGATGTGGTACGCTGATACCGATATTTTGGGGTAAAAAGTTTTGAAAAGGAGACCCGCTATGCTGCAAAAAATCAAAAACTGCATAAAACCCTATGCGCTGTTTCTTGTTCTGTGCGCGGCACTTTCTGTGGTGTTCACCTTTTATGCCACGGCTACCTGCATTGATTCTGATGCTTCCAGCGAGCTGGTGCTGTCCAACCATCTGGCACAGACCGGCGGAATCTTAACAGAGGATTGGGGCTATTCTACCGAACTGCGGGTGGTGAATACCCAGCTGGTGTATACGCCGCTGTTTATGATCTTCAGCGATTGGCATATGGTGCGTTTTGTTGGTGCGCTGATCCTGCAGGCTATCCTCGTAGGCGCGTTTTTTGTGTTTACAAAATGTATGGGGCTTGGCAGAAAGGTGTTTTGCATCAGTGCAGGACTGTTTCTGCTGCCGGTCAGTGTATGCTATGGTCGGATCGTACTGTATAATTGCTATTATGTACCTCATATTGCGATTTCATTGATTATTGTAGGCCTGACATTTGCAAAGAATGAGGGCAGGAGCAGCTGGTGGCTCATCGTCAGAACGGGCTGTCTGTTGGCGCTGTCTTTCCTGGGCGGTCTCGGCGGTATCCGGCAGGCGATGATGACCCATGCGCCGATCCTGCTGGCTGTGTTTGTCTACTATATGCTGGATGATTTTGTCTGCAAGAACAAGGATCCGGAGCACACAAGAAAACGGCTGAGCTATTTGCTTAATGCTTTAGGTAGTGCGGTATTTTTCTTTGCAGGATTCTTGATCAACACAAAGGTTCTGGCAAATGTGTATGTTTTCAGTGACTATTCTGAAAATATGATCGGTCTAATCGATGCCGGACAGTTTAAGGACATCGCCTACGGCTTTATGCACCATTTCGGCTTCCGGGATGAGATCAAGCTGATCAGTCTGCTGGGCATCCTTTCGGTTCTTGGTGTATTCCTTGCTGTTGCCAGTATTTTCGTTGCTGTTTCCGGCGTTAGAAAGTATAAGAAGCATAAAAATATGGGAAGAGCGATGCCGGCGGTGTTTTTCCTGAGCTATCTGGCGGTGATGTTGCTGGTGTTTATCGTTCTCGGCCAGTACTACTATTTTGTGCTCTACTTTACCCCGGTGGTGGTTTGGTTTATTCCTGTTTTTGTCCAGACGTTTTGTGAGCAGCCTAAGGACGTGCCGATCATCAATATGCGCCGGGCGCTGCCAATCGCGGCGGCAGGAATCATCTTCCTGAACGGAATCGTTAACGGCATTTATTTCCTCGACCATACAAAATTTCAGCAAAAGTATGAGGGCCTTGTTTTTAAGGACCGGGAGATCACGCAGACCCTGGAGCCGGTGGTTGACTTCCTGGTGGAGAACGGTTACGAGCGGGGCTACGCTACCTTCTGGAACGGAAATATCATTACGGAGATGTCTGACGGCGCGGTACGCTTCGTAAATGTCCATTATTTCAGCGATTCGGGGCGCATCCAGTTCAATCCGTGGCTGTGTCTGACTACCAACAGACAGCTGGAGGGCACCAAGGACTTCCTGCTGTTGGAGGCGACAGACCAGTATTCCTTTGCTAGCAAAAATGACCTGTCCCGCTGCGACCTGGTATACCAGGACGAAGCCTATGTGATTTACGAGATAAAATAATAAAAAGCGAGGTGAATTTTCACCTCGCTTTTTTGTTATTGCGCCACAATTGTTTACAAAAAAAGCACAAAGATATTATGCTGTATGTGGTCTTGCCTTTGATTGCGGTGTTTGCATTTGGCCATCTGTGTCAGGTGGCGGGGACTATGCGTAAGCCAGATCAATGGCTGGGGGCATTTACAGGAGGCCTCCCCAGAGCATTTGCAGAAACAACAGAAAAGGAAAAATATTTGCGAAGATCAATAAAAAACGGTTGATCATAAATACATTCCTTTTAATGGGCCGAAGAAAGGGCTTTATGCCTTTCCGGCGCGGAGCAGGCTGATCATACGGTCCATATCTGCAGGGGTGGTGAGCTTAAAGTTGTTCTCATCGCCGGGACAGATGTGGATCTTCCAGTTGTTCTTAATGCCCATTTCATAATTGCTGGCAGCAACTTCCCGCTCTTCGGGGGTTGCATCGTGGTTGATCTGCCAGAAGGGCAGGAGATAGAAGCACTCAGGGGTCTGAGCGGTGAAGATTGTCGCCTTGTCTACCAGCGAATCGATGGCATCGCCGGTCTTGCTGTAGAAAATGGCATCTTTGATGGGCAGAACGGAAATACATCCGTCATAACCTCCAAGTCCGGCTACCAAAGTGGCAATCAGTTCCGGGGTTACCAATGCTCGTGCGGCATCGTGCACCACAACAACATCGTTTTCACCGGTGGCGTACTGCTTACACACGGT
The DNA here is from genome assembly GCA_045630825.1 of Faecousia sp. GTDB lineage: Bacteria > Bacillota > Clostridia > Oscillospirales > Oscillospiraceae > Faecousia. The sequence continues at coordinate 15,552 of JAZQTN010000001.1, read as the reverse complement.
CAAACCGCTGTAAACAGAGTCTTGCCGGGAAGGACCGGGATCGGCAAAATCCAGGAATTTTGTGATTCCATATTGCTCCAACCAGCCCGTGATATCGGACCGCCAGACCTCATTTGCTACAATGACAATCTTATCAATAGATCCGCAGGCCTGGAAACGCTCCAGCGTGTGAACCAGAACGGGCTTGCCCTCGACAACAATATATTGCTTCGGTAGCTTGTGTCCCATACGGACACCTACGCCGCCTGCTAAAATAACTGCAAAATTCATAAAATCCTCCACCATAGAAAGTTTTTATCATTATATCACATTTTTCGACAGTGTCAATCTATATGGGGTTTCCTGCCGGCGGGACAGAGAGCATCTTTTGTTTAATTGGAAATTCATGTATATGAAGAACAGAGACGGTTTTTCCGTCCCTGTTATCCGATATGGTTTAGCGTTATCTTTACCCGGTCAGTGATCTTTACAGTACCGATGCCAAAGATGGAGGTATGCAGGGTGTTGTTGATGGGCTTTGTCCAGTACTCGGGAATGACGGAACTGCCGTAAATCATACCCAGCACAGAGCCCACGGTTGCTGCGTTGCAATCCGTGTCGAAAGCTGTTTCCACCGCCATACAGATGGAGGTTGCATAATCGCCGCCACCGTAGAGCAGAGCTGCGGCCACAATCATTGCGTTGGGAATGGTATGGCACCAGCCGTGGGAGGTATGTTCGTCATACTTTTCGTGGATCGAACGGAAGCAATCTTCCTTGGGTACGCCGTTTTCAAAACCGGTCACCACAGACATTACCGCCTCATAGAGCCGGGAGGTGTGGGGAATTTCGGCAAGACCGGCAAGAACAATATCCCGGATACAGTCTGTCTGAGAGGCTACCGCCAGCATAGCAGAGGCGAACATCTCACCGTAGATACCGTTTTTGATATGGGAAACACAGGCGTCCCGCCAGGCCATTTCTGCGGCTTGCTCCGGTTTGCCGGGGTTGATATAGCCAAAATAATCGCCCCGGATCTGGGCGCCGATCCACTCCCGGTAGGCGTTTTGATAAACAGCGGACTGGGGCGGTGCGAAACCGTTAACGAAATTGCAGTATGCCACCCGCTCTGCTGTGCAGTAAACGTCCTTAGGCAAGGAATTGAGCCAGGCTTTTGCAACATCATTGGGGGTAAAATCTCTGCCGCAATTCTCAATGATCTGCTGGTAGAGTACCATATAGTTGGTATCATCGTCGGCGGGCATACCGTCGATCTCGTCGGCGTAGACGCAGATATCGAAGTCAAACTTATACTTGCTCCGCATTCCGTCGGACAAATCACTGCGCAAAATGTAGCGATGCAGGGGATAGTTTCCCGTTTCCTTCAGAAACGGGATCAGTTCATCGGAGCGAATGCCCTCGATGGACTTGCCCAGCATACAGCCGCAGATCCGACCCAGCCACGCACCCAACAGCTTATCCTCCATATTGGCAGGAGCAGTTTGAGCGTAGGTATAGGGTTTTCTCAGCGCTTTGATAGAGGGCAGATCGGAAGGCTCGTTGTAGGGATAGTTTTCCCGCAGCTTGGCGCGGCAGACTGCTTCAAAGAGGGCATCGCCCAGCTTCTTCTTAACTTCGTCATTGGGAAGATAGTAGACGGCGTGAAACACATCCTTGTAGGCTTCAATGTCCAGACCCTCGTCAATGCACTGTTGGTACTCGGTCAATAAGTTGACGGGATAGAATTCGTATTCGTGGAGATTCTCATATTGCGGCTTGATTTCTGTCGGCATAGCTGCGCCCCCTTTTTTCTTTATTTTAATCTCCCGAGTTGGAAAATTCAATATATTTTGCAGGCGGAAACGAAAAAGCAGAAAATAGGGAGATGTTGTTGAAATATATTCCCTTTTGTGCTAAAGTAAGGGTATATTGAGGGAAGGGATGTGAAAACGATGCCTGAAAAGCTTTTGATCAGCGATAGTGATGTATTTATCAGTTATCGCAGAAAAGGTGCAGATGTGTTGGCTAAATTGCTGTACGAGACATTGCGAAGCAAAAAGTATTCCGTTTTTTATGATTTTGAATCCCTTTCTTCCGGCGAGTTTTTGGAGGCAATACTTGCAGCTGTCCGACGCGCAAAGGATGTCATCGTTATACTGACTAAAGATTGCCTTGCTCGTTGCTGCGATGAGAAGGACACGATGTTCCGGGAGATATGCGAAGCCATAGAATACAACAAAAAAATAACGCTCATTTTTACAGAGGACTTTGAAACGCCTTCTGAGCAGGAACTGGCGAAGTATCCGGAACAGATCGAAAAATTACTTAAATATCAGGGATACCGGATTAATATCGAACACTATGACAACACCCTGAATAAAATATGCGACGGTTTTGCGTCCAAGCCGATTGCGTATACAGAAGATGACGTGCATCAGGCAGTTTCATACCTGCTGAAGAGTGGCATGGTCAAACTGGGAGAAGATGAGAAAAACGGCTTGGTTGACGGCGTTCTATCTGCCTCTTACGGAACGAAAATTGCCAGCGCGGTATCCGCATTTCTGCGTACAAACCCCAGGTACTATAATAATATCCGACTGAAGTTCAATTATGAAATATCTATAGACAATGTCTTTCCTTTTGGCAAGGTGGCAATCGACAAGCAGAAGTATTTCAAACTTTCGGAGTCGCTGTCTTATCAAAAGCACTTTATCGATTCTGCACCCGGAAGGGAATTTTGGATTTCCTTTGCAAGGAATCTTGATGAGCTGGACGAATCACTGCGGGACGAAGAATATATTTTCAGTGAAAACCTGCTGATCGATGAAAGCGATCTGCAGACCATTATTTCCTTGCCGGAAGCAGATCAGAAACTGTTTTTTGCAAAACAGATGCGGGTTCGGTTCAATTTGAACGGTGAAGCGTTAGATCCGGTTGCGTTAATAATCAACAAAGCCGGTATTTTTGCAAAATATGAAACAGCCCGGGAAGATACAAATAATCCAACCATATTGGATGTTAGGATAAAGTTCGATTTGCCTCACAGAAAGGTGTCGAGTTATTTCTTCGCATCCATCAGCGACCCGACATACAGTCCCTATATATCCTTCTCGTATCCGGAAGACGATGTGAATGTTGAAATGATCTCTTTTATGAACCGCAACATCACCACAGCCAATACAAAAGTATTCGAAGGAGAAAGAGCTGTTTCCCTGGAGAATGAATGGGTACTTCCTATGAGCGGCATTATCTTTATTATGACGCCGACAGAACAGTAACGGAGCACTGCGGTTTTTGTTGACAAAGGAAATGGACTGCGGTATGATAGAATAAACCAAAATAAGGAGGCAAATCATATGCTTAACGCTTGCGCAGAACGATTCGTAGAAAACCTGAAATCCAAGGACCTGAAGTTCGGTTGCGGAACCAATAAGGAAGGCGACTCTGTGGTAGAGTTCCCCTATCAGGGCAAGGTTACCAAGGTCTTCTTCGGTGGCGAAGACGGAACCTATCTTTCCCTGTACCTGGTATTTGAGCATGTTCCCGAAGAAAAGGTTTCCAATGTGATCTTTACCTGTAACGAGTTGAATGCCAGATTCAAGTGGGTTACTTTCTATGTAGACAGAGACAACGATGTGGTTCTCCACGACGATGCAATTCTGTCCGTCGAGAGTGCTGCCGATGAGGCTTTCGAGCTCCTGGTTCGCATTCTGAAGATCAGCGACGAGGTCAAGCCCGAAATTATGAGAGCGATTTACGCCTAAGACTGTACATAAAAAAGAAGGGACATACGTCCCTTCTTTTTGTTTCCAGCTGAAAGAAAAACAGCGCAGTGAATCACTGCGCTGTTTTATTACAGGTGTTTAAGCAATAGTTTAACTCCTACCAAAAGCAACATATGCAGCGGGTAGAACAGATAGAAGGCGTATTTCAGGAAGCCGGATTTGATGAAGCCCCGCTGTCCGTTGTACATATTGATGGGAATGAATGCCGCCACCGCAGCAAAACCGCCGGAAAACAGGGAATAGCCCGCAAAGACCTGTACGATGGGCTGATTTTTGAGCACATAGATCAGCACAATAACGATCACACCGGCAGCGCCGTAGTCTGCCTTCAGGTAAATGGAAGCAACCAATACCGCCAGCATCAAAACAGCTTTTTTGAGGCAGCCTGTTACACTCTCCAGGAAGTAAATGGAGAGTGCGCCCAGAAATAGGGTGAAGAAAACATTCTGTCCTGCGTGATAAAGAAATTTGCCGCTGCACATCAGATTGAAAGGCACTTCTGAAATCAGGGCAAACACAAGAAGCCGCAGGAGGTATCTCTTCCGGTTCCTGGTATGAAGGAGACCCTCGCCAATCAGGAAGCAGTAGATGGGAAATGCCACCCGGCCGATTTTGCGCAGAATGTAGTAAACGGTTACCGTTTCACCCAGTGCGGAGAAAAGGGGTACGGTGAAAAATGGAACGGTGTAGCACAGTGTATAGCCGATGTGGTCGATGAACATAGAAATGACCGCGATCAGCTTCAAAGCACTGCCACTCAGAATTCTAATTTTTTTGGGAGCGCAGGTTTCTTGCATCACATTCACCTCGGAACACTAAATTACAGAAGAACTTCCTTGTTCGTTCCGTAGAAAATATCGTCTTTGTTGCTGATGAGCTTGAAAAACTCCTCCAGCCGTACCCAATAATCCGGAGCATAGTCCATTTCATAGGAGTGTCCCCAAATGTAGAAGATCTGGGGTGTGTCGGTTGCCAGATCGATGAATTTTTGTCCCAAGGACATAATCTTTTCAAAATCCAAATGGAATGCTGTGGGGTTGAAGCGGAAAAGATTATCCTGGGGGTCAAAGCTGTTGTTTGTAGTGATGGTCCGGCAGTATTTGATGCCGGTGTTGTGCCTTATGACTTCCGCAACCCGGTCATCGTTGTTGACACCACCGCCGGGGTACGCCATGCCTACTACCTCATAGCCTACAAGATCGGACAGGTTGTGGCGGTCAGTTTCCACCTGGCGGATGATCTCAGCATTATCACACTGGGTGAGGTGTGGGTGGGTCAGGGTATGTACAGCGACTTCGTGGCCGTCATATAGGTCTTTTACATCCTCGGGATGGACCTTGTAGTGGGAAATGCGCAAACCGTTCCGAATCAGCATACCCCGCTGGGACAACAGCTCGGAGTTAAGATTGAATGTGCATTTGAGTCCATATTTGTTCAGCAATTCGATGAGCCGGAAATCCTGGGTTACGCCGTCATCATAGCTGAAGGTGATGGCTTTTTTTATTCCTTGGTCGTAAAAACGCATTGAAGCTCCCTCCTTTTTTGCTCGCTATAGCAAAACTTGGGCAAAAGTAAATCATAAAGAAAACAGCGAGGGGGAAATAACATTACTGTTTTGTAATATTAAGTTTTACTTTGCTTTTTCCCAAAGGAATTCAAATTCATCTTTATATAGCCTGTATGCTGCATCAGAGGCGTCAAAATTTTGGGCATAATTCAAGTCAATCCTGGGGTTGCCGTGGGTATAGAATTTTATTCTCGTTTTGTTTTCGGCCGGATTGACCATATTAAAAGAATAGTAAATTCTCATCAAAGGAATGCTTGAAATTCTAACCTCAACATTTTCATACATACCCTCAAAATTTCTCCACGATTCGATCGCTTCATCAAAACCAAGATATTTTTTTAATTTGTGGCGCATATATTTGCTGGTTGAATCTGCGACTTCGGCTGTATTTACAATGATGCGTATTTTTTTGCCTGCATCTGCAAGTGTACTGAGAATTTCGAGCCGTTCAACATTTTGATGCCAGACGGAACCTGCGTGGAAAGCAAAGTCCACGCCGATGATATCGTCAATTGCTTTTAACCCTTCGCTGAAGAATCCGTCGATATCAGTTGTCTGAACCACTTTCAAAGATTTTTGGGTAGCATTTGCGGAGGGAGAACTTTCACCATTTGCATAGCCGATTATTTTATCAATCATCGCATCGACATAATCATAACTCATTACAACGCCGCTATAATTTGACAAAAGCCTGATGTTGTCAGGAATGTCATCTCCCCACTGCTTCGGCCAATCGAACCCATCGCACATAACAGGGATTATATTCCGTCCCGATACGACGGCTGCGTTGATTTCCTTAGAAAGCCAGTCGTCGTGTTCGCCGCATCTGTCAAGAGCTCCGGCAGTAAGTATCAGGACGAAGGTAGGCGTAGACTCGATAGCGTCGATGATCTTATCGTCAAATGTACCGCTTTTGAGCTCGTCCAGATCGACGAAAGCGGCGACGCCTCTTGCCTTCAGAAGCTCGCGTATCATTTTCGCAACGGCAAAACCGTTTTTTCTTCTGTAACTTATAAATACATCGTACATAATAACAGATCTCCTCGTTAGGGAAAAACATTCTTCAAATTTGCTAAGATGATTTTACCACAGGTGGTTCAAAAAGTAAATCTTCCTCTTTTGCAAACACGTGGCTTTTTGCCGGTTTTTGAAGAAAATCCCGGCAAAAACAGCATTTTTTGTGGATACCATGGCAAAAATGGAAATGATGTGTTCAGCTGGTTATGCGTTGGCCAGCAAAGAATAATCGTTACTTGTATATTAGCGTAAAAAATGTTAAAATAAAGGAGCTTTACGATTGATATGCAGCAATTTGCTTTCACAAGAGGTTTGTGCTATAAGCCATATGTGAAAGCAAAACGATTTAGATTCCATGGGTAGAGATGATAAAAGCAGACGATTGTTTTTGGGAGGCTAAGCAAATGCCTAAAATAAAAAACAAATTATGCATATTCAAACATTCACATTTACAAGCAATTGGTACAATATTTATACTTCTTTTAGCCATTATGCTGCTGTGGCGTGGTAATGCAACCAGTAATCAAGCCGTACCGGCTTTGATTGCACAGGTGTATTTTGATGGTGAGTATCGTATTGCTGACGGTCCGTGGCAAGAGATTGTGGAAGGGAAACATATTCCGTCGACAAAAGGTGATGTCACCTTGCACGGTAATTTCCATATGCTGACACCGGACGGCGAATATATTGGCGTTTATAGCGGTGATATGCCGATCGCGTTTTATACAGACCATATCGGTTTGACCTTTTACGAGGGCGAAAATGAACCTTATGTAATGGATATAGAAAATCCTTTATATGGACGTTCTGCTTGCGGTGTGTATTGGTCAGCCCATTCTTTTACAAGCGGAAGCGAAGAGCCGATTGAGATCCTTATTCATAATCCCCATAACTTTGGAAACGAAACTGCGATCGATGATCTGCTGTCCAATATGGCTTTTTGGTCCGGTCTTGATTTCGAAAAAGGCGTTCTTGAAAGTGGTGAATTCCAAAGAAACACGGGACTTTTCTTTATGATCGTCGCGCTTGTGCTGATTGGTATTGCATTGTTTTCTACATTGATTCACAACAAGAACAGCAGGCTTCTTTGGCTGTTTGGTATGGTGATCCTGTTTGCCGGCACCTATTTCACTTACAGCGCAAGCGGCGTTTCCCTCTGGAACGACTCCATTGTTTCCAATACCACAATCTTGGGAAGCGCAATGATATTTTATATGCTTTTTCTGTCGATGGGGATTGTGTATTTCCTGCACGCCGGCAAAAAGACGGGCATGATCGCTGTCATTTGCCTGGGCGCGGTAGATGCACTGCTTTTTGTTATTCCGGTGATAACAGATCTGTTCTTTTATGATACATGGTTTTATTGGGCCTTTGCGCAGTTGATCGTGAATTTGCTCTTGCTTGTGTGCCTTTTGAAAGAATATTTCCGTAAAAGGGACAAAAGTAATTGGCTCTATATTGGCGCAGTTCTTCCGCTGATTGCTTTCGGTGTCGATCTAGCTATGACAGGTCTGGGCATTTGGAAAGGCGGAGTTATCTCTGGATATGTTTTTATTGTTCTGTTTGCTGTAACGATGGTCGTAGTCCTCAGAATCATTCCCAGTAGTATCAATGCAGCGGAGAAAGCGAAAGAATTGGAATTGCAAAGAAGCCGGCTCGAAGCCGAAAAAAATATTGTGGAAGCAGAACTGAAGGAAAGCCGTGTAGCGATCATGCTTTCCCAAATCCAGCCACACTTTATTTACAACACCCTTGGCACCATAGAACGCATGTGCCTGAAGAATCCGCAAAAAGCACACGAATTGGTACGGAATTTCAGCCTGTACCTGAGAGGAAACTTCAGCGAGCTTGATAGCATAACACCAATTCGGTTTACAGAAGAACTGAAACACATTGAGTATTACGTTAATATCGAAAAAGTTCGCTTCCCGGATATGAACATCGAATATGATGTTGAAACAACAGAGTTTATTCTGCCGGCACTATCCGTTCAGCCCCTTGTAGAAAATGCGATCAAGCACGGTCTGATGCGTCTTGAAACAGGTGGAACGGTGGTGATCCGTTCTTATGAAACACCAACACATTTTTGCGTTGAGGTAAAGGATGACGGCATAGGATTTGATACAAGCTTGCCCATTGATGAGAAAAAGCATGTGGGTCTGCGTAACATACGGGGAAGGCTAAAAGCGATGGTAGACGGTGATCTTATTCTGGAAAGCAAGCCCGATGTCGGCACCAAAGCAGTGATTATGATCCCAAAGGAAGTGACAGTATGAAAGCAATCGCAGTTGATGATGAGATATATATGTTGGAAACTTTGCAGGAAGCGGTAAGCGTATCTTCTGACATTGAAATGGTAGAGGCGTTTTCCTCTTGCTCTGCAGCGCTTGCATACGCAACAGAAAGCCAGGTCGATATCGCTTTTCTTGATATCAATATGCGCGGTATCGGCGGTTTGGGACTTGCTGAAAAACTGCTTTCGCTACAACCCCGTTGCAAGATCGTATTTTGTACAGGCTATGAAGAATATGCTGTATCCGCTTTCCAGCTTCATGTATCCGGATATCTGATGAAGCCGATCACACCGGAAGCGGTACAGAAGGAAATTGACCATATCAAGGGAGTCAAGGACACAGAAAAACTGCTCACCATCCAGTGTTTTGGCAATTTCGAAGTGCTTCATAACGGGGAGAGCCTTCCTTTCAAACGAAAGAAAGCAAAAGAACTGTTGGCGGTTTTGATTGATCGCAACGGTTCGGGCATGACGGCAAAACAAATTTGCACGATTTTATTCCCCGAGGATACGGATGATACCAAGAATGCGGCTTACCTTCGGCAGCTCGTACTGGATTTGAAGAATACGCTGAAAGTGATTTGTGCCGAGGAAGTTCTTCAACATGATACGCCTTATTATCGTATTGATACCAACTTAGTAAAATGCGATTATCTCAGTTTCCTGGAAACCGGAAAGCCTCAGTTTCGTGGTGAATATATGACACAGTATAGCTGGGCAGAAGAAACTTGCGCTATGCTTCAATTTAAGACATAACAAAAGGGCGGCAGATTATGAATCTGCCGCCCTTTTTGCGTATGTAACACCTTTGTAGCGCAGGATATATTAGGTTTATTGTAACAGGGGGGTATTAATTTGTATTTTTACACAGTCATCGAAGCAGTTATTGCGGTGATTGCAGGCATTAAGAAAAACCTATACATGGTCATCAGAATAAATGATAAAGCAAGAGGTAGAAAAAATCTGCCTTTTGCTTTTTGTGTAACACCTTTGTAACGCGCCTTTTGTTATCATATATAATTGGATGGGTATTTCTGAGTTGGAAGGAACATATATGACCATCGTATGTATTCACAATACACCGATTATGCTGCAGTCGTTGAAAGAGAATGCAGAAAACGCATATCCTTATGCTGATGTGAAGACGTTCCTCACAGAGGAGCCAGCACAGGAGTATGCGGAAAAGTTTGGTTGCGATGTGCGTCTATGTGAAATTAATCCTCCGAGATTAGAGGGACTTTTCCTTGAAATCTGCGGTATCCGGTCACGCAAATCAATGGTTGAGAGGCGAGCAAAGATGATGGATGAAAAATACATGCCTAAAACATTTTGGCAATTGCAGTCAGAAGGATACATAAATCAATCCGATATTTTGAAAACAGCGGATGGGTTTTGGCTGATATACAAATCCTTGTCTGACATACTTTCAGAAAAAGGTATTGTTGAATTTCCGGATTCAGAGGGAAGGCAGCTGAAATGTAGCAAATTTTATGATGATTGGTTCCTCTTTGCCGTTCCCAATGAGACGGATTATACATACAGTCTGTTAAAATTCAGAGAGCAGGAGCACGACACGGAAGACGGTTCCCCAGCTGACGGCGATACCCCCGGCGTGACAATTTCCTTTATTTCTTTTGCTTGCGGCGTATTGTTTACATGTATGGAAAATCCTTCAGAGGAAACCAGAAGGATGTTGGATAGCGAAATAAACCGAGTAGTAGCACAAAGTGGGCAGCGCCATCATAAGGCTTTGAGCAGATATTTCATCAATGCAGGATCTGAAGGCGCCTATCTTGTGGCTAACCTTTATACCACACACATCGCGGCCTTCGCAAAAGATGGCTATCTGAATGTCCCGGAGCATTATAAGAAAATTGTAAAGCAGTATAGTGCTCGCAGAAACTCCAAAAAGCTGGCACGATTACCGAATTTCATCGAGGCTCTGAACCCAAAAGCTGGCTATACCCTTTGCGATCACGACAGGCTGTATATTCAGAATCCGGAAAAGCCTACGCAGTACGAAGCTGCCGCACTTCTTGCAACCCATACCGGAAATACATCCCTGTATTCTTTTGCTGCTGAGGTGGAATATCACGCAAGGTTTTTAACACCTTTGGCAAAGATTAAAATCCCTTTTTTCGGCAGATTAATTTACGATTCTGCAATTCGTGCGGATATGACAGTTTGCGATGCCGAATGCGAAGGTCCCGCTCCGTTTTACAGGTCAGATTCCAAAATTGTAAAACGGCAATTTGCATTGCATCGGATGTTAAGGTTTTAATTTGTCATTAAGAAAAAATGAAATAAACATAAATTTCTTTAATAAGGAGAAAAATCATGATCAAAAACAGAACAGTGCAATTAATTTATCAGACAATCTATGTCACCCTTGGTCTTGTAGGCTGTGTTGCGTGTCTTGGAATCTTTGACAACGTCAACCTGATCCGTTGGGATTTCTATGTCCATTTCACCAATATTAGCAATTTCCTGTGCATCGGTGTTATGCTGACTGCGCTGATTCAAACGGCAAAGAAAAAAGAAGACAGCTATGTTTCTGCTGCGCCCATTCTGAAGTTTATTGGAATGCTTGGAATCCTTTTGACCTTCTTGGTGTTTAACATTATGCTTGCTGGCGCAGAAGGCCGTGATCCCCAGGCAAACTGGCGTGTGGGCAGCCTGTGCTTCCACGTTGTTCTTCCCATTATGTACATAGCAGACTGGTTCTTGTTCTATGAGCGCAAAAAGTGCAAGTGGTACTATCCGATTGTTTCCATTGCGTTCCCACTTGTTTATGTGCTATTCCTCCTTATCCAGGCAATTATTTTGAAGTTTGACGCTTCTGTTTTGATTCCTACGACAACCACGCCGCTAATCTACCCCTACTTCTTTGTGAATCTGGATACGCAGGGTGTTTCCGGCGTTCTTATGTGGATCGGCATTCTTTCTGCAGCATTTGTCGTTGTCGGATACTTGTTCTTTGCTCTTGACAAGCTTGGAAAGAAGAACTTGAAAATCAACTAAGAAGTGGAGAAAACTGTTGTGAAAAAAGATTTGTTTTTTGTTCCCATCATGTTGCTTATCAGCGTTCTGTTGTTCTTGTTCAGAGTTACCGGCATGGCCGCGCATATTGCTATTTCTGTAATCGGCGCTTTGGTTTTGATTGCATATGCTGTCTTAACAAAAAATGATTGGAAAATTCCTGCACTGGAAATCGTTATGAGAGTATTTTACGGTATCGCTTTGATCACCGGTATTGTAATTATGAAAGTTTATGGCATTGCTGCTCTTTCCATCATTCACAAAGCCAGTGCGGCGCTGTTTGTTCTACTGCTTGCGGCCGTGTCCTTACATAGGCTGATCACTGCGAAGAAGGCATAAACACGAACCTCTTGTGGTCGACACAAGGAGAATAAAACTATGAAAAAGAGTTTTGTTATTAAAGGAAATATTTGTCAAACAAAAATTGCAAATGCGCTTGATCTGCATGAAAATGCTTACGTGGTTTGTGTAGATGGTGTTTCAAAAGGTGTTTTTGATGCTTTGCCCGAAGAATATGCCTCCCTGACGCTTTATGACTACGAAGATGCGCTGATTTTTCCGGGTATGGTAGATCTTCATGCCCATGCTCCGCAATACGCTTTCCGCGGAATGTGTATGGATCTGGAATTGATGGATTGGTTGAATCAGTACACCTTTCCGGAAGAAGAGAAATATGAAAATCTTGCATATGCTGAAAAAGCATATGGCATGTTCGTGGATGCCTTAAAAAACGGTGCAACCACAAGAGCTTGCATCTTTGCTACTCGCCACCGGCCAGCTACTGAGCTTTTGATGAAGCTGATGGAAAAAAGCGGTCTGGTCAGCTTTGTTGGCAAAGTGAATATGGACAGAGAAGCAAGCCAGGCGCTTACTGAGGACAGCGCAGATATCTCCGCATACACCACCTTCGGGTGGATCAATGCAATAAAGGACAAGTTTCAGAATACCAAGCCCATTCTTACGCCACGCTTTATTCCTTGTTGCACCAACAAGCTGATGGAGGAGCTTCGGGAGATACAGATGGCTTACGGTATACCCGTTCAGTCTCATTTGTCGGAAAGCAAAGGCGAAATTGAGTTTGTTAAATTCCTCCGTCCGGATGATCCTTTCTATGGAGATGGCTACAATGACTATGACCTCTTTGGGAAAAATGATGATATTGATACTGATGTCAAAACAGTGATGGCACATTGTGTTTGGTCAACCGATGAAGAAGTTGGACTAATGCGGAAAAATGGTGTATTTGTTGCCCACTGCCCAGCATCCAACATGAACCTAACTTCCGGTATTGCACCAATCCGAAAGTATTTGGATTTAGGTCTTAATATTGGCCTTGGCAGCGATATTGCCGGTGGACACAGCGCTTCCATTTTCAGAGCCATTACCGATGCGATTCAGGTATCCAAGATGTATTTCCGAATGGTGGATGAATCCGTCAAGCCCCTGGTATTCCCGGAAGCCTTCTATCTTGCCACCAAGGGTGGCGGCGCTTTTTTCGGAAAAGTGGGCAGCTTTGAAGGAGGCTATGAATTTGACGCGGTTGTCATGGATGACAGCGTGCTTCCGCATCCGCAGAGCCTGAATCTTGCGGAGCGAATGGAACGAGCAGTTTATCTGGGATTGGACGAGAAAAGCATAACGGCGAAATATGTAGCCGGAGAGAAGATTTTAACATAAGGGGGGATTGTAATGTCCAAAAAGCAAAGAAAATTTGCTGATGATGGCTGGGCTGTTTGGATAGATGGTGAGGATACAAGCACGATTCACATTAACGACTGGCTAAACCCAATGGGCAAAAGCTTTGTAGACATCGCTATCCACATACGTGGCATCAAGTTATGTAAGGCACTCAATGTGTATGTGCCATTCCCGGTTTTGGACGAAGAAATCGAAGATGTGTCGCTATTCTTTGGGGATACAAAAATACTGCAGGCAATATTCAGCGCTGCGTGCATTGTGGACTACAAGAAAAATCAGCAGACATCACAAATTGCTTACAACGGCAAAACCGTAGACATCGTACATATAAGTACTACGAGATTCCAAGCAGAGCCGTTATCTAACGGAACGCGGATTCGTGTTGATCTGCAGGAATTACAACCGTATCTTGACAACGAGGAAGCCTATTTCATTTGGCGTATGCCGCATAAATCTTTGGATGTTATATTCAAGCCCTATGTTAATGTGGGAAACGCAATGGAACGGCTGCGCGACTTGATCACAACACCTGTTGTGGCGGAGAAGTATGGCTATTCAATCCGCATCAATGAATCGAGACTTTTGCCGGAGGAGATTACCCGTATCGGTATGTTTCACCGACAAAAGCTTAATAAAGCGGCGATTACGATTTCCATTGATGAAAATTATGAATTGAACGATGCCGGTTGCTACCGCATTCGCCGATTGGAAGAAAATCTCTACAAGGCGTATCTTCCTTCGGATTATCAGACAGAGGATGTCATCACATATCAATGGAACCAAAATCGTGAAGATAATTTCCAGGGACAGTTTAATTTTTATTACAGCATAACAAGAGAGTCTATCAGCAAAGGTAGTATGCTTTTGTACATGATTTTACTGTTAACGATTGGAGTAATTGGTGATGCAATTTCCAATGCGGTTCAGGCATTTTGTGCGTTGTTTTCATAGTGAGGTGTTGGCATGAGACTAATTATTCCGGTGTTGCTGAACTGCTTTCTTGTGTTGAGTATTTACCTGATCGATAAGTATACCCCAGCAAAGAAAGTGCCGTATATAACAAAACAGGTGATCATTGGCGTCCTGTTCGGCTGCGTTTCCGCCTTTGCTTCAAGCTATGGTGTGGAATGGTCGGGTACGGTGGTGAACGTCCGTGATGCCGCGCCTTTATCCGCAGGACTTATTTTTGGCGCACCAGCAGGCATCATCTCCGGTTTGATTGGCGGCCTTTACCGCTGGTTATCCGTGTGCTGGGGCGCAGGTACCTATACCCGACTGGCTTGTACCGTCGCGACCATTCTCGCGGGCTTTATGGCCGCAGGCTTGCGAAAGCTGATGTTTGACAACAAAAAGCCTACCTGGGGTTACGGCATATGTATTGCTGTGGTGTGTGAAGTTATCCATATGATCCTGATCTTCTTGACTAATATGGACGATTCTTCCCAGGCTTTTGAATTTGTTAAAGGTGCTACAGCTCCTATGATGTTGGGTAATTCCGTGGCTGTTGGGGCATCCATCATCCTGGTTTCTCTTTTTAGCCACGAGCGCTTTTTCAGAAAGAAAACTTCTGAGGGAATCGCCCATACATTTCAGAGAAGACTTCTCACCTGCATTGTAATTGCCTATCTCGTTACCAGTACCTTTACCCTCATCCTCCAGAATGGGATGGCGCAAATTGAAACGCAGGAAGTGTTTACTGTTGCAATAAACGATGTTGAGGCGGCTGTAAGAGAGAAATCCAACCACCAGCTGTTGGAAATTGCAGAGCAGGTCAAACAGGAATACGAAAAAGATCCGACGGTTTCCCTGTCCGGTCTCACAGAAAAATACGATATCAAGGAAATTAATGTTGTTGCTTCTGGTGGCATAATTATAAATTCCACAGAAGCGGATGTTATCAACAACTATGATATGAATAGCAAGGAACAATCCAAGGAATTTGTGGATACGCTGAAAGTTCAGGATTCTTTTGTACAGGAGTATTCACCCAGAGGCAAGGATGAATCTGTGTGGAGAAAATATGCGGCTGTGAATCTTGCGGACGGCGGCTTCATTCAGGTGGGCTATGATGCCGAGCAATTCCATGAGATGCTCAATGAGTTTGTCATTGATGTTACCAAAAACCGCCATGTCGGTACCAATGGCTTTGTCGCGGTTCTGGATGAAAAGCTCTG